>CAZUDM010000040.1:0-20576 GCA_964618635.1 uncultured Spirochaetia bacterium
AGCTCCTCGAACTTTCCGCCCCACGAGTTGAAAATCCACTTCGTGATAACCTTCCTGCCGCTCCAGTCCCTTACGAAGATCGGGCCTGTGTCCCTTAGCCACACATCGGCGTAATCCGTGACGTGGAATCTTACTGCGTCTTTTCCTGCACCGCCCACCGTGAGCTTTTCCCGGGCCCTTTCCTTCATCTCTTCGTCGAGGACGAGGAGCTCAACCCGCTCGCTTCCTTCGAGGGCCTTTATCATCTCGACGAACGTATCCTCGGCCCTTTCGACCCTGTCGGGAAACGTGATCTCGTCGTAGGGCCACGCGAGCCATACAGCTTCGTGAGGCTCCCATTCGGCGGGCATCAGGTAATTCGAGTTACTTTTGTTCATGTGAGGTTACTTCTGCCTGAGCGCCTTCTTCATGTCTTTATAGTGCGCAACGTCTTCGAGCTTCTTCGATTTCCTGACAAACTTCCCCGTCGTAAGGCCTTTATAGGTGTCGGGCCGCCGGTTTCGGAGGAACCCCCAGCCTTCGGCGTAGAAGTCGTTCCTTTCGAGGTCGAGCTCGGCTGCGATTATTTGCTCTTTCGTCCCCGAGCCGCGCACGATCACCTTTCCGAAGGGGTCCGAAATGAAGGACTTCCCCCAGAACCTCATCCTGCCCTCCTGTCCGACGCGGTTAATGGCGGCGACGTAGACGCTGTTGGCGATCGCGTGCCCCCTCTGCACAGTCTCCCACGCATCGTGCCAGTCGCCTTCTTCGTCATAGCCTATGATCCTTCCTATTGCGGTCGGATAGAAGATTATCTCCGCCCCGGCGAGCCGCGCCATGCGTGCCGCCTCGGGGAACCACTGGTCGTAGCAAATGAGCACCGCGAATTTTACGTTTCCGGACTTGAATACGACATACCCGCCCCGTCCTTCCTCGAAGTATTCCTTCTCGTAAAAGCCCGGGTCGTGAGGGATGTGAATCTTGTGATACCTTCCGGACAGCCGGCCATTTTTGCCGATCACAACCGCCGTGTTGAAGTACTTCCCGTCCTTCTTCTCGTAAAAGGGTACGATGATGGTAACGCCGAGCCTGCCCGCCGCCTTTTTCATTTCGGAGACGGTGTAGCCGTTAACGTTCTCGGCGTAATCGTCCTTTTTCAGATTCTCACGCTGGGGGAAGTAAGGAGTCTGAAAGAGCTCCTGGAGGGCTATTATCTCCGCCCCGTTTTCGGCCGCCTCTTCCACCATTCCGATGGTCTTCTCGACGTTCTTCCGGACGTCGTCCGAGACCTTTGTCTGTATGAGGGCTATATTAACTTTCTTCACACGGTTAATTGTATGGAAACGCGGGGATTATACAACTCGTCTTAATATGTTCTGAACAATATTACGGGTATGCACGGGCGGATGATACGGCTCTCATTCGAGCCAAATGTATCTTGCGACGAAGAGGACGGCGAAGAGGTAAAGGAGCCAGTGAACCCTCTTTCCCTTCCCGCTCACCAGTTTGAGTAAGACGTACGAGATAACGCCGAAGGAGATGCCTTCGGTGATGCTGAAGGTGAGCGGCATCATGACGAGCGTCAAAAACGCCGGGATAGATTCCGTGTAGTCTTCCCACTCGACGTGAACGACGTTCTTGAACATCATGCTCCCGACGATTATAAGCGCGGGCGCTATGACGGGGTAGAGCTTAACGCCGTTACCCACGTCTATACCGGCGCCTATCATGTGAACGAGGGGGCTAAGGAATATCGCCAGTATGAAGAGCACGGCGACGACTATCCCGGTGAGCCCCGTCTTTCCCCCTGCCGAGATGCCTGCCGCGCTCTCGACGTAGCTCGACACCGTAGACGTTCCGAGGAGCGCGCCGCCCGACGTCGCCATGGCGTCCGACAGAAGGGCCTGCCTCGCCCTCGGGAGCTTCCCGTCCTTCATGAGACCGCCCTGCTGGCTCACCCCTATGAGCGTCCCTATAGTGTCGAACATGTCGAGGAAGAGGAATACGAATATGACGGTTATGAGGTGCGGGTCCTCGAGGACGTTCGGTATGACGAGCTTGAAGAAGGTCGGGTCGATCGACGGCGGGGCCGCGGCGATGCCGTCGAATTTGATAACTCCGAGCGCCAGTCCCGCGGCCGCGGTCGCGAGTATGCCGATGAGCACCGCTCCCCTCATCCTGAGCGCGAGAAGAACGGCCATCACGACGAGCCCGAATATAGACACGAGCGTCGGCGTGGATTTAAGGTTTCCGAGCGTCACGTACGTCACCGGGTGCCCGGTTACAATCCCCGACCATTCGAGGCCGACGAGTGTTATCAGGAGGCCGATACCGACGGGGATGCCGTTCTTTAGGCACCCGGGGAGGACGTTCATCAGCGTCTCCCGGAGGCCGACCGACGAGAGAAGTATGAATATAAGCCCGGCGACGAATACGGCCCCGAGGGCCTCCTGCCACGAATAGCCGAGCGTGAGGACGACTATGTACGTGAAATAAAAGTTGTGCCCCATCGCGGGGGCCATCGCTATCGGGTAGTTGGCGAGGAGCGCCATGAGGACCGTTCCGAGAGCGCTCGCGAGGCACGTAGCGACCATGACCGCACCGGGGTCCATCCCCGCCGCCCCGAGCACCGCGGGCTGGACGAAGATTATGTACGACATCGTCATGAACGTCGTGAGCCCCGCCGTAATCTCTCGTCCGGGGGTCGTGCCGTTCTCTTTAAGTCCGAATAACCTTTCGATCATTTTGGGTGCGGGCTTCTCTGCCGAGTGGAATATTCGCTGACATTATCTCCCCTCCGGCGCCGTTTTGTCAATCGGGGATTGACTGATATACTAAACCTGCTTCGGATATTCCCGCCCAGGCCCCGGGCCGTCCGAATGCGCGGTCCTTATGCCTGAGTATCTGGAAATCCTTATATTATTCGGAGTGGGCGCGGTGGCCAGCGCCATAAACGTCATGGCGGGAGGCGGCTCCAGCCTGACGCTCCCCGCGCTCATATTCATCGGCCTCGACGGTGCCGCCGCCAACGGCACGAACCGCGTCGGAATTCTTATCCAGAGCATTCTCGCGACGCTCTCCTATAGAAATGAAAAGGTCTCGGCTATCGAAAAGAGCCTCAAGCTCGCCGCGCTAACGATCCCGGGCGCAGTCCTTGGCGCGCTCGTCGCCGTCAATATAAGCAACGAATGGTTCGACCGCATACTGGGCATCGTCATGATAGGCGTCATAATCACTATGCTCGTTCCGCAGTCAAAACACGGAGGCAAAGCGCTAACGGAAAGAAAAACGTGGCTCGTTTATCCGGCGATGCTGGCCGTCGGCTTTTACGGCGGATTCATACAGGTCGGCGTCGGATTTCTCATCATGGCCGCACTCTATCACCTCATGAGGATGAATCTCGTTTACGTGAACATGCACAAGATGTTCATCTCGATGATATTCACGATCCCGGCGCTGATTATATTCATATGGACGGACAACGTCGATTGGCCTCTCGGCCTGAGCCTTGCCGCCGGAAACGGGGTCGGCGGATGGTGCGCTGCCCGGTATTCGGTCAAGGGCGGGGAAAGGGTAATACGCTACGTCATGGTAGTTGCAATATTCATCATAGCGCTCAAGTTGCTCGGGATAATCTAAAGCATTATAATTGCCGGTATCAACCTTACAGAAATCACAAACGAGATAGCTTCACGGGTAAAAGGCTTCCCCGCCGTGATCGCCGTCGACGGCTCTATCGGAAGCGGCAAGAGCTACTTCGGGGAGAAGCTGAGGGAGGCGTTTTCTCCGCATTCGCTCCTTCTCCCGATGGACCTCTTCGTCTGCCTTTGCCGCCCGGAATGGGAAGGGAAGGCGAGGACCGGGGACGTTAATCTCCGGAGCTGGTACGACATAGATAAGGTCAGGGACACTCTTCGAGCCGTTAAAAGCGGCGAGGCCGTCGAGCTCGCGGGGCTTTACAGGAACGAAAACGGGCTTCTCGAAGGAAGCCTGAGCTTCGATCCTTCGGGGTGCAGGTATTTCATACTCGAAGGGCTGTTTTCATTCGACGACGAGCTCGCCGGGTACGTCGACTTCAAAGTGTTCGTGGACGTCCCTACGGACGTCGCCCTCGGACAGGCCGAGCCCCGCGACGAATCGGTCCGTCACATGACCCGCGAAGACTGGCTTATAAAAAAGAGCGCCTTTTTCGACGGCTACCTTCCCTACATCGCCGCGCACAGGGAGAAAGCCGATTTCCTCCTCCGCCCGGAAATAATCCCTTAGGCCTTGAAATCGGGTTCGGCCTTCCCGAGATAAACCGACATCGCGCCGCCCTCGACGAATATCGTCTGTCCCGTAATGTAGGCCGCCTCGTCAGTCGCGAACATCACCGCCGGGGGAACCATGTCTTCCGGCCGGCCGCGCCTGCCCTCCGGTATGCCGCTCGTCATGTATTCGTCGTATTCCGGGTTCGACGACGCCGAGAGAGGCGTTATCGTCGAGCCGGGGCCGATGCAGTTTACGGTTATATTGCTTAACGCGAGGTCGACGGCCATGACTCGCGTCAACTGCATGACGGCGCTCTTGGCGGCGTGATAGGCTATGGATATCGGATGCATGTCCATAGCTCCCGCGACAGAGCCTATATTTATTATCCTCCCTGGAGTCCCCTGGCTTATCACCTGTTTTGCGAAGGCCTGCGAGAGGAAAAAGACGCTCTTCAGGTTTATGTCCATCATCTTGTCCCAGCCGTCGGGGGTTACGTCGAAAATCCCCTCACGCCGTGCGTATCCGGCGTCGTTCACCAGTATGTCGACCTTACCGAATTTGCCGATAGTGAAGTCCAGAAGCTCCTTGTGCTTTCCGAGGTCTGACACGTCCATCGTAAAATACGCCGCTTCGCCTCCCAGGGCCTCGGCCTCCTTTACGGTTTCAACGCACTGGTCCTCGTGAAGGGCGGAGATTACGACCTTCGCGCCTTCCCGGAGATATCCGAGCGTTATCGCCTTTCCGATGCCCGACGATCCGCCCGTTATGATGGCTACCTTATCTTTGAGTCTCATTACGTTTACCTCGTTGAGGTTCGCTTCGTCAGCGAAGGGATTTTAAGCACGAACCCCGGGGTACGGGGCTTTAGAATGAAAAGCTGGGAATTTCGCTAACACGATTCATAATATAACAGCGCCGGGAATGGAAGGGCAAATCGCCAGGTTTATCCCAACTCGACACACAATCATGATTGAAGGGAGGACCGTCGTGAAAGCCGAATCAATAAATCTTCTGGGTTTCGATATATTCGTCAGGCACAGGATAAAAGAGGGGGGAGGGCCGCCCGTGCTTTTCCTGCACGGTGTGGGTGAGTCGGGCCGATGCTTTTTCGACGCGTTCGGTTTGCTCAAGAACAGCTCGCTTATAGTCCCCGACCTTCTCGGCTTCGGGAGGAGTCAGAAAGTAAAGACCGACAAGGATGCGAATTATTCTCTCCCGCACCAGGTAGAAATCATGTTCGCGCTTATCGGGCATTTCGGGCTCGACGAGGTCTTCGTGGTCGGGCATTCGTACGGCGGAGTTCTGGGGACGTACATGTGCAGGGACGACAGCGCCGGAATAATTAAAAAGCTCGTCAACGCCGAGGGGTGCATAGCCCGGGAGACGCTCGTCGAATCCTCGAACGCCGTGAACGCGCTCAAGGATTGCGGCTACGATATGGCAAAGTTCGGATACTGGCTCCGCGAAG
Organism: uncultured Spirochaetia bacterium; assembly: GCA_964618635.1. Lineage (GTDB taxonomy): Bacteria > Desulfobacterota_D > UBA1144 > Nemesobacterales > UBA2774 > JADLGH01. The sequence continues at coordinate 5,699 of CAZUDM010000040.1, forward strand.
GGGGGTTCAAAAAGCGCGCCCTCGAGGATTTCGAAAGCGCCTCGACGATAAAGTACTACGATTCCGTCATCGAATGCGATCCTGCGGCGTTCGCCAAAACGGCTGCCGAGCTTGTGGACAGAGCCGCCGACGAGGACAAGGACGGGAACAACGAGATTTCTGAAGCCTATCGCGATCTTAAGGTCAAGCGGGTCTACTGCGCGGGGGCGCGGCCCGTCATGGATTCGACCAAGAGATACATCACGGCGAACGGGCTTGACCTCAGGGAATTCAGCGCGGTCTCCCACTGGATCATGCTCGATAACAGGGAAGAATTCTATGCGTTTGTGGACGGTTACCTGCGATCATAGCTTTTTTCGGTGGCTTCGACAGTCCGGAAGGGGCTTATGAACCGCTGCCGAAACGTGTATTATTATGAAGGGAGAATAGTATGCGTGTAATTGTAGCCAAGCCGAGGGGATTCTGCGCCGGGGTAGACCGCGCTATAGAGATGGTGGAGCGCGCGCTCGAAACCTACGGTGCGCCGATATACGTCCGCCACGCCATAGTGCACAACAAGCGCGTCGTCGAGACCCTCAAGCAAAAAGGGGTCAAGTTCGTCGAAGAGCTCGACGAGATAAGCGACGAGGGCGCGAAGGTGATTTTCAGCGCCCACGGCGTGAGCCCGGCCGTATGGAACGAAGCCCTCGACGGCGGGCTCGAAGTGGTCGACGCAGTATGCCCGCTCGTGACGAAGGTGCACAACGAAGTCAGGCACTACGCCGACCTCGGCTACACGATAGTCATGATAGGGCACAGGAACCACGTCGAGGTGATAGGCACGAGCGGCGAAGCGCCGGACCGGGTTGTAGTCGTGGAGTCCGTCGAGGAGGCCGAGAGCCTCGAGCTCAATGACCCGGACAAGGTTGCCTACGTAACACAGACTACTCTAAGCGTAGACGATACGAGGGAGATACTCGAAGCCCTGAAGAGGAGGTTCCCGAATATCGTGAGCCCCTCCAAGCTCGACATATGCTACGCCACGCAGAACAGGCAGGACGCCGTGAAGGCGCTTGCGAAACAGGCCGACATCATATTCATCATGGGGTCTCCGGAGAGCTCTAACTCGAACCGCCTCGTCGAAGTGGCGAAGGCAAACGGCGTAAAGAACGCCTATCTCATAGAAGGCGCCGACAACCTCGACAGAGCCATGTTCAGGGAGGGAATGGTCGTGGGGCTGAGCTCCGGCGCTTCCACTCCCGAGACGGTAGTTCTCGAAGTCATAGCGCGGCTCCGCGAGTTCGGCGCGCGGGACGTCGAAGAGCTCGACGGCAAGGAAGAGCACACGAGATTCCCCTTTCCCGATACCATACAGTTCAAGACTGCGTCGAATAACTGACCGCGGCCGTTATTTCCGGTTATTTTTGTGGAGTTTCAGGGAGCGGATTACGTAGAAAATCGGCCCCGGAATCGGTTTAGTTAAGCAAACCCCTGAGGACGCTGCCGTGCTCCGAGTCCGCGAGCTTAGTGAGCGCTTCCTTTTCTATCTGCCTCACGCGCTCCCGGCTGAGGCCGTACTTGCCCGCTATCTGGTCGAGCTTGTGGTCCTCGTCGTAGTCGATACCGAACCTCATCTTGAGAATGTCCCTTTCACGCTCCGAGAGAAGCCCGAGAGAGCTCCTGACCTCTTCCGTGATGGATCTCGTCGCCATGAAGTATTCGGGCATCTTCGCTTCGGGGTCGGGCGTGACGTCGAGATAAGTCTTCGAGTCGTCGTCTCCCGGGGCGAATTCGAGCGGTATGACAAGATCATTCCCCCTGAGTATTGCGCTCACGGCGTCCGTCGGCAGCCCCGTGGCCTCGGCTATCTGCTCCGGGTGGGGGCGCTCGACACCGCCCCGCTCGAGGCGCGTCTTGGCCTTATACACCTTGGCCGAAAGCTCCTGGAGGTAAACGGGTATCGGGATGATGTGGGTCTGCTCCATCACTGCCCGCGACAGGGACTGGTTTATCCACCACGACGCATATGTGGAAAACTTGAAGCCCTTCGTGTGGTCGAACTTTTTGACGGCCTTCATGAGACCGATATTGCCTTCCTGTATGAGGTCGGTGAGTGGGAGCCCTCTTCCCGTGAACCTGTTGGCGAGCTCGATCACGAGCCTGAGGTTAGACTTTATGAACTTGTCCTGAACGTGCCGCGACATGGATTTGTAAGCGGCGTAAAGGGCTTCCAGTGTTTCCCGGCTTCTCGTTTCGCCGCGCTTTCCGCGCCGCCCGGGATTAAGGAGCTTGTGCATCTTTTCCGCGCCCGCCTCTGCGGCCTTTATCTTCGCCGCGAGCACGGCTTCGCCCCGCCTCGTAAGGAGGGTCTCCTTGTTGAGGTCGGTGAAATAGGCGAAAAGGAGCCTGTAGTTCCTGTCCGCCGCTTCGCTTCCGCGCCCGGAGCCATCGTCTCCGCTTTCGTCGTCGGAAAGCTCCTCGTCCCCAGCGTCCGTTTCGAAGTCGCCGGAAAGCTCTTCCTCGTCGAGCGAGTGGTCGATACCCCGTTCCCCTTCGTCAAGGTAAGAATATTGTCTCAGCTTCATGACACGCCCTGAAATCGTTGTTGATGATTAGTATACCTAATATTTAGGAATCCTAAATATCGCGGACAAAAATTTTTTTGATTATTAATTGAAGGTTTTTTTATGGTGAGGACATTCCTTGCAGGTGTCCTCTTCGCTCAGCATTATGTGAAGGTTTTCGCAGTAATGGGGCTTAGAGTTGCCGCGGTTCGAGTCCTTTTTGAAGAAGCAGCAATCCGTGCATATGTCCGAGGACGATATCAGACCCTTTTCCATCAACTTTTCGGCTATCGTGACGAGAAGTCTTTCGAGCATCTTCTGCTCTTCGGGGGAAAACGAGGCTATAATCTCCTCGATTTCGTTCCCTATGTTCTCTACCTCTCCCGCGACACGAGCCCCTTCCGGAGTCAGGGAGAGATGCACCCTGCGCCTGTCTTCCGGGTCGCGGCTCCTCATTATGAGGTCTTTCTTTTCGAGGGAGTCTATCACTCCGCTGGCCGTAGCCGGGGTGCAGGTGAGATACTTCGCCATGTTGCCTATGGTTATGGCGTCGCTCCTGGTGTAGTTGATGAAGAGGAGGGATTTTACCTGGGCGGGCGTCAGGTGCTCGAGCCTGCTCTTGTCCCAGAACATCCCTTTTACGGCCTGACCGATGTGAAAGAGGGTACGGGCGATCTGCCCCCCAATATTTTTCTGCCTGTATACAGGGTCGAATATCGACATCAGCCTATACCGTTTGTTTAAGGTATCTCCCGGAAATTAGGATACCTAAACTTTTTTAAAATTCACGACGGGTCTATATGCGGCGGGGGCGTTTTGACCGGTTCCAAGTCCACTCCAACCCAGCTTTCGGGATGGGCGCGTGCTTTCCTAGTCAATTTGTCCAATCAATTTCGACGAGTCTCGGGTTCTTTCTTACCAAAGGTTTCCACAAGGCTTCGAGCTTAGGTAAGATTTTATTTCTCTTCTTCGAGTCAATAACTTTGTATACCTCAAAAACACTTTTAATGTCATAGATTATTACGTTGTCTAGTTTTGCCAATTCACATAGATTTTTGACAACTTCTAGATAGTCGTCTGCTGATGTCTTGGCAATTTCTTCTAGTATGCTTGGCAAGCCTACTTCAAAAGGTACCCCGTATGTTAGTTCTTGTGGTCTGTCCGGAGATTTAAGAAATTCGCGCACTTTAATTAAAATTGAATTAAGCCAACCTTTGCAAGGATTGTAATGATCTTTGATATTGTCTTCTATAATGCTAAAAATTGAAATGAAAACGTTCTGTGAATAATGAGAAGAGACAAATACATCAATGAATTCTATGAGTCTATTAAATTCATTTGGGTTACCCTCTAGTCTTCTCTCTAAATTCCAGGCAATTTCCCTCCTCAAATCATCATTTCCATTTTTAACGCTATCTATTAGAATTACCTTAAATTTTTCTGGGTTAAACTTCTTCTGGCCGTTGGCTATTTGTGAACGGTCAAGAGCATTATAGATTATGAAGTGTGCTATTTTAGAGGTATTGTCCAATTTCCGAATAACTTCTTCAGCATCATCTTCATTGAGATCATGATACCGAATGAATAAATAAACTAATCGTTGTTGAATTGAGGGATACTTTGAATAATTTCTAAGCGTAGAGAATATGAGATCGTGTAATTCTTTTTGTTTATTTTTTGGTTGAAGCCAATTTTTTCGAATTAATATTTCGGTAAGAGCAATAATACATTGTTGAATGACATATAGATTGTCTTCTTTGTCGAGTAATTCTTTTATTTTGTCAAAAGACTTGACGATGAATTTCTTATTAAGGGCTAGTTTCTGTAATACCCATGGAATTTTTCCCCTAACCGAGGATATTACAATAATTTCTTCCCCTTTCTCTATCATTTTATGATAGTTAAGCTCCTTTTCATCATTTTTACTCGGATCAGGATCATTTAAGAGTTTATCGACAATCCATAGTGCCCCTTCCCCCATTCCTTGATCGGCTAGTTCGTCGGCAACTGAAATTAACTGACTTCGAGTATAAGAATCTTTGATATATGTAGAAACAGAATTTTTATCCTTCAAATTTTCTTCTATGAAGGAATGAGATTGTTGGGGAAATATTTTAGAGATTTCAGGCAGTGATTCAAAGACTAATTTGATTCTCAGATCATCGGTGTTGTCGTCCAAGAATTCATTTAGGAAATCTAAATCACCATTCTTCTTTATTGCTAATTCTAGGGCTGTTCCAGAAAAGGCTCTTGGTAAGTCGGCCATAATAGCATATGCGCTATGTTCCTGCTGAGTTTTTTCTTTCCAGACATCACTTTTTAGAAGTTTTTCGATTATATCTAATTTGACATCGGGTTTGTCTTTTATTATATGGAAGTGGACTAATGTATCTGAATTAATCAAATCGTATTTCAAGTATTTTTCGCTTTCTAATAGGTTCAGTAAGATGGATTTTGCATTTTCACTACCCTGATTAATAAGTTCAAATAAAAGTATTACTACAAATACATTAGTAGGAATCCCATATTTGGCAATATCTGCTTCTATTAATTCTGTCAGTATCGTTTCCGGTATTTTATCTGCATCTTTTCTCAAAAGATGAAAAATTTTGTCACTATAGGACGGAATGCCTCGTTGAAGATTAATAAGTTTCAGAATATGGTCTTTGCTGATAATTTCTGTTTCTTTGTCTTTTAATCTGTCAATCAGTAACGGAATGGTTGACCTTAAGACCCAACTGGCATTAGATTTCGATACTCTTCGTGATAAGATTTCGTCCTCAATTTTAGACCAACACTCATTTGGGTTAATGAGATAGTTATCTCGGAATACTGTAATTAGAAAATCGTCAACTATTGCGAGATCTGTTAAAGAATACTCGGAACCGGACTGGGATACTCCTCCGCCCATAAGCTCGTACCCTTTGTAGATTTGTCCAAATCTCGACGTGTATTGAAATGAAATCTGATTCATGATTTTATTTAAATCGGTGAGGTCTGAATATAACTTAATAAGTGCTGTATAAATATGGGGTGGCGTTCTGAAATAGTATTTTGAGTTGTCCGAAATAAGATCGAATCGGGTGGATATAAAGTCTTTCATTTTTTTAAGACTAGGTTGGTCATTTCTCATTGTAAAATGATTAGTTATTTGAACCAAAATCTCCGTGATAATACTCGTAGAGTGGTTTTCAAAATAGTAGCTATTTGTATCCAACGAGAAGTCGATCGGTGCGTACAAATCATATAATGTCTCAAGGATATCTTTAGAACGATCTGGGTATTTTGTTAACCATATTTGAATGATTTCGGCTAGTTCACTTTTAACCAATTCGTTTACTAAATTGTAGTATTTCTTTAGTGTATCGTTGAACCATTCGAAATTTCTGGAATGTATGCCTGCTCTTATTAGTTCTAAAGCTTCTCTTGGATATTTTTTATCTACAAGACTGTCTCGTATCACATCACTTAAATCACTGAGGTTTGTAATTGTTTCAGAGAAAAATTTTTCTCTGAGTTTTGAGAAATCTGGGTCACTTAAATATGGAAAAAGTCTTTTCGCATCCCAAAAATCTAGATGTTTAAACAGTGGACCATATTTCGGTTTTATTTCAGAATCGAGCCAATCTGCAAAATCCGAGCTATATAGTTCTGCGTTAGTTATTAATATATAACAATCTGGTTTCCTCGGTCTTTTAAGCACTTTCTCAATTTCTTTGGATATGTCAGCTTTTACCTTTGCTTTGGCTTCTCTGTTACTAACTCTTGCTATCTCATGGAATTTATATTGAAAAATCCAATAACCATCGATCCGTTCGTACTTATTGGGAATGCCCTCATAAGTTGCGTCTCTTCCTCCATCTTTTCCGCTCCCGAATAGGACCAAAGACTGCCCAAAAATTTCTTTGAGCAAACTATTTAAGAAGTCTGCAAATCTGCTGTCACCAAGGTGATCAAATTGAGCCAAGTAATATGTTCTATCTGACATTGTTTGCCACGGTATTATTAAATATATTTAATGAATATTATATATTAGTAATAGGAAAAATTCCACTCTGGCATCAAGCCGTGCGTAGGCCGTCGTCCGTGCCGGAGAAAGAGACAGCAGCTTTCTCTTTAAGCTCGGGATGCCTGTCGGCGAAACCGTCGAGGATGACTTGTCCCGCCTCTTCGGGGAAGTCTTTGTCGACGAGCGCCGTGAGCGAGATGCCCCCGTCGTAGGCGCATCCGTACACTCCATCCGTGCCGCGTATAATCTCCGCGAGGGACCGGATGGCCGCGGCCCCCGCCTCGTAATTATCGAACGCGCTCTCGGAAGACTCGTTCATGAGCCTCCCGAGCTTCACGAGATCTCCCGCCTTCCACGCGGCAACGCCGGCTCCCGCCCGGGACGATTCGGCGTAGTAGTGTGCGGCCCGTCGCCCGAGCTCCTCCGGGAGCTTTCCCGATTTCTCGATGAACACTTTTTCGGGGACGTGGGACAGCGTCGGGGCCGACCTCAGCCCTCCCATTATGCCGAGAAACCCCGCCGCCTTTCTGCATTCTTCGGCGCGGGTTCTGAGCACGTCCGTGAGCGCTCCGGCCGGCAGCCCGGAGTTGACGATCATTATCCTGAACGTGTCTCCCACTTCGCGGCCGGGATGGGGCATGGCGTGGGCCGCCGCTCTATCGAGGTAAAGGAGGGAGCCTTTCTTCCCGTGTACAGCGATGGCCGTGCACGCGGGGTTTGCGAGAGACTTTACATAGTCGTTATCCATCACCCTTTCGAGCTCGGCTGCCTCCCTTGCCGAAAGCTCTATGCCGTTTACGGCCGCCCCGGCTGTTATATAGAGGAGCGCCTCCGCCGTGTATCCGCCCGTTTCGACTGAAATCTGCGGTAGGCTGAGGACGCCCGTGAAACCCGTTTCAATTCCAAGGCGGTCTTTGAGCGTCCGCGCCGCCCACACTGCGTACCTCCCCCAGTCTCCCCGGGCGGGTGATTTGATGTTACTTAGCGGGAATTCGGTTATGCCGGGGTAGTCGGTGCTGTAGAGCCGGACTTTTCCCTCGCCGTTCGGCGTGAAGGCTAAAAACGCCCACTCACTCGCACTCAAGCCCAGCACCGGGCCGCCCTGATTTCCCGTCAGCCCTCCGATTATCGGCACGGGCAGGGGGCAGACGGCCATGTGCAGCTCCCTGCCGCCAAGCTCCTCCCTCATGCCCAGATACGAAGCGAGTCTCTTTTTGTGGCCGGAAAGGAGGTGTGTTTCTATCAGCGTAATCTCCGGCCCTCCCCATTCTAATCGGCCAGGAGCGAGAAGCGCTGTATCTCGCTCTGAAGCTCGTAGAGATTGTAGTAAATTCCCTTGTGAGAGATGAGGGTAGCGTGGGTCCCGCTTTCGGATATCTCGCCCTTGTGGAGGACTATTATCCTGTCGGCGTGCCTCACATTCGAAAGCCTGTGGGCTATTATCAGCGTGGTGCGCTCATGCTTACCGTTACGGAGGGCCTTCTGTATGTTCCTCTCGATGCGGGCGTCTATGCTCGAAGTGGCCTCGTCGAGAATGAGTATCCCGGCGTCTTTCGAAAGGGCGTGCCCCAGCGAGACGAGCTGTTTTTCGCCGGAGGATATGACGCCGTCGCCGGACTTGATCTCGTCTATTTCTATCGAGCGCGAGAATTCGTCCTGCCCATCCTGAGACAGCTTTTTCCCGAAGAGGAATAAGTCCTGGAATACCGCCGTTATTTTGCTCCGCAAAAATTCGGGGCTCAGCTCTCTTATATCCACGCCGTCGAGATATATGTGTCCCCTGTCGGGATCGTAGAACCGGAGTATCAGATTTACGATCGTGGTTTTTCCCGAGCCTGTAAGGCCGACGAGCGCGACCGTCTCGCCCGGCTCGATGGTAAAGGAGATATCCTTCAGCACCCAGTCGGCTCCGTTATAAGAGAACCATACGTTCCTGAATTCGAGCCTTCCTTTTAAGGTTCCGTCGCCCATTCTCCCATTAGGTTCCATCTCTTCATGGGAGAGGTCGTAGAGATTCTCCGATGCAGCAGCCGCCGACTGGAAGAGGTTGTATTTTTCCGCGAGCTCCATGATGGGCCTGAAGAGCATGCGCACGTAGTAGAGATACGCGATGAGCGCGCCGAGAGTGAGGTCGAGCGCGAGCACTTTGAGGCCGCCGTACCATATAATAAAGGCCACCGTGAAGACGCTCGTGAACTCGATGAACGGCCTGAAGGTCGCGTAGACCCAGAGCTGGTCCATGTTGGCCTTGAAGTTTTCCCTGTTCGTCTCCTTGAACCTCTCGAAGTTCTGCATCTCGCGGTTGTAGAGCTTTATGAGAACTATGCCCCGGACGCTCTCCTGAACGAACGCGTTTAACTTCGCAATGGAGCGCCTGACGTCACGGTAGACGGTTTTGAGCCTCATCCTGAAGAGCCCGGCGAAGAGGCAGAGGACGAGCGTGAAGAGGGCGACAAAGAGCGTAAGGGGGGCGTTCATGTAAAACATGACGGCGAATACGCCTATGACGACCAGTATGTCCTTGACGAACTGGACGGCGACGGACGTGTACATTTCGTTTATGGCGTTGACGTCGCTCGTGACCCTCGTCGTCAGCCTGCCGACAGGGTTTTTATCGAAGAACGCCTGAGGGAGCCCGAGGGTACGGGTGAAGACCTCCGTCCTTATCGTGTGCATTATCCTGTGGCCGGAATAGTTGAGGAGGTAAGTGAACGCGGAGCTGAATACGAATACACCCAGGAGGCACAAAAAGAGCGCGGCCGCCAGTATGCCGACCTCCCTTATTTCTTCGCTTCGGAGAGTGAGAAGGTCGCCCCGGCTGAGTCCCTTGAGCGCGGCGTAGCTTATGTAGTACGCGCCGCCGGCCTCGCCGAACGCATCCGGGTATCTCTCTATTATCCCGCCGATCTCCGCCCGGTCTTCGGCCGGCAGCTCTTCAGGTTTTATTACGAGGAACTTCTCGGCCGTGACGACGCCGAGCTTTTCGAGGTCGCTCCTGTCGGCATTACCGAGCGCGGACATATCGACGAGATAAGAGTTTTCACCGAGCTTTATGACGAGCGAGGGGTCTTCGGCCAGGAGCTTCTCCTCGAGCTTCCCGCCTCCCGGCTTTTCGCCGGCTTCGCCCTCGAACGACGCAACGCTCCAGGATGGGTATATATATTTATCGACGGCCACCTTGGCTATGTAGGGGACGGCGAGCTCGAGCGCGGCTGTGACGAGCATAAGGACGAGCGACAGGAACATGTATTTCCTGTACGGCCCCGTGAAACCGTAAAGCCACTTTATTATTTTAAGGTCGTAAGTCTTTCTGCCCCGTCCGGGCTCTTCCACTTCCGTAACAGCCAACGCCTTATTCTCCCGACCGCCTCATGCGTGCTCCGAGCTCAAAGACTTAAGTATATCGAAAGGACGGGGTGACCGGCCAAAACCCCCTCTTGCGTATCCGCCCCGTTGTTTGGAATCTTTTGCTCCAGTAGTATTATTCTATGTGCTTCCCCGGAAAAATCAAAAGGGCGGTCCCGCCGGGGATTCTCTATTTCCGGGGCCTCAAATTAACCCGTTTCAGGAGGATGTGAAGTGATAAAGCACATCGTGATGTGGAGACTCAAGGATTCCGCCGCCGGTGCGTCCAGGGAAGAGAACGCGAAAAAGCTGAAGCAGTCGCTGGAAGATTTAAAAGACAAAATAGGAGATATAAAGGCGCTCGAGGTCGGGATCAATTTCAACTCCTCTCCTGCGGCGTTCGACGTGGTCCTCTACTCGGAGTTCGCGGACAGGGACGGGTTAGACGCATACCAGAACCATCCGGAGCATCTCAAGATAGTCGATTTCGTAGGTGAGATTCGCACCGACAGGGCGGTAGTGGATTACGAGGACTGAGCCGGGGAGGCTTTCCCGAGCATGCCCTTTCCTCTCACGTACCTCGTACGCGAGGTCGAAAACGGGCCGAGCGAGAAGTCAGACGTCCTGCCTTCTTTAAAAGTGTATGAGCCGAGGACGCCTATCATCGCCGCGTTGTCTGTACAGTAAACCGGAGAAGGTATATAAACTCCTATTCCCTCTTCGCCGAACCTCTCGGCGGCGAGTGCTCTCAGCCTCGAATTGCACGCGACGCCGCCGGCCATGACGGCGCTCTTAACTCCGCGCGCCTTCGCGGCGAGGAGTGCCTTCTCGACGAGCGTTTCGGCAATCGCCTCCTGGTACCCGGCGCATATGTCGCGGAGCTCTTTGTCGCCGGGAGACGGATGCCCTCTCAGGTAATAAACGAGCGACGTCTTTAAACCGCTGAAGCTGAAGTCGAACGTCGAAGAAGATTTGAAAGGCCTCGGGAACTTGACGGCTTCACGGTCTCCCTCTTTAGCCAGCCTGTCGATCTGAACGCCGCCCGGGTATCCGAGCCCGAGGAGCTTCGCGGCCTTGTCGAACGCCTCGCCCGCTGCGTCGTCCCTCGTTTTTCCGAGGATCGTGAATTCAGTGTAGCCCCTTACCAGGTAAAGGCTCGTATGGCCCCCAGAGACGACGAGCCCGACGAACGGGAATTCTACTTCATGCTCGATGTGGACGGCGGAGAGGTGCGCTTCGAGGTGATTGACCCCTATGAGCGGCACGCCGAGCCCGTAAGCGAGGGCCTTGGCTGTCGAGAGCCCGACCATGAGCGCCCCTATGAGCCCGGGGCCGCTCGTTACCGCGACGCCCTGTATGTCGCTCTTTTCCACGCCCGCATCGGAGAGCGACTTTTTAATAACGGCGAGTATGAGCTCGACGTGTTTTCTCGATGCGATCTCGGGGACTACGCCTCCATATTCCTTATGTATGTCGGCCTGCGAGGCGACGATGTTGGACAGAACCCTGCGCCCGTCCGAGATTACGGCGGCGGAGGTTTCGTCGCACGACGTTTCGATCCCGAGGACTATATCCGGCATGGGGTTTATTTTACTGGACGGCCCGGCTTACACAATCCCTCTTCGATTGCGCTTTGGGGTGGTTACTTTTATACTACTCTGAAGGGGCCCCTGCCCGGGGTAAGTGCGTAGAGAATTAAAAGGGAGCTTTATCCTATGGGAATAAATACAAAACTGGAAAAAATACCGGGCCGCGACGCAATAACCCGTAGCCCGTTCCCCAATTCCAGGAAAGTTTACGTTAAGGGAAAGCTTCATCCTATAGAAGTCGCGATGCGCGAGATAGAGGTCGGAGACTCCGCACCCGCGTTCGGCGGCGACGGCTCGCCGCAGGCGAACCGCGCGATAACAGTATACGATACGAGCGGCCCCTACACCGATCCTGCTAAGGAAATAGACGTTCACAAGGGTCTCGAACCCCTCCGGAGCGGCTGGATTCTCGGGCGGGGGGACGTCGAAGAGCTTCCCGGATTTTCTTCGCAATTCGCCCGCGCATCTTCGGGAAAATCCGGCGTTCTGGCAATCAAGTTCAGGAACGTGAGAAAGCCGCTGCGTGCAAAATCCGGCGCGAACGTCACGCAGATGCACTATGCGCGGAAGGGGATAATCACCCCCGAGATGGAATACATCGCGATACGCGAGAACCAGCGCATAGACGAGCTGCGCGGCAGCTTGGGAGAGCTCGGGAAATATCACCCGGGCGAGAGCTTCGGAGCGAACATTCCCCGGACGCACATCACCCCCGAGTTCGTGAGGGACGAGGTCGCGTGTGGAAGGGCTATAATACCTTCCAACATCAACCACCCCGAATCCGAGCCGATGATTATCGGGAGGAATTTTCTCGTAAAGATAAACGCCAACATCGGCAATTCCGCCGTCACTTCGAGCATAGAGGAAGAGGTGGAAAAGGCCGTCTGGGCGTGCAGGTGGGGGGCTGATACGATAATGGACCTCTCGACCGGGAAGAACATACACGAGACGAGGGAGTGGATCATGCGAAACTCCCCCGTGCCGGTCGGCACAGTGCCGATTTACCAGGCGCTCGAAAAGGTGGACGGAAAGGCCGAGGATCTGACGTGGGAGATATTCCGCGATACGCTCATAGAGCAGGCCGAGCAGGGCGTCGATTATTTCACCATACACGCGGGCGTTCTTCTCGGATACATTCACCTCACGGCCGACAGGGTCACGGGCATAGTCTCGCGCGGCGGCTCGATAATGGCCAAGTGGTGCCTCGCCCATCATAAGGAAAGCTTCCTTTACACGAACTTCGAAGAGATATGCGAAATAATGAAGGCATACGACATAGCCTTTTCCCTCGGAGACGGCCTCAGGCCCGGTTCCATAGCCGACGCCAACGACAGGGCGCAGTTCGCCGAGCTCAAGACCATCGGCGAGCTCACGGAAATCGCCTGGAGGCACGATGTACAGGTGATGATAGAAGGCCCCGGCCATGTTCCGATGCACATGATCAAGGAGAACATGGACAAGCAGCTCGAATGGTGCCATGAAGCGCCGTTCTACACGCTCGGGCCGCTTACGACGGACATAGCGCCCGGCTACGACCACATCACTTCCGCGATAGGAGCGGCGATGATAGGGTGGTACGGGACGGCGATGCTCTGCTACGTGACGCCGAAGGAGCACCTCGGCCTTCCAAACAGGACCGATGTCAAGGAAGGCGTCATAACCTACAAGATAGCCGCCCACGCGGCCGACCTCGCGAAAGGGCACCCGGCTGCGCAGATAAGGGACAACGCCCTCAGCAAGGCGAGGTTCGAATTCAGGTGGAACGACCAGTTCAACCTCTCGCTCGACCCTGACACAGCGAGGGAATTCCACGACGAAACCCTCCCCGCCGAAGGGGCGAAGGTCGCTCACTTCTGCTCGATGTGCGGGCCGAAATTCTGCTCGATGAAGATAACTCAGGAAGTGAGGGACTACGCCCGTGCGAAAGGCCTCTCCGAATCCGACGCCGTAAAGACCGGAATGGAGCAGAAGTCGAAGGAATTTGCCGGTGCGGGCGGAAAGATTTACGTGCCCGTCGGCGAATAAATCTCATTCCCTGAGAAATCCGGAATTACCCTGTGTTTTAAGGGCCCGCGCCTATCTTCCGAAGAATCCACCGCCGCCGGATCCGAAACCACCACCGCCGCTACCGCCCCCGAAGCCCCCGAATCCTCCTCCCGGCCGCGACGGACGCGGACGTCCCCCGCTGCCGCCCCCGGGCGAGCCTTGGGCACGGCCGATGGACTGCGATACCTTGTTAGTGAACAGGCAGGTGGTTCCGCTCTCGACTATGGCCTGCATGTAGATCGTTCTTCCGCCGGTGCTTGACGGAAGGGTCGGACTGAGAGTAGTCTGGCCGCTCGAATTCGCGGTTCCCGTCGCTATTATGCTTCCGCTCCTGAAGCTGAGGGCACGGCCGTTACACGCGCCTCCTCTTATGATCGTGGAGCCTGTGGAGCTCAGGGAATAGGCGAGCCTCACCCGCGCTCCCGAGGGCGCGTTCGTCACGATTATACTGTTCCGGACGCCTGCCGTCCCGGGGCTCAGCGTTCCGAGCATGGGGTTTCCCGGCCGTGGAGTAGGCGAAGCCGTGGGTACCGGAGTCGGTGCGGGCGTAGGCCCGGCTCTCCTGACTATTTTGTATATCTCGCCGTCCCTGTCGACGATATATATCTCTCCCCTGTCGTCTTCTCCGAACGAAGTAATGTTGTTTATAGTCCCGCCCGACTGTGGCCTGAGCTCCGCCGTACGCTCGACGAGCTGCGCAGCGCCGCTGCCGCTTCGCTTGAAGGACCATATCCTGCCGGTGCAGAAATCGCCGTAGAAATATGTACCGTCGAGCTCCGGTATCGCCGTGCCCCTGTAGACGTATCCCCCGGTTATCGAGCAGTTGCCGCCGGCGTGTGTGTAGTCGTGCAGGGGGATTGTAAGCGCCGGGGAGTTACACGTGCATCCCGAAAGACCCGTGCACACCTTCCCCTCCATACAGCGCCAGCCGTAATTCTGCCCTCCGGAGCTGTCGCCGGATTGCCAGCTCACCTCCTCGCGCGTGCTCTGCCCGACGTCGCCTATGTAGAGGTCGCCGTTCAGGCGGTCGAAGCTGAACCTCCACGGATTCCTGAGCCCGAGAGCCCATATGCTGCCCAGAAACGATGGATTATTGCTGAACGGATTTCCCGGCGCGGCCCTGAAAACGGTGCCGTTCCCGACGTCAATCCTGAGTATCTTGCCGAAGACCACGCCGCCGTTCTGGGCCCTGTTATCGGGGTCGTTGGCCGAGCCTCCGTCGCCCATGCCGATGTAGAGGTAATCGTCGTTGGGGCTGAAGGCCATCATGCCGCCGTTGTGGTTGCTGAAAGGCTGGGTGACGTTCATGAGGACGGTCTCGCTCGAAGCGTCCGCCACGTCCGGAT
>CAZUDM010000041.1:0-20476 GCA_964618635.1 uncultured Spirochaetia bacterium
CCCCGCCGATGTATATTATCCCCATGGTTAAATTTATAGACGAGGCGAAGATTTACGTGAGGTCCGGCGGGGGCGGAAGGGGCTGCGTCAGCTTCAGGAGGGAGAAGTACGTCCCCCGGGGCGGGCCGAACGGCGGAGACGGCGGAAACGGCGGAGACGTCTTTATCATAGCCGACGAGAACATGGCCTCACTCCTCGACCACCGCTACAGGCAGCACTACAGAGCAAAGAGAGGCGAGCACGGGAAGGGTAAGGACATGCACGGAAAAAACGGCGAAAACCTCTACGTCCCCGTCCCTCCCGGCACCATAATCAGGGACTTCGAGACGGGCGAAATAATCGGTGACCTCACACGAAACGGCGAGACGCTCCTCGTCGCAAGGGGCGGGCGCGGCGGAAAGGGCAACGCCCGGTTCGCCACCTCGACCAACCAGGCCCCGAAGCACGCCGAGCCCGGCGGCGAGCCGGAGGAAAGGACGCTCCTTCTCGAGCTCAAGCTCCTGGCCGACGTAGGCATAATCGGATTCCCGAACGCCGGGAAATCGACGCTCATCTCCAGAATATCTGCCGCGCGCCCTAAGGTCGCCGATTATCCGTTCACGACACTCGTGCCGAACCTCGGCGTCGTCAGCTACGTCGATGGAAAAACGTTCGTCGTAGCCGACATCCCCGGCATCATCGAGGGTGCTCACGAAGGCGCGGGCCTCGGCCTCCAGTTCCTCCGGCACGTGGAGAGAACGAAGCTCCTTATACACGTGCTCGACCTCTCGCCGATAACGGGACGCGATCCGATAGACGACTTCGAAACCTTAAACCGCGAGCTCGAATCCTACAGCGCCGATCTTTTCGAGAAGCCGCAGATAGTCGCGCCGAACAAGATAGACATCACTGAATCGAGGGAGAAGCTCGAAGAGGTAAAGGAATATTTCGAGAGCAGGGGAATACCCATATTCCCCATATCCGGCGCTACGGGCGAAGGCTTGAAAGAGCTCGTCCGCGAAACCGGAAAGCGGCTCGAAGAGCTCAAGCTCGAATCCCCTGAACCTGAGGTCGAAGAATGGCCGGAGATTGAATGAAAAACGGCCGGAACAGCCGGACGCTTTCCCTTATTCTTCTTCAGGCGGGCACGTTCCCGGGAGACACGCCTGGAATACCGCCATCATGCCGTTGTCCTCGTGCTCGCCTATGTGGCAGTGGTAAACAGCCTTCCCTTCGATGATCGGGTTTCTGAAATCTATGACGACAACCACCTCTCCGGGGCCCTCGAAATTCGGGTCCTGTCCCTCGTATGGAAGGTTCACGGTATCCTGGCTTCCGATGAACGGCTGCGGTACCCCGTTGACTTCACATACCTGAAAGTCCGTCAGGTGGATGTGGAATACGTGAAGCTCTCCGGAGGTGTTCTTAATAGTCCACCTTTCGAGCCCGCCGATTTCTACGACGGTATCTACGCGCGTCGGGTCGAATTCCCTCCCGTTTATGAAGAAGGTATCCCCGTCGGCCGTCTCCGAAAATATGATTTCCCGCTCCCTCTGGACCGGCGTCTCGCACCAGTTCTCGACGACCGGGAATTCTTCCTGCGGTATCGGGAGCTCGATCGGGTCCTCCACGGGATCGCCTTCGACAATCATCGTCAAAAGCGTCGCGCCGCCGTAGTGGTCACCCTGCGGGCCGGTGTTGAACTTCTTGGCGCGAAGCCTGTATACGCCCGGCTCGCCGCCCTGCACCAGAACGCCAGCGCGTGAGCTCGTCGGCAGGAGCAGGTCGTCGTATGCCAGCGTCTGGTTCCGCCTGTTGCCGTCCCTCTCGATCTCGTAGAACGTGTGCCCTTCGAGCTCGAGGTCGTAGTAAAGGTCTGCCCCGATGTTCATGAGCGTCCAGAACTGAGTCTCACCGGGCCGTATCCTGAGGACGGGATTGGTCTGCCCGTTAACGGTGAAGTTCGTCGGCCCGCTCGGATCTATGCCGCCTGACGGAGGGAACTCGCCGTTCTGTATCTGAACGTCCTTCAGATACATGATCTGGTGCTTTACGCCTTCTAACTGCGGGAACGGCTCGAGCACGCCCTCCACGAGAAGGCCGCCCGACATGCCGCCCATGATCTGCTCTTCCGTGAGGCCGTAGAGGTGCGGGTGGTAATAGAACATCCCCTCGGGATGATCTTCGGGAATATCTATAACGTAATCGAAGCTGCTCGAAGGCGTTATCATGATGAATATATCGTCAGACGGGCTCAGCGGGCTTATGTTCATCCCGTGATAATGCATGTTGGTCATCTGGTCTATGGAGTTGTTCACGCGGAGATGTATCCTGTCGCCCCTTCTCACGCTGAGGACAGGGGGAACGAAAGTCCCGTTGTAGGTGGCGCTGACGAAGCTCTTCCCGTTTACCTCGTGCTCGGAGAAAAAGACGTCGAAGACTTCGTCGATAACGCCGTCGCGGCTGTGAATGATCACGGGATTGACGAATTCTTCCCTGTCGGGCTTCTTCTTTTTATCGTTGCATCCACCCGTGGACAGAACCGAAACAAGGATCAAAAGCGAAAGCCCGGCGGCGATTCGAGATAATCTCTTCATGAATCCTCCCTGCAAGCTGCGTACAGATAAATTGCATTGTAGATTCTTTTTCAGTCTATCGCAATAGTTTTTTAATGTCGGATGTAATACCTTCGACGTCAAGCTTGTAGTGCGGATACGAAAGCAGGAGATTGCCGTCCTTGTCTACGAGATGGACGGTATTCGTATGGGTCATCAGATAGCGGTCCCAGGTGTCCGTTTCACTCCTCCCGTAGACAGCTTCATGCTTCACGATAGTGACGTTGTAATCGGAGGCCACCCTGTCTATTTCGGCCCTGGTCCCTGTAACGCCGATAAATTTCTCGTTGAAAAACGGGACGTAAGACTTCATCCTCTCCGGGGTGTCTCTTTCGGGGTCGACCGTCACGAACAGCACTTCGACCTGGTCCGCATCCTCCCCGAGCTGCTCCATCACCTTCGACAGCTTCGAAAGAGTCATGGGGCAGACATCCGGACAATTGGTGTAACCCCATGAAATCAATACGATTTTATCCCTGAGATCTTCGAGGCTGATACGGTTTCCATTGTGACCTACGAGCGAGAACTCCGGCGCGTGTTTCTGATACGCCTTCCCGTAGTACGTTTCCGGGACGTATTTCGCATAATAGTATGCGAAAAGCCCCCAACCTGAGGCGGCGGCCAGAACCAGTATCGCTATCGATATGTTTTTCTTCATTCAATTCGCGGCGTCGCAGGATAATTATAACAGTGAACGCGCTTCTGTAGAGTGTGCAATTTCGCGGTAGTAGTAGGGACGGTTTTATATTAAACTTATTCCCATGAAGCGTTTCAGCGCCGGTCTCGTCATGGCCCTCCTTCTGGCCCTAACCGTTTGTTACGCGGAGCGTTATGCATATTCTCAAGACGCTTTCGACTACAACAGCAACCAGGTCCTTCATCCCGAGTGGTTTATCAAAATCACAGACTGGTCTTTCTACACCGCCGCCCGGGTCGCCATACTGAGCTCTGTGACCATAGAGAACACCTCGGACGTCACTTACAAGGACGTGCAGGTAAAGCTCCTTTATACGTCCTATCCAGCACCGGTCGCCGGGATAATCGCTACGAGCACTGCTACGCTTCCCGTGACGCTTCCGCCGAAAAGCAAGGCGACGTACCTTAAAAGCGGCCAGACGGTCGGAGCCGGACAGCAGAGTTATAAATTGAGCGATATAGTCGTATTATCGGCGACAGCCGTAAAGAATTAAGCCCGGACTGATGAAAGGGCCCTTTCCAGTGGAGAACAAGATGAAACTGATTACGATTACGATTTTATTTTTACTTCCGATGGCCCTCATGCTCACAGCAGAGGACGGACAATCGGAGCCGGAATACTACGAGACAGCACAGTACGATCCCGAGGACATCGCCCCGCCCCCCGTGCCGGATACGCCGGAAGCCCCCGGCCCCGGAGACATACAGGACGACGCCCTTTCGCCCGACAGCGTAATCGAGGACCCGGACCCTCCTATAGACCAGACAGAACCCTACATGATTAATCCGGAAGACGAGCAGGGAGACGAAGGCCAGTACTATCCCGACGCGGGATGGGACGAGTACCAGGAAGAATATTACAGCGACGAGTCTCTTTTTCTCGTCGAGCAGGAAGACCCGCTCGTAGACAGGGAATATCCATTGGTCGAAAGCCCGGAGTATCCGCTTCAGCACCCCGACCCGCTGGTAACGCAGGAAGACCCGCTGGTCGATATGCCCCATCCGCTCGTCGCGCAGGAAAATCCCCTCGTGCGGCAGCCGGCTCCCTTAGTTCAGAGGCCGAACCCGCTCGTCGAGAAGCCCTACCCGCTCGTGCAGAGGCCCGCGCCAGTCGTCCCGCAGCAAAAGCCGCTCGTCAATATGCCTCGCCCTCTCGTAAACATGCCCGACCCGCTGGTGAGATAATACTTGCGCAAGGAATCCGGGATGCACAAACATAAAGAAACCCTGAAAACATTTTTTCACGTTTTACTTTTGGCTCTTTTCACCGGCGCGGCGGCAATTCTCGTGCAGCCCTCGTTCGCGGGCGAGAGGCCTCTCGTTCAGTACGACGATACGGACATAGCTCCTCCGATGCCGGATGTGCCCGACGCGCCCGATCCGCTGTTCGAAGATTCGGACCCGGACACCGGAGTACCCGACCCGTTCGCGGACGACCTGAATCCTGAATCGCCCGATCCCGACGGCATCACTCCTGAAGACTCCATCGGAGACGACACGGAGCCAGTCAGCCCGCCCATCACGGATTAGTATCTTTCCTTAAAACGTGTTAAATTCTCTCTACTAAAAAGCGAGCCGCACAAGGAGGCAATCGGTCTATGCTATTCGACAGAAAAATCGACTTCTCCGAAAATAAAGAGCAGGAATGGGAGCTCCTGAAATCCAAAATAAGCGCGGGCCTCGAGCTTCCCCTCCCGGATTCCGAGCGCTGGTTTCTGGCAATCGTGGACGGAGACGACATAATAATCGAGAGCGCCAGGGCCAACGTCCGCCCGCTCACGATTTACGACCCGATAAAGATAAACTTCGAAGAGTTCAGCATAGTAGCCTCGCACTACAACAGCTTCCTCGAGCTTCAGGTGCGCACCATGAGCGACACACACGAGGTCAGGGACAAGGTTAAGAACCTGAGATACGTCTTCATGCTTATCTACCATCTCCTGTAAACTCCGATAACGAGTCCGTTCGTTACGGGCCGGGAATTTCTTGAAAGGAGGCGCTCCATGTTCCCCCGGAATTACTACGAGCTCATGGCCGAATACAATAAGTGGATGGACGGCAAGATATACGAAAAGTGCGCCTCCATACCGGACGCCGACAGGAAAAAGGACATGGGCGCATTCTTCAAATCCATACACGGCACGCTCAATCACATCTACTACGGCGACATCTCCTGGATCGAAAGGCTGAGGGACGACACCTACACCCCACGGCAGATAGGCGTCGACTTCTTCGACGATTTCAATGACCTGAGAGCGGCACAGGAGAAGCTGGACGCCGAGATACTCGACTGGGCCCGGTCGCTGACCCCCGAATACCTTAACGGAGAATATTCTTACGTCAGCAACGTCGACAAGAAAGAAAGGACGCTCCCGAGATGGATGCTCGCCGTGAATCTCTTCAACCACCAGACGCACCACAGGGGCCAGATAACGACTCTCATGAAACAGCTCGGCGTCGACCCGGGCACGACAGACATCCCGTGGCTCCCGTGCCTTCAGGACAAATAGCAAATCGTTTTTTAACGTCCGCTTAACAGGCCCTTAACTTTTTTAAAATAGGTTAAGGGATCAAAAAATATCACCGGAGAGCGTACACATGAAACGTCCGCTGAGAACGATTCTCCCCGCAGTTCTCATACTACTCGCCGCTGCTCTGCCAGCTAAAGCGCAGACCGAAGGGTTTAACGTAAAGACTACGGTTCAGAAAATATCCGACAACGCGTCCGGATTTTTAAACGGGATTATTGCCGGCTCTAAAAATAATCCGGCGGAATCCATTCCGAAAGAGCTCGTATGCGAGGCCGATTGTTATATCGTCATCCCCTCGATCTCGCCGGTACCCGACAGGGACGATTTTGCGGGCACGGGTCTTTTAACGTGCCGCGGTACAGGCACCGGCAAACCGACCCCGCCCCTTTTCTACCGCATAACAAATGTCGAATCCTTCGGTGAAAGCGGAGGGGGGATAATGATACTCGTAACGGACAAGGCCGGAGTGAAATCGGTCCTCGGAGACCAGCTTCAGCTAAGCGCCGCCAACTCCAGCGGAGGTAACGTCGGGGAGAAAAGCCCGGGGGATAGGAAATCTTTCATCGCATACGTAATGCCCTCCGGCGGCACTCTTGGAGGCTTCGACCTCTCCGGCAGCACGCTCGTATACGACAGCGGAGACACGTTCAACGCCTACCAGCAGGACCTGGACCCCGTCGACGTGATGCTGTTCGGTATAGACGTCCCGCCGGCGCTCAGGGGATTCGCCGCTTCGGTAGAGGAGTTGACGAAAGGGTGCAAGTAGTCAGGGTGTCCCGGCTCTAAGGCTCACAGCACGTAAGCCCCCTACGACAACGCGGTTATTCGAAATAGCACGTCCCCATTCCGTCCTCTTCCTCGAAGGTCGCCTGGCAGTAGCAGACGCCTATCTCGCCGCAGTCGTATGACGTGTTGCACTTCTTCCCCTTGTTACAGTCATCGCACACGACTGGCCTGGTTCCGAGATACAAACCCGCTAAGCCTACCGCCGCGGCGATCACGAACGCAAAGAGTAATTTCCT
Organism: uncultured Spirochaetia bacterium; assembly: GCA_964618635.1. Taxonomy (GTDB): domain Bacteria; phylum Desulfobacterota_D; class UBA1144; order Nemesobacterales; family UBA2774; genus JADLGH01. The sequence goes on from CAZUDM010000041.1 coordinate 6,844, forward strand.
CATCGTGGACCTCCTTCTATAAAACCCTACCTTCGGTTTTCTTTAACCTGAAACCTTCTCCGGAGCATAGTCGCCATAGCCAGCCCTGAGATTAACAGATACAGAGAGAAATCGACATCCCCGCCCGGCCCCGAAACCGCGCAGCTCGAGCCGCCGCCTCCCCGCCTCTCTTCTCCGCAGAGCGTGCCGTTCACGTCGCACTGCGGAGAGAGGCCGAGATTCCTCTGCCTCTCGTTGAGCCTGAATACCACATGCTCCGTTTCGGCGCTCGCCTCGCACCCGCATATCTGGCTCGCGCAGCAGCTGCACCCGACCTCTGTCTCGAGCTTCACTATTTCGGTTATGTCGCACCCGCTGAGCCCGGAGCAGGCTTCCCCGACGAGTCCCGCGTCGTTACAGCGGGATGTACAGAGCGTCGCGTCGCATGCGTACCCGACTTCGACGCCGTTCGCCCCAAGGCAGCTATCATACTCGCTGCAGACCTCGGCGCAGTCTATGTCCGGAGGCGGCTGCGGAATATTTGAAGTGATGAGCGGACACCCTCCGAGCGACTCCGGGGCGTCCGGTATGCATCCCCCCGGCGGCGGGACAGGTATGGTCCCCGTGACGTTCGGGTTATATGCCGCGGACCATATAAGATTGTCGCCGAGGGTGCACGCCTGGTTATTGAGCCCGACCTGGTACGGGCCGTCGTAGGCCGGACAGAGGCAGTCCACTATGCCGTCCTCTCCCGTTCTGGTGCAGGGCGCAGTCATGCATCCGGCGTAGAGCGACTGCGGGCAGTTCGTCTGGCCTATGCCCTCTTCCGGCACGCAGTCGAAGCTGAAGGTGGAGATCATGTCCGTATTCGGGAAGAAAGTTCCCGTATTGATGTATCCGCAGACAGGGGCGGAATTCGTCGTCTGGCAGCCGCTCCCGTCGCCGCCGCACACGTCTACTGTTTCGAGGTAAATGTCGACGTTCTGAATCGCGTTTATATCGACGAAATATTTCCCGTACGGAATCTCGAAGCATTTACAGTTCGCGAATTTCCCGTCCCCGGTAGTTTCGCAGGATATCGGCTCGGGGCCGGAATAGTAGCAGAGGGCGTACGGGCCGCCTTCGCAGGGGAGAAAGTTCTCCGGCGCAAGCAAAATATCGGCGTATGCCGGCCCGAAGGGCGTCGTCATCATATCGTTTGGTACGAAGGTGAATCCACCGTAAGACGATCCGGCGAATCCGGTTAGAGAAAATAAAACCGCGGCAAAGAAAACGTAACAGCGCTTCATGACGACTCCCCCCTTATTGCCGGTCGCGGTTTTTCTCTCACGACCGGGCGGATATCCCCCAAGTATCTGGCTGTTTTAAAGCCCAGTCAATATGTTAATCGGGGGGGAATCATTGCCGATTCCATGAAGAAAAAGAGCCCGGAGGGAACAATTCGGCTGGAATAATTTGGTTATGGATAAGATTCTGAAGTATTGGGAGAGATCAAACCTTTCCGGCCTTGGATATGCCCGCCTTTCGCCTCTTTTTGAGGGCCTCTATTATCTCTTTCAGGGTGCCGTCCCTGACGATTTGAATGACGGCGGGGAGGATAGAGATGATTATGATAGCCGCGATTATTGGCAGGAGGTATTTATCTATATTCGGGATGGCGGAGCCGAGGTAATAACCGAGCGCAGTGAGCCCTATAGCCCAGAGAACCGCGCCAACTATGTTATATACGAAGAAAGTCCTGTAGTGCATCCTGCCCACACCCGCCAGTATCGGGGCGAAGGTACGGACGACGGGTATGAAACGCGCCAGTATGATGGTTTTGCCGCCGTACTTTGCATAATATTCCTGGGCGCGCACGAGGTGCTTTTTGTGAAAGAAAAGGGAATCCTCTTTCTTGAATATCGCTGGACCTACCCTCTTCCCGAACGCGTAGCCGAAGTTGTCTCCGAGCACGGCCGCTACGAAGCACAGGACCATCAGAGCGGTTATATCAAAATATCCCTGGGACGCCAGAAACCCTGCCGTGAAAAGGAGCGAATCCCCCGGCAGAAAGAAGCCTACGAAGAGCCCGGACTCGGCGAATATTATCGCGAAGAGGCCCAGGTACCCGGCGGTCTGAATCAATGTAACGAGGCTGAAATCGAAAAATGGCATATAGGGGATGTCCGGCTGACCTATTAGGTTATAACCGATTTACCGGAATATTACACCATGTTTATCCGCCGGGGTGAAATTTCTTTCAGTATCGAAAACCACATGATATTAAACATCGCGGAGAGCCGATGTCAATCCCGGTTTCGGCGCCGTTCCCGATGCCCCTTAACGCTCCCCTGGGCCCATGCCGTTTTCCCCGGAATATGTTATATTCCACGGCAAGGGGGAGTTATCTCGATATTTTTATCGACAGACCCGTCCATTAAAGGAGGAAACCCATGAGCTCATACCTAAATCCAAAGCCTTCGCCGCTCCTCGCCGGGAGTCTGAAAGCTTCGTTTCATTTTGTCTTACTCGCTTTTATTTTTGTTCTGGGAGCCGGTGTTCCGACAGCTTCCGGCCAGTATGAATCGGGGGCGAATATAGAACCCGAGGCCGCCGCCCTGCTCCAGTCGATGAGCAACTACCTCGGCAGCCGCTCGGGTTATTCCTTCAAGGCCGACATCATGTACGACGAGGTGATCGGCTCGGGACAGAAGATACAGTACAACGCCGAGGCCGTGGCGTATCTGACAAAGCCCGACAAGTTCGCCGTAAGCTACATAACCGACAGGGGCGGGTATAGGCTCTGGTACGACGCCGGCCTGGCGACTATTCTGGAAGTGCCCGAGAACGACTATTCCACGGTCGAGCTTCCGGGGACCGTGGACCAGGCCCTGAGCAAGCTGAACGACGAATACAGGTTCGCCCCGGTGCTGAGCGAGTTTCTCTTCATCAACACGTATAAAACGCTCACGAAAGACATAACCAGCGGGGTCAATGTCGGGCCGAGCAGGGTTTCGGGCACCATGTGCCAGCAGCTCGTCTTCCGGCAAAGGGACATAGACTGGCAGATCTGGATAGAGGACGGAAAGCGCCCAGTTCCGAGAAAGCTGGTCATAACCTACAAGAACCGCCCGGAATCACCCCAGTTCATAGCCCTCATAAAAGACTGGGTGTCGGACAAATCCATCCCGAGCGCGGCTTACAAACCCGAAATTCCCAACATAAACAGCAGGGTGGAATTTTCGGAGCTGACCGGGAGCCAGAGATACTCCGGCGTTAGCATAAGATCGTTTCACTGAGCGCTTAAGCAAAAGTAAATCGCAGAAGATTTGGAAGGGAGAAAAAAGAAACGGCGCGCCGGAAGCCCGGCGCGCCGCGATTCAGTATCGTTAGGCTAGTACTACGTCCTGAGCCTGCGGGCCTTTCTGCCCGTTCACGACCGTGAACTCTACACGCTGGCCTTCTTCGAGTGAACGAAAGCCGGTCGCTTTGATTTCGCTGTAGTGAACGAAAACGTCTTTTTCGTTTTCAAGCTCAATAAAGCCGAAACCTTTAGTAGAATTGAACCACTTTACAGTGCCAATTTTACGTTCTGCCATGGCTGGTGTAACCTCCTGTTTTAAATTGGGTTGTGCTAGTGGTTCAAACTTTCAAAGGTAAAGATCCTAGAATAGACAAGAACTACTGCAACCTTACCTATAGTTTAGCGCGTTTCAATAGCGGCGTCAACCTGCATTTTGAAATCGCGGAATCCGGAAAAACATCCTTTTTATCGATGAATATCTATATCGAGAGCACCCGCTCTCCCCTGTCGTAGATAGTGATCGGACCGTCCTGGGAAACCGCTATGGCGAGACAGTCGGCCTCGGCGCTCATTTTCGAGGCGCTCGAGTGCCTGGCGCCCTTTCCTATACCGATCTCGGACCTCGTTTCGGCGCTCGGGCGAAGAAGCACCATGCAGCCCCTCAATTTTCCCTCGGCCGAATCTATGATCGTCGCCCCGTCCTGCTTGGCGAAATTTATGATCTCTCCGTCGGTCAGCCTGTTGATCTGCGAGTCGGCAATAGTCGCAAACGGGCTTATCTCGGGCGGGTCCGACTTCTTCAGTATCCTCGCGGCGTCGCCTATTATGAAGAGCGCCCCGAGGTTTCTCTCGGACATTAAAAACGCGCACTTGAATATACGCCTGAGGAGGTCGACATCATAGCTCCTCGCCATCGCTATCCTGTCCACGGTCAAATCTATCCGCGGCAAATTTTCGGCCATCCAGTTGCCGTTCGCATACCTGGCGACCATCTGCCCGTCGGAGAACACGCGCACCTGTTTCCCGCCGGTAGGGACATAAAATACTATCGCGTCGCACTCACGGGAAATGGCGGCGTGGCGGCGGAACTGGGGACCGAGAAGAAAATTCGAGGATTCTTCGACAGAAATCTCGAGCTTGTGAACCTTCCTTAGAAAGCCGTGCCTGTCTATTCCGTAGCCGAGGACGACACCGTCCACGATCTTGGCCAAAGTTATAACGACCTGCTGCATTCGCCTTATGTGGTCGTAGCGCTGAAACTGTATCTCGCTGTCGGGCAGTATCCGTGATATATAGGTGGAATCACCCACTATGAGCGCGGTGGACACCGGTTTTTCCTCGCTCTGTATCTGGGCCACGCTGGCCGCTGTTTCGCATATGTTGATCATCGCGAGGGCGTCGATGCCCTTGCTGCGGGCGAGGTCGAGCAGGAACCCTATCCCCGCGTCCTCCATCCACGCCTGAAGGATGTCCTGCTTTTCGAGGAGGTCACGGAGCTGGTCGGGCTCTATCTGCACCTGCGTAATGTCTGCCTTGCCGATGTTAACGGTATCCGGATACATCGCAGCGACGTATGCGTCGTACCTCTCAGCGGGAACTGCCCTCCTGCCCGGGACGCCGTTCCCCGACTGGTCCTGTACAGTTTCACCGGCGCTTTCTATAAGCGTATACGCCTCGATGCGCTCCCAGAGATTGAGCCGGGAATTCACCTCCGACACAGTCTCGTCGACGAGGTTCTTCACCTCGGGGCTCAGTATGTCTATCGCGGCCGGCGCACCGCCCCCTCCGTTCTCTGCGTAATGCGATGCTATTGCGCCGAGGTCCGGAACGATGAGCGCGGATACGTAAGACTTTCCCTCACCCAAAACTATCGCCCGCGATATGTACGGGCTCTCGGCGAGGTAGCCCTCGATTTTGGACGGCGATATTTTTCGCCCGTAAGACAGCATGAAAACGGACTGCTTGTGACCCGTCAGCATGAGATAGCCGTCGGGGTCGAAGCGCCCTATGTCCCCCGTGTGCAGCCAGCCGTCGGCGTCCGTGACGCTATCGGATTCCGGCGGATTGTTCCAGTAGTCCCTGACCACTGTCTTCCCCCGCACCAGCACCTCGCCTTCGTCGGAAATCCTTATCTGGAATCCGGGAGCCACCTGGCCGCACGATCCCGGCCGCCTCGCGAACGGGGTGCTCACCGCCGGAAAGCCCCCCGACTCGGCGACGGCATAAACGTTGAGCGGCATGAGGCCTATCGCCTCAACGTATCCGACGAGCTCGTTCGATAGCGGCGCTCCCGCCGAGTATATCCTGTTGAGCCTCCCGCCGAGCATTGCCCTCATCCGGCCGAAGAAAGTCATGTCGGCGCGCGTGTACCTCTCGCGGAGCTCGTTCGAGGCCGTCGACTCCGAGGCATGGTAGCGCCTGCCGAGCGCGAGCGCCCACTCGAACGCCTTCCGGCGGGACTCCGGCATCTCGTTAAGGTCGGACATTATCTTCCTGTATATGTTTTCGATTGCGAACGGGCTCGTCATGGTGACGGTGGGACTCGTCTGCTGAAGGTCGTCGAATACGGAGGCAGTCCCGCCCGAGAGGGCGTTTCCAACCCCGGACAGGACATAATGAAGCCCGGTGACAAAGCTGGGGAAATAGCTCCAGCTCAGCGTGGTAAATCCGAGATCGTACTCGTCGAGGGTAAACCACTCGGAGACGTGCAGTAGTGTCGAGAGAAGACCCCCGTGACTGAACACCGCTCCCCTCGGGCGCCCCGAATCGAGCGCGGTGTAAAAAATGACGGCCCTTTTTTCGGCCGGAAGCTTTTCCGCCTTCCCGTAAAGCGATCGGGGGTCTCCGTAGGGTTCGTAGCTTTTCAATATGTCCGTGAGGCTATCCGTTTTTCCACCGTTCCCGCCGTTCATCACTACCACGCGCGGCTGCACGCTGCACGCCTCCGAAACGCTTTGTGCAATGGCCGCGTCCTCCGCGAACACGACCGACGCGCTCGAATCCCTAGAGATGAAAGCGAGTATATCGGGCCTCGCAGACATGGAAGCGGGAACCACTATCGCCCCGGAAAGAAACGATGCGATGCAGACCGCCATCCATTCCGGGGAATTTCTGGCGACTATGAGCACCCTGTCTCCGGGTGAGAGCCCTGTGGAGCGGAGATAGCCGACCAGCCGGAGCGTTAACTTTTCGAGCTCCTCGTAGCGGACGTCCGTATAACGCCCGTCCCTGCCAGTTTTGTAGGACGTTCTATGGACGTAGTTTTTGAACGCCGATATGAACGCCTGATTGAGATTTTCAAAACCGCTGTTCATCCGCTTCTCCGGGCTCCGCTCACAGCTCCACGACCCCGACCCGCGACAACGTCTCCCTTATAAAATTCTCGAGCCCCCTCACGTTATCCGGCCAGTCGCTCGACCCGATCTCGTCCAGTATCTTCCGCTGAACCCTGACCTGCCGCTCCCCCGGGCCGTATCTGGCGATGAAATACTCGGCGAGGAGCGGTATGTCTTCCTTCCTTTCCCTGAGCGGCGGAAGCGCTATCTGAGCCGCGCCGAGCTCGTGATACAGGTCTTCGAGAAGCTGCCCGTTCAGGAGATGCTCGTCCAGCGTTCCGTCCACGCCCGCAATGATCCTCACGTTGGTCGTTATGAGACGGCTCCCGCCCGGGCGCCTGAATTGTCCTTTTTGAATTATGCTCAGCAGGATGCCCTGAACATCCAGCGGGAGCCTGTGAGCGTTCTTGATGTATACCGTACCCTCGCTCGCGATCTCCACTGCGCCGATGGAAAGTGAAAGCGCGTTACTTCTGGGCCCGCGCTCTTCGTAGCCGAGTATGCGTCTCTTGACCGAGCCCTCGTCCGCGCCGTTGTGATCTATCCTGACGAACGGCTTCGCCGCCCTCGGCGAAAGCCTGTGTATGGTCTGCGCGAAGAGATGCTTTCCCGTCCCCGGGCCACCTTTTATAAGGACGGGGCTATTCGACGAGGCTGCCTTCCCGGTAATGAACATGGCCTTCCTGAGCGCCTCGCTGACGCCGATAATCCCCTGTATTAGCTCGGGCGCGCCTTCCTCGTCCGGCAGAGGCGTGCTCATGAGACGCTTCTTCAGTATCTCCACCTCGGACATCGCCTCCTGAAGCGCCCCCTTCTGCCGGGCATTTCCGAGGGCGACGGATATCTGGTCGCCGACTATCTCGAGGAGCTTGAGCTCGTCCTGGTCGAACGAATCCTTCTGGAACGAATTTATGTTGATGGTCCCGATTATCTTCCCTGCGTATCTGATAGGCAGCGAGAGATAGCTTTTTATTCCGAGCTCTCTACCGGCAGGGCCTATCACGTCGTCGCTGTCGACGTCCGGACAGTATCTCGGCTCCTCGTCCATTATAACCTTCCACGCGTATCCCCTCGGATATGCAATCCTCCCTACCCTCTTCCGGTACCAGTCCGTGTAGCCCCTGTTGGCCTTGAGAACCGCTTCCTCGCCTTCGACGAAGTAGATGGCGACGTTATCGGCCTTTTCTATGTTTTCGATGATCGCCTGGACGGCGTTGTCGAGCACAGTTTCGAGATCGGTCGACTGATGTACGCTCCTCGTGACGGCGCTCACGATCGTCTCGTACCTGCTCTTTTTCGACAGGTGATCGAGCGTCTGCCTGAGCGCGTCCTCAGCCTTTTTCCTCTCGGTTATCTCCCTGCTGAAGATAAGTATTCTCGTCTTGCCGTCGATAGTGACGTAAGGCCTTCCCGTGGCCTCGAACCAGAGCCACGTCCCGTCCCTGTGCCTGTACCTGTAAACCGCGCTTCCCGAAACGGACGCTTCTATGATCTTCTGAAATTCCTCCATGACGGCCGGGGCGTCCTCGGGATGAATGAGGTCGAACACGCTTCTTCCTATGAATTCCCTGGGCTCGTACCCGAGAACGTCCTTGTGCTTTGAGCTGAGATATATGAACTTGCCGTCGATGCTGGCCTCGTAAATGTAGTCGTATGTGTTTTCGACAAGCGTACGGAACTTGTGCTCGTTCTCTCTCAGGAGCTGCTCGGCACGCTTCCGTTCCCTTGCTTCCAGGGCGAGAGATATGAGGTCCGCTATAGAGCCGGCGAAATTCTGGTCCTCGGGCGTCCATACCCTGACCGGTCCGACGTGCTCGTGGCAGATGAGCCCTACCATTCTGCCCTTGAGCCTTATAGGCGCGTCGAGCATGGAAGTTATTCCGTGCATCTTCATGTAGGGATCGGCGAATTCGGCTGTTCTCGAGTCCACGGCCGCATCGTGGGCCGCTATTATCCGCTCGTTCTCCAGAGTCTTGAAGTAAACGGGATAATCCGACGCCGAGAGCTCGTATCCGTCCGAGTGAGCGTTCTTTCCCAGCTCGAAGTGCTCGATGCAGTGTATCTTCGTGCGGTCGTCGTTATAAAGCCAGACGTTTACCCTCTCCACGCCGAGCGTCCTGGCGTCGGCCTCGGTGATTTCGAGAAGCATGCGGTCGAGCTCGCCCTGCTCGAGGGCGTCGCTCCGGGAAAGACTTAAAAGCACCTCGTTCCTCTTTCTTAAAATCGTCTCGTCGCGAAGTCCCTCGGCCGCCTTCTTGAAATCAGTTATGTCCCTTACGGCCGCGGTGAAGAAGAGCTCCCCGCCGACGGCGGTTTCCGAGATGTATATCTCGAGCGGGAAAACGGTGCCGTCTTTCCTGAGGCCCTCGAGCTCGATCCTCCTCCCGAGGACTGTAGGTGTCCTCGTCTCGAGGTAGCGCTCGAACCCCGCGACGTGCGCGGCCCTGTACTTTTCCGGCATGAGCATTGTCAGCTTCCGCCCGATGACTTCGCTACGCTCGTAGCCCCATATGTTTTCGAACTCCCTGTTCACCATCACGACGGAGCCGGATGAATCGACCGTAATTATCCCCTCGCCAACCGTGTCCAGCACGGCGGAAAGGTAGCTGTCCGACTCTATGAGCCGGGCGCTCTTCGTTCGGGACTGCCTTTTCTTTTCAGGTTTCATGACCCTCTAAACGGTATTATAACTGTGCGTCGTGCCGGCTTCCGGCAAAGGGGTTCCAGCGCTTCCGGAATAGGGCCGGGTTTTAGTATAAGACATTCCGAAAGGGTTGTTAAGAAGTTAATGTCCGGCGATGCGAAGCCAGAATGCGAGAGATAAACGAGCTTCGAGAACCGCCTGAACCCCGGGCCCACGCTCCCATTTTTCAGAGATGCGGTTCGGCGTTCGGAGACAATGGCGCGAAGGGGGCCGGTCATGCGTCCGGCCCCTATGCGCCTCAAAGGGTTTCAGTGAGATTTCTCAAGGTGAGAGGAGATGGAAACGCCGTTGCTTACGTTATCGAACATCGGCGATGTCTTCTCCACTGTGCGGAGTATGTCCTTCAGCTCCTCTTCGGAAGCGGAGGAATCCACCTTGATCGTGTACCTTATGTTGCTGAAGCCGGGCCTCGCGCCTTCGATTCCGAGATATCCCCTGACATCTATGTCGCCTTCCGTCTCGATTTTGAAGTCCTTCAAATCGATCCCGCGCTTTGCGGCCTGCGTGGCGAATCCTATTGAAACGCAGCTCGCGACCGAGCCCAGAAGGAGCTCTATCGGATCTATGCCCGAATCTTTTCCGCCGAGCGGCTCGGGCTCGTCCGTTTTTATCTCGAAGCTTCTCGCCCTGGTCTTGCTTACGGACCCGTCTTCCCAGACGGTCTCCGTCTTGAATGTGAACTTCGCCTTCTCGGGGTCGGATTTAACCGCCTCGGCGAATTCGTTCAACCTTCCCAAATCTATACTGAAGCAGCTCTTTGCCATTTGAATACAAACCTCCTATGCGTGGTCGTAGTTACAAATGGCTTGAGAGCAATTAATGTGCCATTTATCAGCATCTTAACGATGGCGGCAGGTTACAAATTAAAGTTCCTTCGCGAAAGCTCCGCGGGCGGTTAACGGTTAACCCGGTCTGTATACCGGTTATACAGGACGTGCAAAAGCCTCCGGGCATGTCATGCGGGATGAATTGTCGGAAACGCGACTCTTCTACTCGGTTTCGCAGTTGGCCAGGAATTCTTGTATGCCTTTCTGCACGCCGGGAAGGTTCTCCCAGCATTCCTCGTCGGGCGTGCATTCGAGCATGTAGGCCCAGTGCGCTACCTGCATCGACGAGCTGCCGGAGGACATCTGCATGAGGAAAGTCCATTCCCCGTCCTTGAACGCCATCTTCCCGGTGCCTGTAGTGATCGTGGGGGTTTCGTCAGGCTGAGTCGTGAGCTGATTAAATGCGATATATACATCCCCCTCGGGCGTAACCGATCCTATGAGATACTGACACCCCGGGGTGCCTACGCTGAACTGCGCGACGACTGTCCCGAAAAAGTATCCCTCGGCGTAGCTCTCTATGTGCCAGACGGTCTGGTCGCTTATCGGAGAGTAATTTGCCGGGTCCGACGTGTCCCACTGCACCGCGGGGAGGTTTGCCGTCGGGACGTACCAGTACGTCCCCTCCCCTTCGCCGAGCCAGCTCCACCTCGCCGGACTAAGGCCGGGGGACTCCGCAATATTGCTGAGATCGACCTCTATCTCGTTTTCCTTACACTCCCCCTGCCTCAGTTTCAAAACCCCTTTCTTCTTGTGACTGCAAATCACTTCGGCGGCTTTCGAATTGTCTACGCCAATCGCACCTGCTACCATACAAAGAGCAATAAAAGCGAATATGAATCTTCCCGTTCTCATGGTCTTCTATCCTCCTGGATTTTAATGCTCCCCCGAAATTCCCTTAGCGCTTCAAATTATAGTGCTTTTAATTATTGTGTGTTATATCGCGTTCTTTTTATTGTGGGCGGCATGCCTTTAAACACCCCGCCGCACATACGGCGCTACGCCCATACACTGAAAAAGAAAATCAATTTCATTATGACTGGTGTTTTACGAACTATTGGGTAAGATTTTCCGGGAAGAGACAAACCGGGCTCGGGCTGCACGTCCCGAAACCGCTCCCCGTATGCGATATATTATATTAGTGAGGCACGCTCATGAGATTATTCAGTAACCATTTCACAGCCCTTTTAGGTCTGGCCGCTATACTAGCTCTCGGCGGATGCGCTGCGTCCAAAACCACGACGCCCTCTCCCCAAACCCCTCCGGCCTCGGCAGCATCTTCGTCCGCTCCAACAAAGCAATACACGTTCGGCTGGGGTTTCGCAGATGCCGAATCCGTTAAGCCGAGGGGCGGCATAACCAAAGGCCCCGCCGTTACGCTGCAGACCTCTCCCAACCCGGGCTGGCTCGCGATCCAGGAGCCCGGGATCGACAAGTTCGAAAAAGACAGGCGGGCAATCCTGGCCATGGAAGGCGTCTACAGGGTAACATTCGATTTCATAGAAACCGTGCCGTTAAGGGCCGGGTACAAACCCGGGAGACCTTATCAGTCGTGGGCGACGGAATTCATCGAGGTTATAGAGGACAGCGGCGATTTCATCAGTCTCCAGCACGTTCTCGTGATGTACTTCGTCGACGAGAATGGAAACGTTCAGGGCCCGATGGTCACGAAGCACTGGCGGCAGGACTGGAAGTACGAAGACACTGAGCTCCTCGAGTACAAGGGCAACAACACCTGGCAGACGGTGAAAGTCCCCGCAGCGGAAGCCAGGGGTAAATGGTCGCAGGCCGTGTATCAGGTCGACGACATGCCGCGCTACGAAGGGCTCGGAGAATGGGTATACGACAGGAACTACTTCACGTGGACGAGCGACACGACCTGGAGACCGCTTCCGAGGAGGGAATTTACCGTCAGGGAGGATTACAACGTCCTCTCCGGTATTAACCGTGTCACGATAAACCCCGGAGGGTGGGTGCACGAGCAGGACAACATCAAGCTCGTCGTAGACGCTTCCGGCAGGCCGCTGGCAAAGGACCCCTACATAGTAAAAGAGATGGGGCTCGACCGCTACGAGCTTATAGAGGGATTCGATTACAAGGCGGGCGTCGAATACTGGCGGCTCACCGCGCCGTTCTGGGCCGACGTCAGGACAGTATGGGCCGAGACGATCTCCGAAAACCAGCCCCTCAAACTCAGGAACACTTACGATGGAAAACACGTATACGAATATCTGTTCGAATACGCCGACGGCATAACGTCCGAAACTGCATACGACAGCGCCGAGGGCAAGAAGTACGCGAAGTCGGTCATAGATAATTTCGTGATCAAAACCGGACAGCCGACTGAAAGCGGCGTTTATTGACAGGCGCTCCGGCGCGGACACGAATCCCGCCGGAATGGCTTTTCCATTGACACAGGCCTCGTGCTCTGGGCACTATATTGAGAGAGGTCGATTCGGAAAATTGTTTAAAAGCCTGAAGGATTTCTTCTTTAAAACGAAGCAGACAAATCCCAGATTCGAGGATGCTGTCTTTATAGAGGGGCCGCATTCCCGTCTGAGCGAGCTCTTTTTCCTTTTCAGGGTGATGCGCGAGTTCTTGAGGGGATTGAGGATACTTCACTTCGCCGGCCCCGCCGTCACGGTATTCGGCTCTGCGAGAACGAGGGAAGGCCACCCGGCCTACGAGCTTGCGCGGAAGATCGGTTTTGAGCTCGCGAACATGGGATTCTCCGTTATGACGGGCGGGGGCGGAGGCATCATGGAGGCCGCGAACAGGGGCGCCAAGGAAGCCGGGGGAACCTCCATAGGCTGCAACATCCTGCTTCCCATGGAGCAGCGCCCGAATCCCTATCTCGACATAATGATCACGTTCAAATACTTCTTCGTAAGAAAGCTCATGCTCCTTAAATATTCCTACGCCTTCGTTGTCCTCCCGGGCGGCGCCGGCACGATGGACGAGCTCTTTGAAACGCTGACGCTCATACAGACGAAGAAGATTTACAACTTCCCCATCATCCTTCTCGGAAAGGAATACTTCAAGCCGCTCATGGATTTTCTGGACCTCATGGTTATAGAAAGAACCCTCGACGAGGACGACCTCGGTTATCTGATAGTCACGGATTCCGTGGACGAGGCCATCGCCTACATACGCACCAATATAGTCGATAAATACAGGATAAAGCTGAGGGAAGTTCCCAGGCCGTCGAAGATACTCCTCGAAAAAAAGGTTTGACAGACGCGCCCCCGGCACGCTTATTTTCCTCTGCGGAAAATCCCGTTTTTCTTACTGAAACTGCAGCCGTTTTAAATTGCACTTACAACTCTCAGGTCGATCCGGCATACTATTCACGAGACCCGAAGTCTTTTCCTGTATAAGGGAGATCAGGGCCGGGAGATATCGAAATGTCAAAGTATCCTTCAATCAAAACTTTCCTGCTGGCCGCATGCGTCGCAGCCGGAATTTCCGGAGCCCCTCTTTATTCCGCGGCGGACGAAAGCGCGCC
>CAZUDM010000042.1:0-12648 GCA_964618635.1 uncultured Spirochaetia bacterium
CCTTCTTTATGGTGCCGAGCTCGCCCGACGCGGCCGCTGGCGGGTTCGCCGGCTTCGCGATCTTGAGTATGCCGCTTTCGCCCGAGACGATGACGCCGTAAGATCCGGACGCCGCCGCGGGAAGGCTGAATTTCCTCCAGCCGCCCGTTATTGCCCTTACCTCTATATCCACCTTCTGTCCCAGAAGCCCGCTCTGGTTTATCGTTCTCACGGATGTGATTTTCCCGGTGTAAAGAGGGTTAACGAATATCTCGCCGTCGAGGGACGTGAATTCGATTTCAGTATACTGGGGCCCCGACGCCGAGCCCGGCCCGCCGTTCGCATCGTCCCCTGCCTGGGTCAGCACGAGGCCAGCCGGGCCTGCCCGGCGCGTGCCCGGATCGGCTGCAAAGCATATCGCGCCGGCGGTTAATACAGCCAGGGGCAGAATGGCAAGCCACGTAAACACGTTAAAAGTCCTTCTCATAAGTTCCTCTTTTGAATATCTTTTTATTGAAACCGAGATAATGCGCCCCCCGAGTCCGCAAATCCATTATAGCATAAAGGAAACCTTTTGTTTAAGCGTCTCCCGGCGCGCCGCGTCGCCCGAAGGCGTTATTATTCCCGAAAATACTCACTTGACAAATTACTTGGTTAACATGCATAATAAAGGTGTCTAAAACTTTTATCGCAACTCAAAGAGAACTGACACTCATTTCCGTACATTCGTAACGTGACATTGTATTAAACTCCTAAAATACACGAGGGCAAGGACCAGGAACATATGGCTAGAGCAACCAAATTACGGGAAAAATCCGAGGATAAGGAAACTGTCCAGGAAGCACATTTTCTCAATCTAAACGACATTAGAAACAAAAAGAGCGTAGAGCTCATGAAGATGGCGAGGGACCTCGAAATCGAGGAAACCTCCCGCATGACGAAGCAGGACATCATCTACGCGATACTGAAAGCACAGAGCGAAAAAGAGGGTGTGATATACGCCGAGGGCGTTCTCGAAATCCTTTCCGAGGGATACGGCTTCCTCCGCTCGCCGAAGTACAGCTACCTCCCCGGTCCGGACGACATCTACGTATCGAAATCGCAGATAAGGTCTTTTAACCTCAAGACCGGCGACACGGTAGGCGGGCAGGTACGCCTCCCGAGGGAGGGCGAGAAGAACCTCGCGCTTCTAAAGATAGAAGAGGTGAATTTCGATTCGCCCGAAGCCTGCAGGGAGAGGGTCGCGTTCGAGAACCGCGTGCCCCTTCACCCGGAAGAAAAGATTGTCCTCGAGCACGACCCCAACGAATTCTGCAGCCGCGTGCTGGATCTCTTCATCCCCATAGGTAAGGGGCAGAGGGGTCTCATTGTCGCGCCGCCGAGGACAGGTAAGACGATACTCCTCCAGAGAATAGCAAACGCAATCACACAGAATCACCCCGAAGTAATGCTGATAGTCCTTCTCATAGACGAGCGGCCGGAAGAGGTCACCGACATGGAGAGGTCCGTAAACGGCGAGGTCGTAAGCTCGACTTTCGACGAGCCGCCGCAGCGTCACATCCAGGTCGCCGACATGGTGCTCGAAAAGGCCAAGAGGCTTGTCGAGCACGGAAAGGACGTCGTCATTCTTCTAGACAGTCTCACGCGTCTCGCACGCGCCAGCAACACCGTAACCCCCGCCAGCGGCAGGGTCCTCTCGGGCGGTATGGAGGCCAACGCGCTCCAGAGGCCGAAGAGGTTCTTCGGCGCCGCGAGGAACACCGAAGAAGGCGGGAGCCTCACCATCATCGCGACAGCCCTTATCGACACGGGCAGCAGGATGGACGAGGTCATCTTCGAAGAGTTCAAGGGCACCGGCAACATGGAGGCCTACCTCGACAGGAGGCTCGCCGACAAGAGGGTATTCCCGGCTATCGACCTCCAGCGCTCGGGTACGAGGAAGGAAGAGCTTCTTCTCACTCCCGACGTGCTCAACAAGGTATGGCTCCTCCGAAAGGTGCTCAGCCCGATGAACACCGTCGAAGCGATGGAGTTCCTCCTCGACAAGATGAGCGGCACGAAGTCGAATAAAGAGTTCTTCAACATGATGAACTCCTGACGCGACCGCGCTGATAAAATCGCCGGCTCCAGCAATTTGAAAGGAGATACAAGGAAGACGGAAGAGTTTTGTCTTCCGCTTGCCCGCGGCATCGCCGCCCTTTAGAATAAGTTCAGACTCTTGAACAAATTCGGAAGGGATTCGCTCACTCTATCCGCCGCGCTGTTTGTAGCGGCTTTACTCTCGACATTTCTATCGCCGGAGACGGCGGGATTGCATGCCGCCGACCTCCCGGAGCCCGACCGGAAGGCGATCTTCCACCCCGTTTACGCCCGGAACGGAATGGTCGTGTCCGAAGAAAGATACGCGACCGCGGCGGGACTCCAGGTTCTGAAGGAGGGCGGAAATGCCGTGGACGCGGCCGTGACGGTCGGCTTCGCGCTGGCCGTGACGTTCCCCCGCGCGGGGAACCTGGGCGGCGGCGGATTCATGCTGATACGACTCGCCGAGACGGGCGGGATCGTGGCGATAGACTACAGGGAGAAGGCCCCTCTCGCCGTGACGGCTGACACGTTCCTCGATAGCGGCGGTAACGTCGATACGGAAAAATCACGGCACAGCGTGCTTTCGGCGGGAGTCCCGGGGACTGTCGCCGGGCTTTCGCTCGTGCTCGAAAAATACGGAACGATACCCCTCGAAAGGGCCATTCGCCCGGCGCTGGAGCTCGCCGAAAATGGCTTTCCCGTAAGCGAAGACCTCGCGCGCTCGCTTGACGACGCGAGAGGCCGAATGGAGAAGGACCCCGAGAGCATGCGGGTTTTCTTCAAGGAAGGCGGCGAGTCCTACGCGCCGGGCGAAATCCTTATCCAGAAGGACCTCGCGGAGACCTTGAAGCTCATTTCCGGGAATGGCCCCGATGGGTTTTACGAAGGCGAGACAGCCGCGAAGATCGCCCGGTTCATGGAGGAGCGCGGCGGGCTGATAACGGAAAGGGATTTAAAGGAGTACAGGGCCGCCCTGAGAGAGCCGGTGCGCGGTACCTACAGGGGATACGACATATACTCGATGCCTCCCCCAAGCTCGGGCGGCGTGCATCTCGTCGAGATGCTGAACATTCTCGAAGGATTTCCGCTTCACGAATACGGGCATAACACCGCGAAGACCATAAACCTCATGGCCGAGGCGATGAAATTCGCCTACGCCGACCGCTCGGAGCATCTCGGGGACCCGGACTTTAAAGGAGTCCCCGTAAAGGAGCTCACGTCGAAGGAATACGCCGCGAAGCTGAGGGAGAGAATGTCACCCGGAAGGGTTACACCGTCCGTGCGTATAAAGCCAGGAGAGATGCCACGGGAAGAAGGGCCTGACACGACGCATTTCTCCGTCGTCGATTCAAAGGGCAACATGGTTTCCAACACATACACCCTCAACTTCGATTACGGCTCGAAGATAACTGTCCCGGGGACCGGGATACTGCTAAACAACGAGATGGACGACTTCTCCATGAAGCCCGGCGAGCCCAACGCCTACGGACTCGTGGGCGGCCTTGCGAATGCCCCGGAGCCCGGAAAGAGGATGCTTAGCTCGATGACGCCGACGATAGTCCTTAAAGACGGGGAGCCGTTTCTAATTACGGGGAGCCCGGGCGGGAGCCTCATCATCACGACCGTGCTTCAGATAATAACGAACGTCGTAGACTTCGGGATGAACATTTCCGAGGCGACGAACGCGCCGCGCGTGCATCATCAATGGCTCCCGGACAAGCTCCGCATCGAAAAGGGAATCTCGGGAGATACGCTACGTATTCTGACGGAAAGGGGCTATACGATCGACACGGGAAACGCCATGGGAAGCGCGCAGAGCATAATGAAGAAAGGGGAATTCATTTACGGCGCTTCCGACCCGAGAAGACCGGGCGGCCTCGCGGAAGGATACTAGGCGGTTATTTCGAGCATCCTGTCTATCGACTTTTTGGCCAGCCTCGCGGTGGCGTCAGGAACCTTAACCTCGTAGACCTCTTCTTCGAGGGACCTTAAAACCTTCTCCAGCGTAATCATTTTCATGAATCTGCAGACGGCGTCTTCCCTCGCGGGGTAGAAGGTCTTGTCGGGGTTCGCTTTTCTGAGCGGGTGAAGCATGCCGATTTCGGTCGCTATGACGAACTCCCTGGCCTTCGAAGCGGATACGTGCTTTATCATGCCGCCGGTCGAAAGGAACTTGACGTGCCCCTCGCCATGGCCGTTTCCGTTACTGTTGCCATTGCCGTTGCCGTTTGAGAAACCGTTGGCGCCCTGGTACAAAAGGCTCGTCGTGCATCCGCATTCGGGGTGGACTATCATCTCGGCCCCGGGGTGCTCGCCTTCCATTTCTTCGAGGTCGCGCGTCATTATACCGGCGTGGACGTGGCACTCGCCCGGCCATATGTGAAGCTTCCGGCCCGTGGCTTTGGCGGCGTAAGCCCCGAGAAACATATCCGGGAGGAAGAGTATTTCCTTGTCTTCGGGAATCGACTTTACGACCTTTACGGCGTTCGAGGAGGTGCAGCAGTAATCGCTCTCGGCCTTTACCTCGGCGGTCGTGTTTATGTAGGAAACCACGACCGCATCCGGGTGCTCCTTCTTCCACTCCCGGAGCTGGTCGGCCGTGATGGCGTCGGCAAGCGTGCAGCCCGCCTCCAGGTCCGGTATGAGCACCTTCTTTTCAGGAGAGATTATGGAAGCCGTCTCGGCCATGAAGTGAACGCCGCAGAAGACGATAATATCCGCCTCCGTCGTGGCCGCCATCTGCGAGAGCGAGAGGGAATCGCCCGTGAAATCGGCTATGTCCTGCACCTCGGGAAGCTGGTAGTTGTGAGCCAGGATGACGGCGTTTTTCTCTTTTCTGAGAATATCTATCTTTTCCGCAACGCTTTTGCGCTCGGCCATTCTCTCCTCATGCACCTTATACATTGGAAAAAGGTAATTATACCAGATAGAGGCCTATATCTAAAGCAGGCGGGGAGTGTGTGATCGCCCCGACGGAGATGAAGTTGACACCGGTTTCGGCTATTTCCCTTACATTCCTGAGCGTAATGCCGCCCGAAGCCTCGACGAGAGCGGCCCCGTCGATGAGCCTCACCGCCTTCGACATCTGCTCGGTGCTCATATTGTCGAGCATGATGATGTCGGCCCCCGAGATGAGGGCTTCCTTTACCTCTTCGAGGTTCGAGGTCTCGACCTCTATCTTGAACTTGTTCTTGTACTTCTTCTTCATTATGTGCACAGCGTCCGAGATTCCGCCCGCGACCTTGATGTGGTTGTCTTTTATGAGAATGCCGTCGTAGAGGCCGAAGCGGTGGTTGAATCCCCCGCCCACGGACACGGCGTACTTATCGAGAACGCGCATGCCAGGCACCGTTTTTCTGGTATCGAGTATCTTTACAGGAAGTCCTTCGACCGCCTTCACGTACTTCGCCGTCAGCGTCGCTATGCCCGAGAGACGCTGCACTATATTGAGCGCGAGCCTCTCTCCCGAAAGAAGGGCCCGCTTAGAGCCGTTCAGCTCGCAGAGAATGTAGCCCGATTTCACCTCCTCGCCGTCGTTAGCGTTATTGACGCACACGACCGTATGGTCGAGTTTTTGAAACACCCTCTTTGCTATGGGAAGCCCCGCGATTACGCCGCGCGCCTTGGCGCGTATGACGGCTTTACCGTCCTCGTTCTCGGTCGTGAGCGCGTTCGTCGTGATATCGCCGTCGCCGAGATCCTCCCTGAGCGAGTAATCTATTAACCTGTCTACACGTGTATAATCGAGCTCTACTCTCTTCATCCGTTCTTATGCAGTCTCCTTGTCATTCGACGGGTATGAGCACAGGCTCCCCGTCTTTTTTCATCATAATATGTTTTCTCCACGAAGGGTCTTCTTCGGGGAAGTCCTCCCTGATATGCACCCCGCGCGACTCCTCCCTCATGAGGGAGAAGGCGGTTATGAAACCGCAAACTTCCAGAATCATTTCCATCTTGAGTTTATAATAACCCGAGAGCTTCTCAAGGAGGGGCGATATCGCTCCGAGCTCGTGCCCGGCCGCAGCCAGCCCCTCCCCGCTCCTTACGATTCCGACGCTCCGGTTCATGATCCGCGTGGCCGACGACTTCAGCTCCCGAAAGAATTTCAGCTCGCCCGGGGCCGGATTATGGCTCACAGAGCCGCGGGGGCAGGAGGAGGGATTAAAGCCCCCGCCGTCGTAGTCGAGAGCGCCGTCGACAGCGCGCTTTCCGAATACGACGCATTCGAGAAGGGAGTTGCTGGCGAGGCGGTTTGCGCCGTGGACACCGGTAGATGCGACTTCCCCGCAGGCGAAAAGGCCCTTTACGTTCGTCTCGCCCATGAGCCCGGTTTTTACGCCGCCTATCATGTAATGAGCCGCCGGGGCCACGGGCACGAGGCTGTTCGTCATGTCGACGCCGGCCGCGAGGCAGGCCTCGTATATGTTGGCGAAGCGGGATTTGAGGTAAGAAGAATCCAGGTGACGCATGTCGAGGTAAACGAAATTCTTGCCCGACTTCTCTATTTCGAGCGATATTGCGCGGGAGACTATGTCCCTCGGCGCGAGCTCGCCGAGGTCGCTGTACTCATACATGAACCTCTCGCCCGCGGAGCTTAGCAGATATGCCCCCTCGCCCCGGAGGGCCTCGGTTATGAGGAAGCTCGCCCCGCGCTCGTTGTAAAACGCCGTCGGGTGGAACTGTACGAACTCCATGTCGGAGATCGCCGCCCCGGCCCTGAAGGCGAGCGCTATGCCCTCGCCCGTCGAGCTCTCGGGATTGGTAGTCCTTTCGAAGAGCGCCGAGGCCCCGCCAGTCGCCAGTATCGTCGATTTGGCGAGGAACAGTATGGGCTCGAAGGCGCTTCCAAGAGCGAGGGCACCCGAGCACGACATGCCGTCCGAAAGGAGCTCGACGACCCCCGTGCTCTCGTATTTTCTTATAGACGGGTTCTTCTCGACTGCGGCTATGAGGAACTTTACCATCTCCCTCCCCGTCGAGCTCCCGCCCGCGTGGAGGACCCGCCTCTTCGTGTGGCCGCCTTCGAGGCCGAGCTCGAGCCCCGTTTCGTCCGAATCGAATTTCATGCCTTTTTCGATGAGCTCTATTACGCGCTCCCTTCCCTCGTTTACGAGCACCTCGACTGCTTTCAGGTCGTTGAGCCCCCTCCCCGCGCGCATGGTGTCGTCTATGTGAAACCACGCGGAGTCGTCGGGATCGACTACGGCGGCTATGCCTCCCTGAGCCCAGTAGGAGTTACTCTCTTCGACAGTGGACTTCGTGAGAAGGGTGACGCTCCCGAACCCCGAGGCGTAGAGGGCTGCGTATAGCCCTGCAAGGCCGCTGCCTATGATTAAAAAGTCGGAATATATTTCGAGGGGCCGGGGGGCGCCCGCCTGATTAGCGCTCATGTGGCATTACCGTTTGTCATTGGGAAGTTTCAGCCCTGGCCGGGCCCTATGGCTTCGAGGAGCGCTTCCTTTATCCGAGCGATCCTGTCGGGATCGGTCACCTTCTTTCGGTTCATATCCACGACGTAGAATGCGTCGACGACCTGGTCGACCTTCGTCGAAATTTTGGCGTATTCGATGGAGAGCCCGAGGTCTCTGATCGTGCTCGTTATGTCATAGAGAAGCCCCGACCTGTCGTATGTGTAGACGTCGATTACCGTCGCCGAATCGGAGGACTCGTTGTCGAGCATGACCCTCGACGGGTACTGCTGCGGTATAGATTTTCCGTAGAGGGGTCTTTCGAGCTTCCTCTTCGCGACGAGCTCGCCGACGTCGATTTCCCCGGCCAGTACGCGCTTCATGTTCTCCCGGAGCTTCGCCCACGCCTTGTCGTCGACCTCGACGGACGCGCCGAGGCGGTTCAGGTAAAAGACGTCGAGTATCCTCCCGTCGCTCCGCGTCGTGATCCTCGCCCCGAGTATGTCGAAGCCGGAAGCCCTTATGACGCCGCAGAGGCGTGAAAATATCCCGGGCTCGTCAAAGCCCCAGTACGTAAACTCGTTGTAGTCCTCTTCGGGATAAAAGAGGAGGTCCATGCCGACGGCGTCCTTGTATTTATCTATAAGGCCGAGATGGTATGCGATCTTGTGCGCGGAAAACCCGAGGAAATAGGACTCGGGCATGGCCTTCAGCATCTCGCCCGCTTTCTTCCTCGATATCCTGGAGCCGGTTATTTTTATAACTTCCTCTATAATCCTCTCCTGTCTCGCGAGCGGGGCTTCGACCTTGAATATCCCCCTTTCGAGCACCTTGGCCGTCCTTATGAAAAGCTCCTTAAGGAGCATTCCCTTCCAGTTCGACCAGACGTCCGGGCCGACCGATTTGATGTCGGCGTAGGTCAGGAGATAGAGGAGGGAAAGTGTTTCGAGCGTCTTCACCGATTTCGCGAAACGTATTACGAGGCTGTAGTCGTGAATGTCCCTTCGCTGCGAGAAGTGAGACATTATGAGATGATTCTTCACCAGAAATTCGAGCTGCCGTCTCTCCTCGTCGTTGAGCCCCATCCGTTTCGCAATCCTCGGGATCATCGCCGCGCCCTTCTCGGCGTGCCCCTTGCCCTCGCCCTTGCCCATGTCGTGAAAGAGGCAGGCGAGGTAGAGGACGTGCCTGCTCACGAGCGACTCCGCCGTCTTCGTCAGGAGCGGAAGCTCTTTTTCATATTTGTAGCTGAGTAGGTTCTCTATCTCCCTCACCATGAATATGGAATGGACGTCTACGGTATAGACGTGGTAGGCGTCGTGCTGCACCATGCAGACTATCTTCCCGAATTCGGGAATGTAGTTGCCGAGGAAGCGGAGCCTGTTCATCTCCATGAGCGTGTCGGCGACGTTCTTCCCCTTCTTCAGTATCCGGAGAAAGGACGCATTGAGCTCGGGGTTCGACCTCATCTTCTCGTCCATCTTGCCGTTGTTGACGTTCTCGCGTATGAGATCGAGGAGATAGTTGCTCATCCTCACCTGGTGCTTGTCGGCGTATTCGAACGCCTTCATGAGGTTTGCGGGATTGTCCTTGAATATGTTTACGTTGGAGACGGAGAGAACGCCCCCCTGAATCGTGAAGCCGCTGTCGAGGTAGACTGTCCTCGCCGCCCTTATGCCGGACCTGAGGTCGAGCGTACATTTTTCGATCAGCCTCCTCGACTGCTCCGTGAGCTCGTTTCCGCGGAGGTAATAGATACGCATGAACCTCTCGACGGCGGGGAGATCGGAGTCCTTGAAACCGAGGAAATTCGCTATTTTTTCCTGGAACTCGAAGCCGAGCCTGTCTTCCATACGGCCCGCGAGATAGTGGAGCTCTGACCTTACCAGAAGAAGAAAATTGAGGCTCTTCTCGAATATCCTGATCTCGTTCTCCATCAGTATCCCTTTGGGCAGAAGCTCGGCGAAGGTCTTCACTTTAAACTTGGCCTGTGCTATCCAGAGGGCGGAGTGAATGTCCCGGAGCCCGCCCTCGCCCTCTTTTACGTTGGGCTCGAGGAGATACACCGACCTTCCGAAACGGTTTATCCTGTTCTCGTTTTCCACTATTTTCTGCTGTATGAATTTATGCGATGCGGACGGCAGCAGCTCCGTAAAGAGCCTCTTGTTGAGCTCGATGTAGAGCTTCTCGTCCCCGGCGACGTATCTCGAATCGAGAAGTGAAGTAAGTATTGTAGTATCGTCGTCCTCGGAAAGCTCTATGCACTCATCTATCGTCCTGACAGAATGGCCTACGTCGAGTTTTAAGTCCCAGAGAAGATAAAGCAGCTTTTCGGTGATTTCCTTGGCCAGCGTCTTGTGACGAGGCTTGTATAGGATCATAAGGTCGATGTCCGAATACGGACAGAGCTCATTCCTCCCGTATCCGCCGAGCGCGACTATCGCGACGTTGGCCAGGTCGTTAAACCCGAGCTGCGAGAGCGCCTGCCTTATAAGCTTGTCGATTACTTCGGAGCGCTTTTGGGCGAGGAGACTGCCCGAAAGGGCCTTATTCCGCTTGGCCTTGTTGTTGTGATATTCCTTAAGCTCGGCGAGCTTCCTGTCGAGCCTCAATTTGAGGCTCCGGCTCGATTCCGGCTCGTCCGTCATAAGGTTTACGGCTTTATTCATATTATTACTCTGCCCATTATATTACATTCATTATATTACATTCATAATCAAGGGGGTTAAACCTCGTCACAGCTTGAGGCTTATAGATACGCCGTCCCTGACGGGAATAATGGTGCTGTAAAAGCCGGGTTCCGAGTAAAGGAGCCTCGTGAATTCCCTGACGCCCTGCGTTGCCGGGGAGTCGTCTTCGGAGAGCACCCTCCCGTGCCAGAGGGCGTTGTCGGTGATAAAAAGCCCGCCCTTCCGGAGCTTCGCATAAGCCTGCCCGACGAGAGGGGGATATCCCTCCTTGTCGACGTCGTTGAAGATGATGTCGAAGGGTCCCTTCTCCGCGTCGAGTATGGCGGCCGCGTCGCCCACCCTTATTTCCACCCTGTCCATGAGCCCCGCGCGTGAGAGATATTCCTCCGCGAGGGCGGCGTTTTCACGGGACGCGTCGGTAAATATTACCCTGCCGCGGCCGAGGACGGCGAGAGCCTTCCCGAACCAGTACGCCGAATAGCCGAAGCCCGACCCAAGCTCGATTATCTCTTCGGCGCCGGATATAAGCGTAAGCTGGTAAATGAGCCTCCCGACTGCGGGCCCGATTATAGGGAAACCGTTCTCGCGGGCGTAGTCCTCCATCTCCCTCCGGACTTCGTCTCCTAGGGCGGAGAAAGATTCTATATATTTTTCTATGTCGGGATTGACGATGAGGTGGTCGGGCCCGTGCGGCTGGCTCATTTCTTTCCGAACTCCACGAACGTCTCGCTGTAGCCGCTCCGCTGGTTTTCGGCCCGTGCCATGACGAAGAGAAGGTCCGACAGCCGGTTAAGATATATGAGGACGTTCTTCCCGACCTCTTCCTCTTCCATCAGCTTTACGACCTTCCTCTCGGCCCTTCTCGATACTGTCCTCGCGAAGTGAAGGTAGGCCCCTCCCGCGCTCCCGCTCGGGAGTATGAATTCCTTGAGTGGCTTCAGACCTTCGAGAAGCCCGTCTATGGAGGATTCGAGCTCGGTTATTCTGCCCTCGCCTATGCGCGGCACCTCGAACCCGGGAGGGCTCGCGAGCTCGGCCCCGATGATGAAAAGGTCGTTCTGTATGGCCTTCAGCATCGCGGAAAGGTCCTCGTCGAGGACCATCGTCCTCGCGATGCCGAGGACTGCGTTGAGCTCGTCGACGTCGCCGTAGGCTTCGACCTTGGAAGAGGCCTTGCTCACCCTAGAGCCGCCGATGAGTGAGGTGAGCCCCTCGTCCCCCGTCTTCGTATAAACCTTGGTTATACGGACTTTGGCCATGAAGGAAGTCTAACCGAAGGGCCAGACCGCTTCAAACGGACGAGACGGCTGCGTAAAGGCGTTGGCGGAGGGGAGGCTTTAACCCCGGGAAAGGCTTCCTTCGATGACTTCCGTTATGTATCCCTTGGGCAGGGCCCCTATTATCTTGTCGTCGGGGGTGCCTTTCTTGAAGAGTATCATCGTCGGTATACTCCTTATCCCGAAGGCGCGTGCCGTTTCGGGGTTCTCGTCGACGTTCAGCTTTCCGACCTTTATCCTGCCTTCGTAATCCCCCGCTATCTCGTCGAGCACGGGAGCTATAGCGCGGCAGGGAGGGCACCACTCCGCCCAGAAATCGAGAAGGACAGGCACGTCAGATTTGAGCACCTCGCCCTCGAAGTTATCGTCGGTGATGAGAACTGTTCTTCCCATTCAGCATCTCCTTGAATTTCTTTTTAATGGATTAGATAACGAATAACGTTACAAGGATTCACGGCACGCGCGCGACCTGAAAAGTCCCCTGACGCAGACGAACTCTCCCGTCCCGGACCAAATCCTTCCCCGTATGCTATACTCATAGAAAGCTTCAAGGCATGGTAAGGGCGGTTATGGATTTATCTTCGCTTGACCTCAAAGACGTTTCCAATCTCAAAAATTTCTCGGGTCTTGTGCCCCTCTTCCCGCTATCGACTGTAGTTTTCTTTCCGAATACCCTCCTTCCCCTCCATGTTTTCGAGCCCAGATACAAGCAGATGGTAAGCGACGTCATAAAATCCGAGAAGATCATCGGCATGGCTCTCTTGAAACCGGGGTGGCAGTCGAACTACTACGGGAATCCCGATATATACGACGTCGCGGGGATGGGGCGGATAGTGAGCTGCGAGACGTGCGCCGACGGCAAGATTAACATCGTTCTTTACGGACTCAAGAGGGTGAGAATAACCGAGATCATAAAAGACCAGCCCTATAGGGTCGCGCGTGTGAACATTTTAGAGAACGCGCACGGCCCCAACGAAGAGAGTCTCAGGGCCCGGATCGAAGAGCTCGTCGTGAAGTGGAATTTCACGCTCGGGGAAAAACAAAAAGCCCACAGGATTAACGTCAACACCAAGCTCCCGCTCGACTGCCTGACGGATGCCCTCGGGACGCTCATATTCTCCAACATATTCGAAAAGCAGATGCTCCTCGAAGAGCCAGGCATCGAAAAAAGAGCTGAAATAATTATAAAGGACCTCGAAACGAGGCTCGAAA
>CAZUDM010000042.1:12748-19564 GCA_964618635.1 uncultured Spirochaetia bacterium
GGCATCGAAAAAAGAGCTGAAATAATTATAAAGGACCTCGAAACGAGGCTCGAAATAATATCCCTCACGGCAGGAAAAAGCACCGGCATACTCGAAAAGAGAAATTTAAACTGATTCGGACAGGAGGAATTCGAGCACCAGATCGTCGGCCTCTTCCTGCCTTTCTCGCCAGAATCCGTGCCCGACTCCGGGGAACGTTTTAAGCCTCGCCCCGGGTATCAGAGACGCGAGCTCGCGTGTTTTCTTCGGGGACGTGGTTAAGTCCCTCTCTCCCATCATCACGAGCGTCGGGATTTTTATACCTGAAAGAAGGCTCGTCGTGTCGTGCTTTTCGACGGCGTAGCTCTGGCCCATGTAGCCGCGGAGTATGTCGGGGCTTTCGGGTATGGCGTTCATGGTAGCTTTGAGCGAAGACAAATTCTTCTCGATGTATTCCCTCGTATAGCCGAGATAAAGGGCCATAGTCCAGACGGCCTTCATGCCGACTTTCGCCGCAATTTCCCGTCCCATGTCGAGTATGACGTTCCCGACTTCGTCGCGCGACGCCGACGAGCATCCCATTACGAGCCTGCTCACTCTATGCGGGTGCCTTATGGCGAGCCACTGCCCTATCATGCCGCCCATCGACTTCCCGGCGACGTGCGCCCTCTCGATGCCGAGGGCGTCCATGAGTCCCGCCGTATCGTCCGCCATGTCGGCGGTGGTGTAGCCCGGCTCCGGTTTGTCCGAGAGCCCAGAGCCGCGGTTGTCGAAGACGACCACCTTGAAGTGCTTCGAATATATGGGCACCTGCGTCGCCCAGCTCTGCACCTGGCTTCCGAGCCCGCCTATGAGAACGACGGGATAGCCCTCGCCGTGCACCTCGTAATATATTTTGACTCCGTTTACGTCCGCGTAAGCCATTAGTAGTCGTCCTCCGCCGGTCCTGGTCTTTTCGATTCCAGGTACTCGGCAAGTATATACACGGCCGCCATTTTGTCGATCACCTTCTTCCTCTTCTTCCGTGAGACGTCGGCCTCGATCAGAAACCGCTCCGCATTTTTCGTGGAGTAGCTCTCGTCCCAGAAACTGACGGGGAGACCGAACTTCTCTTTGACCAGTGAGGCGAACTTCATTATCTCCTCGCCGCGCCGCGTTACGCCCCCGTCGGCTCGCATTGGAACGCCCACGAGAATCTCACCGGGCTTGTACTCAGCGACTATCTTCGCGAGCCCGGCAATGTCGGAATCGATATCCTTCCGGATTATAGTCGTCACGCCGTTCGCCGTAATGCCGAGGAGGTCGCTTACGGCGACGCCTATGGTCTTCGTGCCGACGTCGAGTGCAAGTGTGCGCGTCATGTATATCGTCCGCCCGGGCGGGTGTAGGGATATTGTAACATTATCGTGAGCTTAACCGGGGAGAGCGTATGCGGTATCAGTAAAGCGTTTCGTCCGTATAGGTTTTGAGCCTGTTCCGCCATCCGGGGAGCCACCTCTTTTCGTTACGCTCCGGAGGGGAGTTCCGGACCCGCCTTTCCAGCACGAGCTGGGCGGACCGGGCGAATTCACGGAGCGCCGGCGGGCCGGTCTCCGTCCCCTTCATATTCGCGAGCACCTGCAGGAGCCCCCAGCCCTGGCCCTCGTACCTTTCCGATTCCGAAACCCCCTCGCCCTTGAAGTTGACGTAATCGATGAGGACGTACATGCCCATATCGGATTCCGCGACCCGGTAGAACTGCCTTTCGATGTTTTCCCTGAGAGACGGCGGGGCGGCCTCCAGCATTGCGGGGAGGCTCTTCTCGAGCCTCTCGGCTATGAAGGATGTCTGGAGCGCGAAAGTGCCCAGGAGGAATTCTCTCAGAGAAACCATCCTCGGGGACTCGAATTCACGATAAAATTCCGAGCGCGATTTCCACGGCAGATCGAAAGGACGAAGATCCCGGAGCCATGACGGAAGCGGAGCGCCTTCGGATTTCATGTACTCGACGAGCGCGGGAAAGGTCTCGACGAAGCGGTATTCCTCTCCCTCCGGGTACCAGAGGAAATGACCTATTCCGAGCGAGGCGAACTCCTCTCCCTCGTTCCAGGCCGTAAGGTTGTCAGGCTTTCCGCCCGCCTCGTTTTTATATATGAGCCGGCCTATCCGTGCGAGCTCGTCCTGGGAAAGATGGAGCTCCCTTGCGTCCGACAGGGGAATCAGAAGGAAAAAGGCGATAAGGATTGATGACGCGAGCGCGGCGCGCAAAGGGGTAGCCTCCGCAAAGTGAATTACAGTATTTTATACCCGAAGAAACCGAAAACGCGGCTCTTACCTGTAGATATGGTGCTTTAGGAGCTCTTTCTTCGTGATCCTTTCGAAGACCTCGCCGCATTTATCGCATGCGTATCTGACTTCGGTCGGCGGGTGGCTTATGCCGCACCCGACCAGAATCCACCCGAAGAGGGAGTAGCTCGGCTTGGGAACTATCCAGGGATTGCTCCTCGTGTGTCCGCACCTGCATGTTTTCTCTGAAGATGTTTGTTCGCTCATGGCGCAATCGAATCGGCAAATATTCTAAACTGTTTTAGCGGCATATCAATATAAGCGGCGCTCGAATGACCGGTTGGGGGGTTAGTATAGCCGAAGCAGCTTACCCCGGCGGATTATCACTCCGGGCCGGAGACGCCGGGCCTCCGGAGGCGCTTCACTTCCGAACGGCGCTTCTTCTCGGTGAGCCTTTTCTCCCTCGACGCCGCCGTCGGCTTCGTTTTACGCCTCGCGACCGGCTTCAGAGCCGCTTTCCCTATCATCTCGGTTAGACGGTCTACGGCGTCCTTTCGGTTCTTTTCCTGGCTCCTGAACCTCTTCGCCTCGATTATTATGACGCCTTCGTCCGTGGCCCGCTTTCCGGCGATCTTGAGAAGACGCTCCTTCACGCCGGCGTCGAGGCTTTCTGAACCTGCAGCGTCGAACCTCAGCTGGACGGCGGTCGAAACCTTGTTCACGTTCTGCCCGCCCGGCCCGGAGGCCCGGACGAATTCGAGGCTTATCTCGTCGTCGGGTATAAATATCTCCCGCGTTATCCTGGGCATGCTTAAAATTTATTAACTCGCGACGAAATATTCAAGAAGGAGCGAAACGGAAGGAGCGGCAAAGTATAAAAAAAGGCGGCGGGAGGAACACTCCCGCCGCCCTGTTTGTTTTCGGATTATACCGCTTATTCGTCCTTAATGTTTACACCGTACTCAGGCGTGCCGTAGCCGTGGGCCATCTGGAAGCCGCTGTAAGCTTCTTCCCCATGCTCGCTGATGTCGAGGCCGGCTTCTTCCTGGTCCGGGCTGATCCTGAGACCGACTATAGCCTTTACGACGAAGAGGATGATAGACGTACCCACGAAGGAGAATATCCAGGTAGCCGCGACGCCTACGAACTGTATCCAGAGCTGCTCGGGGTTACCCGAGAAGAGGCCGTCCCTGCCGAGAGGGTTGACAGCAGTCGACGCGAAGAGACCGGTTGCGAGAGCGCCCCAGGTACCGCCGACACCGTGAACGCCTACTACGTCGAGGGAATCGTCGTAGCCGAGCTTCGGCTTGAGGTTGACCGCGAAGAAGCAGAGCACTCCGCCGCCGATGCCTATTATTATGGCCGACATCGGGCTGACGAAACCTGCCGCCGGTGTGATGGCGACGAGACCTGCAACCGCGCCTGAAGCCGCGCCGAGAACCGTCGGCTTACCCCTGACCAGCCACTCGACGACTACCCAGGCAAGAACGGCGGCTGCAGTCGCCAGCTGGGTCGTTACGAAGGCCGTAGCCGCAAGCCCGTCCGCCGCGACGGCGCTGCCTGCGTTGAATCCGAACCATCCCACCCACAGAAGGGATGCGCCTATAACGCTGTACGGCAGGAAATGCGGGGCCATCGGCTGCTTGCCGTACCCGATCCTTTTCCCCACTACTATAGCCGCCGCTAGCGCCGCAGCACCCGAGCTTATGTGAACGACAGTGCCGCCCGCGAAGTCGAGCGCTCCCATGGCGCCGATCCATCCGCCACCCCATACCCAGTGTGCGAGCGGATCATAGATGAGCGTGGTCCAGAGAAGAACGAAAAGTATGAATGCGCCGAATTTCATGCGCTCCGCGAAGGCGCCCGTTATAAGGGCGACGGTTATCACCGCAAACGTCATCTGGAAGACCATGAACAGGCTGTGCGGAATGGTCGTTGCGTAGGTATCGGACGGGTCCGGGCCCACACCGTTCAGGCCGAAGTAATCGAATCCGCCGATGAGGGACGAGATATCGCTTCCGAAAGCGAGCGTGTAACCTATAATCGCCCATTGTACGCTGACGAGCCCGACTATGAAGAAGCTGTGCATCATCGTTCCGAGTGCGTTCTTAGACCTGACGAGACCGCCGTAGAAAAGGAACAGACCCGGGATGGTCATCATTAAAACCAGGGCCGAAGAGGTCAATATCCAGGCAGTGTCCCCCTTGTCTATCGTGGGGGCCGCTTCTTCCTGGGCGAACGACAGCTCGGGGAAGAACGAAACTAGAACCAATAAAAACAGCGCGCCAAGCGCCGGGTAGCTATACTTCAGACAATTCTTTATCATTGACAATCCTCCTTTGTATTAGCTGGCTGATTTCAAACCGTAAAAAGCTTCGAGCATTTCCGAGACCCTCCTGACATCGTCAATCTCGTTCATTAGTCCCTCTATGTTTGCAAACTGCATACCAGTTGAATACGCGGATTATTGTCAATGATTATGGGCTGTTGCAGGAGACAATATATACAATCGTGCTTAAATCTTGGGCAAACAATCTTAAAATTTAAACATTAGGCTAAGGGATAGACCCGGATACAGGTTCGGGGATGCATTGTCGGCAGGGAGGGTAGAATCGCCTGTGACGGAAGCGGCGCATCTCTACGGACCATGGAAAGTAAAACGGCGTTCTCAGCCGAAGGGCCTGTAAATATTGGCATTTCCCGGGCACCATGCAACCCCGGGGGATTCTCGAGACCCATTTAGAAAGCCCGCATGGGCGGCAAGTGTACCGCCGCCGTGCTTATAATCCGGCCCGGCTTCGGACGGAATCGAGCCCGCTATTTTCGGAGGTTTACGACGACCCTTCCCCTGAGCCCGCCCCGGAGAATAAGCCCCATCTGCTCGTCGAGGCCGTCGAGGCCGACTTCAGTCGCCAGGCTGTCGAGATCTATTTTCCAGTCGCCGGCGAGCTTCGTCCAGACCTTCCTGCGTGTATCCATCGGGCAGTAGGCGGAGTCTATGCCGACGAGAGACACCCCCCTTAGAATGAATGGGTAAACATTTATCGGAAGCTCGCCCGAGGCCACGTTTCCGCAGCAGGTTACGACGCCGTGCTGCTTTGCGGACTTTATCGCCGTCGCCAGTATTTCGCCGCCCACCGTATCGACGGCCCCTGCCCACCTGCCCTTTAAAAGCGGCCTTCCGGAGGTATCGGCCGACTCCTCCCTGCTTATGATTTCCTTGACCCCGAGCCCCGTTAAAAATTCCCTTTGATCGGCCTTACCCGTAGAAGCGACGACGCTATAGCCGGATTTGGCGAGTATCGCGCAGGCTACGCTGCCGACGCCGCCCGTCGCACCGGTGACGAGGACCTCGCCCATGTCGGGCGTAACGCCGTATTCCTCCATCTTGTAGACGGAAAGCGCTGCCGTGAACCCCGCCGTGCCGTATATCATGCTCTCCCTCGCGGAAAGCCCCTGCGGCAGACTTACGACCCACCCTGCCGGCACCCGGATGTATTCACCGTAGCCCCCTGCCGTGTTGGCGCCGAGGTCGTAACCGGTTACCAGCACCTCCTCCCTGGCTTTAAACTGGGGCGAAGAGCTTTCCTCGACGACGCCCGCGGCGTCTATCCCCGGGGTATGGGGGAAGCTCTTCGTGACGCCCCTGTTGCCGGTCGCCGAAAGGGCGTCCTTGAAGTTGAGCGATGAATAATCGACCCTTATAAGCACTTCCCCTTCCGGAAGGTCTGCGACCGACCGTTCCTTTATGCTCCTGGTAAATTCGCCGCCTTCCCCCTCTTCTACAACTAGTGCCCTGAATTTTTTGTCGCTCATGGAATCGCCTCCTCGAAAGTCCGCAGTTTGCGCGGGGCCGGTTATCGGAATCTACCTAACAAATATTACCGAATATTCGGCAATGACAACCGCCCCCGAAGCATCCCGGGCAGACGTTAAAAACCTGTTGCCCGCGGCATCGGCCAGTGATATGCTTTGCATGTACATAAATGTCCTGATCCGAAAAGGCAAACCGTCCGAAAGGGCGGCGCGCAAAACCGGGGCCTAAGGGCGGAAAGCCTAGGGCGGCCCGGCTGCCGAAAAGAGGGACCGGAATTTCCATCCTGGCTTATTCCGCCTTCGGAGCTGCGACGGACTGGGGGTGAGCATCGTGAAATACCTGGCCTTATTCCTTCTTGCAGTTTTTCTTTATCCTGGCGACGGCCATGCGCAGTCTGTCCAGCTTACGACGATAAGGGTCGCCTCCGGACTCTCGGAGCCGCTATATCTTACGTCCCCCGCCGGTGACACGGCCCGACTTTTCGTCGTCGAGCAGAACACGGCGCGTATCAGGATCGTAAAGAACGGAACCGTTCTCCCAACCCCGTTCCTCGACATCGGGCCCAAGGCGTCGAGCGACGGCGAAAGGGGGCTCCTCGGCCTCGCGTTTCATCCGAACTACGCCTCGAACGGATACTTTTACATAAACTACACGGACAACGACGGGAATACGGTCATAGCCCGCTACAGGGTCTCAGGCAATCCGGACGTGGCGGACGCTTCGAGCGAGACCGTCCTCATGAACGTCACCCAGCC
>CAZUDM010000043.1:0-18985 GCA_964618635.1 uncultured Spirochaetia bacterium
CTTGGCGCCGAAGCTCTTCTGCCCGGCGGCCGGAGACTTCGCAGCCACGGCATTACTCTCCGCCGGCTTTACGGACTTGAGATTCAAATTCCTCTTCGGGGTCGAGGGCTTCTCGACGCCGTTTACGGTGTAGCCGTAATGGTCGCAGCAGTTGACCCACTTGCCGTCGACCTTGCAGAGCGCGAGAATGTCGTAGGGACATGCCGCGAAGCTCTTTGCCGCACCTGCGCTTAAAAATATAAAAACTGTTAATGCGAAAGCTGAAAAAACCTTTTTGAAATTAAGACGTGTAAGCATTTTGCCTACCTCCTTACGTGATGTTGATAAGTGAGTAACCGCGTGAGAGGAAAAGGTTCGAGGGGTTTCTCAGGGAGCGAGCAAAAATTAACGGGGCGACTATCTCACAACAGAAAATCCCCGGCTCTCTTACCGAAAGAGAACCGGGGACCGTTAACGAGCCGGCCCGGGTTAAGGCCGGCCATCCTCCTCCATCTTTAACTGCTTATTTGAGTACTGCCGTCCTCAACGAGTCTTCGTCTATTACTTCGTATACATCCGCCTCGTCCGTGTAAGCCGTCGTTTCTTCGTACTGTACTACTTCCTGCTCGTCGTCGAGATTGACTACCGCATCTGCCGGGAGGTTATCTTCGATGAAATCACTTTCGGCGAGATTTACGACCTGGACCCCTCCGAATCCCGACTGCATATCCATCTGTTTCGTATTCGCAACCGCTACAATCGCCAGAATCCCTATCACCATTATCGCCAGGTCTTTCATCTCTTTTACCCTCCCTTTTATCGCGTTTGAAAGGTTAGTAACGGCGTCTCCGGGAAAGGTTCAAAGAAAATTAAGAGCCCCCGCTAATCCCGGAAGAACAGGGAAGAGCGGGGGCCGGCTGCGCAAAGAGGTCTTCGATTGAATTTAATAGGGCTCTGAGGATTTCCCTCTATTACCTGCCACGAGCGGGAGACTTTGATCGCCGGAGTCACAGCTACCGGCAACTTCGACCCTGAGGGCGAACGGCACGTTATTCAGCTCGTCCAGCTCTGCGACGTCTTCGTGATTGTCGAGCTTTATCGCTATCTTCTGCTTTCCGGGAGATAGGGCGATCTCGCCGATCGACGTTACGCTCCCGCCCTCCCCTATTCCGTCTTCCTCTACTATGTTCGACCATCCGCCCGCGTTGAGCCTGTATGAGAATTCGCCGGCCGGAGCGGAGCCGGAATTAGCGAGCTCGATGCCGTACCTGAAAACGCACTTGCCGCTGTCGGTGTATGAAGCGTCGTCCGCATCGAGCCTGAGAGCGCCTCCCCAGTAGCCCGTCTCGCCGGCGATCTCGATCCCGAGGGGGCTCGTTATATCGGGCAGCATCCCGCCGCCCGCATTTAGTATCTCGTCAGCCGCGCGCGACGGCCTGGCATGAATGAGTATAAAACCGGCCAGAAACAGAACCGCGAGTATGCCGAGTTTCAACGTGATCGAATTTTTCATTATCTTGCCTCCCGTACCGATTTGTAAGGTTAGTCACGCAGCAGCGGGAAAAGGTTCAATCGCTTGAAGAAGAAACCCGGCATCCCTGTCGAGGGATGCCGGGTCAGGGAGAGAGGTGGTATAGAATGGCGTCTTTCCTGATTCGTTATTCCGGCCTCAGTTTACGGTGAGTTGGAACGTTACGCTGTCGCCGCTCGTCGTTATGCCGAGGAGGTTATATCCGCTCTTCGAGCCATCCACCCATCTGAGGAGCGGCTGGCTCCCGGCCGGAAGCGGATCGCCGATATTGTTCGTGCATTCGAGCGTGCCGTCGTCGAGAAGGTCCACACCGGCCCAAGACCCGAACAGGAGCTCCTGGAATTCCGCGTAGTCGTTGCCGGAATCGTTGACGTCCTTGTCGTAAACGTGAGCGACGTCGGGCTGGATCAGCCTGAGCCCGAGGCGGGCGAAGTTGCTCCCGTGCTTGTGATACCATATCCCCTCCGCCGTGCACGCGGGCGGTATCAACGGCTTACAGTCCGGGGCGCCGGCGCCGATGGCGGACTGGCACGTCGGGCCCGGCTCGATCACGTGATACACGGCAAGACCGTCGTCGTTGATGTTGTAGTCGTAGAGAGGGGCGTTGATGAGCGGCTCCTCGAACCTCGACTCCAAGAGCACATATTCGCGCGCGTCGTCGTTCCTTCTCGGGAGCACGTACACGTCTTCGCTCATCTTGACGTCCGCAAGCTCGTACTCGTCCTTTTCTTCCAGTATCGAAGGCAGGACCCAGCCAAGATGAAGCTTGTGGAATCCGTCGATGTGGGTCGTGGACGTATAATAACCCGTCTTGTATGTCATGAGAGAAACCATGTGGGGTGCGGTGTTCACGTAGCGTATCTCGCAAGTCTCTCCCGGCCCGAGGTCGTCCGGACAGTCGTCCTGGAACTCCAGGAGCTGCGTGAAGCTCGTGCCGTCGTGAACGCCCTTGTATCTGCCGTAGAGGTCGTCGAGCCCGAGGATGTGATGCCCGAGCTCGTGTACCGCCACCATCATGTTTTCGGTCTTCTGCTCGTCCGAAAGGCCGCCGGCCTCGTAGATCACGTTCAGATGGACGGTCTCCGCGATTTCCATGCCGTCAACGGTGAAGGTATCGCCGCTGCAGTAAGGCTTGAACGACGTATTAACCGACGAGCCTGAGTTCGAATCCCTGGCTATGGCTATTATGATCGCAAGCTCGGAGGGCTCTATAATGCCGTCATTGTTCGTGTCGTACTGCTTAAAGTCGAACTCGGCTTCGGCGTTCAAAAGCGCCTCGGCGTGAAGCGCGTTAGTGCTGGAGTTAAACTCCGCACCGGCGTCGCAGTCGAAATTCTTGGCATTCTTATAATACTCCTCGCCGTCCGTGAGCACGCCCGCGTTCTCAGCCTCGTACGTCCCGAGCGTTGCTGCCTTCTTTATTTCGAGCCTCCCTCCCGACACGACGAGGAAGTAATCCTTCAGGCTATTGGTGTCGGCGTTGAAAGAATCGTCTATCTGCTCCCGAAACTTGGAGTTGACTCCGCCTTCAGGGTCGATTATCACGGTCAGAAGGTTCCGCGTTCCGTATACCGGCTCGAGAATCCATTCGAATTTTTTCGAGCCGCGGCCCATGTTGGGCCCTACAGCGAGGTCGGCGCCGACCCTGAGCTTTTTCTCTACGATAAGATTCGAGCCCCCTATGAGTCCCGAGCCCTTGGTGCTCACAGCCGCCTGAAGCACGCGGTAGGCGACGCCTATCTCGTAGGCTTCCTTGCTCGGCATGACGTTCTTGAGCCCGAACGTGTAGCTCGCAGCGCCGGAATCCGTCGCCTGGGGATTTCCGCAGGAAGCGTCCGGGCACGTGAGTGTCGGGTAGTAGAGAATCACTTCCTGGTCCGTGACCGGAATGCCGTTTATCGTCGGGGCCACGAATATGAGGCCGTAGCCCGCGAGCTCGCCGCTGAACGTGACGGCTATGTCGGAGACTTCTTTTACGCTGACCTTCGTCGAAAGATTGCCGAGCGGCTTGTACCAGTCTTCGCCCGAGCTCTCGAAATTATTCTGGGACACGACGTCGAAGAAGCTTTCGTCAGAATCGTTCGTTTCGGTCTTTACGACTATGGACCATTCGGACATCTCGGCCGAGGCGACGACGTCGGTAATGCTGCTCCGCCATTCGAACTTAACCACGTGCGCGCCGGGAGGGAGCTCTTCGGCGTTGAAGGTAATGCTCCTGGCCTCTGTGTGATACATCCTGCCCGCCATTTGCGCGTCGGCAGGGGAGAGCTCGAACGCCCCGTCGTCCACCACCGCGCGGACGAGGATGAAATCCCCTTCCGTCATCTTCAGAACGCTCGAGAACGTAACGGCCGCCTCGGCGCCACCCGGCATGTAGAACGTATGCTGAGCACCCGGTATCTGCGACCATTCTCCGTCGTTTTTCTTTGTGCCCTGACCCCATTTCCCGCTCAGGCTCTCGCCGTCCCTTCTCGACAGCCCGGTATTTATCTTGAGCGATGCGTTCCGGATGTAGGAGCTGTGACCTGAAATGAGCTCCGTCGAATACTGGACCTGCACTGTGTGAATCCCGGCATCGACCTCCGCGAGGAACGTGAAGGAGTTACTGCTCGAAACCACGACGGCGTCCCTTCCGCCTGTCAGGGTGATCGGCCCCGGTGCTGCTTCCTGCCCGTCCACCAGAACCCTTACGAGGAGCCTGTCGTCTTCAGTCGAGGAGACGAAGGCCATCGCGGAAAAGGTAATCGCGACCACCGTATCGTTCTCGTCGGCGACGAATTTCGACGCGGCGCGCGGCACGTCGACGAATCCCTTGCTCCCGCCGGGGAGCTCGACGTACTGCGGGATCATTATGTCGAAGCCGGGCTCCGGGCCGTCGTCGATGCATTCGTAGGTTTTTTCGGAAGCGTATGAGTAGCGCTCGGCCCTGCACCCGATGTGGGTCTCGGACCTTATATACATATTGTCCGCCGCCCGGCCGACGCGCTCACCCTTCTTCGACGTAAGCCCGAGGCCGGGAGCTTCGGGGCTCCTTCCGGGCTTTTGCGCGTGCGAGGTTTCCGCGGCGCTTATGATTGCAAGACAAACGAGCATCGCCGCTATCAGCATCGACGCCGTGTTAACTCCAAGCCTTTTTGCGAATCCGTTACCTGACATTTCAGTCTCCCCCTTAAGTGCGGTTTGAACTGTTAGTAGTGGATGGAGGTTGAAAGGTTCGAAGGTCTGAGAAAACTGGTCGAGTCGTGCAGATATACGCACGGGATAAAAAGAAAAGAGAGATCCTGAATGTTTTGGTTTGTGCCGCTATAGAGCAGTACTGGATAAGCTTCCGTGCGGTTGGCTGAGGGCTCTCGATTCCTCGCTCGCTCGAAATCGTAGTTCAGGATGACGGAGTCGTAAGGTTCACTCCTAGAAACCGTTCCCGATTTTCACCAGGACGATTCGAAAAGAAAAAGGGCGCAGGGAGCTATTTAGCGCTGGCTTCGCCGGCAAAATCGAGCTTGTTTAGCGCTTTCTCGACGTCGATCCTGCCGTCGCCGAATTCAGTGTCTCTGCCCGTCTTTCCCAGATCCACTGCGCTCGATCTGAGGAGATGCTTCACCTGAAACGGCGAGAGCTCGGGATAGTCCTGCAAGAGGAGCGCGACTGCGCCCGACACGTGGGCCGCCGCCTGTGAAGTACCGGACTCCATCCCCCACGCTCCGCCCGGCGCGGGGCTCAGTATGTCCACTCCCGGCGCGGCGACGTCGATATAATCTCCCCGTGTCGAGAGAGCATAGAGTCCGTCGCCCGAGTCCGTTGCAGACACGGCTATTACTTCGTTAAGAGCCGCCGGGTAGACGGGCTTTCCTTTTGCCCCTCCGTTGCCGGCCGCGGCGACGACTGTCACGCCTGAGCCGTAAGCCGATTGTAACAGCGCCGCTATGAGGCCGTCCTTCGGGCCGCCGACGCTGAGGTTGATAACCCGGGCGTTATTGGAGACCGCGAAATCTATCGCCTTCGCCAGTTTCTCGGACGAGCAGACGGCTCTGGCGCTGTTACCGGGGTCTGACCAGCAGGCCCTCGCCGCGATTAAACGTACGTCCGGGGCGACGCCGGACATGCCGCCGTCTTCCACAGCCGACGCTGCTATGATGCCGGCGACCGAGGTGCCGTGGCTTTCGTTCGTAAACCCGCTCATGTCGGCGTTCACGAAATCCGCCTTCTGCACTATCTTGCCGTCGAGTGCCGGATGATTGTAGTCGATTCCCGTGTCCACGACGGCGACTGTTATGCCGCTGCCTGTCGTCTTGCCGCGAACGGCGTCGGCACCGATTTTGACGGCGCCGTACTGCGGATTCTCACCGGCGAGTGAGCCGTAGTAGAAATTAGGCTGCGACAGAATCACCCCCGACTCGGCCGCGAGAATGTTGACGACGGCCGGGACGGACCTTTCGTCCGGTATCTCGAACACGACCATCGTAACGCCGAGCGAGGAGAGCGCAGCGCTGTCGAGCCTGTCGAGATTGTGCCTGCCGCCGAGCCCGTCTATCTCGGCCTCCTTTCCAGAAGCACCGCGGAGAAGGACTATTACCTGATCGGGCACGTATTGCGCGTCGTCATCCGCAATCATCCGAACGGCGTCCTTGAACACAGGCGCGGTCAGGTAATCCGTATCGAGCTCGGGTTGTATCGTGGACGGATCGTCAGGCAATGGCGGGAGGTCGGATATTACCGGCGGCGCCACGTTGCCTCCCGAAGAAGGCATGTCCGGCGGAAGCTCAGGCGCGTCGGGCAGAGACGGTTCGGATATAACCTCGTCGGGCGTCACAGGTGCGGGGCCCCTTCCCGGCATTGTGCCGCTTTTTGGCGTGTCGAAACCCCCTAAAGGACTACGGTCGCGCTCGGGGAATCTCACCCCGCCGGGCACCTGGTCGGTCGGAGACCTTCCGGGAACGTTATCGGTGCCGGTGCCCGGAACGTCGTTCGGGCCCTGCCCCGGGACGTTCGCCGGGCCTCCCGGGACAGTGCCCGGGACCGGGTCCCGCTGAGGGTCGGTCTGGGCATGCGACATAACCGCGCAGGATAACATGAAGAATGCGGCAATTAGAAGAATTATCGATATGGATTTCATAGCCTCGCTCCCCGGGATAAAGCCGCTCATTTCCCTGTTCCCCTGAACACGTTTTTTACGACGTCTTTTTCCGACTTGAGATTGTCGATAACCTGCTCGACGGACTTTCCGGAGCCGCCCTCCGCTTGAAGCTCGACGACGTAAAGCCCGCCCGATTTCGGGCCGTCTATTATACGTCCGCCGATTTCGGAAAGCGTCTCTCTTATTTGCACCTCCGTAGCGGTATCGACGAAGGATACTATAATCACGGGTCCTGCCGCCGCAGTATCCCGAGGGCCGCTGAGGACGACGTAGCCTTCGGGCTCTCCGAGGTAGAGCTTATACGCGAGGCCGATTATTATAGCGAGCTGAAGTAAAACGAGCGCCGCCACCCCGGCAGGCATTTGAAGCGGAAGCTTAAACCCTTCGAAGAATTCGAGCACTTTTCCCCACGCCGACGTTTGTACGGGCACGGACGCGGTACGCTTTTCCACCGCGCGTGAATCCTCGAAGGCGTCTATCCTGCCTATGATATTCGATTCCATTTCGGAAAGCCGCATATCGATCATCGAGTTAAGCGACTCGTCGGGCTCCGTTATTACGGAGCCCATGAAGCGAAGCTCCTCCAGCTCGCCTGTGCAGTCGGCGCATTCCGAGAGGTGACGCTTTACTGTTTCAAGCTCGCCGGCATCGAGCTTCCCGCTGAGATACCAGGGCAGAAGAAGCCTTACCTCTTCGTGCGGCATTTTCCCGGCTGTCATAAGGCGAAGTCCTCCTGCGATATGCCGTACTTTGCGAACGCTTCCTTCAGTTTTTCCTTGGCGTAGAACATACGCGTTTTCACCGTGTTGACCGGGCAGTCCATGACGACCGCAATCTCGTGATAAGACATTCCCTCGAAAAATGTGAGCTCTAATACAGTTCTATGATCCGGCGAGAGCTCGTTAAGGGCCTTCTTCATGCGCTCGGACCTGTCTTTTTTCTCCACGATTTCCTCAGCTCCCGCGCCGGGATTCGCGACCTTTACGAATTCCTCGGGGTCGACCGGGTCGGGCGTTTTTTTCCTTAGCTCGTTCATCGTTTTGTTGTGCGCTATGCCGAAGATCCACGTGAGCACGGCGGACCTTCCCTGAAATCCCCCCGCGCCTTTCCACACGTCGAAGAAAACGTCGTTCGTAACCTCTTCTGTCAATTTCGAATCCCCTGTCAGCTTGAATATGAACGAAAACACCTGTCTCACATATCTCCCGTAGAGAGTTTTGAAAGCTTCCCTGTCGCCGCCCGCAATCCTTTCGAGCAGCTCTGAATCCGGCAAATCCGCCGCGTTTACGGTTCTGTCCATGCCTCCCGCCGAATTCGTATATTTAGTAACCCGGAACCATGATAAGGTTCACCGGGCGGGGGAATTCATTAAGCGTCCGTAATATATGCATTTCGAACTATTATACGATATTGAGGAGGGTTTTTTATAAAGAATATCCGGAACGGCGGGGAATCGAGACGCAGCGGAACAAGGAAGAGTGACCGTGGTCACCCTTCCTATAATAAAAATTCAACCTGCTTCAGAATGATCAGGCGGCGGCTTTTTTTCTCCGCATAAAGAGAAGCCCCGCCATAGCAAGGACTCCCGCCATCGTCATCAGGCCCCACTCGGAAAGCGTGGGAATGGCCGCAGAGCCGGGCGGCGGTGGCGGCGGTACTTCGAACTCCTGATAAACTACGCGTTCGAACGAAGCTGACAGATTCAGATCCTGCGTCACTCCGCACCGGTACCCGCCGTCCGGATTCAAGTGCCAGCAAAGCCTCTGGTCGCTTGCTCCGGTGTTCTCGACGTCGCAATTGACTTTAAAGACCGGATCCCCCGCGCGGGCGAATCCCCATGCGCCATTAGAGGGGTCATTACTAAAATACCAGGCCACCCCGTTAGCCACATGAACTACATCGTTGTTGTCGCCGCCGGTGTCGAAAGTGACGTCGCTCCGCTCACCCTGCGCAAGCAGCGTAATCAAAGAGCTCCCGGTCTCACGGCAGGCCAGCATCAGCCTCCCGCCCTGGCAGGCGCTAAGTACGGCGTCGGCATCCATATGGACGTCATACGTGTCCCTGTAGCACTCGAACCATCCGCCGTTCGTTACCGTGCCTTGCAGAACGTTAGTCTGAGGACCTACAGGAAGGTAGGTTTGGGCATTAGCTTTTCCCGGTATCACAAGCAGCGACAGGTAAATCAAAGCTGATAATGTTATTTTAAGTTTCATCTATCCTCCTTAATTATTACAATGACGAAATTATAAAACAGCGGAAGCATATCCGTCAAACGGCTATTTGATTGGGGGGGACACAAAAAAGCCCCGCCCGAAAACGAGTTCGGGCAGGGCCGATAGGAGCATTCTACTGCCATGATTATTTACAAAATGTCCAGCTTGAATTCTACGTCGTCATCGTCGTAATCACGCTCGTAGTAATAGTAATGACGCTCGCGGTCATTACTGTAATGGTAGCGCTCGTTGTCACCTTTGTGATAATAGTAGCGGAGCTCGTCGTCGAACGGATTTGAAGGCGTGATCAGGTTCATTCTGTATCCCCGGTCCCTGCCGCCATGACGCTCTATCGAGTGACCCCGGTTATTGTAGTAATAGTATTCGTCGGCCGAGCTCGAAAGCGCGGAGCCGAACAATATCATGGTGAGGACGATGAATATCGATATCGCGAATTTTCTCATTGTTTTCACCTCCCGTGAAATTCTTCTCTAACCCGCGCCATAATTCCGGGAACGTATGTTTACCATTCTCGACCGTCAGTCGCTGTAATAGTAGTATTCGATGTCGCCGTCAGGCTCGACATAATAACGGTATTCCACATCGTCGTCAGGAGCTATGTAACGGTACTCGCGGTACTCTACCTCGTTATCGGGTTCTACGTAGCGGTATTCGCGGTACTCGACGTTGTTATAGGGATCTACGTAATAAACCCTGTGCTGCCGGGTCTCGCGCTTCTTTATTATGGTGGTGCTCGGGGCGTCGTACTGCCCCGGCCACGACCGCTTCATATAGTCGGGCGTAGTGCCGTAGTAATATTCGTCCGCCGAGCTCGAAAATGCGGAGCCGAAAACGAAAACACCAAGCGAAAGCATTGCCGCAATCATGAATTTTTTCATTTTAATTCACCTCCCGGGAAGAATCCCAGTTTTGTTTATTACTCGTGATGATAGTGCAACGGCCGTGCCAGCCGAGGCGGAGGTCAGAAAATATAGAAAGGATAAGGGATATTTGCAGCTGTATTGTCCACTATTCTACAGTGTGGAGATAGGTGCTTCCGTACGATCTCATACATCTTCGACTGTAAACATGGGTACACAACCGTTGGCGTCGGATATTCAAAACAGGCACAAAACGATCAGGACAATAAACGGACGGGATTATTTCGGGGAGCTTTTCAACAATCCCGTCAGTCCATCCCGGATGAGCGCGAGGAAAGGCTTGGGGTCGCTAAGGGAAAGTACGGCGAAAGATTTAATTCCGTAAACCGACTTAAGCCATTCCGTAACAGAAAGCTTCCCGTCCCTGTAATACTTCCACGAGGCCTGAAGGTCGCGGTGAAACGAAATCCACTTCGTGCCCTTATACATCTGCTCACGGTTCGGAGGAAGCGGCAGACCGAGGGCGTCGCAGTACATGGTGTAGAGCAAAGGAACTCCGGCGGCTTCCGTCAATGCTATTCTCGTGACGGGCCGGCCGACATTGGCCTCGATTATATAGTATTTCCCGCTCTCCTCGTCGAGCTTGTATTCGATCGACCCGATGCCTGCAAACCCGGTATTTGCAAGGAGATCGTGAGTTATGTCTGAAACCTCGTCGTTCATGCATTCCTCCGCAAGGCAGGCGTCGCCGTTTTCCGTGTACCACTGCCTGAGCTTACGGGAAACGAACGACACCTTGCGCTTGCCGTCCCTGCCGTAATAGAAAATGCACGAGAATAGTTTGGAGTCATCCCCTTTTATCCACTTCTGAACTATCATTCTCTCCGTAATCTTCGAGCCTCTTTCGAAAACATCGAACAGATCCCCGCGCGTGTTCACCTTTATCACCTTGTCCTTGAAACATTCTATCCACCCAGCCGATTTCAGCGCCGGCTTTATGATATAAGGCAAATCCGCTTCCGCGAGTATCGTTTCGAGGTCTGACTTTCTCTCCGGAAAGAATGTGGCAGGAACGTGAAAACCGTTCCCCTCTTCATATCTGTAAAAGCTCTCCTTATTCATATACATCGAGAGAACGTCGTCCTCTGGCAGAACAAAATTGTAAAATTCGCGGAGGGCTTTGCTGTTGGCAGAGATGATGCGGACGCTCTCGTCGCTGCACGGAAAAAGGACGGGCTTCGATTTAAACCTTCCGGAGAGGCCGAGCAAAGTCTTCACGAGCTCTTCACCCGAAGTATTCGTGAAGAGAACTTCGCGGCACGAGTTCGTCTTGACGCAGTAATGCCCG
The DNA here is from genome assembly GCA_964618635.1 of uncultured Spirochaetia bacterium. Taxonomy (GTDB): domain Bacteria; phylum Desulfobacterota_D; class UBA1144; order Nemesobacterales; family UBA2774; genus JADLGH01. Next base: position 11,087 of record CAZUDM010000043.1, read on the forward strand.
GGATCGTCGGCAATACCGTAGACAGGTATACCGTAACCGGAAAGTATCCTCGCCGTATCGAGCCCCGTTATGGAATCGAGCTTGACGACTATTGCCGGCGGGGAGCTCGTCATTATTCCTTTAGCCATTGGGATTTCAGCATTATATACGGTTCAGGCGGATTGGCGAAATCGCAACGTGCAGAGCCGATAGCGGAAGAGCTTTTCAGCGGATACGACGGCGGCTTTCAGGAGAAGCGAAGCTCTATTGCAGAAACATTCGCGTATTCGCGTTTCAAATTTTCAGGGGAGAGGAAATCGGCCGCCCCGGCCGTCATTCACAAAAGCTTCGCCAGGTCTTCTTCGGAAAATTCTATAGGCTCTACGGCTTCGTCTATGTTCTTACGGAAATTAGAGAGACTTTCCCCCTTGAGATAGCAGGTGAGGAGTGACCTTATATGCTTGTGCATCACGACGAGGACTTTCTCGCCGGGATACGCGAGAGCGATTTCCTTTATCGTTTTCTTGATGCGCTCCTGCACCTCTTCGAGTGTCTCCGGGGCGTTAGGTATCGGTATGCCGACGTCGCCGTCGACGAACCATTCCTTGAACCTCGTCGACGGATCGGCGAGGAGGTCGTCGTACTTCTGGCCGTTCCAGTCCCCGTGGTCGAGCTCCCTGAGCCCCTGGTGTATCTCGAGCGGAATGCCGAGGCTGTCGGCGTAGAACTTGGAAGTCTGATATGCGCGCTGAAGCGGGCTCGACACTATCCTGTCGAATCCGTAGCTCTTTACGAGCGGAAGCGTCTCCTTAGCCTCGTTCCACCCGAAATCGCAGAGCGGAAGGTCGGTCGATCCGATAAGCCTCCTTTCGAGGTTCCATTCCGTCTTGCAGTGGCGTCCGAGGTAAAGTTTCGCTGTTTTCACCGGCTCATTCTTCCTTTTTGAGAGGGGTATAACGAGACTCGCTATTCAAAACCGAGCGCTCAATCAAGGCAACAATATACCAAAGGCAGGGCGATTCGCAACATGCCGCTCAGTTCGCCGAGCCGGCAACACGGGCTTCGCCGTCGCCGGGCTCGGGCATGAGCCCGTGCCGCCTGAGATCGGGCAGATACCTTCCGCCGAGCATCACGTGGCCGCTGACGACGCCTTCGCTGAGCCTCTTCACGAGATAATCCTTATCGAGCCCGAGCAGATTGACGCCGTGGTCGGATTCGACGAGGCAGAGCATCCTGACGTCTTTCCCGTTCCTGTTGGCGACTTCATATATCGCCGAATAATTGAGGAGGGCCGCTTCGACAGTGCCGCAAGGGAGCGACGGATTACGCGCCCCGGCGAAGTACTCGCTTTCGGCAAACCATGTCGGATCGGGATATCCGTGGAAATGAAGTATCGGAAGGCCGTCCTTTATAAGCTCGGGCATGTAGAGCGCTGTCCCGAGGGCCTGCGCGAGTATTACGTACGTATCGAACGACGGGCGAATATCCTTTCTGTGAAGGTCGACGCCCCTCGGGGTTTCGAGGTAGAGCTTGCCCTTTATAAGGCCTATCCTGACTATGTCGGTATTGTAATCGAGGTTGGTCTTGTCGCTTCCCGAGCGCGAGGTGACGATCCATATATCGGGCACCTGCTGGTATATGCTCTCACCCCTTATCGTCGTCTTGACGTACCACCTGCCGGAGCCGCTCTCTCTCACGCTGGGGTCGTTAAGGCTTTCGACTACGCCGAACGTGTCCCACTCTTCCCTGCTGACTGTCACGGGCCCTTCGTAGCCGGGCGATTCCGCGATTGCTATGAAGCCGTAGGATACCCCCGTTCTGCCTTCGAGAATCGTTTCGACGACGTCCCTGTGCGAGAGCCTCGATATCTTCTCGCTGAATTTCGAGCCCTGCGGGAAAAGGGCTGTCGGCTCGACGCGCCTTCCGAGCTCCGCGAGCTGCTTCGCGAAGACCGAGTCCGACGGATCGTACTCGCCCTTCTTGAACCTTGTGAGGACGGGGGGCTTTATAGGGGCGTAAATCTTCGGGATGAGCGACGTCACCACGAACTCGTCGAGCTCTTCGTTCATGTATATAGAGTCCGAAAGGTTCATGTTGACGAGCGAGAACTTGTCCGGCGCTATGCCCATCACGATTTCAGACATCGTGCCGATGAGATTCTTGAGGCCTATGGCTATCTTGCGGTCGTATGTCGTGCTGCCGTCTGCGAACTCGGGCTCGAGCGGCATCAGCGTGATTATCTGCGTGTTGAACGGGTCCTGAACGTATCTCGCGGTGAAATCGTCGGCCCAGCCGCTTATTTTGAGTATCTCCATGACGGAGCGGTTGGGCTTCCTCGTATGCACGTATATGCTCTCGGCGAGCCTGCTGAAAAGGGTTCTCGTCAGGGAGTATTCCCTCTTCACGTCGACGACGGCGTGTATGCTGCTCTTTACCTTTCTGGTGCGGAGAAGCTTCGAGACGAGCCCTGGCGGCACGTCGGCGGCTTCGTCCCACGGGATCACCTGAACCCCGTTCCGGCGGAGCCTCTGCTCCAGCTTTTCCCTGAATCTTATTACGATCTGATTCCCGTAATCCCTCGGAAGGGGCCTGAATGTAACCCTGACCTTCTTCGCCATTTCGAGGGGCATCCTCGGGTTTACGAGCTCTTTGTGTACCGGCATTCCGGCGAGGCCGATTATAGTTTTAAGCCCAAGATCGGCTAACCTTTGATTATCCATTTTTTCTCCGAATATTCCGCGTCCGCTCCCGCTTTGCCATGCGCCGAATGGTGTTGTATCAATGCCCGTGGGCGTCAGATTAGTTAATTAAAGTTCTTATTTAATTTTCCTGATGATGACCATCATCATTATAGACTATCGGGAAGAGTTACTCAATAAATGTGAACGCGGATTTTATGAGGAATTATTATAATCAATGCCCGGAATAAAACAACGCCGCAGCGTTTTTTTCACGAAGACGTGTCAGAAGTCGCCTTCCTTTTCGATGACTTCCTCCATCCGCTCCCTGACGATTCTCATGAGCTCTTCCCGGCCTTCCCTGCCGCGCGGGAGGTCGCCCGGGTAGACGGGCGGGAGAATCCTGACCTTCATCGTTCCGGGGTTGACCACCCAGGAGGTCTTGGCGTATATCTTCGCGCCGCCCATCATCACCATCGGCACTATAGGCACCCCGGCCAGCATCGCTATGAAAAAGCCTCCTTTCTGAAAGGGAAGGAGCTTTCCGTCCTTGCTTCGCGTGCCCTCCGGCGCTATCAAAACAGACGGGCCCGAGCGTATGCGCTCCGCTATCTTCTTCACCTCTTTCGTATCCCTCTCCGAGCCGTCCCTGGCGACAAAATAGTGCCCCGCCACTTTCGACACCCATCCTATGAAAGGCATGTCGAGGACTTCCTTTTTCATGACGGCCTTCCAGTCTATCGGGAGTACTGCCATGAATGTGAATATGTCGAAGACGCTCTGGTGGTTATACATTATTATGCAGGGCTCTTTCGGGATGTTTTCGAGCCCCTTTACGTCGAGCTTCACGCCTGTCGTGAAGATGATGAGCCAGCCCCACGGCCTTACGGCGTATTTAATCGCCGACGAGGGCGAAATGAAGGCGAGAGTAAAGCCGATTATTCCGAAAACGAGCGTATACGTCAGGAACGCCAGCCAGTAAAAAACTGTTTTAAGTACTTTAATCATTTCAATTCTTGCTTTTTCCAGTGTTGTTTGTGAATTCGTTCGGATTCCGGGGATGCAGCCCGCTAATCCGGATCCGGCGCCGTAATCACCCTGAGCGCCCCCGGCAGTATGCTGATTTTATGTGTCCCCGGCCGGAGGTAAAACGGCTCGCCGTCCATGTGCGCCGGCAGCGCCCGTTCGACGGTTATCTCCATCTCGGGGCCGCGCCTGAGCTCGACCTCCTCCAGCCCGGCGTGCGTGCCCGAAAGCACCTTCGGTATCTTCACGAGCCTCTGGAAGGACTGCATGTCCTTTATTATGTGAAAATCGAGGAGCCCGTCGCCGACGCTCGCCTCGGGCGCGAGCTTGAATTTCCCGCCCTGGTACATGCCGTTCGACGCCCCGGCCAGAAGGAGCCGGCCGCTGTACTCCCAGTCGCCTATTTTTACGCCTGTCACGAACCCCTTGAACGAAAGCGCCTCCTGCACAGCGCCGAATATATACCCCAGCTGGCCCCGGAAGAGTTTCAGTTTCTTGAAGCGGTGAGACACCGCGCCGTCGAGCCCTATACCGAGCCCGTTTATAAAGAACCTGTCGCCGAGCCTCCCGACGTCGACAACCCTTACGTCACCAGAAAAGAGGGTTTCCACGGCGCGTACGGGGTCGAGCGGCACGCCGGCGGCCTTCGGGAAGTCGTTACCGCTGCCGGAGGGGATCGTCCCGAAAATGACCTCCGACCCTAAAAGGCCGTTTACGACCTCGTGTGACGTCCCGTCGCCACCCGCGGAGATGATATGTGTATAATATCCCCTCTCCGCCCCTTCGCGGGCGAACCCGGCGGCGTCGCCCGGGACGCGCGTTATCCTGAAATCGAACTTCGCGCCCCTTTTTTCTATGAGGGATTTCAGCGAATTGAAGAGGCCCGCAGTCTTCCCCTGCCCCGCAGCCGGGTTGATAATAAACAGGTATCGCGGCTCTTTTAAATTCCCGTGCATGGAGTAAAATCTAAGTTCCATGAAAGATAGCATTTTTCAAGACGAATATCAAAGGTGTTTGAGCGAAGACTTGATAAAGGTTATATTTTATGTTAATAAACTCCGTTTACCCTAACCAAAAATCGGTACAAATCAGGAGGCATTTTAATGGTTGAAGAGACGCAACCTACAGAGCAGGTCAATGAAGTTATAAGCATGAAGCAGCTCCTCGAAGCGGGTGTTCATTTCGGCCACCAGATAAGCCACTGGAACCCCAAGATGAAGGAGTTCATCTTCGGCAGCAGGAACGGCATACACATAATAGACCTTCAGCAGACGGTCGGTCTATTCAGGAAAGCCTACAATTTCGCGAGAGATATAGTTGCCAATGGAGGCGAAATCCTCTTCGTGGGCACCAAGAAGCAGGCCCAGGGCATAATAGCCGAGGAAACCACTAGGGCGGGAATGCCCTACGTCAACACCAGGTGGCTCGGCGGAACGCTGACCAATTTCAACACGATAAGGTCACGTGTGGACTATCTCCTCGAGCTCAAGAAGCTCGAAGAGGAAGGCCAGATGGAGATGCTCCCGAAAAAAGAGGCCAAGGGACTCAAGAGGGAGATGCAGAAGCTGGAGCTCCTCCTCGGCGGAATAACCGGCATGAAGAGGATTCCGCAGGCACTTTACATCGTCGACACACGTAAGGAGCACATAGCGGTTCACGAAGCCAGAAGGCTCGGCCTTCCGATCATCGCCGTCGTCGACACCAACTCAGACCCGGCCGATGCGGATTACGTCATTCCGAGTAACGACGACGCCATAAGGGCGATAAAGCTTTTCACGTCGAGAATCGCCGACGCCTGCGTCGAAGGAAAGCACGTATACGAGCAGAAGCTCCAGGCGGGAGAGGTAGTAAAGAAGCCGGACCAGGAGCAGGTCGTCGTAGAGAGGAAGGTATTCGTATTCAAGGAATTCGGCGACGGTGCAGTACAGGAAGATTCGACCTCGGTCGCTGTTTCCGAGAGCCCGGCAGTGCAGGGAGCCCCTCAGGAGGCCGCCCCGGCAAAGGAAAGACAGAGGCCGCAGCCGGCCGCAAAGCCGTCGACGGAAGAGGAAGAAGACTATACCTACAAGGATTCGCCCGAAAAGGAAAGCTGATCCTCGTTCCGGTAAGCGTATCGTTTCCCTGATTTGTCCGATTCATATAAGAAATGAAGGAGGTACCATTCTAAAATGGCCGATATTACTGCACAGATGGTAAAAGAGATAAGGGACAGGACCGGAGCGCCGTTCATCGACTGCAAAAAGGCACTGGAAGAGGTGGGGGGTGATTTCGACAAGGCAATAGAGATACTGAAAATAAAGGGCGTCGCGAAGGCTTCGAAGAAAGTCGGCCGCGAGACGCCGGAAGGCTCGATAGTTGCATACGTGCACGCGGGCGGCAAGATAGGCGTCATGGTTGAGGTCAACTGCGAGACGGACTTCGTCGCGAGAAACGACGATTTCCAGACCTTCGCCAAGGAAGTCGCCATGCAGATAGCCGCGAGCAACCCGAGATACATCAGCAGGGACGACATACCCGAGGCCGAGCTCGAAAAGGAAAAAGAGATAATGAAGGCCCAGGTCATCGAATCCGGAAAGCCCGCCAACATCGCCGACAAGATCGCCGAGGGGAAGGTGGAAAAGTTCTTCGAGGAAGTCTGCCTTCTCGACCAGGTTTATATAAGGGATTCGAAGGTCAAGATAAACGACCTCCTTCAGGCCCTCATAGCCAAGGTCGGCGAAAACATAAAGGTCAGAAGGTTTACCCGTTATCAGCTCGGCGAATCGCTGGATTAACCCGGGAGGAAAATGAGCTCCGCAAAAAGCAAACCGACGCTAAAATATAAGAAGATACTCCTTAAGCTCAGCGGAGAAGCGCTACAGGGCTCGGACGGCTATGGAATCAGCTCGAAGGCCCTCGAAGCCATATCCGAAGAGATCGCGGAGGTATACGAGCTTGGCGCCCAGCTGGCCGTGGTCATCGGCGGGGGCAATATATTCAGGGGGGTTAAAGGGGCGGAGACAGGTATAGACAGATCGACGGGCGACTATATGGGGATGCTCGCGACGGTTATAAACGCGCTGGCGCTCCAGGATTCGCTCGAAAAGAAAGGCGTTTTGACGAGGGTGCAGACCGCGCTCGAAATAAAGCAGGTTGCCGAGCCCTACATCAGGCGAAGGGCGATGCGGCACCTCGAAAAAGGGAGGGTCGTGATTTTCGCCGCCGGCACCGGGAACCCGTTCTTCACCACGGACACGGCAGCCACGCTGAGGGCGCTCGAAATCGGGGCAGACCTCATACTCAAGGCGACAAAGGTCGACGGCGTATACAACAAGGACCCGATGAAGCACAAGGACGCCGTCAAATTCAAGGAGCTTACGTACATGGAAGTCCTCCAGAAAGAGCTCAAAATCATGGACGCGACGGCCATTTCCCTCTGCATGCAGGGGAACATCCCCATAATTGTTTTCAATCTCTTCGAAAGAGGCAACATCAAGAAGGTAATCACGGGCAAAGAGATAGGAACAAAGGTAAGGAGCGATAAAAATGAGTGACGAAACAGGCTTGAAGCATATAATCGACGAGACGGAAGAAAAGATGTCGAAGTCGGTTCACGCCTTCGATTCGGAGCTTTCCAAGATGCGTACAGGCAGGGCTTCGACATCCCTGGTCGAGCATATACTGGTCGATTATTACGGGACCCAGACGCCCGTCAACCAGCTGGCCACCATATCCACACCCGAAGCCAGGACAGTGCTGATTCAGCCCTGGGACTCGAGCGCAATCTCGGCGATCGAGAAGGCGATAATGAAATCAGAGCTGGGCATAAACCCGACGAACGACGGGAAGGTCATCAGGCTTTCCCTTCCCGTGCTCACCGAAGAGCGCAGGAAAGATATGGTAAAGCAGGTCGGAAAGCTCGCCGAGGACTACCGCGTATCCATAAGACAGATAAGAAAGGACATGAACGGCAAGGTCAAGGACGCCGAGAAGGACCAGCATGTCCCCGAAGACGAAGCCAAGAAATTCCTTCATAAAATCCAGGAGCTTACGGACAAGTACATACTCCGCATAAACGAAAGGCTCGAGAAGAAGGAAAAAGAAATTCTCGAAATCTGACGCCCGGCCGACGACATCCTGGCTTACGAATTCTCTTCCACCCGCTCCCGCCCGCCGCGTAATCCGTTGTGAGCCGGGCCGAATAGCCCTATAATTAGGCTTGAAAGACGAGGGAGCG
>CAZUDM010000044.1:0-7829 GCA_964618635.1 uncultured Spirochaetia bacterium
TGAAGGTATGCTCGCTGTCGTTCGTGCTCGGGTAGCTCTGGATAACGACAGTGTTATTCCTTACGACCGCCCTTTCGACATTGTAGTACATAACCATGCCCCAGGAATTGTTCTCGATGAGGTTGTTCTCTACGAGCACATTCTGTATGAGCGAGCTGCAGTCGGCGCCGTTAAGCTGTATGCCCCTGCCGGGATGGTCGTTGATGACGTTCCTCTTTATCGTTATGTTGGAGACTCCGGTGCACAGGTAGTCGCTCATGTATATGCCGTGGCAGTTCTTGCCGCTCGGGCATGCATTCGGGTCGATCCCGTTCTTTTCGACGACGTTGCCGCGGATGAGAACTTCGCTCGTGGATACTATCACAATACCGCCGTACTTGTTATGGTGAACCCAGTTATCCTCTATCGTTACATTCTTCGAGTACACCTTAATGCCTTCCCAGCCGTACCTGATCTCGAAGCCTTTCAGGATTACCCACTGGGCGTTGACCTCAACCCTCGGGGTCCCGGAGCTCGGGCAGCAGTCCGTCGGGTACTTGCCGTTGCCCGGATCGATTACGGGCGAGTGTCCCGGGAAGTTGACGAGCGCTATGGGCTGATTGCGGGTGCCGCTCTTTGCCAGATTCACCCTTTCAGCATAAACGCCGTTCTTGACCTGAATCGTGTCGCCGGCTTTTGCGTTGTTTAGAGCCGACTGTATGTCCTTGTAATTTCCACTTCCATCCTTTGCTACTACAACGATTCTGGTGTCGGCAGGCGCTACCGGAGCGTCGGATATGCCGGAATCGTCAGTCAGCGGAGTCGTGGGAGCCGGGGTAGGGGTCGGGGACGGCGCAGAAGTCGGCGCAGGGGTCGGGACCGGTGTCGGAGACGGAGCAGAAGTCGGCGCCGGCGTCGGAGACGGTTTCTGTTCCGGTGCCGGGGTCGGTGCCGGTTTCTCGACGGGAGCCTGCGTCGGTGCAGGCGTTGGTGCGGGGGCCTGCGTCGGCGTCGGAGTGGGGACTGGCGTCGGTTTGGGCGTCGGAGCAGCCGTCGGTCTCGGCGTTGGGGAAGGCTTTCCCTGAGAGCGTGAAGGCTTCTTGGCCGAAGCGGTATTACGAGACGGCTGCCTGGAAGCTGTGGAACGAGACGGCTGTTTCGAAGCCGAGCGCGAGGGCTGCCTGGAAGCCGTGGAACGAGACGGCTGCTTCGATGCCGAGCGCGAGGGCTGTCTCGAAGCCGTGGAACGAGACGGCTGCTTCGATGTCGAGCGGGATGGCTGTTTCGATGCCGTCGTACGGCTCGGCTGACTTGAGGCCGCAGTGCTTAGACGAAATGCACCGGCCTCCAAGGGGAAGACTAAAAGCATGGATACGATGATTATCCACTTAAAGCTGGTGATACTGTTAAAGAAACGAATCATTTGAATGCTCCTTTCCGGCTTTTTGGGCCATGAATGGGCATTCCTTCGGCTCCATAACCTGGAGCAGGTCAGTTACAATGGAAGGGAGTCTACCGAGTTTGACGCTCTTCCTATTTCGGTAACCCGGCCACCGTATGCTGGTTACTCTCAGCACTTAGGTCGAAGGCTTTGCGTCCCACCCTTTCGGATGGTTTGCCCTTATCGCTTAGGTCAAGCCTAAAAACTTACGAGCTATCATATCGCAATTTTCATACCAATTAACATAAATTAGACACTTGTAAGCCAAAAATCTCCCTAAACCTCTGTAAATACGTGATTATTACTTTAGTGACAAGTTGCAATATGCGACAGTTCAATTTCGCAGAACGTCAGATTTTGTCAATATACAAAAACAAATGACGCATTTAGTCAACATGTGGGTATTATTTGTCCGAAAATGGGAAAATCGACGCTGAATTGGCAGTCTGCAAATGAAAATTTGAGTAAGGGTGCTCGCGCCCTTATTGGTTATAGCCGGACTTCTGAGATGAGTACAGATACCAGACGACGATAATCATAAGAAGGGCAAGACTCGTCAGGAGGACAAGAAAAGACGCTATCTTGAGGTAAGCGAATACCGGGCTCACGTATCTTATAAGCCATCCCGAAGTGATGTCGCCAAGCGCCGAAGCGAAAGAAGACACGATAAGAACCAGTTTCCACTGGTTCCGGATACCGGTAAAAAGAAGGAGGTGATTCAAAGTAACGAGTATTATGGCCATGGCGAAGAAATGAAAATGCGCCTCTTCCAGCATGCCGAGGTAGCTTTTCGGCTGCCTGAAGCTCTCTTCGGAGCCCCTGTAATACTCGGCGACGCCCTGAGGGCTGAAACCGACTTCCAGGTATAAGAGAAGGGATGTCAGCCAGAGGAAGACGAAAAAGACAACCGTAAAGACGATTATAAGCCTTAATAATGTGTTTTTTCTTATATCGGAGGATACAAAGAAGCGCAACTAGCCGTCCCCCCCTTGGGAAGTAGAGGCGGCATCTAGGATCTTGACCTGAATGAGAGCGAGCGTTTTTCTTGCAGCCTCCGAAAGGGCCACAGCCGTGATCGTCGCTCCGGATATATTGGGAATGTCTCTCCCGACGCGAAGCGTGTCCCCGGCCGATTTGCCGTTAAACAGGCCGATCCAGTTGTCGGCCGGCATGTAGTCGGGCGGCTCGAAAAACGCGAGTATTTCGGTCTGTCTGAGGGTGCCGTCCGGGTTTACGACAAACATCACCGTTTCCGTCATGGAACGAAGCTCGTGCGTATCAATTACGGCGTACCCGAGAGCTTCGCTTCCCTTAACCGCCTTATAAACCATGAAAAGACGGCCGTTTAACTTTGCCTTCGCAAGGGACTCTATCTTCCGGACGTCGTCCTCCGAAAGGTATATCTCCAGCTTTTCCATGCTGTCCGCATCCGGAAATGCCATTTCGAGGGCTTCGTCCCGTTTCATAAAAACTTCGGACACCGCTGGAAGCGGCGCCGCCGATACGAACAAGATTAAGAGAATGAATATCTTTCTCATGAGTTTTTGAAAATTAAGGGCGCTGAGCGTTATTCACACCCAGCGCCCTCCAGGGAAATTATACTCCAAGTAAAACTAAAAACTAGAATACGTACCCGAGCCCGAAATTGAACTGGTTGGTCGATTCGCTAAGCCCGTTGTCGAGCCACTGGTATTCCGCCTTGACGACGACCTGTGGTATCGGCTTGTAGTTTAAGCCGACAGTTAAGTCCTTCCTGTCGTTGGCGGGATTACGCTGAAACCCCGAAGGCACGCGGGCCTGTGTATCGAAAGCGTCCCACCTCACGAAAGGCGCCAGGTACTGGAAGTACTGGTTCGGCGAATCCACGAGGGAAAGGACGTTGTATCCGCCCTCTATATAATATCCCCACTGCCTGCTGCCGACCGAATCGTCGCCGGTAAGACCGTTGAGGGCGTTGATCTCCGCGGCGTCTCCGAGCCTCGTGAATACGACGAGACCCCTGGCCTCAAAGCCCATGTACTGAAATTGAATATCCCCTTCGTACATCTGGAAGAATCCCTTGACCTTTTGTCCGTTGAAAGACGACTCTTCATTGTCGACCCGTGCGTTCTGCCCCGTATTTCCGAGGAATATCGAGCCTGCGACGGTAAGGAAGGGCACCGGCTCGTACTCGACGCGGCCGACGAAAGCGACGTCGTTAAACAGGGACTCCGTTCCGTTCGTCCTTATGTTCCTGTTGCTGTTCGCCCTGAAGCCCCTCGCATCGAAGCTGTTCATGACATAGGCCTTGTAGCTCAGGTTTCCGGCTCTCTGAAAGTCAAAGTCACCGAAGATACCTAAACCGTTCTCCCGCCACGTAGTCGGTATAACGAACCTCTCGGTGAGCGGCCTGAATACGCCAAAGAACGTCGTCGGCTCGTGCACTTCGTTAATGATGCCGAACGGCGCGAGCAGTAGTCCGCCCCTGAGATTGAGCTCCTGCCAGAGGAGGAAGTCCAGCAGGGCGAATTCCACCGCGACCGATCCGGTGCTGTCCTGAACATTCGTGGCAGTGGACCCGTGCTCGAACTCGAGCTCCGTATTGAGAATGATACGGTCCGTGAACTTGTACCCGAAATAAAGGACCACCCTCTGGACGTCGACTGTATTATCGCCGTCCTCGATAACCTGTCCCATCAGGAGCTCGCCGTAACCGCCGATGGACAGCCCTTTCCTTGTATGGTAAACCTTCGAAGCAGCCGGTCCTGCACCAAACATCTGCTCGTAAGTAGGCTCAGGTATTACAGAAACCTGCTTAATGTTGTCTATTTCCTGAGCGAGAATGCTGAGCTTCTCTTCGATAGACTGGAGCCTGTCGTCGGGTACTCCCCCCTGCGACTTCAGTCCCTGAAGCTCCTCCGTCACGCTCTGGAGCTTCCTTTCGAGCTCCTGTATCCTCTGCTCCTGCGTCTGCTGGGTTACAGACTGCGCCACCGCCTGCCCCCCGGAGCCTTCCGCTTGTGTGGCCGCCTTATCCGACGTTATAAGGCTCCGCACGTCCTGCTCCCCTGCATCTCCCTGCCCGTTTTCCTGGGCCCGCAATTCCGCGGCAGCCAAAAAGACCAGGAGCACACAAAAATAAGAGACTCTCCATACCAAACCATTCAAACAGAAGTTTGAATTAGCCATCCTCCCATAACCTCCTTGGTTCAATTTGTTGTCGAGTTAATTGATTATCGTTTTCAGCATCAACATATCAGAAAGTGCATATACATGTCAAGAGAACGATTTTCATTCTCATATTATGCAGCACTAAAAAGGCGCCCCCTCCGGGGTTGAATACATCGAATGAAGTCAGGTACTTCAACGGCACGAATCGAGAGTGACCAATAACAGCTTCGCCAAAAGAGTAATGGAAAATCTTTACAGTTTTTAAGGGAGAAGAGGGGCGGCCAGCTAAGGTAATAGGACGTATTATTTCGGGAGCCGCCCCTCTTCCGGGAGTATTTCTTCTTTCAGGCTATGCCTGGTTCCTCATGTGACCTCTCACCCCGGTATCCCTCGCGGAATTAACCTCTAGCGCCTCTATGATCATCTGGGTAAGGGTAAGCATGTGTTTGTGCTCGAGCCTGAGCGTGATATTGCCTACGTTGAGGTGGTAGTAATTGCAGCATACGCATTTCGAAATGCTGCCTATGTTAGACGACGAAAGGACGAGGGGCTTGTCGGAATCACATAAATAACCCATCGTTTTCCTCCTTATGCCTCGCAGGCTGAATTTGACCTTTACTACTCATATCAATCCAGGTCAGCATTATAATATTGATATTCATTATCAATATTACCAGTACAGGAATTCTTGTCAAGGCACTTTACAAAAAAACAGAAAATATTTTCGCGGAAGATCGAAGACAGTTATAAATCCGGCCTGTTTTAAGGTCCGACAAGTAATACACCCCGGGGGTTACACTTCGCCGGGTCGGGTTTCCAGGCCCTGGCAAGCGAATCCCCCTCGCTTATCTGCTCGGGCGTCATCAGCGGCGAAATACGCGCTAGGTAGTTTGCCGCCATCTCCTGCTCGCTCGGCGCCCCTACTTCTACCGCTATGCTCAGCCACTTGTACGCCTCCACGAGGTTTCGCTCGACCCCGCATCCCTTTCTGCAGTCGATTATCGTATAGGGCATCGAGTCGTGCGCATACATTATCGCGAGGCTTACCTGGGCCTGCGCCTGCCCCTGGCCGGCCGACCTCTTCCAGAGGGTAAACGCGTCATTGTAGTTTCTCCAGACTCCGAGGCCCCCAAGATATAAAAGCCCCATAGCGTACTCCGCGTCGCAGTCCCCCTCCTGGGCCAGCGGCTTCCAGAACTTGGCTGCTATTTCATAATTCTGCTGCTTATACCAGCTGAGCCCTATCATGTACCTGTCTTTCTGTGTAAAGTCCCTCACGGGATTCGGGAGCTGTTCCGGAATATCCTGCTGGATCTGGCTCATTTGCTGGCAGCCCCAGGCTGCCGTCAGCAAAAATGCCGCGGCAAGCATCCGAGCGGCCTTAAGCAGATTTCCGGTCCACGTCATGAAATCGATTCTCCCTGGAATTAACTGCATAACGTCTATCGATAATAATTATCGCAATCAAATATATAGTAAAGGCGAGAGGCAAGTCAAATTCCCCCAATCCCGCCCACTTTATTTGACAAAGCCCCCGGGAAGTGAAAGACTTAAACGGATATCACACAAAGGTAAATCATGTTGTTTCAAGAGTATTACAAAAGCGGCGAAAACAAGCCGGTGATTTCCTTCGAGATTTTCCCCCCAAAAACCGACGCGGGTTTTAAAAGCCTGAAATCCACATTGAAGGATCTGGTCGGTCTCGAGCCCGATTTCATCACCGTAACCTACGGCGCGATGGGCACGACAAGGGAGAGGACGCTCGAAATCGCGGCGCTCATAAAAGACGAATTCGCTGTCGAGTCCGCCTGCCACCTCACCTGCGTCGGCGCGTCCCGGGGCGAGCTCGACGACATGCTCAGGCGCATATACGACGCGGGCATCAGGAACATTGTGGCCCTGAGAGGCGATCCACCGGGCGGCGGTGATTTCACGCAGCCCGACGACGGATACAGGTTCGGAAGCGACCTCGTCCGTCACATAAGGGAATTCGAGCGGTCGGAATTCGGCGGGAGAACATTCGGCATAGCAGTCGGCGGATACCCCGAGAAGCACCCCGAGGCGCCCGGCCCTGAGGCCGACCTCCAAAACCTCAGGAAAAAGGTAGACGCCGGGGCAGATGTCGTAATAACCCAGCTCTTCTTCGACAACGCCTATTATTTCGGCTTCGAGGAAAGGGCTCGCGCGGCAGGCATCGAAACGCCTATAATACCCGGCCTCATGCCCATACTGTCTTCGAAGCAGATAGAGCGCATAACGTCCATGTGCGGGGCGACCATACCGCCCGAGCTCAGGGCCGAGCTCAATAAGTGCAGGGCCGACGACGACGGGGCGCGGAGGGTCGGAATCGAGCTCTGTATAGCCCAGGCGACGGAGCTGATCGAGCGCGGCGCCGCCGGAATTCATTTCTACGTCCTCAACAAGTCGGACCACATAAAAGAAATTATCGAAGCCCTTCCCCTCCGGCGCTCCGGCGGCTACGAGAACCGCATCGGCGCAGGGACCCCGGGAATAAGCCTGTAGGTACGATGCCCGATACCGTAAACCTCTTTGACAGGGTAGCCAGGCGCTACGATTCCCTGAACACGTTCTTCAGCATGGGTATGGACAGGCTCTGGCGGCGGCGTCTGGCAAAGGCCGTAAGCGGCTCGAAAACGGTGCTCGACATCGCCACGGGCACGGGCGAAGTCGCTCTCGAAACCGTCGACGTGCTCCCCGGGGCGCGCGTCCTTGGCGTCGACCCGAGCTCCGAGATGCTCCTCCTCGCGAGGAAGAAGATAGAGTCCCGCGGGCTTTCGGACAGAATATCACTCGCCCGCTGCCAGGCGGAAACACTACCATTCAGGGACGGCTCCTTCGACGCCGTAACGATAGCGTTCGGCATAAGGAATACCGTCGACCCGGCCCTCTCTCTTTCGGAGATGAGAAGGGTTCTGAGGCCCGGCGGAAAGGCCGCCGTGCTCGAATTCGCCATACCGCGCCAGAGGCTCTTCGCCCCGCTCTATCTATTTTATTTCAAGAACATACTGCCGCTCGTGGGCTCACTCTTCGGAACCAGGAAGGAATACAAGTATCTCTCGGACTCGACATCCTCGTTCCCGCAGAGAGAAAAGTTCCTGGAGCTCATGAAACAGTCCGGTTTCACCCCTGAAAAATCCGTCGAAATGATGCTCGGGATAGTGATACTCTACACAGGCGTCAAACGCTGATAGCAGACTGGCGAAGGCCGTGGGAAAGGCATCGGGACTTTTTACGGCGC
>CAZUDM010000044.1:7929-18668 GCA_964618635.1 uncultured Spirochaetia bacterium
GCTGATAGCAGACTGGCGAAGGCCGTGGGAAAGGCATCGGGACTTTTTACGGCGCGAGGCGCTCTATCAGCCATTCGCCCGAAGGGAGCTTCGTATAGCGAATTCTGTCGTGGAGCCTGTCCGGCCTCCCCTGCCAGAATTCTATGGACGAAGGGATGAGCCTGTATCCGTTCCAGTAAGGTGGCCTCGGAACGTCGGAACCTTCGTACTCTGCTTCGAGCGCGCGATACCTCTCTTCGAGATACTCCCTGTCGGGGATAACCCTGCTCTGCTCCGAAGCCCACGCCCCGAGCTGGCTCCCCCTGGGCCGCGAAGCGAAATAGGCGTCCGCGTCGCTTCCGGGGAGCATCTCGACGGCGCCCTCTACACGTACCTGCCTTTCGACCCTCTCCCACCAGAAGCACATGGCGGCGTTCGGATTGCCCGAAAGCTCGTCCCCTTTCCGGCTCTCGGAGTTCGTGTAGAAAACGAATCCCTTCTCGTCGAGGCCCTTTAGGAGAAGCATCCTGAGAGAGGGCTTCAGGTCGGGGGAAACTGTAGCGAGAGCGAATGCGTCCGGGTACTTGAGACCGGAGCCGGCCACCGCCTCCTCGTACCATCTTTCGAATTGCCTGAACGGGTCCCTGTCGAGGTCCTTTTCTCTCAGCTCTTTCAGGCCGAATTGTGCGTGCCCTGTCTTTTCCAATTTTGCGCCCGTAGGTAAACCGGTCCGTTATAGAATCTTCTTGAGAGTTTTAGCTAAAACCGGCGACCTGAAATTATACCCCAGTTCCGTGAGCTTTACAGGTACGGCGCGTGTGCTTGCAAGCATAAGCTCGTCGGCCATCTCTCCGAACACTACGCGCGCCGCGAACTCGGGAAGTGGAATAAACGCCGGGCGGCTGAGCGCCGAAGCGAGGGCCTTCGTGAACTCCTCGTTCGTGACGGTATCGGGGGACACCATATTCACGGGCCCGTCGGCGTCCCTGGTTTCGAGGAGGTAACAAATCCCTTCCGTGATATCCTCCATCGAGATCCAGCTCCAGTACTGCTTCCCGCTCCCTATCCTGCCCGCTATGCCGAGCTTAAAAGGGATGAGCATCTGCTTTAACGCGCCCCCTTCCGGTGAAAGGACCATTCCCATACGCATCTTGACGACCCTTATACCTGCGCCCTTGCCGATGTCGAGCACGTTTTCCCACTTGTCGCTGACGTGTGCAAGAAACCCTTTCCCCCGGGGGCTTTCTTCAGTCAGGACCTCATCCCCCCTATCGCCGTAATACCCGACGCCGGACGCCGCCACGACGACACCGGGCTTCGACTGAAGGCCCGCGAGCGCCTCCATGAGGAGCTCGGTCCCTTTTACGCGGCTCTCGAGAATGCGCGCCTTTTTTTCCTCCGTCCACCTGCCGGCGATGTTCTCGCCCGCAAGGTGTACGACGCCGTCATGTCCTTCGAGCCCGGATGTATCGATTTCTCCCTCGTCCGGATTCCAGTAAACGGCGTCGCCGGCCGAGGCCTTTTCCTTCGAGCGGACAAGCCTCGTAACGGTGTGGCCCTTACTCTTCAGGAGAGGAAGGAGATGGGAGCCCACCAGCCCCGACGATCCTGTAACGAGAACTTTCATCGCTTCACCTCTTTTTAAGCTTAACACACCGATGTGGCTGAAAAAGAATTAGTTCAGGAGCCAAACACTTCGAGGATCGATTTCTGATACTCCCTCACCTCGTCGAAGTCTATGTAATAGTGGGGCGCGCTCAGTATGGGAAGGTCCAGGACCTCGCGGTAGGAGCTGATTCTCTTCCTGCACTCGTCCGGGCTTCCGACTACCGCGAACGTATTTACCATATCGTCGCTCACGGCGGCTATCATCGACTTCACGTCGCCCTTTAAAAATGCTTCTCGTATCTTCGCCGTTTCCGCTGTAAAGCCGTGGAGCCTGAAGGGTGGCTCGTACGTCTTTACAGTCGCGTAAAACGCTATGGTCGCCCTGGCGGCCTCCACGGCCCGCTTCCTGTCGTGAGACACGGCGCAGGTTATTATGGACGCGGCGCTGAATCCCCCGCGCTCCCTTCCCGCCGTCTCAAGGCCCGCCTTAATCTCCGGCAGGACAGCTTCCCTAAGATACCTCTCGGAGCATACCACGTGCCCGAGATAGCCGTCGGCCTTCTCGCCCGCGGCGCGGCACATCCCGCCGCCGACCCCGGCGAGGTATATGGGGAGATTATTCCTCACGGTCCTGAACGGACGGTGATACCCCTTCGTGTTGATGTCGTAGTATTCGCCCTCGTATCTTAGAGCCCCGTCTCTCGCCTTTTCCGTAACGAGCCTTACGACGTCGATGCACTCTTTTATACGCGTAACCGGCTTCCCGTGGGATATGCCGTGCCACATCTCGTTCGTCCGCTTCGCTCCCGTTCCGAGGCCCAGTATGAGCCTTCCGCCGGAGATTTCGTCGAGGTCGAGCGCCGTGAGCGCGGTGATGAGCGGCGTCCTCACGAACGCAAGCGCCACGGCCGTCCCGAGCTTTATGCTGTTTGTTACGGAAGATACGTAGGAGAGCTGCTCGAATGAAGTCCTGTAAAGCTCTGTAGCCCATATGGAATCGAATCCGGCCGCCTCCGCGTCCCTTGCCAGAGGAAGGAGTCCTGACATCTCGTCCGAGTCCAGTATGAGTCCCGTGGGTTTCATGGCAGAAACAATAAAGGCGGCACAAGGCCGCCTTCAGGTTTGTTTTCTATAATTACAGCCGAAACGCGCCGGCATCTTCGCCGCGCAGCTCCGGCATTAACGAAAATTACTCTTTCTTGTCTTCAGTTTCGGTCTTGGGAGCCTCTTCGGGAGCGGCCTCTGCTTCAGGTGCCGGCTCCGCCGCAGGTTCTGCTGTTGCCTCGGGAGCTGTTTCTTCCGCAGGGGTTTCGGATGCGCTCGCAGGCTCTTCCGCTGCCGCCTCGGCCACCGGGGTTTCCGGCGCTTCCGCGGCCTTTTCCTCTTCTATGAGCCCGAGCTCTTCTGCGGATTCCTTCTTCCCGCTCCTGGCCTTTGCCGTGGTCTCAGCCGCACGCGTCTCCTGCTTCTTCGGAGCAGCCTTGGCCTTCTTCTTTTTCGCCGGCTTGAATTCCTCTTCGACGAGCTCGATTATCGATATCGGGCTGTTGTCGCCTCTCCTGAATCCGAGCTTTATGATCCTCGTGTATCCGCCCGGGCGGTCCTTGAACTTGGGCGCTATGACGTCGAAAAGCTTCTTCAGGACTTCGTTATCGCGAATGTAGGCCGCGGCCTGCCTTCTCTTGTGGAGGCTTCCGTCCTTGGCGAGGGTTATCAGCTTCTCGGCGATTCTCCGGAGCTCCTTGGCCCTCGTGTCCGTGGTCTTTATCTTGTCGAAGCGAAAGAGGTCCGTGACCATGTTCCTGAACATGGCCTTCCTGTGTTTTGTCGTAACCCCAAGCTTGCGCCCGATTCTTTTATGTCTCATCGTAAATTCTCCGGTTCTGTTTCAAACAATTACTGAAGCGCAGTCTTGTCGCTTCTCTTTGCCTTTTCGTTTTCGAAAACTTCCTGGTCTATCTTGAGCCCGAGCCCGAGCCCCATCTCCGTCAGCCTCTCCTTGATTTCGTAAAGGGAGCGCTTGCCGAAATTTTCGAGGTTAAGGAGGTCCTCCTCGGTCTTCTGAACGAGGTCGCCGGCGTACTCTACTCCCGCCTTCCTAAGGCAATTGAGCGAGCGGGCCGAGAGGTCCATCTCCTCGATGGAGTTGAACAGAATCTCTTCCGTGCCCTTTATCTCCTGCTTGTCATCGCTCTCGAATACTTCGTCAACCTCGGCTTCGTCGAAGTTGATGAACACCGTCAGCTGATGCTTTACTATCTTGGCGGCGTATGCGAGCGCGTCCTCGGGAAGCATCGTGCCGTTCGTCCATATCTCTATCGTAAGCTTCTGGTAGTCCGTCCTTCGCCCTACCCTCGAGTTCGTAACGGCGTAGTTGACTTTCCTCACGGGCGAAAAAAGTGCATCGATCGGTATTACCCCTATCGTGCTCTGAATCTCGCCCCGCCTTTCTACGGGCTCGTAGCCCCTTCCCATCTCGACCCTCATTTCCATTTCGAGCTTGGCGCCCTCGGAAAGAGTGGCTATGTGGTGGTTCGGGTTCAGTATCTCGACGTTATGTCCGGTAGTGATGTCTCCCGCCTTGATATCCGTCTCACCCTGAGCGCTTACGCGAATCGTCTGCGGCTCGTAGGTGTGCATCTTGAGGTCCATGCCTTTAATGTTCAGTATGATCTCTGTAACGTCCTCTTTTACGCCCGGTATCGAGGAGAACTCGTGCAGCACTCCGTCGATTTTAATGGACGTAACCGCCGGTCCCTGTATGGAAGAGAGCAGAACTCTCCTGAGTGCGTTTCCCAGCGTTACACCGTATCCGCGCTCCAAAGGCTCGCACACGAATTTTGCGTATGTATGAGAAGCGGTCCTTTCGTCCCTCTCGATTCTCTTCGGTTTTATTAGATCCTGCCAGTTTTTCTGAAAATCCTTCACCTTGCTCCCTCCATTATATGAAGATGAGATTCATACGCCTTTTGGAAACGCCTTTTAATTATCTTTATATAATCGATCTTTATACCCTCGAATAGAATTCGACTATGAGCTGTTCTTCTATAGGGAACGTTATGTCCTCGCGCTCGGGATTCCTGAGCACGGTAGCCGTGAGATTTTCCTCGTCGAGCTGGAGCCATTCTGGAACGCCTCTTCTGGAAGTGAACTCGAGAGCCTGCGTTATCCTCTGGAGCTTTTTGCTCTTTTCCCTGATCTCGATCTTGTCCCCCGTCTTAACCTGGTAAGACGGGATGTTGACGGACTCGCCGTTTACGAGCACGTGCCCGTGGCTCACTATCTGCCTTGCGTCGTTCCTCGAGCTCCCCATGCAGAGGCGGTAGATTACGTTGTCGAGTCTTCTTTCGAGCATCGATATGAGAATGGAGCCGGTTACGCCTTTCACGCGGGCCGCCTTTTCGAAATAGCCCCTGAACTGCTTTTCGCGAAGCCCGTACATCCTCTTCACTTTCTGCTTTTCTCTGAGCCGCACCCCGAACTCGGAAAATTTACTGCGGAACTTTCCGTGCTCTCCCGGTACCTGCTCGGGCCTTTTCTCTATAGCCGTCTTGCCGTTGTAACTGCGCTCTCCCTTGAGGAAAAGGTTTACACCTTCTCTCCTGGAAAGCCTGTCTGTAGGCCCAGTATATCTTCCCATATTAAAGCGTAACCTCCTTGAGTTCCCTTGCTAAGACTCGAGTGTTTCCAAAAGACATAAATCAGACCCTCCTCCTGCCCGGCGGCCTGCATCCGTTATGCGGTATGGGCGTAACGTCCCTTATGAACGTTATCTTGAGTCCCGACGCCTGGAGCGACCTCACGGCCGGCTCCCTTCCCGGACCGGGTCCCTTCACGAAAACCGACACCGTTCTCATGCCGACGGCGGCAGCCTTCTTGGCCGCGTCTTCGGCCGCGATCTGCGCCGCGAACGGGGTCCCTTTACGGGTGCCCTTGAAGCCTTTCATACCCCCGCTCGACCACGCGACCACGTTGCCCGCGGTGTCGCTGATTGTGATGATGGTATTGTTGAAAGTGGCCTGGATGTTGACCACTCCCTGTTCCACAAATTTCTTTACTTTTTTCTTGCCGCCTTTCTTTACAGCCATCTGTTATCTCCGTAACCGATTATTTACCGGCCTTCTTCTTTTTAGCTATCGCGGTTCCGCGCGGCCCTTTCCTGGTCCTCGCGTTCGCCCTCGTTTTCTGCCCGCGCGTCGGGAGGCCGAGCCTGTGCCTTATGCCCCTGTAACAGCCGATCTCGATGAGTCGCCTGATGTTGCCCTGCACTTCCTTTCTGAGCTCGCCTTCCACGAGATACTTGTTCTCGATTATGTCCCTGATGGCGGCCACTTCCTGGTCCGTAAGGTCCTTCGAGTGC
This sequence comes from uncultured Spirochaetia bacterium, assembly GCA_964618635.1. GTDB lineage: Bacteria > Desulfobacterota_D > UBA1144 > Nemesobacterales > UBA2774 > JADLGH01. The sequence continues at coordinate 13,877 of CAZUDM010000044.1, forward strand.
GTGTTCACGTCGATGCCGGCTTCCTTCAGGATATCGTTCGAGAACTTCCTGCCGATACCGTAGATGTACGTAAGCCCGATTTCTATTCTTTTATTCAGCGGTATGTCAACGCCTGCTATTCTGGGCATAACTCTTCTCTCCTACCCTTGCTTCTGTTTGTGTCTCTTGTTTACGCAGATAATCCTTATTACGCCTTTTCTCTTGATTACCCTGCATTTATCGCAAATCTTTTTTACCGACGCTCTAACTTTCACGGTCTTCACTCCGTAATATCATTTTTTCAGTCTGTAAGTGATCCTGCCCTTCGTGAGGTCGTACGGGGAAAGCTCGAGCTTTACCTTATCCCCCGGCAGTATGCGTATGAACCTCGTCCTCATCTTGCCGGAAACATATGCCAGAATTTCATGGCCGCCGTCGATCTCCACTCTGAACATCGCATTGGGCAGCGCCTCGATCACAGTACCCTCGAACTCTATTCTTTCTTCTTTAGCCATAAGTTATCTACTGTGTTAACACCAATGGGCCGTCTTCCGTGACGGCAACCGTATGCTCGAAATGAGCCGAGAGCGTTCCGTCAACCGTGACCGCCGTCCATCCGTCGTTGAGCACCTTCACATCGGGCCTGCCGACATTGACCATCGGCTCAATCGCCATAACCATGCCGGGCTTAAGCTTTATGCCCTTGCCGTTGCTCCCGTTCTCGGGAACGAAGTTAGGCACCTGCGGGTCTTCGTGAAGCTTCCGGCCTATGCCGTGCCCGACGAAAGACCTCACTACAGAAAACCCTTCTTCCTCGACGTAGCTCTGTATCGCGCCCGATATATCGTAGAGCCTGTTTCCGGGGCGGGCCGCATTTATGCCCCTCACAAGGGATTCTTCGGTCACCTTGAGAAGCTTCTCGGCCTGAGACGATATGCCGCCCACCGGCACCGTAATCGCCGAATCGCCGTAGAATCCATCCAGCACTACCCCGAAATCGAGGCCGACGATGTCGCCTTCCTTGAGCACCTTCTTCTTCGACGGTATGCCGTGGACTACCTCGCTGTTAACGGCAAAACATACCGACGCCGGGTAGCTCGAATAGCCCTTGAACGCCGGCTTCGCACCCTTGCTTACAGCCACATCCTCCGCTATGCGGTCGAGGTCCCACGTCGATACGCCCGCGACCACATTCTCGCGCATCTTCCTGAGCGCTTCCACGACAACCTGCGCCGCGGAGCGCATTTTCTGTATTTCTTCCTTGTTCTTCAAATAAATCATGCCCTCAAATCCGCCAGCACCGAATCGATTTTTCCGAAGACTTCATCGATGCTCCCCATGCCGTCAACCTCGTGCAGCACGCCTTCCTCGGCGTAATAGGATTTAAGAGGCTCCGTTTGATTGCGGTAGACCTTGAGCCTGTTCCTTACGACGTCTTCGGTATCGTCCTCTCTTCCCTCTATCTTCTGGCGCTCGAGTATCCTCTTGACGATCTCCTCGTCGTTCACTTCTATCGACACGACCGCGTCTATGGACGCCCCTGTCGAATTAAGCATCTCGCTGAGCGCTTCGGCCTGAGGAACCGTACGCGGAAAGCCGTCCAGCATAAAGCCGCTTTTCGCGTCGTCTTCGCCTATTCTGTCCTTTATTATTCCTATGACAACTCCGTCGGGAACGAGCTCTCCCTTATCCATGTACGACTTCGCCAGCTGTCCCAGCTCTGTGCCGTTTTTTACGGCTGCCCTGAGCATGTCTCCCGTCGATATGTGTGCCGTAGAGTATTTCTCGGTAATCCTGGCCGCCTGGGTCCCCTTTCCGGCACCCGGGGGCCCGAACAGTATGAGTCTCATTATATAAACACCGCCATTAAATATTGTATCTTCTGGGACCTTTCATCCCGCGCTTCTTCACGAATCCCTCGTAACTGTGAGTGATGAGGAACGACTCCACCTGTTGAACGAAGTCAAGGGTGACGCCTACCACGATCAGAAGAGAGGTGCCGCCGAAGTAGAAAGGCAGATTAAACGGCTCCCGCTGCAGAAACGATGGTATAACGCACACGAACGCCACATATACTGCGCCTATGAACGTTATTCGTCCGAGTATCCTGTCTATATACTCGGAGGTCTTTTTTCCCGGCCTTATCCCGGGTATAAAACCGCCGTTCTTCCTGAGATTCTCGGCAAGATCGTCCGGGTTATAAATGATCGCCGTATAGAAATAGGCGAAAAATATAATTAATGCTGCAAATATAATATTATACACGAGCAGATTCTCGAATAACAAATCCGACACGTTCCGGAGGAACGGAACGTTGACGAACGTAAGGATCGTCGCGGGGAATATCAGGAGCGAAGAAGCGAAGATCGGGGGTATGACGCCTGCCGTGTTCGTCTTCAGCGGAAGGTGCGACGACTGCCCGCCGTATACCTTCCTTCCGACGACCCTTCTCGGGTACTGCACCGGTATCTTTCGATACGACCTCTCGACAAATACTATGAAGGCAACGATAAGAATGAGGAGCATGAATATAAGCGCGACGCCGAATACGGTCATCTCGCCCGTGCTTATGAGCCTCACGATGTTCCACAGCGCTCCCGGTATCCCGACGAGGATCGAGGCCGCGATGATGAGAGATATACCGTTTCCGATACCGCGCTCCGTAATCTGCTCGCCGATCCACATGACGAAAAGGGAGCCGGCCGTCAGAGTGAGGACCGTCATGATCCTGAACGTCCAGCCCGCGTCCTTTACGACAGGCGTGCCCGTGCCCATGCCCCCTTCGAGAGTGACGGCAAGCATGAAGCCCTGCACTATACATATTAGTACGGTTCCGTAGCGGGAGTATTGGTTAATCTTTCTCCTGCCGGCCTCCCCTTCCTTCTGCATGGCCTCGAGTGACGGAAATGCCTTTACGAGAAGGGACATGATAATGGAGGAGGTGATGTAAGGCATGACGCCGAGCGCGAAAACGGACGCACGCTCGAGCGCACCGCCCGAAAACATATTCAGTATGTCGAATATCGTGCCCCTGGTCTCTTCGAAGAGCCTGACAATCTGCTCGGGGTCTATGCCCGGCAGCGGGACGAACACCCCGAGCCTGTAAACAACCAGCATAAGGGCCGTGAACAAAAGGCGCTTGTTAAGCTCAGGTATTCTAGGAATAGCACCTATATTTCTATTCATATAATATCTGCCTTACCGCCTTTCTCTTCGATCTTCTTTATGGCGCCCTTGCTGAACGCCGCCGCCTTCACGGTAAGCGCCTTTTCGAGCGAGCCGTTTCCGAGAACCTTCACGGGGTTCTTCCCCTTCGCAAGGCCCGCGGCCTTGAGCTCGACGTCGGTAACGACGTCGCCGTCGTTGAACTTATTGAGATCAGAGACGTTGACGAGGTCGAACTTTTCCTTGTTCCTGCTGGTGAAGCCACGCTTGGGCGACCTCAGCTTAAGGGCTGTCTGTCCGCCTTCGAACCACGGCGAAACCTTTCCGCCGGACCTCGCCCTCTGGCCCTTGTGCCCCTTTCCGCTGGTCTTTCCCGTGCTCCCCGAACCTCTTCCTACCCTTTTTCTCTGTTTTTTCGCACCCGGCTGGGGAGATAGACTGTTAAGCATCTGTTTCAGACCTCGTGTAATGAATTTTTATTCGTCCGCCCGGAAGTTCCGGTGCGGTGTTTTTTCGGATTATCGTTCTTCAAAACTCAATTCAAATAAGACTTCGGGAGATCGAGCTCCTTTAGATCCTTGCCCCTGATATCGGCCACTTCCTGCGGCATCCTTAAGAGAGCGAGCCCGTTTATCGCCGCCTTTACGACGTTAAGAGGGTTGGTCGAGCCCACGACTTTCGACAGTATGTCGCTGATTCCCGAAAGCTCGACGACGGCGCGTACGGCTCCGCCCGCGATAACCCCGGTACCCGGCGACGCCGGTCTCAGCATAACCCTGCTCGATACGTGCTCTCCGAGCACCTCGTGGGGGATCGTGTTCCCCTTAATCGGCACCCTTATAAGGTTTTTCTTGGCCTTTTCTATCGCCTTTCTGATGGCGTCGGGCACCTCGTTCGATTTGCCGAGGCCCGATCCTATGATACCTTCGGAATTGCCTACCACTGCGAGCGCAGTGAAGTGAAACCTCTTTCCGCCCTTGGTAACCTTGGCCACTCGTCTGATATGGACCACCTTTTCTTTGAGCTCATACTCGGTTGCGTCGATCTTTTCTTTTTGCAAGTACGCCTCCAGCTTAAAATCCTTTTAAATTCTTTTTGTTAAAATTCGAGTCCCGCTTCTCTCGCGGCATCTGCAAAAGCCTTTATCCTGCCGTGATAGGGATAACCGCCGCGGTCAAAAGAAACCTGCTTTATACCCTTCGCCACAGCCCTCTCCGCGAGAACCTTGCCGACTATCTTCGCCTCGTCGGTCTTCTTCGTTTTTTCCTTCCCGAGAATCTCCCTTATTTCAGGGGTGAGGGAAGACGCCGATACTATCGTTACCGAATTCAGATCGTCTATGATCTGTCCGTAAATGTGCGAGGAGGACTTGAAGACCGAAAGCCTCGGCCTTTCCGGGCTTCCGGAAACCTTCCGCCTTACCCTCGTATGCCTTATATCCTTTTTTATCTTCCTGCTGAGTCTTGTCGTCATCCCTTACCTCCCGATTTTCCGGGCTTCAGCTTCAGTTTTTCAGTGGAATACCTGATCCCTTTTCCCTTGTACGAATCGGGCGGCCTGAGCTCCCTTATACGGGCAGCCGTCTGTCCGAGAACCTGCTTGTCGATGCCCTTTAAGATGAGCCTCGTGCCCCTTTCCTCGAATTCCG
>CAZUDM010000045.1:0-17708 GCA_964618635.1 uncultured Spirochaetia bacterium
GGACGGCGTCCGGCATCGTCACGACCTGCTTCACGTCGTCTTCGCTCAGGAAAAGAACCATGGAGCACCCACCGTAAACCGGGTTAAAGCCTAATTCTAACACCGTAAACGTTTTAACGGAACCTGCCCTTTTCCGATTACGACCGGCATTTTCGACATCCTGCCGTTGATTTCAGTATGGCCCGGAGTAAACGGTGCAGTTCAGCCAAGGCTGCTGAGCCCCGGAATCACCGGAAGTATCCGTTGAGCGCTCCCGAGATCATCAAGAAGAAATTCCCGACGCCGGCCAGTAGTCCCACGGCGGCGATGATTATGAGCGAAACACAAACCTTGTTCCGAAGATCGTCTTCCTTCATGAGCCCCCTCACGAAAGGAATGTTGGCGAGTATGCTCGTCAGGCTCGAAAGTATGATTCCGTTCACGCCGGTCGCCACGGGCAACTCACCCTGCGATACGAGTGTCGCCGCCGACGCGATGGACGAAGCGCTCGAAAATACTCCGCCCGCGATGCTGACGAAATAAAAGCTCGCCGAGCCGAAATTCCTCTGCGCGAGAGCGCCGACGACGTTAAGTATCGTGAACATGAGCCCGAATTTAAGGGCGGACGACAGCTTGAACGGCGATTCCAGCACGAGCCCCGCGGAGCTGTCGGCCTCGTCTATCTTCGGGGCGGGCCCTCGCAGCCATATGAGCATATTAACGACGAGCATAACGCCCAGGGGTATTGCGCAGTACTTCGCCGCCGGGAGCGCGAGTATGGCGACTATGAGAAAGTTCCTGATTATCATCGCCCCCGTCGCGAGGAGTATCCCGCGCTCGACCGACGCCATCATCGAGCGGCCGACTTCCCCCAGCCGCGTGCCGAGCTCGACGACGATCTTCCTACTGTTGACGAGTCCGCCGAAAAAGGCGGTTATCTCCATCCCCCGCGCGCCGAGGAGCTTCATCAGTATGTAGTTCACGAATCCCATCCCGGCGATTATGACGACGCTCACCCAGTTCGACCTCGGCTCGACGAGCCCCCAGGGGTCCACGGGATGCGAGGGAAGGACGGGGAGTATGATGACGGTGAGTATGGCGAGGAGTATGGCCGACCTCAGCTCCGCATCCGAAAGCGCCCCGGCGAAGCGCGATATCGGATACTTCCACGCGAGGAGCGCGGCCGTCGTGACGCCGGCCACTGCGGGCGTGAAAACGTGCCCCTGCCCGAAGAGTATCCCCGCGAAGCCAACTATCATAATCGCGGCCGACGTCGTGAGGACGAGCTTTCCGTGACGGACCATCTCGCGGTAGTTCATACCCACGACGAGCATGCCGACAAAGGCCATTGCAACTATTGGGAAGGGGCCGCCCATGAAACCCGCGAGGCAGCCGAGCATGGAGACGAGGGCGAACGTGCGGACGCCGGTTTTATGGCTGTGCTCGCGTTCGAGGCCGATGAATACGCCCATCGAGACGGCCAGGGCGGTCCTGGCGAGGACCGGGACTATCGGCCAGTGTGTGACCTGCCCAAAGATATCGGGCGCTTCCGTAGTAAGCATACCGCGACTCCAGAGGGGCCACTCTTATCGCCGATTTATTGCGGAGACGAAACCTGTCTCCTTATTCGCTTGATTTTACCAGACGAGAGTGAAATACCAAGGATATTCGAATATAAGCTGGCTATTCGACATCGGAAGCAACGCCTAAGACACCGGCTCGAGTGCGAATATGACGCGCGTCTGCCCGCCGTATGGAAGCGTAAAGCGCTCCTTCCCGGTCAGCCTGTAGCGGCGGTGCACTTCATCGCCCGCCTCCTCCCATTCCTCTTCGCCCCTCCTCCCACGCATGAGGATAATACTCCCGCCCGGGCTGAGATAGGGCTCGCTCAGCGCAAGAACCTCTTTCACTCCGCTCACGGCCCTCGAGATCACACGCGGGAACGACCCGCGCTCGACACCGTTAGCCTCATCCTCCGCCCTCCCCCAGACAGCCCTGATGCCCGTAAGGCCTAGCTCCCTTATCACCTCGTTCATGAACACGGTCTTCTTGTGCGCGGATTCTATGAGCGTAACTTCGAGCGCCGGCATCGCGATCTTGAGAGGTATGCCCGGGAACCCCGCCCCCGAGCCTATGTCGAGAAGGCTGTCGGTGCCCTCGACGAACCTCGCCGCCGAGAGCGAATCCAGAAAATGGCTCACCGCTATCTCGCCGTCGTCCCTGAGCGCGGTGAGATTTATACGCGTGTTCCAGGCCTTCAGTATTTCAAGGTAGCGAACGAATTTCCCGGTATCCCACGGCGAAAGGCTTACACCGAATCCGGAAGCCCCCTCCCGGAGCATCTTTTCTATGCTCATCCGGCGCTCCTTATCAGCATAGGATGGTCGACTACAATGCCGGGCGTCCCCTTCCGCATCTTCACCCTGCCGGTAACCTCGATCTCCTTCCCCTCGTAATCGGCCGCAGGGTCTATGCCGAAGAACTCGAAATTTTCGTAGTCCCCCGGGAATATGACGACCTCGAGCTTGTCCTCGAGGCTGAGGACGAGAACGTTTTTCGACTTCCTGACGCCCGTCACCTTCCCCCGCACGACGACCCGCTTCCCCTCGTACCCCCTCGCCCTGGAGAGGTCTATAAGGAAATCCTCGTTACCCCGGGGCGGCGTGAGCGTGTCGAGCTCCCCCCATATGCCCCTTCCCTTCTCCCTTGCCTCGGCTGCAGCTTCCATCAATTGATTCTCGTGCTTCTTGTTGGGCTCTATGACAAGCGGCGACGCGAGCCCCTGCCTCACCATCTCCCCGCTCACGAACAAATCATCCACGTAAACGTAGGCCAGGAGCCGTCCGTAAACGTCGTACTTCTCCTCGTCGAATTCGAGCCTCACCTTCTTCCTGCCGACGAGCTTCCTGTTGAATTCCTTGGCCTCCGCCGCGAGCGGGTCCCCCGGCGAATCCGGCCACGCGAGCTCCGGCGTGTCTATCCCGAGATATCTCACAGTGCTCCTTCCGCCGTCGTCTATTACTATCGTGTCGCCGTCGACGACCTCGACGACGCTCACCGTCAGAGAATCCGGCCGCTCATCCTTCCGCTCGTTGTAAAAATGAAAAACGGCGGCGAGGGCTATGAAAACCAGTATGAGAAGGGTGTTTCTTCCGGGCTTCAAAAGAGATGCGCTCCTGAGATTTTGGGGCTGCCCCGCGCCCGGCCGGCCTCTATTCCTCGGCCTTGGCCTCGTCCCCTGCTCCCTCTTCCGCTCCAACGGGCTCTTTCGCTTCGTCCCCCGACTCCCCCGGAGCCCGGCCGGCCTTCGCGAGAGCCTTTCTGCCGAACGTGAGGAACCCGGTATGGCTCACCATCCTCTCCTCGGGCCTCGTCTTGCCGTACGCGACGCGAATATTTCTTACGAGCACCTCGACCGTCTCCAGGAAAACGAACCCGTGCGATTCGAGAACCCCGGCGGCCTTTTCAACCTGGTTATAGGTCGGCGAAAGGCTTGCAATGCGCCCCCCGCCCCGAAGCGAGCGCGCGGCTGCAGGTATGCCGTCCCAGGGCGACGGCAGGTCGAGCACGACGACGTCGACTCCCGTCTCGTCGAACCCATCTCCGGCTTCCCTCAGCTTGAATTCGACCGTATCCCCATACCCCGCCGCCTCGACGTTCCTCCTCGCGTTTTCGAGAAACCTCTCGCTCCTGTCGTAGGTATAAACCTTCCCCCCCGGCGCGGCAGCGTTTGCGAGCGCTATAGTGAGCGATCCCGACCCCGCGCCGCATTCGATTATACGCATGCCCGACTTTATACCCGTATTCATTATGATTATCGCCGCGTCCTTGGGGTAGATTATCTGCGTAAACCGCTTCACCTTCATCATGCGGTCTTCGAGTGTAGGCTCCAGGACCAGGAAGGAATGCTTCAGGCTGGAATATATCGCGCTCCCGTATTCGAGCCCGATAGCATCTCCAAGAGAAAGCTCGCCAAGGTGCGTGCTCATCCGCTTCCCCTCGCCGACCGTGACGAGGTAAGTTTTCTTGTCCGGGGTGTAAATAAGTACGGTATCTCCGCTTTTTATATTCATTCCAGCGCTAGACTAATTAAAAAAGAGGCCCATTTCAAGAACGGCTTCCGGGCCGCGCGAAAAGGAACAACAGAAACCCCGCGAAAACGAGCGCCGCCGCCGAGATGTACATCCCCTCGTATCCGAAATCCCTCGCCACCACGCCAAGCGGGAAGGCGAGAAAGTTTATCCCTATGCTGTAGCTCGCGTTAAACGCCCCCATCGCCTTCCCCCTCTCGTCCGCCCGCGCGTTGTCTATGACGAGCGCGCTCAGCGTCGGGTAGAGGAACCCGTACCCGAAGCTGAAGAGGAACGAGATCGTCACTGCCGTGAGCGGCGAATGGACGAGCGACATCGCGGCGAGCGAGAACGACATGACGAGCATCGACGGCAGGGCTATCGTCATCCTCCCCCACATATCCGCCACGCGCCCGCCTATAACCCTCACGGCGACGACGGTAACCGTGTACGTGAGGAAGAAGTAATAGGCGTTGAGCCCCTTCGACGTAAAATACGGCGCGACGAAATTCAGCACCGCGCCCAGCCCGCCCGCGAGTATGACGTTCGCCGAAAGTATCGTGAGATATTTACGTGACAGGGCGAGCCTGAAAAACCCGAGCCCGAACCTGTCTTCCGACCGCGCGAAGCGTCCGTCCCTCGCGAAAAGGCTCAGCACGAGCGACGCCAGGCTGAAAAAAGAGACCGAAAGGAAGAAGACCCTGAACCCGGCGAGCCCTATGAGGAATTCCCCGAGAGACGGCCCTATTGCGTACGACGCTATCGTGAACGCGCTGAATATGCCGAGCCCCTCCGCTCTCCTTTCGGGCGGTATGTAGTCCGTGACGAACGTCCCGGCCGCAGTGAACGAGAAGGCGAACGACACCCCCTGGAGGAGCCGGAGCGCGTAGAGGAGCGGGGATATTTCCGAGACCATAAGATACGAAAGCGAGGTCGCGAACATGAGCGCGTAGCCGATGACGAGAAAACGCCGCCGGCCGTACTTGTCCACGAGGAACGCCACGAACGGGATCGCACCAAGGGACGTGATGCCGAAGGTGCCCATCACGAACCCTATGTCGGCCCCGTTCCCGCCGAGGCTTTTTATATAGAGCGGCAGGAGAAAGAACGACGAAAAATTGCAGAAGAAAAGGAAATTCGCGAGCGTTACGAGAGTGAAGTTCTGAAACGCCGGGCGGGGGAATCCCTTCAGCATCCCCGCCTCCCTCCGCGTGATTCCTTCCCCGAAAAGCCGCCCCCGGCCGTCCTTTCCGTCTCGCTCGAAGCCATGGGGTAAATATCTTATCATCCCCGGGCCGTACCGCCAGAGCCGCATCCCGGCCCGCAAAACATCCCCACCGTGCTCCTGAAACTCCCACGGACTCTCCACGCAGTCCGTTTAAAATCCGCACGTCTCGATTATAATACGGACGTGACCGAACAAGCGGGCTCGGCCTTACCGCCGGGAACCGGGACCTCGCGGGAATAGCAGGTAATATAGAAGAGGCGGTCATAAGGATTGGGACCGCCGGCGCGGAATCGGGTATATAATCGGTAATCCACGCGGGAGAAAAGAGCCGAAATTCACGACGGCATAATAAGGGGCGCCTCCCCGCACACATAGGAGAGAGATAATGCTCGGTGCACCCGACAGGCTTAAAATCGCTTTCTTGGCGGGAGTATTCCCGGCCCTTTCGGAGACATTTATCCTCAACCAGATAACGGGCCTTATCGACCTCGGCCACGACGTCGACATATTCGCCCTCGAAAGGGGATACACCGCAAAGCTTCACGGGGACATAACGAAGTACGACCTCCTCTCCAGGACTCACTACCCCACGAGAAAAGCCGGAGAGCCCCTCGGCAGCCTGAAATCGCTCGTCCTCCACTCGCCCGGTTTCCTCAGGAGGCCGTCCTCCCTCTTCAAGATTTACGGCGCGATAAAAAAGGGCATTCCCGGCATGCCGTTCCTCTTTCACTGCCTGCCGTATTTCAGCAAGAACTACTACGACATCATTCATTGCCAGTTCGGCCCCAACGGCAACATCGGCGCCGAGATGAAGGAGCTCGGCATTACGAACGCAAAGCTCGTCACGACATTCCACGGTTACGACATAAGGCTCGGCCTGAGCCAGGGCGGCGATATATACGCCCCGCTCAAGGAGAAGGGCGATCTCTTCCTCGCCATATCCAGGTACAACCGGAGGCAGCTCGAAGAGATGGGGTTCGACCTGGCCAAAATCGTGGATCATCCCGTCGGCATAGACATCGAAAAATTCAAGTACTCGGCTTCCGGCGCGCCGCGGCCGGACGGCGAGATAAGGATCATTAGCATAGCCCGCCTCGTAAAGGAGAAGGGGCTTGAATACGCCATAAAGGCAATCGCCATTCTCGCAGCTAAAAATCCCGGGCTCAAAATAAAATACGAAATAATCGGCGAAGGCAATCTCCGCGAGAAGCTCCAGGCGCTCGCCGCGGAGGAAGGGCTTTCGGATACAATAACCTTCACCGGCGGGATGGATCAGGACTATATCTCAAGCCGGCTCGCCGAATCCGACATATTCCTTCTTTCGAGCGTCGAGGAGGCGCTGAGCGTCGCGTTAATGGAAGCGCTTGCGTCGGGGCTCCCGGCCGTGGCGACGAAAGTCGGCGGCGTGCCGGAAGTCGTGAAAGAAGACGAATCCGGCTACCTCGTCCAGCCCGGCGACCCCGAAGCCATGGCGGAGAAGCTCGACATTCTGGTCAAGAATCCCGGCATGCGGAGGGAGATGGGCTTGGCCGGAAGGAAGTCGGTCGAGGAGAAATACGACATACGGAAGCTCAACGAAAGGCTTGTAGAGCTCTACCGTTCCCTCCTCGCCGAAGACGCGCCCCGGGCCTGAAAATCCCGCGCGTTCTCATGCCGCCGGTTTTCGTGTATATTTTCTTTGACAACGAAGATTGGCGTGATATATTTTAGCCCTTCAAAATCGAGCCGTTAGCTCAGCTTGGTAGAGCAACTGCCTTTTAAGCAGTGGGTCACAGGTTCGAATCCTGTACGGCTCACAATCAATTGCACGTCCCCGTCGTCTAGCCTGGCCCAGGACATCGGCCTTTCACGCCGGTAACAGGGGTTCGAATCCCCTCGGGGACGCACAGCACGCACGCCGCGCGTGCAGGAATCCGACGTCGCGGCCATAAGCCGCAACCCCGCTGATCCGTCATTCTGAACTTGTTTCAGAATCTAGTCTTTTCTTTTAATCCGTTATTGCGAGGGAGCGTCTTATGCGACCGCGGCAATCTTCTTTTAATCTGTCATTTCGAACGAATGTGAGAAATCTATTCTTGTCTTTCATCCCCCTTAGAAAAAGGCCTGTCGCGGCGTCTTGTCCAACGTAGCTTTAGCGAAGTTGGAAGCCTTCTTGTCGGTCGAAGCTTCAGCGAAGTCCGAAGCGGAGTCCGAAGCGAAGCCGGAAACTTGTTTCAGAATCTCATCTTTTCTTTTATTCCGTCATTGCGAGGGAGCGTCTTCCGCGACCGCGGCAATCCGTCTTTATTCCGTCATCCTTATATTTGTCATTCTGAACTTGTTTCAGAATCTCGTTTTTGTCATTCCCGAATGCTTGTATCGGGAATCCATTCCTTTAATCCTTTTTTTGTCGTCATCCTGCCCGCCCGGCGTAGCTTTAGCGAAGAGGGGAACTTGTTTCAGGATCCCGTCTTTTTCTCATTCCCAACGATTTCGAGCGAGTGAGGAATCACCCCGCCTCTGTCATTCCCGAATGCGTTTATCGGGAATCCAGCCTTTGCCTTTGCTTTTCATCCCCCCTTAGAAAAAGGCCTGCCGCGGCGACTTGTCCGACGAAGCTTTAGCGAAGCCGGAGGGGGTACGGGGGGATTTAATCTTTTCAATCTGCCATTTCGAGCGCACGCGAGAAATCTATCTTTTTCCTCTACTTCACCAGCTTCGAAACCGCCTTAAACTCGTCCGTCCCCGCCCTCTCCAGAAGCATAAAAAGAAAAGCCTCGGTCGTGCCAACCGTAGCCCCCGCCCTCCCCATGAGGTCGAGAGCCTTCTGCCAGTCGAGGTCGTTCCTCGATACCACTGCGTCCGCCGGCACGCACACGTTATATCCCTCGTTCACGAGGTCTACAGCCGTCTGGAGCACGCACACGTGCGTCTCCACCCCTGCCAGAATGTAGGAGCTTCTTCCGAGCGTCTTTATGGCGTCGCCGAATTCCGGCGACCTCGCGCAGCTGAACACTATCTTCTCTATCGGCGCCGCCCCTTCTCCGAGCGATTCCTTAACGTCTTCTATAGTCGGCCCGAGTCCCTTCGGATACTGCTCCGTCACGAGCACCGGGATACCGAGCACCTTCGCGGCTTCTATGAGCACCCGGACATTCCTCACCGCGACGCGCGAGTTGAGGTCGGGCATGGCGGACATCAGCCTCTCCTGCATGTCGATGACGACGAGCACCGTATCTTCTTTCTTTAAAAAATCCATGAACTCTCTCCTTCGGCGGGTTATATGTGTATTTTCCAATCTTACTACGGAAAAGAAATTTTACAAAGCTGTGAGAGGTTGCAATAAAGAAAGACGGCTGCCCGGGTTTAGTCCAATCCGGACAGCCGTCCTTAACTCGTAATGTTTATTTCCACTGTATATTTAGCGGGCTCACTCCACCACATTAAACGGCGCAGGTTCGAGCACAGCAACGCAGCTCGTGTCCGGCGCGGCCGGATCGGACAGAAAGGAAGCGAACACCTCCTGCGCGCAGCCGTTCGACTGGATCACAGCGTGTCCGACGCCGGCAAATGCCAGCACGATGGAGTTCGTGAGCGGAATGGCGCCTTCCACACCCGTGCTCGGCGGCGTAACGGCATCGAAGGTACCCGATATAACCAGCGTCGGGATGTCGCTGCCCGTGGCGGTCCGAAGGGCCTTGGGCGTCTTGGGTATATCCCAGATTTCGCAGTCGTCGAGCACATAGGAGAAGTGCAGGGACGGTGCGAGCACCGAGTCCGGATAGTCCGGGAAGGCCAGCCGCCCCAGCGTGAGCACGTTCTCCTCGCTGTCTTCGGCCATATATCCGCTGCAAAGCATACCGAAGGTCATGCCATAGGCGAGTACGCCCGGAGGGGTAAACGCGGGTACGGCGCGGGTCCTGGCTATGTTCTCCGGCTGTCCGTTGTCGAGCTGGTCGATCCACAAGGGCACGTTCGGAAAGCTCCGGGTGTTGAAGGTGTTGTCTATTATCCCGTTCACTATCGCTCCGCCGTCGAGCACGACGTCCACCGGCGGATCGCCCGGGGAGACTTCCACGCTCGCTGTGACCGGATCCGCCTCGAGCTCGTTCACGAGGCGTGTGAACGTCCCGGCGAGGTCCGGGTATGCGGCGGCGCACGAGGGCTGAGCCTCGCATGCGGCAAAAAAGTTGTCTAAGCCCTCTCTGGCGTTGGGCGCCATCAATGAGGCCATCGTGGCGTCGTCGAGGGGCTCCACGGAATCGAGCGTCACTGTGCGTATGCCTTCGGGATGCTGATACATCAGCGTCTGCCCGAGGTAGGTGCCGTACGAAACCCCTAACACGTTCCATTCCGCGATACCGAGCGCCCTCCGGAGGTCGGCGAAATCGGCGGCGTTTTCGACCGTGTTGTAAGCGCTTATATCTATCCCGCTCCCGGACAGGCGAAGAAAGCAGGCTTCCGACGCGGCGTCGTGCGCATCCCGGTTCTCCTGGGAGTCCACCGGGAAGTCGAGGCTCTCTATATAGTATTCATCCAGCTCCGGGCACATCAGCTCCGGGTCTGAAAACACCGTCCCGCGCTGGCTCATGAGTATGAGATCGCGGTCCTGGTTCACGCCGGCTGCCGCGAGTGAATCGACTTCGATCAGCGCGCTTCCGCCGGGACCGCCTGCCAGGAACACGACCGGGTCGGGAAGAGGCGGCTGATTCACCGACGGCACGATGATGACGGCAAGCCGGATGGAGCGCCTGGTCGACGTAGTTCGGTTCTCGGGCACGAACAAAAAGCCGCACCGCGAAACTGCGATGTCTTCCGGCGTGGGCAGCCCCTTCTCCGCGTACGGTACCACCTCGGAGCAATCCGCATCCTCGAACCTTGGCAGGTTATCGTCGTTATTGTTGTCGTTACAGCCCGTCGCGCCTGCCAGCAACAGCATAGCGAGAATCACGGCGGCTGGTCTTATCTTGAATTCCATCACTTTACGTAAACGCATAATCCTCTCTCCTCGCGTATCTGTTTTTATCCGCTCACTTATCATTTCCCATCTTTTTCACCCGGTGCGGGAGTCGCCAGCGGCGACAGCTCGTATATCTGATCGAGCACATTCACCATCAGTGTATTTGCCGGCTGCTGTCCGTCGAGCGACACGGCCAGGCTGGTCCATATTATGAGCGTCGTCCGGTTGCCCGGGTCGTAGCTGATTTTCGAGTTGTAGCCCGCGGTCTCTCCGCCGTGAAAATAAATCGTGTTCGGGCCCCAGCTCAGCCGGACCATACCGTATCCGTACCCTTGTCCCTCGGGCTTGTCCGGGTCCTGGGGCTTAAAGCTGCCTGACCATTTGCGCTGATATTCAGCGTCGAGCACCTTTCCTGAAACCAGCGCCTCGATCCATATGGCCATATCGTTCGCGGTCGAGATCGCGCCCCCGGCCGCCCAGGCGAAAGAATGGTTGATGCCGGTGAAGTCCTTGGGCTTGAGTGTGCCTGCCCGGGCCGCGGCCACGAGATCGGGCGGGTAAGGCGCGTCGTCCCTCAATACGGCCGCGACGCTGCCGTACCCGTAGCCGTGCGCGTAGGGCTCGGGAATGGTGATGTCGCCGCTTGCAGGCAGGTAGGTTTGCTTCATGCCCAGCGGCTCGAACAACCTTTCCTTCATCACCTGTGCAAGCGGCTTGCCATCGACCTTTTCGACGATGAGGCCGAGCAGCGCGTAGTTGGTATTGTTGTACTCGTACTCCGCGCCGGGCTGAAAGTTTGGCGGCCGCTTGAACGCTATCGCCAGCAGCTCGGCCGGTGTCCGGGCCCTGGCCGGGTACTTGTCCATGCTCTCCGATAATTCGGGGGCGTTGGTGTAATTGTAGAGTCCGCTCCGCATGTCCAGGAGCTCGGCGACGGTTATCTTGTCGCCGTTCGGTACGTCCGGGACGTACTTCGACACAGGATCGTCGAGTTTCAGCTTCCCTTCCTCCGCCAGCAGCACGATAAGCGCGGCCGTTATCGTCTTCGTATTCGAGGCGATCCTGAAATGTGTGTCGGCGGTCGGAGGATTTACAGCGTCCAGCTCCGTCGTACCGTAGGAAACCGTGAAATCGCCCTGTGGCGTGCGCAGGAGAACGAGAGCACCCGGGACCACGAGCTCTTTGGCGGTCCTGTCCACCATGGCCTTTAGAGCGGCAGGGTCTATACGCTTGAGTGTCGACGATGCTTTCGTGGCGCCGGGCTCACTGTCTGTACCAGCCTCGGTTGACGGGGCAGGTGCAGCTATAGCGACAGCCGGACATACCGCGATCAGGAGCGCCGCGAGTATCGAGACTCCCTGTTTTACGCCTGTCTTGATCGCCCGGGCCGCAATTTTTACGCTGAGCTCCGGCGTTGTTCGCGTAAACATAGTTTCCCCCTCGCTGGTTTGTTTATCCGGGCACGCATCACTGCCGGTTTTCTTTGCTGTGAGGAGGAAACTCCAGTCTGGTTTCCGGCAGGAATTAACCCCGAAATTCGGTCCTTGTGAGCGATAATATACTAAAAGATTTGCAAATACAAATGTTTTATATGGCAATAATGAGTTATATACAACAACGCAATCCGGCTGGGCAAAACAATGACGGGAACAGTTAAATGGATTTGGATTTACGGACAGCCGCCCCTCCCGGAACATTGAGAGGGGATGGCTTTTTGATTCTTTTTATAGTCCGATGGGATTAAAATAGGAGACTTGGAAACGAGTCCGATGCGGCAAAACTATATTTACTACAGAACGCCCATTTTACACCTTATGCTTCGCAAACTCCGTCTGGAATCTCTCGTTTAGCTCCTTGGCCCTGGCTTCGTATTCCGCCGGGTCGGGCCACGTCTTGCCGGGATCGAGAACACTGTCGTCGACGCCCGGACACGAGACAGGCACGCTCAGGCCGAAAATCGGCTCCGTCCTGAACTCGCCCTTCCCGAGCTTCCCGCTGACCGCCGCCGTGACGAGCGCCCTCGTGTCCTTGAGCGGCATACGTTTTCCGACGCCGTAGGGCCCGCCCGTTATGCCGGTATTGAGGAGCCACAC
This sequence comes from uncultured Spirochaetia bacterium, assembly GCA_964618635.1. Taxonomy (GTDB): domain Bacteria; phylum Desulfobacterota_D; class UBA1144; order Nemesobacterales; family UBA2774; genus JADLGH01. Next base: position 12,310 of record CAZUDM010000045.1, read on the forward strand.
CTCGGCCCCGCTCTCCTCGAGCCTCTCCTTCAGCATCCCCGCGTAAAAGAGCGGCGGGCGCGGCAGGAAAGGCGCTCCGAAGCAGGAGCTGAACGTGGTCTGCGGCTCGGCGACTCCCCTCTCCGTGCCGGCCACCTTGGCCGTGTATCCGAGCGTGAAGAAGAACATCGCCTGTTCTGTAGTGAGCCTCGATATCGGAGGCAGGACGCCGAACGCGTCGTACGTAAGCATGAATATCGTCTTCGGCACGCTTCCCGTCCCCGACGGCACTATATTTTTCAGGGCATCTATCTGGTACGCGCTCCTAGTATTTTCCGTATACCTGTCGCTGTGAAAGTCTATTTTCCTCGTGTCGGGGTCGACCTCGACGTTTTCGAGCACCGTTCCGAAACGCAGCGACGCCTCGTATATCTCGGGCTCCGTCTCCGGCCAGAGCTTTATGGCCTTGGCGTAGCACCCGCCCTCGAAGTTAAACACACCGCTCTCGTGCCAGCCGTGCTCGTCGTCCCCTATGAGAGCCCTTCGGGGGTCCGCGGAAAGCGTGGTCTTGCCCGTGCCCGAGAGCCCGAAGAAAAGCGCCACGTCCCCCCTTTCGCCGACATTCGCCGAGCAGTGCATCGGGAAAACCCCTTCCATCGGCAAAAGGAAATTGAGCGCCGTGAAGACCGACTTCTTCATCTCCCCGGCGTACTCCGTGCCGCCTATTATGGCGACCCTCTTTTCGAAGTTGAGCACTATAAACGTCTCCGTCCTCGTCCCGTCCGTTTCAGGGTCCGCCGTGACGCCCGGAGCGGAAATCACCGTGAACCCCACGGACTTGTGCGGAAGCTCCTCGCGAGCGGGCCTTATGAAGAGGTTATTGACGAACAGGTTGTGCCAGGCGTACTCGTTTATAACCCTCACCGGCATCCTGTAATCGGGGTCCGCGCAAACATAAAGGTCTCTCACGAACACGTCCCGTCCCTCGAAGTAGGATGTTATCTTTTCATAGAGCGAATCGAAGTGCTCCCGGCTTATCGGCTTGTTGACGGCCCCCCAGAGAATCCCCTCTTCGCTCCCGGGCTCCCTGACTATGAACCTGTCCTGCGGCGAGCGGCCCGTATGCGCGCCGGTATACGCGACAAGCGTCCCGCCCTCGGCTATCATGCCCTCCTCTCTCCTCACAGCCTCCTCGTAAAGCTCGGGCACCGGGAGGTTGTAATACATCTTTCCCGGATTCTTTATACCATGGCGTTCGAAAAGCTCTTTTTCGGTTATACGGCGCAATGAACGACACCTCCGGTAATTTTTCCGCGACCTGCAGGAGTAGAAAGAGAGAATCTATCCCAAGCGGCTTCCGATTTCAAGAAGAAATTACTCCTGAGTCGTGTATATACGTCATATCGTATCCCGCCTCACATCCGCGGCGATGCCCGGCAGACCCCGACGCCCCATTTGACCGGGGGCCGGAAATGTGATAGATTCTATTTCGTACCGCCACCTTTCACGCACATGGGGAGTTTCCTGAATTATGGCATTTAAAGTAGGCAACAAGGCTGTTTATCCGGCTCACGGCGTTGTCCAGATAAGATCGGTCGAATCCAAAGAAATATGCGGTACTATCAGGGACTTCTACATACTCCAGGTCGTTGACAGCGATGTCACCCTCATGGTCCCGACAGACAACGCAAAGACTGTGGGCCTCCGGCCCGTAATCACCCGCAAGCAGATAATAAGGATATACGACATACTCAAAAGCAAGGAAAAGAACTCCGGTCACCAGAACGGCGGCCAGAGCTGGAACAAGCGCTACCGCGAATATTCCGACAAGCTCAAAAGCGGCGACATCTTCGAAGTCGCCCTCGTCCTCCGCGACATAAGCATCCTCCAGAAAGCCAAGGACCTCTCCTTCGGCGAAAAACGCATAATGGACACCGCGCGCTCCCTTCTCGTAAAGGAAATCTCGATAGCGAAAGACCTCGAAGAAGATTCCGTAACGAAGGAAATCGAGAGCCTCCTCGGCTGACGGCGTCCCCGGAACAATCCCACATTAATGAATCTTGAGCTCCCCCCGGTTATACTTCTCTGATGCCGGGCAAGGACTACAATTCCCTCCTCGACCTCGAAACCGCTTCGCGTCTCAGGCGCTTTTACTTCCGCTCGCCGTCCCGCGTCAGGGGAAGAAAGGCGGGCATACACAAGAGCTACTACAGGGGCATTAGCCCCGATTTCATGGAATATAAGGAGTACAACCGCGGCGACGAGCTCCGCCAGGTAGACTGGCGGCTTTATGGACGCCACGACAGGCTCTACGTCAAAAAGTTCGAGGACGAGGTCAACCTCGACTGGTGCATTCTGGTCGACAGGAGCGCGTCCATGGGCTACGGCGTGGAGGGCCGGACGAAGCTCGACTACGCGCGGAAGCTCGCGGCGACGCTTTCGTACCTCTTGCTGAGACAGGGCGACGCCGTCGGCGCGGGAGTCTTCTCCGGCGGCGGGCTCGACGTAATCCCGCCGCGCGCGGGAAACCCGTCGATAGCCCCGATACTCGACATGCTGGGCTCGGCCTCCCCGGCAGGCGGGACAGCGCTCTCCGGGCCGGTCGCGAAGGCGCTCGAGGTCTACAGGAGGGACTCGGCCTTCGTGATTATATCAGACCTCCTCACGGACGAGGCAGACTTCCGGAAATGCCTCCAGCTCCTTAACGCGGCAGGGCGGGACGCCGTCTTTCTCCACGTGTTGCACGAGGACGAAACCGAGTTCTCGTTCCGGGGCTCCTACGAGTTCGAGGATATGGAAAGCGGGGAGAAAGTAATTGTCGATGCGGGAGAGGTCAGAAATAATTATATCGAGAGGGTAAGGCAGTTCATGGATTCCCTCCGGCGGGCGTGCCACGAGTACGAATCGCGCTACGTTTTCGCCCCGTCGTCGAGGCCCGTCGAAGAGCCCCTTATCCGGATTGCAGACAAATAACGAGAGTGAAGCTTCTTGAATTTTTCCTTCCTTAGCCCGTTTTTTCTGATAGGACTCGCCGCCATCGCGCTCCCTGTAATCGCGCACCTCATATCCCGGAAGAGCGGTGCGGTAAAGAAATTCCCCGCCGTCACATTCCTCCTCGCCTCGCGCGGCGACAGCGCCGTAAGGTCGAGGCTGAAAGACTTTCTCCTGCTCCTGCTGAGGGCGCTGGTCATAGCATTGCTTGTACTGGTATTCGCGCGCCCGTCCCTCTTTTCATTCGCCCCGGCAGGCGACGAGGGGCCCCGCTCCGTCGCCGTCGTCGTCGACAACTCCTTCAGCATGGGGTACGGCGATCATTTCGGCAGCGCGGTGAAAACGGCGAGAGACATGGTCTCCTCGCTCCCCGACGGGAGCTTCGCCATAGTCGCGCCGCTCGTCCCGAAGCCTGGCGAAAGGCTCGCCCCCTCGCGCGACAGGGCAGAGCTCAGGCGCGCAGCGAACGAGATCGGGCTCTCCGCCACCTGGGCGGACAACGAAAAGCGCCTTTCGGAGGCGTATGCAGCACTTTCCGACTCTCCGCCCGAGAAAAAAGAGGTGGTGTTCCTGACCGACATGCAGAAGAACGGCTGGCGCGAAGCGCCCGCCCCGCGCGACTGGCTCCGCGTCGTCGACGTCACCGAAGGCGAAGAAGCATCCAACAGGGCCGTAACAGAAGCCTCCGCGCAGCGGGGTAAGGACGAGACGACGATCGAGGTCGGCGTATCGAACTTCTCGCCGGACGAATCGCGCGAGCTGCTCGCCAGTGTCAGTCTCGACGGGCGCGATGTGAACGGGTACTTCGACCTCAAGCCGTGGGAAAAGACTGTCAGGGAATTCACGCTGCCCCCGGACGGAGACGCCGGGGCGCTGGGGCACGGCACTGCGAGCATAGAAAAAGACAATCTGCCGATAGACGATACGCGCTACTTCGTCCTTTCGGGCGGCGAAGGCGGAGGCATACTGATCGTAGACGGCGATCCCCGGGAGGAAGCGAGGCTGAGCGAAGCCTACTACCTCGCCGGCGCGGGCGAAACCATTTCCGAAATATCGGGTACGCCCGTAACGGTCAAGGACAACGAGGCCTTCCTCTCGGAAGACCTCGCGCCCTACGGCGTCGTATTCCTCGCCAACGTCGGCGACATACTCCCCTCCAACGCCGAGTCGCTCAAGGAATTCGTAACCGGGGGCGGCACTCTCGTCATATTCCCCGGCGAGAGGATAAGGCCGTCCTCCTACAACGCGCTTTTAAAGGAGCTTCTGCCCGCGCAGCTATTGACGGTACAGGAAGCGGGCACGTTCGTAAGCGCCGATGGAAGCGCCGCTTTTTCCGCTGACGTCCGCGAAAGGCTCGGGAGCGTCCGCGTCGGCCGGTATTTCTCGACGTACCCCGAAGAGGGAGCCGAGACGATACTTTCCACGGCCTCGGGCGATCCGTTTCTGATTAGAAAAGGACTCGGCGGCGGAAGCGTGTATCTCTTCGCTTCCACGGCGGACACGGCCTGGAGCGATCTCCCGATATCTCCCGTATTCCTCCCTATAGTAAAGGAGCTCATGGATACGAGCGGGAACTCCGGCGTCAGAAAGAGAAGCTACCTCGCGGGGGAGATCGCCGCCATCGACGTACCTCCCGGCTCGGAAGGCGTCGAGGTCTCAGGGCCCGGCGGCAAAAAAACCCCTGTCTCCGGCGCTGACCCCGTATTCGCGGGGACCGACGCCCCCGGCATATATACGGTCACGCAGAGCGGCAAATCCCTCTACAGCTTTTCGGTAAACGTGGACCCGGCCGAGTCCGACCTTTCGAGGATAACCATAGAAAGCGCAGCGCCGGGAGAAACCGGCCGGCCCGGCTTCGTAAAGGTATTCAGCGAGCTATGGAGATACTTCCTCTGGGGTGCGATAGCGCTGTTCATATCCGAGGCGGCCGCAAGGGCGCTCTTCTCCTGACACCTGCCTGCAATCACGTCATTGCGAGGGAGCGCAGCGACCGCGGCAATCTCGCGGGCCACGCCCGCCGGAATTCGAAGTACCAGTATCCTGCTATAATCACCTTCCGTGCTGCCGATGCATGAGCCTCCGAAGGCGCCGCGTTGAGAAACACGCTACCTGTGCGTCATCTCGAACGTATGCGAGAGATCTTCTTTTGATTTCCCCCTTAGAAAAAGGGGGATACAGGGGGATTTAAAAGGTTGTCATTCCCGAATGCCTTAATCGGGAATCCATTTCCGCCAGCAATCCATCAAGAATTTTTTTGTCATTGCGAGGGAGCGCAGCGACCGCGGCAATCTCATCTTGTCATTTCGACTGCAGGGAGAAATCTCTCTTTTGCCTTTCACCCCCCTTAGGAAAAGGGGGGCAGGGGGGATTTAGTTTTCAGCCTCTCCTTCACCTATCCATTTTCGCTTTCCCTTCAAGCCGAGAGATCG
>CAZUDM010000046.1:0-15885 GCA_964618635.1 uncultured Spirochaetia bacterium
AGGTCTACAACATCGATTTCATGAGGTGCGTCTTCTGCGGATTCTGCGTCGAGGCCTGCCCGTGCGACGCCCTCCGGATGGGAATGAAATACGAGCTTGCCTCTTACAACCGCGCCGGGCTCGTCCATACAAAAGAAGTATTTTTCGACCCGAACGTCATAAGCCAGGCCCCGAGGGACAACGCCAACTTCCTCTACGAGATGCGTAAGGGGAATATTCTCGACAAGCCCGAGGAAGTCGAGAAGGTCAAAAAGCTCACGGGAACCTACACCTCGTCCGACTGACGAAACCCTCGCCGGTATAGTATCCCACCGGTTTTATTTCACTTCGACATTTTTTTCCTGAGCCAGCACACGCCGTAAGAAGCGCCGCTGTAGAAAAAGTAGAGAAAATGCATCGGTATGGCGAGAAGGGTAAAGACGAATCCTTTCTCTTCGAGAAAAAACCCGTAGAGACGCCTGTTCAGCAGGATCAGCGAAATGGTCAGGACGGCTGAGAGTATAAGCGCCGGGTAGAGAATACCGCTGCCCCCCAGCGCCGCGAAAATAACGATCAGAAGGCATATCGAGAGTATGCCCACGAGGGCCGCGCTCACCCTGTCGGATGTGTCGACGTTGAGGTCCCTCGGGGAGAAGTTACTCTCCAGCATGAGCTTCGACCACGGCACCGCGCGCTGGGATATGTCGGTCCTCAGCATCGAGAAAAAGCTCCAGTGCTTCAGGTGCTTCACCTGAAGCTCCTTGTCGAGGAGTATCCTGTGCCCCTTCCTCTTCATCCTGTAGCCGAGCTCTATGTCCTCGATTGAGGGCTTCGAAAACCTCACCCTGTCGAACCCGCCCATCTCCAGGAACACGTCCCTTTTTATCGCCCCGCACCCGGACCAGAACGTGCTCGCGTCGCTCCGCGATTTCTGGTGGACGTAATGATGAAGGAGGTTACGGTACTGAGACAGGAAATCGGGCGCCGACGGCTCGGTATCGTAGGAGCCGAATACGGCGGCCAGCTCAGGGTCTTTCGAGAATATGTCGAGGACGCGCGTAAGCGTGTCGCCCCTTACCAGCACGTCCGCGTCGATGAAGAGCACGATCGGTGCGGTGGCCGCGGCCGCCCCTTCGTTCCTGGCGGCTGCCGGGCCGTAGTTACGCCCGAGCTCGAGCACCTTCACGCCGAATTTCTTCGCTACCGCCGCCGAGCCGTCCTTCGAGCCGTCGTCTACCACTATAGTCTCGAACTCCGTATGAAAGGATGCCTTCAGCGCGTGAAGACACATCGATAAGTACGATTCCCCGTTGTGGACGGGTATGACGACAGATATGTCCGGATTGTTGGAATTCATTTCAATTCGAATGCCGATAATTAACTACCTGTAGTGGCGAGCCTGTAAAATTCTCCCTTCCGCTCCATGAGCTCCGTTTCGCCGCCTGCCTCGACGACCTGTCCGTCTTTAAGCACGATGATCTGGTCGGCGTTTTTAATCGTAGAGAACCTGTGCGCTATAATGATAACCGTTCTGTTCCGGCTCAGCTCGGTTATCGCCCTGTGTATGAGCTGCTCTGTGGCGGTGTCGAGTGAGCTCGTGGCCTCGTCGAGTATAAGTATCTCGGGGTTTTTGAGGGTTGCCCTCGCGATGGAAATCCTCTGTCTTTGCCCTCCCGAGAGCCTTATTCCCCTCTCGCCGAGCATCGTGTCGTAGCCCTCGGGGAGCGCGGATATGAACTCGTCGGCCCCCGCCCTCTTCGCGGCGTCCACGATTACGTCGTCCGTGTAATCGCCTTTAAGGCCGAAAGCTATATTATTCCTGACCGTATCGTTGAATATGAAGGTGTCCTGGCTGACCATACCCACATGGCGAAGGTAGGATTCCACTTTATAGTCCGTGAGCGGGTTGTCGTCTACGAGGACCCTGCCCGACTGCGGATCGTAGAATCTCAGGAGAAGGTTTATCACTGTCGACTTCCCGGCCCCGGATTTGCCGACGATGGCGGTCGTCTTACCCTTGGGTATAAAAAAGCTCGCCTGAGAGAGTGCGGGCCTCTCCCCTTCGTTATAGGAAAAGTTTACCGCCTCGAACGTTATGCCGTTCTTCAGGCCCGAATAGGTCAGCTCTCCGTCCGTAATCCGCGGCTTGTTGTCCGTCCTTACGAGGTCGTAGACCGTGTCGAATGCGGGCAGCCTGCTGGCTATTATCCCGCGAGTCTGGTTCATGAGCTTGAGGACGGGCAGTATGCGGGCGATTATGTATATGAAGGGCAGTATCTGCGTCAGGACGAGCCTGTAGTCCATCGCCGAGCTCTTTATCGCTATGAGAAAGAGAACGCCTATAGCGACGACGCCGAAGGCCTCCGTAACGACGTGCACCATGAACGTCGAAAAATTGACGTTCAGCTGATGGCGCGCGTGGTTTTCTATGTGCGTATTCAGCTTCTTTATCTGCTCCCCTTCCTTCGTGAAGGATTTTATGACCTGTATCCCGGAAAGGGTTTCGTGAAGCGAGGAGGTAAGCTCCCTACCCGTGTTAACCAGGTTTAAGCCGTATCTGGAAAGCCGCCTGATATATATCGAGACTGCGTACGCAATGACGGCCGCGAGAACGATAGAAACCAATGTCAGCTTCCACGAGAATATAACGAGAAGAACGAGGAGTATGATGGACGACATAACGTACCCTGCCATCTCGACGATCTTCTTTATAAGGTCGTCCGTGAGCACGGTGTTGTATACCGTCCGCTCGACGAGATCGCCGGTTTTCACGGTGTTGTAGAACCCCATCCCGGCATGTATGAGCGAGCCCACGACCATAATCCTGATATTCGCGATCAGACGCGCGGTGAGCCAGTAGGCGAGATACTGCGAGACCCCCAGGAATATGTTCTTTAGAACGACTCCGCCCACGACGAAGGTCAGGGATAGAAGGATCTGGGTTTCGATCGGGTAGGCCGCGAATATTTCTATCAGCGAGCGCAGGGCCTCGGGAAGCTGGTCGTAATTCTTTATCTGCTGTATGCCGGCAAGCAGCGGGACGAGCATGCCGATGGATATGCCTTCGAACGCGGAAGACAGAAACAGGAGGAAAAGCAGCAGCGTGATGTGTGCTCTATAGGGGCGGAGGAGGCCCAGCACGAATTCTCTTTTCAGTTTCTTTTCGTCTTTCAATTCACGCATTCCGGAAGATTAAGATCCTTAAAAGCCATGTTATTTTACTCTATATTCCAGGGACTTGAAAAAACAGCCGGCGGCGTAGAGTTTTACAAGAGCGGCTCTACGGCTCCTCAGGCTTCGGCCCGAATAGCGCTGCCGAAAGCCGCGGCATTTCTTTTCTGCTGTTAGTGTGGGGATTTGTATGAGAGAAGAGGCCGGATTATCTCTGCCTGAACATCACGATGCGGTTATAGAGCCACCCTACGAAAGTTCCGGCTATCGTGCCGAGCGCAAATCCATATACGAATCCGACGATGCTTCCCGTGAACGATACGCTGTAGCCTATGAAGAACTGGCTCAGAAGCTCCAGATGAGGACCGACGACGTATTCCCCGGCCCTGTTCAGCTGGGGTCCTTTCACTAAAAGCCAGTTTGTCGCTATGAAAATCAGAAGCCCGAGGAGTATACCGAAAACGAGCCCCATGGATTTTGCATTGAGCAGCGCCACTGCCTGAAGGAGTTTCTCTTCTTCCGTTCTCTGCTTCGTCATTGCGTTATATCATATATAATCGATGAAATTCTTGAAAGACGAGAGCTCCCTTTCCCGCTTTATCTTGAATATGAATATGCCCGTAAGGAAGTTCCTCAGATAGGCGAACAGCCATCCGAATATAAACCCCCAGAAGAACGAGTATCCGAGCCCTATGAACGCCCCCTCGACGCTGATCGTATAACCGGCGAAGTACTGGTTTAAAAGCCCGACGTATTTGTACGCCTCCGTCCCCTCTTTAAGCAGGAGGAACATGGTTGCGAAAAACACGGCCAGCCCCGAGGCTGTCCCCACAGCCAGGGCGAATGCGAGCTTGTCGAGCCTCGCGAAGGCCCTGATTATGGCCTCTTCCAGAGGTTTGGGCACGCTTTCCGGCACCCTGGGCTGAGTCGAAGAGAGGTCCTCATACTCCGAAAGCCCGTAATCCTCCGCATCGCCCTCTTCGTGATACTCCTGATCCGTGTTGACCCTCCAGAGGTCGTAGTTTGCGCCGAGTATGTTCCTCGCCGCGAGCATGGCCGTCAGCATGGAATGGTCCTGGTTATTGTATTTGTGCATGCCGTTCCGGCCTACGAGCTGGAGGTTGTCTATGCTCGTAAGATAGCCGCGTATGGTAGCCAGCGACTCCCTGTACGTGGAGTCGTATACCGGATAGGCCTTGGGCATCCTCACCACCGTACCGTCTATTACCAGCGAGGGGTCGCAGAGCCCTATGATGCCGAGCTCCCTTTTCCCGAGCTCTATGAGGTCGCCGTCGCTCATCGTCCATAGCCCGTCGCCCTCGAAGCAGAAGTACTCCAGCCCGAGGCAGGTCTTTTTCGGGTCCGGCACCATCTCCTCGCTCCAGTTCTTGAAGTTCTGTATCCTTCCGAGCCTTACCCCGGGGTCGTGGATGTATATCCAGTTGTCCGGGAAGAGGGAGGGCTTGTCGATGATGAGTGATACCGTCAGAAAGTCCCTGTATTTAAGGTCGTTCGCCGCCCTGACGACGTTGTCCGGCGGAGGAGGGTTAATCGCACTTATGAGCTCCCTCACGGGCATGCTGCTTATGAAGTGTGACCCTGTGAGCTCACTTTCGCTCCCGCCGTTTCTGACAGTTACGCTTTCCACGCGTCCGCCAGAGACGTTAATCCTGCATACGTTTGCGTTCATGATGAGCTCGCTCCCGTCCCCGGTGATTTTTTCGGCGACGGTTTCCCACATCATGCCGGGGCCGAGTCTCGGATAATGAAAGCTGTCTATGAGCGTTTTTATAACTTCTTCGGGTGAGCGGTTCCTGTTTTTAAGAAGGGCGTTCTTCAGGGCTTCGAGGAGCGATAGACCCTTTATTCTCTGCGCGGCCCACTCGGCGCTGATTTCCGTGCAGGGGATTCCCCACACCTTTTCGGTGTAGGTCTTGAAGAAGAGCTCGTAGAGCCGCTTTCCGAACCGGTTGGACACCCACTTGTCGAAAGTCTCCTCGGGCAGATCCGGAAAGGTGCGCGCCTTGAGGTAGCTCGCTGCTATCATGAAGCTGTTCCAGATACCGAGTCCGAACACAGCGTTGGTTACCTTGAAAGGATAGTAAAAGAATCTGCTGTTGTAATATATACGCGAGAGGCGCTTCCTTTCGACGAAATCGTCGCCGAGAACTTCTTCCCAGATGTCCTCCACCGCCCTTACCTTCGTGAAGAACCTGTGCCCGCCTATGTCGAAGCGGTAGCCCTTGTAGTTGACGGTTCTCGCGATGCCGCCCACGATGTCGTCCTTTTCGAGGACGGTCGTTTTGAGGCCGGCTTTGGAAAGCTCGTACGCGGCGGTGAGCCCGGCTGGACCCCCGCCGATTATCACCACCCTCTCGTCTTTGAGGCCGCTATGGGAACCGGGCCCGTCTGTCATGTGAGCCTCCGTTCGGAATTATCTCTACTGTTCTTTATGGTTTTGCTTGATGCTTCTATACCAGGGGGTAAGCCTGAGCATTCCTGATATGGAGGCCTTGAGCTGGCTTCTTTCAGTGACGAGGTGTATGCCGCCTTTTTTAGAGAAGAACTCGGCCGTCATCGTTCCCGGGTCGACTCCCCTCCCGCCGCTCGTAAGCTTTACGACCCTGTCTCCGGCGAAAGCCACCGTCGCCTTCCTTTCGGATATTATGAAATCGCCCTGCACCGCGTAGCTCGCAAGCGCCCCGCCTGTCGTGGGATGCCCGAGGACGGAAATGAAGGGCAGCCCGGCGTTCTTGAGCTTTATAATGGAGGAGATGGTCTTCGCCATCTGGTAAAGGGCGATCGTACCCTCCTGCATCCTCGCGCCTCCCGACGCGGTGACGACTACGAGCGGCAGCCGCTCGCCGATGGCGTAATCTACTATCAGCTTCATCTTTTCCCCGAATACCGCCCCCATCGAGCCGCCCATGAACCTGAACTCGCTGACAGCAATAGCGACCGGAAGGCCGTACATGTTTCCGTAGCCGACAATAAGCGAATCCTTGGCGTCAGTACGCCCGGAGTTCTTTCTCCTGGCGTCGCCGTAATCGTAGAAATTAAAGCGCGTGTCTATGTCCTCCACGCTGAGGTCGGAATGCAGCTCGTGGAAGGAATCCGTGTCCAGGAGGAGGTCGAGATACTCGTGGCCGCCGATAGGGTTCGGCTTTTCGCAGTATGGGCAGGCGAAGTAGTTTTTTTGAAATTCTTCCTTGGCGAAATGCTTCCTGCATCCCGCTCTGACTATCTTGCCCTCGGGGTCTTTCTCGTCGTTACAAAAATGAGGCTCGGCGCCGTAGAGCGCGAGCTGTATCTGGGATACTTCCGGAGTAGGGGCCTTGCTGAAGGAGTAATGCGGGAGCCAGCTTCTGATTTTTTTTGCTATGGCGTGGTAGGTATGCTCCGACCTCTCGACCCCGCCGCATTCCTGTATCTTTTTTATAAGATTTTCCTGAAGATAATTTATGTCTGTCTTTTCGAGCTCGTCCGAGGCGGATACGATAGCCTTTTCGATATTCGCCAGCACCTTTTTCTTGTAATCAGAAGAGGTCAGCGACGGCTCCTTTATAACGCTGTCAACGATGCCGTATTTCTGCATGTAGTCCGACGTCGGCTGAAGTACCTCGAGCGCCTGCTCTATTTTGTCGGCGCTTCTGAAGAGTATCGCGGAGCACCCCTCGGCCGTGATGACGGAGTACTCGGCGCGTGCGAGCATGAATCTCCTGTGTGCGAGCTGAAACGCTATCGCGCCGCCGCTGCCGCCGCTGCCGAGGACAGTCGATATGGTCTTTGTTTTGATGGCTATCATTTTAGCCTGGCAGTCCGATATGAGCCACGACTGCAGCTTTCCGGCCGAGTATTCGAAGGGGTCGCCGCCGATGGTGTCGACGTACGTATGCAGCATGAGCCCGTTTTCCTCGGCGTAGGACATCATGTTAAGGGCCAGGGCGTAGCCGTCGGCTTTTACGAGGCCGTAGTTGAGCCTGGGCCTTTCTGCGTCGCTCGACGGCATCTGCTGCGCTATTATGGCTACCTTCCTGTTGGTTTTTCTGAGCTGAGCAATGCCTACGATGACGGCGGGGTCGTCAACGATGTCGATGATCTGTCCCGTCCTCGATATATACTGCACGGGGAAATCCGGAATCTCGTTGTAAGGCACGAAATTCTTGTAAAGCGAATCGATTATCTCCCCGGACTTTATCTTTTCGTACGACCTTGCCTGTTCGTGTATCGTAGTCAGCTTCGAAGTCATTTACTTATTTCTCCGTGCGTATCCGGTCAAGCTGGCTATGTTGACAGGATGAGGTGAATTATTATAACCATAGAAAATTCGATATGATACAAGCGGCGGACCAAAACCGGATTGCATCGAATCGGGCTTTGGTCGTTTGGTTTAAATATATTCGAAGCTTTTATTGTCCTTTCCCGCGCCTCATGAAACGGCGGGCAGCACCTTTTCAACGAAGAGCTTCATTGACCTCACAGCCTCGTCGTGCGTTATCCCCGGGAACTTGAACCTGCAGATAAGATTGTCGACAGGGAGCGCGGCCTGATACTCCTTTATGGTCTCTATACATTCCTCCGGCGTCCCTATTATCGACTGTTCCCTCGCTATGTCGTAGAGAATCGGGTCGTTCGGGTCAGACAGCAGATTCCCCTGCCTGTCTACCATAGACCCCCACGATGCATACCCCTTCGCAGTATATGTAACGTGCTCCTTTATCTTCTCCCATACTACGTCCGCCTTCTGATCCGATATGTACATTTCCCTTACCAGGGGCTTCTCGAAATCCGCGGGGTTCCTGCCGTATTCCTGAAGCAGACCGGCGTGCATGTCGAAAAGATATTTAACTATAGGAATAATCCCTATAGCCGGCACGAACAGCGGAGCCCCTATCCTTGCGGCCCTCCTTATGGCGGGCTCTGTGAACGCCCCTATCCATATAGGAATAGGCTTCTGTATGGGTTTCGGGGTTATGCTCGTGTTCTCCAGTTTATAATATTTGCCGTCGAAGCTGAACGGCTCGTCGGCCCAGCCCTTCTGTAGTATTTCTATGCTCTCTTCCATCCTGCCCCTTCTTTCCTTGAGAGTCCTCCCGAAGCCCGCGAACTCTTCGGGACGGTAGCCGAGGCCGATGCCGAGTATAAGCCTTCCTCCGGATATCAGGTCGACGACGGCGGCGTCTTCCGCGATCCTTACAGGGTCGTGGAGCGGCATGAGCAGAACCCCTGTACCTATGCGTATGTTTTTAGTCCTGGCGGCGATGGCGGCGGCAGCTACGAGGGAGGACGGGCAGTATCCGTCTTCAAGAAAATGGTGCTCCGTAAGCCATGCGGAATCGAAGCCCATCTGGTCGGCGAGACTTATCTCGTCGAGCATTTCCGGGTAGAGCTCCTTGTGAAGCCTGGGATTGTGAGGGGGCGACTGAAGGCTGTAGTATCCAACTCCGAATTTCATATTCTCCTCCTTTAGCGAGTGTTAAGTGAGCTGGTTCCGAATATCCACGGGTGCGGACCGGACTATTATAACCTGAAAGGTGAATTCAAAACAAACGAAAACAGCCCGTCGCGGTCGTGCCGGGACAGGCTGTTTATTTCAGTTTCCGAATCTTGTTTTGTTTAGGCTGTGAAAGAAGAGCCGCAGCCGCAGGAGCCCTTGGCATTCGGGTTATTGATGGAAAAGCCCGTGCCGTTAAGGCCGTCTTTGTAGTCGAGGACCGCTCCCTCGAGATACGGGAAGCTGAGCTCGTCTATGGCTACCATTACGCCTTCATTCTCTATAATCTTGTCTGACTCTTCCGTTTCGTCGTCAAAACCCATCTCGTAAGAAAATCCCGAGCAGCCGCCCGGAACCACTCTGACCCTCAGCACGGCGTTGGGTATATCCTCTTCAGTTAAAAGCCTTTTTATCTCTTCTGCCGCTTTATTCGTTACGGTAAACATTCTTAACCGCCTCCCTCGATGTAATCCTTACTCCCTATTAGTATAGGCATTAATTACCAATATGGCAATTCCGAGGACGAACACGCTCGCGTTGAGTATGGCCGAGCGCGCGTGAAGGAGCCTGAATTTTTCCTGTACTGCCAAGTAGTTGGGCGACGACTCGGTTAGCGTTCTCAGCTCGGCCCGCGTCTCCGCGGCCACCGGACGGACGACCTCACCGGCATAAACGGAAAGACCCAGCATGAGGAGGAGCCCACCTATCCTGAGGTAGCTTACGATACCGCCCCGGCTGCTGTAAACGAACCAGAGGATCGCAGCCGTAATTATCGCGACGGCGCCGCATACGTAGGCCACCATGTAGTATTTCGGGAATATGTCCGAAACGACGTTGCCCGCCGTCTCCCGCGGGAGAACTTTGAATATGCTCGGGGCCGCCATGAAGGAGAAGAAGAATATGCTCCCCACCCAGAGCGAAATTGAGAGCGTGTATAGGAATTTAAGAACTGTTTGCATCTTTAGTTACCGAAGCTGCATTGATCCAGCGTGATTTTACACTCCTCGCTTTCGCTCTCGTCGTAAGAGCCCGTAAGCGACCTGAACGTCCCGATGGCTGTCAGCTTGCTGCCCTTGGGCGAGCTGTCGAGGACACCCTTATACTGAGGGTCGGTGCAGAAGCATTCGAGTATCGTCCCCCTCCTGTCTATCACCTCCATGGTGAAGCTCCCCTCGGGCCCTTCGCCGCATATGGACGGTATCTTTCTTATCAAGTCGACCTCTATATTTATTTTCACCTGCTTGTTCGTATACCTGTCGGGGAAGTCGGCGGCCATGGGAGAGTCCATGTTGCTGCCGCATACCTGTTCGAGGTTGACGGTTTCCTGCGCCGTCGCCGAAGCTGCCGCGCCGATGGAAAAAATGAATGCCGTGATTATTGCGAGCCTGAGAAATTTAGTCATAAGAGCCTCTTTAAGCGTGATTTTATGAGCCACATCATTATAACACCGAAGCCGGTCTTTATAAACGAATTCTCCGCGCCCGGCGCGGGAGAAGCCGCGGGCTTGATAAGAAGGGGCCTTCCGGTATAGTGTCATTTTATGAACAAGGACGCCTGCCTCATAATCGATACCAGCGAGGAAAACGCCGACCTTTACTACAAAACGGGATTCTTCGTTCCCGACCCAGTCATTTACCTCGAACACAACGGCAAGAAAATCCTCGTCCTGAGCGACCTTGAAATCGACAGGGGCAGGAAAGTGGCGACTGTGGACAGTGTCACCTCCCTTTCGGACCTTCAGCGAAGGCTCCTCGCCGAAAAGAAGCGCGTCAGGCTCGTAGACGCGGCCGCCCTTCTGCTTAAGGACAGGAAGATAAAAAAGGTCACTGTGCCCGGACGGTTCGGGCTAAAGTACGCCGATGAGCTGAGGAAGGAAGGCTTTAAAATCGTGCCCGCTCCCGGGGAGCCGCTCTTTGCCGAAAGGCTGAGGAAAACCCCGGAGGAGGTCAGGCTTATAAGGGACGCCCTCGTCAAAACGGCGCAGGCCATGGACGCAGCCATAAAGATGATAGCGGCATCCGAAATCCGGAAGAACAGGCTCTATCACGATGGAAAACAGCTCACCTCGGAGAGAGTGAAGGGCGAGATAAACTCGTTTCTATCGAGGCTGGGTTTTTCCGCTGCACACACCATAGTCGCATGCGGCATACATTCCTCGATGCCTCACCATTCCGGTGAAGGCCCTATCTTCGCGGGCAAGCCCATAGTCCTGGACATATTCCCGAGGTCGCAGAAAACAGGCTACTTCGGCGATATGACGAGGACCGTCGTAAGGGGCGAGCCCTCGCGGGAGCTTTCAGACATGTACGACACCGTCCTCAAGGGCCAGAAGCTAGCCATAGGCATGATCGGGCCCGGAGTAGCGGTGAAGAACGTTCACAAGGCCGTCGTCGATTACTTCGACAGCCGGGGCTACAAGACGGGAACGGTCGACGGCAAAACGGAAGGCTTCATACATTCCACCGGCCACGGGCTCGGGCTCGAGATTCACGAGCCGCCGAGGATCAGCATGGGAGACGAGATTCTGGAAACGGGAAACGTCGTCACAGTCGAGCCCGGTCTCTACTACGCCAGAACGGGTGGGATAAGGATAGAAGACGTCGTGGTGGTTGAAAAGAAGGGATGTACGAATCTCACAAGATACCCCAAAAAATTCAGGGTTTAGGCGGCTGCCAATACCGGCTGCCTGCAGTCTCATTCCCAGGTTACTTCATATTTGCAGGCCTCGGCGCCCTTATACCTGCACTCCGTCTGGGTGATTGAAACGGAGTCCGTTCCCGACATCAAGAGGCCTGTCCTGAACCATTCGGGCACGGCGAAGGTGCAAATGGCGACCCCCGAAGCCTTCGTTTCGTCGGCGAGCTCGTAGAGTCTGAGCGTCGAGCTCTTTGCGTCCATGTTTACGCTCTCGACATCCATCCTGCCCGTGTCGAAGTACCTGCTCCAGAGCGATGGCGCGCTGTTGAGCACGACCTGCGGGTTTTTAAGATCGATGAAAACCTCGAAAACAGGACCGAGGTCTTTTTTCGCGATGTATTCGGCTATAGGAACGATCGACAGGAAGTCGCCGTTCCCCGCTATAAGATCGTAGGTATTTATCAGGCGGTTAACGTAAGGGACAGGGTACCACTCGGTTTTTACAAGATTATTTTCGAAGAACTCGGCGTCGCCGTCGGGCAGGTTCGCGAGGATCAGTTTCCACACGCTCTCCCCCATGGAATTTACTATGTAATCCCTGGAATTCAGGAATATCGATCCTTTCGCTCTTCCGGTTTTCGTGTCCATATAAATTACTGTAGAATTGACGGATACATTCCGAATCCGGGTACTATTCTCAAGTAAATATTATCATCGATTGTGAAGCTTTTCACCGGATATGAATAAATAAAACGGAGAAAATATGAAGAAGACTTTCGAAGACCTTCTCGAGCTGTCGCGGCACCTTAGAGGACCCGAGGGATGCCCCTGGGACAAGGAGCAGACTCTCGATACGCTGAGGCCTTATATCATCGAGGAGGCGTACGAGGTCGTGCAGGCGATAGAGCAGCGCGACAGGGACGAGCTCATCGAAGAGCTCGGCGACCTTTTCTACGAAGTGCTCTTCGCCTCGCAGATAGCCGAGGACGAAGGCGAGTTCGAAATCGGCGACGTCATAGACAGGCTTCACAAGAAGCTTGTCAGCCGTCACCCGCACGTCTTCGGTGAGGAAAAGGCGGCCAATGCGGAAGAAGCTGTAAAGAGATGGCACGCACAGAAATTAAAGGAGAAGTCGCGAAAGAGAAGGCTCCTTCACATCCCGCGCACGATGCCGTCCCTCCTCCGGGCGCAGCGCGTGGGCGAAAAGGCCTCGCAGGTAGGCTTCGACTGGAACAATGCCGGCGAGGTGCTCGAAAAGGTGCGCGAGGAGCTCTCGGAGCTCGAAGCGGAGATCAAAACCGGGAACGAAAGGGGCATCGAAAAAGAGTGGGGCGACCTCGTATTCTCGCTCGTCAACCTCGGAAGGCATTTAAAGCTCGACTCCGAAGGGACGGCGCACAAGGCCATAGACAATTTCATCGAACGGTTCGGCTCCATTGAGGACAAGGCTGAAGCCCAGGGAAAGCATCTCGCGGAACTCACGCCCGAAGAAATGAACGAGCTATGGGAAGAGGTAAAGCGTGAGCGCGCGTAGCAAGTCTCTACGTGTCAGGAATTAAGCGCCTACGAAGGTCCTGGTTCATTTATCCGGGTTCCCGGAATTATGTGGCGTTACCGGAAGGCCGGTATAACCTTCCTCGCGAAGAGCTCGAGGTGCGGCTGCGCCCAGCTCGCCGGAAGTCCCGGAGGTATAGTGAAGGAATAATAATTCGTGACGGGCACCTCTTTCACATATGCCCTTATCATTTCGATGCACGTGTCCGGTGTGGCGACGTTGAAAATCCCGAGCTCCTTCAGATGCTCCGCGTCGCGTATGTAGGGTAGTAAGGGCATCCCGGCTTTCTCGAACCACTCCGCGTAGCCGTTAAGCTGGTAAAGAATATGCTCCACTGCCTCGTTCCACGTCTTTTCCGGGTCTTCAGAGGCTATCAGCCAGAAATACCCGCCTGCGGCCTTGAGATCGGTCGTCGGCTTGCCGAGCCTCTTCAGCTCTGCTACGTACTCATCGTAGAGCTCCTTGATCGGCCCCGTGCCTAAAAATCCGTCCCCGAGCCTCGCGGCGCGCCTTGCCCCCGCGGGGCTGAATCCACCGACCCAGAGGGGAGGGCGGGGCTTCTGAACGGGCTCGGGTGCGAGCCTCGCGTTATTGACCTCGTAGTATTTGCCCTTGAATGTGAGCGTCTCGCCTTCCCAGAGGCGGCGTATGATTTCGAGTCCTTCGTCCGAGCGCCCGCCTCGCTCCTTTCGTGAAATACCGAAGCTCTCGAACTCCTCGACCTTGTACCCGTTCCCCACGCCGAGCTGAAACCTGCCGCCGGACAATATGTCAACAGTCGCGCCGTCCTCCGCCACGCGGACAGGGTTGTGAAGCGGGAGCAGCATGACGCCCGTCCCTATGCGAATCTTTTTCGTTCTTGCAGCGATTGCGGCAGCTATCGTCATCACGGACGACGAGAAACCATCGTCGTGGAAATGATGCTCCTGGAGCCAGACATCGTCGAAGCCGTTCTCCTCGGCCCAGGCTACCTGGTCGAGAACCTCGGCGTATACCTCTGTGTACGGCCGCCGCCACTGAGGAGGATTGCGAAAGTCGTACCATAATCCGAAACGCAGTTTTCTATCTGTATCAGCGCTCATTTGAATCTCAGATCTCTTTTCCCGTAAGCATTCCGAGAAGCCTCCAGCCCTCGTTGACGTATACGTCAGATGTAGCCGCGGATTTTTCGGTGTAGACGAATTTATCGTTCTTTACGCTCTCGTCCTCCGAGCTGTAAATGGCGAACGGCACCGGCTCGTTCACGTGCGTCCTCAAATCTATCGGCGTCGGGTGATCGGACATCACGAGTATTTTGTAATCGCCGAACCTCTTTATTCCTTCGAGCACGCGGCCTACGACGCGGCCGTCGAAGTCCTCCACGGCCTGCACCTTGAGCTCGGCCTTCCCCACGTGCCCCGTCTCGTCGGTCGACTCGATGTGAATCATCGTGAGGTCGACCTCTTCGAGCGAGTCGAGGGCGTAGTCGACCTTTCCCTCGTAATTCGTGTCGAGGTACCCCGTCGCGCCGGGGACGTCTATGACGCGGAGCTTAGCGCAGTGCCCTATTCCCTTAACGAGATCCACAGCAGAGATCACGGAGCCCGTAAGACCGTAAAGCTCCTCGAACGGCGGCATCTTCGGCGCAGTGCCCTGTCCCCAGAGCCATATGCTCGTCGCCGGGTTCTTCCCCTCGGCCAGCCTCTTTTTATTCACGGGATGATCTTTCAGTAATTCTCTCGATTTTTCGATCATTCGGTTGAGGATGTCCGTCCCCGCGCCTGTCGGAATATAGGCCCCGACCGCCTTCCCCGATATGTCGTGAGGGGGGGTCGTGTGAATGTCCTTGTTGCCGCCCGTCCACACAAGCAGATGCCTGTAGCTGACGCCGGGATAGAACGTGAAATTTTCCTCTTCCAGCTCCTTCTTGAGGTCGAGTATGATTTCGCGTGCCTCTTCGGTCGTTATGTGCCCTGCGCTGTAGTCTTCCATGATAGTATCGCCGCCGTTTTCGGCGAGCGTCACAAGGTTACATCTCAGGGTAACGTCCTTTTCCCCGAGAGGGACGCCTATGCTCGCCGCTTCGAGAGGGGACCTCCCGGTGTAATAGACCATCGGGTCGTAACCCAGCACCGTGAGATTGCCGACGTCGCTACCCGGAGGGAGCGGGTCCGGTATGGTCTTCACCATGCCGAAGGTTGTCGCACATTTGGCTATCCTGTCCAGATTCGGGGTTCTCGCGGCTTCGAGCGGCGTCTTTCCGCCTAGCTCGGGAAGCGGGTGGTCGGGCATACCGTCGCCCTGGAGTATCACGTATTTCATGAGAGTAAGATGTTAAATGTTTTGGAGGAAGAATCAAGAATAGTACATTGTGAGTCGTTAGCTCAGGATAAACTCTCGCCCAGCTTAACAACCTGCTTCTCGGCGTGGTACGAGCTCCTGACGAGCGCGCCGGCCTCGATGTGTGGAATCCCTATGACGTTCTCGCCGTAGGTCTTGAGCGATTCGAACTCCATCGGGTGATAGTACTTCGTTACGGGCAGGTGGTCGTGAGTGGGTTGAAGGTACTGCCCGATGGTCACAATGTCGCAGCCGACTGTCTTAAGGTCCTTCAGTGTTTCGAGGAGCTCATATTCCTCTTCCCCGAGGCCGACCATGATCCCCGACTTCGTCAGCATCCCCTCATTTCCGTATTTCCCGCTCTCTTCCAGAAGTCTCAGTGAGCCTTCGTAGTTCGCCTGCGGCCTTACGGACCTTTTCTTTCCCGAGGGCGTAAGCTGCGGGAGGCGATAGAGCCTCGGCACGGTTTCTATGTTGTGGTTGAGAACGTCGGGACGGGCTTCGAGAATCTGCTCGAGCGCGCTGCTCTCGCCCTTGAAGTCCGGTATCAAGACCTCTATCTTCACCTTCGGGTTATATTCCCTGACTTTCCTGATTGTTTCCGCGAATATGCATGCGCTCTCGTAGTTCCTGTCGTCCCTGTTGACGGACGTTATAACTATGTGCTTCACGTGCGCGTTATTCTCGGCGAGCTTGCCGACGGCTTCCGCTACCCTCTGCGGCTCCTCCC
>CAZUDM010000047.1:0-15854 GCA_964618635.1 uncultured Spirochaetia bacterium
CTGAACTCCTCTTCGCTCAAAATCTCGATTCCCAAAGACTCCGCTTTTTCGAGCTTGGAGCCGGGGTCTTTGCCGGCGACGACGTAGCTCGTTTTCTTGGTGACGGACGACGTGGCCCGCCCACCGTGGGCCGCGACGAGCTTTTCCGCCTCGTCCCTCGTCATGGTATCGAGCCCGCCGGTGAAGACGAAGACCATACCCTTAAGCTTGTCGCTGACGGGCGTTTTCGTGTCGTACTTTATCTCTATCCCGGCGTCGAGCATCTTACGAATAAGCTCCCTGTGCTGCTCGTATTGGAAGAAGTGTACTATGCTCTCGGCGATCTCGATTCCGATCGTGTGAATGGAGGTGAGCTCTTCGGGTGTAGTATTCATCAGGGCGTCGACGCTCGCGAAATTTTCGGCCAGAATCTGCGCCACGCGCTCCCCGACGTGCGGAATGCTGAGGGCGTTTATGAACCTGTCGAACGGGACTTTCTTGCTCTTCTCTATCTGTGCTATGAGATTCGCGGCGGACTTTTCGGCGAACCTTTCGAGGGGGGTAAGCTCATCTTTCTTCAGATAAAACACATCCGCTGGGTCTTTTATGAGTCCCACCGCCAGGAGCTGCACGACTATCTTTTCGCCTAGCCCTTCGATGTCGAAAGCGCGCCGGCCCGCCATGTGGCGTATCCTTCCCTTGAGCTGTGCCGGGCACGAGAGGTTGGGGCAGTAGAAATACGCTCCCTCCCTTTCGACGGGCGTCGCGCATACGGGGCACTCGGCGGGCATGACGAATTCCCGCTCCTCACCGGTCCGCTTTTCTATGATCGGCATTACGATGTCGGGTATAACGTCGCCGGCCCTCTCGACGAGGACCGTGTCGCCGATCCTGATATCCTTCGCCTTTATGATATCGTCCGTGTGAAGCGACGCACGCTTGACCGTTATGCCGCCTATGCCGACGGGCTCGAGCTCCGCCACGGGCGTGAGCAAGCCGACGCGTCCGACCTGTACAGTGATGTCGTTCACGACGGTTGTTCCCTGCCTCGGCTTGAACTTGTAGGCGATGTTCCACCTCGGATGCTTGGCCGTCGCGCCTAATTCCTTCTGATAATCCCTTCTGTTCACCTTGACGACGATCCCGTCCGCTTCGTAGGGGAGGGAGTCCCTTATCTCTTCGAGCTCCTTCTGGTAGCCGAGGGCCTCGTCAATGTCGGCGCAGCGCCGTATGTGCTCGTCTACCTTGAACCCCCACTCGCCGAGCCTCTCGACGAGCTCCCATTCCGTTTTGATCTCGACTCCCCGCGCCTCGCCCACGCCCCAGCAATAAAATGTGAGCGGCCTCGACGCCGTTATTGACGAATCGAGCTGCCTTATCGCCCCGGACGCGGCATTTCGCGGGTTTGCGAACAGCGGCTCGCCCGCCTCGGCGAGCTCCCTGTTGAGCTTCCTGAACGCCTCGATCGGGTAGAGCACTTCGCCCCTTATCTCTATAAGAGCGGGGGTTTTCCCGTTGCCTCCGAGCCGGAGAGGAATCGTATTTATGGTCTTGAGGTTCGCGGTGACGTCCTCGCCCGTGATCCCGTTCCCGCGTGTCGCCCCGCGCGTCAGGACTCCGTCCTGGTATGTCAGCGAAGCCGATACCCCGTCGAACTTCGGCTCGGCGACGTACTCGACGTTCTCCGTTTCGAGGAGCCTCTTCACGCGCCTGTCGAATTCGTAGGCGCCCTCGGGAGTCGACACGTTGTCGATGCTCATCATCGGTGCGATGTGGCTTACGGACTTGAACCCTTCGGCGACCCATCCTCCCACCCTCTGCGTCGGGGAATCGGGCCTTACGAGGTCAGGGTATCTGGCTTCGAGCTCCTTGAGCTCGTTCAACATCGCGTCGAACTCGGAGTCGGAAATTTCTGGGCTGTTCTTCACGTAGTAAAGATAGTTGTGCCTGTCGATCTCCCGCGAGAGCCTCTCTATCTGCTCGGCCGCTTCTTTTTCTGTAAGTTTCACGTTCATCAAGGCTCCGGTTTGCCGGTACTCATATTGTGAGGGGTGTTCCGACTCAAAGGCAATCCCGTCTTAGTCTCTTTTACTTAGATGTACGCAGACCGGGGTGGGATTTCGTCTTTTTCGTCTCATCCTCTCCCCGACTTCAGCCATTCGTAAAGCTCCCAGAACGGAAGCGCGTTGAGCACGTCCTTCTTCCGGGCCCATCCCCGCCGCGCGGTGCCCACGCCGTAACGCATGAAGAGAAGCTGCACCGTCGAGTGCGCGTCGGTCGATATGATTATCTTCACCCCGGCGTCGACGGCCTTTCTGACGTGAAGGTCGTTGAGGTCGAGCCTCGGGTAAGAGCCGTTCACCTCGAGCGCCTTCCCGTGCGCGGCGGCCGCTTCGATGACGAGGTCTATGTCCACGTCGTAAGGCTCCCTCTCGCCGATGAGCCTGCCCGTCGGGTGGCCTATGGCATGCACATACGGATTCTTAATCGCGCTGATGATGCGATTCGTCATCGTCTCGCGGTCCATCTTGAACCCGCTGTGAACGGAGGCCACGACGACGTCGAGCTCCTTCAGAATCTCGTCGGGATAGTCGAGCGTCCCGTCCATCTTGATGTCGACTTCGGTCCCCATGAGCACTTTTATATTGTTTCTCCTGCCGGCCTCGTCTGCGAGCTCCTTTTTCTTTTCGAGAAGCCTCTCGATCGGCAGCCCTCTCGCGATTGTTTGCGAGGGAGAATGGTCGGTTATGCCTATGTACTCGTAACCGAGCGCCTCGGCCGCGTCGGCCATCTCGGCTATCGTCGCCTTGCCGTCGCTCCACATCGTATGCGTATGGAGGTCGCCCCTTATATCTGCAAGGTCGATGAGGTCGGGAAGCCTCCCTTCCATCGCGGCCTCTATCTCCCCCCTGTCTTCCCGGAGCTCGGGCGGGATGAACGGAAGCCCGAGTGTCCTGTAAATTTGCGCTTCCGTCTCGCCGGCGATCATCTCGTCGCCCCTGAATACGCCGTACTCGTTTATCTTGAGGCCCTTTTTTTGCGCGAGCCCGCGGAGCCTGACGTTGTGCGCCTTCGAGCCGCTGAAGTAAAGGAGCGCCGCGCCGTAGGACTCCGGGCCGACAACTCTCAAATCAGCCTGTATCCCCTCCTGAAGGATCACGCTGCCCTTCGTGCCGCCCGAAGCGAGGACGTCCTTTTCCGGCCTGAGGGACGTGAACGCCTCGACCACCTCGGGCGGATTGTTCGAAATCGTGAGTATGTCGATGTCTTTCACCGTTTCCTTCATACGTCTCAACGAGCCCGCGAGAATGGTGCCTTCGGTTCCGGGTATCCTGGAGACGGCGGCGACGAGATTCTCCCCGAGCGGCAGAACGACGCCGAGCCGCCTCCGCTCTTTACTTTCCCTGAGGAGGGAAATCCCCTTCCGGATGTCTTCTATTTTCTTCTGTCCCATTCCCTTGAACTTCAGGATCTCTGTTCCGTCGAGCGCCCTTTCGAGGTCTGCGGTATTTTTTACGCCGAGCTCCGAGAAGAGGAGCGACAGCGTCTTCGGCCCGAGGCCGGGTATCCTGAGAAGCTCCGTCGTTTCGAGCGGAATCCTCTCCTGGAGCTTCTCGTACTCCTTCATCCTTCCCGTCTCGACGTATTCCTTTATCTTGTCGGCGAGCTCCTTTCCTACCCCGGGTATCTCCGTAAGCTCGTCCCGCGCCGCTGTGTCCTCGATGGCCTCTCTCAGCTCCAGTATGTTCACCGCGGCCTTTCTGTACGCGCGTATCTTGAAAGGGTTCTCGTCGGCGATGCTGAGCATGTCCGCCATGTTTTCGAATATCTCCGCTATTTCTCTGTTTTTGCTCATTTTCTTACGGTCAACGGCTCGCTTCGGGCCGTTCTTCGCCGGCTGCGTCCGCTCGGAATATGAATAATAACATGGATAAAAAACGATTTCCGCATATTCGGCCCGCGGAGGCGCGGCCTTCCCGGGATGGTAGAATTACACTTGAACGGCGTCCGGTTCCTCTACGGAAATCCCGGCTGCACTCAGCACAGGACGCCTGTGAATCATATGACGCTCGACGACATTCTCGGAAAAAAGCTCATCGTGATAACGGGGAAGGGCGGGGTGGGAAAAACGACCGCCTCACTCGCGCTCGCATACCTGAGCGCCCGGCTCGGGAGGAGGCCTGTCTACGTCACGCTGAAAGAGGTAAAGCCGGGCGCGCCTTTCTTCGGCTTCGAGAGCGGCGTCGGGAGCGAAGAATCCGAGCTTGATGAGGGAATCCGCGCACTCTACATCGACCCATCCGCCGCGCTCGACGAATACATAAAAGAGCGCTTCGTGAGGCTCTATCCTGTCTACGCCGCCGTGCTGAAATCAAAGGCCGTGAGCGGATTCTTCGAGGCCGCGCCGGGTCTCAAGGAGCTTATAACGATAGGCAAGGTCTGGCATCTCGGAAACAGGCCGGGGGGATACGACCAGGTTATATTCGACGCGCCGTCGACAGGGCACGCCGTCCCGATCCTCGACCTCCCGTCGCGCGTCCTCGACATGGTGAGAGGAGGGGCTTTCAGGAGCCACATCGAATGGGTCGAGGGCTTTCTAAAGGACCCCGGCAAGACGGCTGTCCTCGCCGTCTCCGCCCCGGAAGACATGGCGGTCAGGGAAACGCTCGAGCTCGCCGATTCAGTCCGCGAGGCGGGTATAAACGTCCTCGGCACTGTCTTGAACTATGCCGTCGAAAGCCCGTTCACGCTGGCGGAAGAGGAGACTGTCCTCGCCGCCCCGGATGAAGACGCTGCCCCCGAAGGCGGCGTAATCAGGCTCGCCCGCCTCACCATATCGCGCGCCCGCGACACCGTGAAGTACGAGAAGCTCCTTCGCCGGCGTCTCACTGGCGGCGTTCTAACGGCCCCTCGCATCTTCAAAAAGGACCTCTCGCGGGAAGACCTCCGCGCCATCTCCATGCAAATCGAGAAGCAGGCGGGCGCGAGATGAAGAAGCTCTCTCGCCTCGTCTCGGATAAGAAGGTCATCGTCTCGATAGGCCCGGGCGGCGTCGGAAAGACGACTATATCCTCCCTCCTTGCGCTCGAGGCTGCCTCCCGCGGCAGGCGGACGCTTGCCCTCACGATGGATCCCTCGCGAAGGCTCGCGCAGTCGCTCGGCGTCCGCCGGGATTTCGAATTCGCCGGTGTCCCTGAGAAGCGCATGAAAGATGCCGGCTTCTCACCGCGTGCAGAGCTGAATGTAAGGCTCCTCGACCCCCGGAAAACATTCGACGCTCTCGTTATGAAAACGGCACCTTCCGAAGAGGTCGCCCGAAAAATACTCTCGAATAATTACTACAGGAGCGTCGCCTCGTCCCTGGCCGGCGTCAACGAATACATGGCGGGAGAGGCGCTTCTCTCCTCCTTCGAGGAAGGCGGGTACGACCTCGTGATTCTCGACACGCCGCCGGCCGAGCACCTTTCGGGCTTTCTCTCCGCTCCTTCGAGGCTCGCCGCCATACTCGATTCGTCGGGCTTCAAATCGTTCGTCATGATGGACCGCCTGAGCTTCGGATTCACGAAGCTCTTCACTTCTGTTTCGCTAAGGTTCATCGAAAAAATCGTCGGCCTCGACGTGCTCCACGACATGTGGGAATTCTTCTCGGGGTTCGAGGGCGTCGGCGAGGGCATGAAGGCGCGGGCGCACAAAACGGAGAGGCTCCTGAAGTCCCCGGAGGCCTCTTTCGTGATAGTGACGAATTTGAGAGAGGCTTCCATGGAGAATGCCGCCGCATGGAGAGCCGAGCTTGCGTCCGGCGGGTACGACGTCGGCGGAGTAGTCGTAAACAGGGCGCTGCTCGGGGATAAAAAGAGACCGTCGACGAAGCTCCCCGAAGGCTTTCCGGGTGGAAAGGAGCTCAAGGCGAAGCTCGAAGCCAATTACAGGCTATACAGGGATATTTCAGACGCCGAAGGAGAAGCGCTCGACCGCCTCAGGCAAAAGTTCGACTGCCTGGCTGTTCCGGACGCGGGCTCGGACATAACCGCTCTTTCCGACCTTCACAGCCTTCGGAAGTATCTCTTCTAAATGTTCCCGATTAAAAACCGAGATAAAGCTATTGGAGAGAGGCCGTCTGCATTTCCGAGGAGAATCGCTTTATGCCCGCCATTATGCCTTCGGCCATGTTGTTTATATAAGCGCTGTCCTTGAGCCTCTTCTCGTCCCTCGGGTTCGTGATGAAAGCGGTTTCGACAAGTATGCTCGGGATGTCCGCGCCTATGAGAACGACGAACGGCGCCTTCTTCACTCCCTTGTCTTTCACGGGCTGATACCTGGCCGACAGCTTGCCGACGACCGAGCTCTGGACGTGAGTCGCGAAGCGCTCCGATTCCTCTATCTTGGCGCTTAAGAGGTACTGCTTGAGAACGCTCGACATCTGGCTCCGCGACATATTCGAGCTCGCGTTTTCGCGCGCGGCGACCGCGAGAGACTTCTGGTCGTTCGTGAAGCTCAGTATGTACGTCTCGATGCCGTAGGCATCCCTGCTTCTGGCGGCGTTACAGTGTATCGAAATGAAGAGGTCCGCCCCCATCTTTTTCGCGATACCCGTCCTTTCTTCGAGAGGAATGAACCTGTCGTCGCTTCTCGTCAGATAGACGTTGGTAATGCCGAATTTCCTTCCCTCCTGGTCCAGTTTTTCCTTGAGCGCCTTGGCTATCTTGAGGTTGACGTCTTTTTCCTTTAATCCCGAGGGGCCTATTGCCCCGGGGTCGTGCCCGCCGTGACCGGCGTCGATTACGACTGTCCTTATCTTGAGGCCGAGGGCCTGTGAGAGGGACGAGACCTTGTCCTCCGGCATAGAGAGCGAGGGGTCGTATTTATACTGTTCGGGCTCCTTCTTGGCGACGTTGTAATCCTCGGACGTCTTGCCAGAGCCCTGTATGTCCATAACTATCCTGAACGGGTCCTGGAGCGCAAAGACCTTGTAGTCGTCGAAGCTCTTTATGTAAAGGACTACCCTGACGCTGTCCTTCGTGTTTCTCGCGAATTTTATCTCTTCGAGCAGGCCTGTCGTAATCGGCTCGACGTAGAGGTCTTTGTCTATCCGCGCGCCGTAGATGTCTACGAATAACCGCGGAGGCATACCGTTTGCCGGGTCCTCCTTGAGGAATATCGGCTTGAACGGCATCTCCTTGTCGAGGTGTATGACGACGCGCGTGAAGTTGTCAGTCGACCAGTGCCTTATCTGGCTGACCTTTACGAGCCCGCTCGATGCGTCTTCCGGCTCGTATTTTACCTTGCCGTCAGCCGGGGCTCCCGCCGCCCTGACCGGTGTCTTCGGCTTGAAAGGAGAGAGGTCCAGTGTCTTGTTCTTTGCCGCCGTGACCATGTCGCCGTTCGGGTATTCGTCTATAAGCTTCTGGTATTCGATATATGCGTCGGGCTTACTCTCTTTTTCGACGATCCTCGCCACCCTGAGCTGCGCGTCGTCGGCAAGGTTGCTTTCGGGGTAGCGCCTCACGAAAAGCCGCGAATATTCGAGGGCGGTGTCGAGGTCTTCCCGTGATTTAAAGCGGTCGCCCATTTCCTCATACATCTTCCCGGACAGGAAAAGGGCGTTCGGGGCCTTTTCGCTGCCGCCGTAGTTGCTGTAAATGCTGTAAAAAGCTCGGGCTATGGTGTTCCAGATTTCCTTGTTGTTGACTTTCGACGGGTCCGCCGCGAGGGTTTTGTAAAGCTGGAGGGTTTCGGAGTAGAGCTTCTCGCCCCTTTCCTGGGCTAAAACGTCTCCCCATGATGAAAATATGGCAGCCAGAGCGACGATTGTTAGGTAAAGCGCCGGTTTTTTCATCACATTAGCTTTTATTATATTATTCTGCTGGCCCTTTGTAAATGGTATTTTATAAACTACTTTAACATTTTACCGGACGATCCCCCGTTTTAAAGTGTGATTTTTTGAAATAACCCCCGGTTAATGCTAAATTCATAGTAATGAAGGTCATTATTCTCGGGTGCGCCACCTCTACGGGCGTTCCCATAGTCGGGTGTACGTGCCCAGTTTGCACCTCCGGCAATCCCAGAAATAACAGGACAAGATGCTCTCTTTTTGTAAACACGGGGAGCAGGAATATACTCATCGACACCTCGACGGACCTCAGGTTCCAGGCCTTAAGGCACGATATCACCACACTCGACGCCGTCCTTTACACACATTCCCACGCCGATCACACGCACGGCATAGACGAGCTCAGGGTATATAATTTCATGACCGGGAAGGTTATTCCATGCTTCGGAGACGCCAGAACCATCGGTAATATAAAGAAAAATTTCAGCTATATATTCGACGACGGTATTTCGGCGGGTGGGAAGCCCAAGCTGATATTGAACACTGTATCCGGGGATTTCGAGGCGGACGGCGTAAAGGTCACCCCTCTCCCCATCTTTCACGCCGACTGGACCATCCTCGGCTACAGGATAGGAGGCATGGCGTACCTCACCGACTGCAGCGGTATCCCCGACGAAACCATGGAAAAACTCACTGGGCTCGACCTCCTCATAATAAGCGCTCTCAGGTACAGGCCCCATCCCGCGCATTTTAACGTCGAGCAGGCTGTCGAAGCAGCCGAGAAACTGAAACCGGGGCTGACAGTCCTCACCCACATGGGGCACGAGATAGACTACGACGAGCTTTCGGCCGAGCTCCCGGAGGGGATAACCCCGGCTTACGACGGTATGGAAATACTGCTGGACGAGCCCGGGGCTTGATTGCCGGCCCATTGGCTGGAAAAATTCTATAACCTTAATGAAGAGGTGCACCCAATGCAGGAAGTTATAAAGAAAATAATCCAGAAAAACGATACGAAGATAGTGTTCTGCGTTTTGGACGGCCTCGGCGGGCTCAGGAAAGACGGGAAAACGGAGCTCGAAGCGGCATCGACGCCCAACCTCGACGCGCTGGCCAGGGCGGGGGCGACGGGCCTCCACATGCCCGTCGCCGTCGGCATAACGCCCGGGAGCGGCGCGGCGCACCTCGGCCTCTTCGGCTACGACCCGCTTAAATACGAGATAGGGCGCGGCGTGCTCGAAGCGCTCGGCCTCGGTCTCGTCGTCGGCCCGAACGACATTGCGATCAGGGGGAACTTCGCCACCGTAAAATATGAAGGCGACACGCCGATAGTCACGGACCGCCGCGCCGGAAGGATTCCGACGCAGGAGAATATACGCATCGTCCGGAGGATAACGGAGAAGATAAAGGAGATAGACGGGGTGAAGGTGAACGTGACCTCCGGCATGGAGCACAGGATCGCCGTGATACTGACATTTCCCGGCCCTGTGCCCGAGGGCGGGGACGACATAGACGACACCGATCCACAGCTCGAAGGCAAGAGCCCTGTCAGGCCGCACGGCAACAACCCTTCGGCGGAGAAAGTGGCGGCCGTCGTCGCGAAGCTCGTGGACGAGGTCGCGAAAGTTATAAGAGATGAGGAGAGGGCGAATTACCTTCTTCTCAGGGGATTCGCCGTGCATCCCAACCTCTCGCCATACTCAGAGGCCTACGGCCTCAACGCCGCCTGCATCGCCACATACCCGATGTACAGGGGCGTCGCCAAGCTCGTCGGCATGGACGTTCTAGAAGTCGAGGACATGTCGATAAAGAGCGAGGTCGAAACGCTCAAGAGGGACTTCGACAAATACGATTTCTTTTTCCTGCATGTGAAGAAAACGGACAGCTACGGCGAGGACGGGAACTTCGACGCGAAGGTTAAGGTCATAGAGGAATTCGATTCGCTCGTCCCGGAGATCGCCGCGCTCGAGCCGGACGTGATTGTCGTAACGGGCGACCATTCGACCCCGGCGAAGATGAAGTCTCACAGTTGGCACCCGGTGCCGATACTCATAAGCTCGAAGTATACCCAGGGCGGCGGGGAAGGGGGATTCGGCGAAGGCGACTGCAGGGGAGGGGAGCTCGGCACTTTCAGGGCGGCCGACCTCATGACGCTTGTCCTGGCCCATTCCGGACGCCTCCAGAAATACGGGGCGTAACTCGGGAGACGGTAAGAATCTCCCCGCGAGGATGGCGTTGTTTTTGCTTGAATGACAGGGTGTTTCCGGGGACTCAGGCGGGAATATTTTTATAACCTTCGCCGCGCCCTTGAAATCCTTTTATGTTATGCTAATTTATCTTTTCCCTCGTAAGTTTTGATACGCCAACGAGTGCCGAAGTGGCGGAACTGGCAGACGCGCCATCTTGAGGGGGTGGTGCCCTCCGGGCGTGCGGGTTCGACTCCCGCCTTCGGCACCACAACCCTGATCAGGAACACGTCATGAATATACGGAGAGCCGTTCCTGAAGATATCGATACAATCTACGAGCTGGGCAAAGCCGTGACCGAGTTTGCTGTCACGGATAACACGGTTACATTCTGGCCTAAAACTGTGTTGGATAATGCCGTCGGCTCTGACGACATAGTCATGCTTGTGGCGGAAGATGACGGGGTGGCCGGTTTTTTAATAGCCCAGTATAACGATGGGCTCAAGAAGGCCGTTATCGAGAACGTCTACGTGCATCCTGACAAGCGCGGCCGAGGCATAGACGATTCACTGCTTAGCGCGCCCTGGAGATACTCCGGGAAAAGGGCTGCGAATTCGTATCCACACAGGTACCGTCCGGAGCACAGCCTGGCGTCAGTCTTTTCGAAGAGAACGGGTTCAGCCGGGGCGAGGAGCTATTCATATGGCTCGATAAAAGCCTTGCCGCTTCGTATGCGAAATCCTGAGGATCACCCGATTCAGAATCCGAATGTTTTTTGTAGACTGAAACTCAGAATGTAAATAAAAAAGGGTGACGCGAGGTCACCCTTTTTTATTTCTCTGTCTTTGGATATGACGTTTCTATATAAATATACGTGCGCGTCTTATATCACGTACCCGCACTAATGACGTTCCCCGGCCCCCGGCTACTTACCAGAACTTACTGTAAAGCTTCTCGGCGTTGTTCCAGAAGATATCGTCCTTGAGCTGCTCGGAAATGTCCGCCCCTTCGATTTTCCAGTACTCGGAGGCGAAGTCGCTCCAGGGGATGTCGGAGCCGAAGAGGAAGCGGTCGCCGCCGATGCCCCTTTCCTCTATTTCTTTAAGGAGCCACGCCGAGCCGAAGCCCACAGCCCACGACGAGTCGGTGTAGACCTTGTAGCCTTCCTGTACGAGGTCGAAGAAGCGGGGAACGAATTTAATGTGACCGCTGACGCCGCCGCCCATGTGTACGACGTGGATCTTCACCTTCTTCCCATATTCCTTTATAAGTGCGAGGGCGTTGTCTATATCCGAGCCGCCGCCGGGGCTGGTGTGGATGTGAAGCGGCATGTCGTTATCGGCCGCGGCGTCGAGGATCGTTTTCCATATCTCCGCCGCCTCGGGCTCCCACTGCTCGGGGTTGAACGTCCCGCCGAGGAGGCAGGTCGTCTTAAGGCCGATAAGACCCTTTTCGCCGATGAGCTTTAGGGCCTCCGCTGTCCGCTCCTTGTCTTTCGGGAGGGCCGAAACCCATATCAGGCCGAAGAGCCTGTCGGTCGACTGCACGCTTTCCCCGACGAGCGGGTTAAGCGAAAAGGGCTGCGCCGAATCGGGATAGCCGTAGTTCGCCATGACGAGCGCGCGGTCGACGCCGTTCCCGTCCATGCCTTTTAAATACTCTTCCGTCGTGTCGTAGTCCGTAGTCGGTTTTACAGCCTGGGGCAGCCCGTAGTAAGCGAATCCGGGTACGGGGCCTATATGCGAATGGTTGTCGAAAACCTTCTTTCTCTTTACTACGCTCATAATATTGCCTCCTTGGACGTACTTTTATTCAAGCCATTTTGTCAGTGTGGTGATTCCATGCTTTCCCCGACACGCTTTCGCATGGATTTTTCGATCGAGGTAGCCGACTCGCCTTTTTCGAGCCGGCTCTTTACCTCTTTAAAATCGTCCCCGTAGTTTGCGGATGATTTCCGCGCCGCGTCGTCCATCGTGCGGGCCAGGCTTCCGGGATCGTCTTCCCTGAATGTGGTGCGGTGTGAGGGATTCTGGGCAACCGGCTTTTTTTCTTTAAGGACGGAAACGCCCGAAACGATTCTTTCGAGCCTCTTCGATCCGCATTTGGGGCAAAGGGCTTCTTCGTTTTGGGCGTCCGCGAAACTCAGGAAAAATATGCTGACTTCTCTTTCGCAATCGTTACAAAGATATTCATAGATAGGCATATGATTTCCTAAAGTTTATATTTTATATATTCTAGGAAATCTTGGCTTTATAGTCAACCGTAATTTTAGTCATTGCCGCCGCTCCGCGGCGCATTCTTTCCCGAAGCTTCGGAGGTTATTGCCTTTTTATCTTCGCCCGTCCAAAAGTGCGTTTTTCGCGTCTTCGCGGAGGGTAAAAATGTCTTGACTTAATTTACTAAAGTTGATAAGGTATCAAGTATAGTAGACGGTCCCGAGTGATAGTCTTTTGGAAAAATTCGTTTTCAAAGTTGCCGGGGAAGAGAAGGAGCTCGAGGATTACTTTCGTCTGCGGCGCGAGGTCTTCGTAGAAGAGCAGGGCATATTCAGCGAGACGGACGTAGACGAATACGACACCGACCCGTTTCATAAAGTCATTCACATTGTCTCGGTGAAGCTCCCCGAGGGCGAGGTGGTAGGCGCGGTCAGGTGTTACAGGATCGAGGGCGATACGTGGGTAGGCGGGCGGCTGAGCGCCGCTCCCGGATACCGGAACGGCCGCGTCGGCATGGGCCTCGTGAAGTTCGCCGTCCAGACGATGAAGTCCGGAGGCGAGTGCAAAAGGTTCCTGGCCTACGTTCAGCCGCAGAACGTGAGATTTTTCCAAAGACTTGGATGGACCCCGATTGGCGAACCCGAGGAATACCACGGCATTCCTCATCAACTCATGGAGGCGGACCTTGCCTCCGGCTGAAAGGGAGATTATGCAGGAGCTCATTCAAAACATTCGGTCCTCGGAGAGGCTGTTTCAAAAGCGGGCGATAAACGACGTCTGGAAACATTTCCCCGCTTCATCCAGGGTTGGCGCTGCTGAAGTTCTCCTCGGCGACGACGCAGCCGCAATAAAAACCGAAGACGGTTACCTGCTCCTCGCGGGCGAGGGCGTCTACCCGCCTCTCGTCGCGGAAAACCCATATCTAGCGGGACGCACTTCGGTGCTCACCAACGTAAGCGACATATACGCCATGGGCGGGAGACCCGTCGCGGTGCTGGATGTCGTCTTCTCGAGCTCCGCCGAAAACGCTTCTGAAATACTGCGCGGCATAAAGGATAACGCGGAGCGTTACGGTGTCCCAGTAGTCGGCGGGCACATAACGACCGACGCGGAGCATCCATCGCTCTCGGTTTTCATTCTTGGAAAAGCAAAAAACCTTCTCACGAGCTTCGGCGCAAGAGAAGGGGACGACCTCGTCTTCATATACAATCCGAAAGGGAAATTCGTATCCGGTTTTAATTTCTGGGATTCCTCCAGCATGCTCGAAGGCAGGGAGGCTTTAGAGCATCTGGAAGCAATCTCGTCGCTCGCGGACGACGGCGCGGCGGATGCGGCCAAGGACGTAAGCATGGCGGGGCTCATAGGCTCCATACTCATGCTGCTCGAAAGCTCGGGCAAGGGGGCGGATATAAATGTCGACGCCATACCGAGGCCCTTCGAAGTCCCGCTCGGCGAATGGCTCCTGGCGTTTCCGAGCTACGGGTTCATCCTGTCGCTAAGGCCCGGGAAAACGCCAGCGGTTAAAGAAAGGTTCCACGCCCTCGGTCTTACGTGCGAGAACATAGGGACTGTGACGGCGGACAGCAAGGTTTATTTCGTAGACGGCGAATCCCGGAAGTGGCTCCTCTGGGATTTTCGGAACGAGGCTTTAATCGGACTTTAATCGAGCTGCTTTTATCTTTAAAGGTGAGGAATGAACAAAGAAAAGACTCAGATAGACCACATAGTTTCAAAGCTTGGAGAAAAAATAAAGACGCTTCGAACAGAAAAGAACATGTCGCTTAAAGACCTTTCCGAGAGATCGGGTATCTCTGCCGCCGCGATACACAAGATAGAGTCGAACGGCATCATACCGACCATCACGACCATGATGAAGATTTCGGACGCCCTCGGGAAGAAGGTGAGCCATTTCATCGAAGAGGAACTAGAAGACAAGGACGTCGTCCTCGTTCCGGCGGGCGAGAGGGAGCCTATACTGACGTTCAAGAAGGGGCTCGATCTCAAGGCCATATCGGCGCAGAAATACGGCGATTTCATAATGACAGCCGCCTATGCGACAGTCGACGTCGGTGCGACGAGCGGCAGAAAGCCCATGAAGCATTCGGGCGAGGAGCTGGTTTACTGCCTCGACGGGACGGTCGAGTTCAAGGTCCTCGACAAGACGTACGTCCTCAAGCAGGGCGACAGCCTTCACTTCAGGACTTATCTCAACCACAAATGGAAGAACGTCGGCGACAAACAGGCGAAGCTTTTATGGATACTCGCTGTGCCGCCGTCGTAAAAACAAAAAGGTAGAAAAGACGGATATGGAAGCGAAACCGAAAAAATACATAGCCGAGCTCATAAACGAAGCGAACAGGCTCGCCGTGGAAAAGATTCTATCAGTCGAGCCTGTTTTTATAGACGTCGCGACAGCGCTCGACGTGATCCCGGGCATGACGCCTGAAACCATACTCCACGCCGGGCCGCCTATCGAATGGGGTGCCATGTGCGACGCCATGCAGCGCGCCGTGAGAGGCGCGGCCGTTTTCGAGGGGCTCGCTCCGGACATGAAAGCCGTCGACAAACTGGTCAAGTCGAAAAAGATAAAACTATCCTCGAACCATACTCACGGCTCCGTCGGCCCCATGACGGGAATCATATCCGCATCGATGCCCGTTATCGTAACGAAAGACACGACGAGCGGGAAGCTCGCATACTCGACGTTCAACGAGGGCGGCGGGAAGGTGCTCTGGTTTGGCGCGGTAGAGGAAGAGACGATTACGCGTCTCAGGTTCATGAGAGACGATTTCGCACCGGTCATGAAAAAGGTCGTCTCTAAAATGGGCGGCATCCCTGTATGGAGCGTCCTCGCGCAGGGTATCCAGATGGGCGACGAGTGCCATAACCGCCACGCCGCATCGACTAACTTGTTCCTTAAAAATATCACGGAGCCACTTTTCTCGCTCGGCCTCCCGGTGGACCGGGCTGTCCGCGCGTTCAAATTCGTCGCGGGCAACAGCCACTTCTTCCTCAATATCACAATGACGGCCGCCAAGCTCGCAATGGACGCGGCGAGGGATATAGAAAATTCCACTATAGTCACGGCGATGTCCCGGAACGGGACTGAGTTCGGCATCAGGGTCAGCGGACTCGGCGACAAATGGTTCATCGCACCGTCGCCGTACCTTCTCGACGCCCTCTATAACCCCGGGTACACCGCAGAAGACGGAGCGCCCGACATAGGCGACAGCGCAATAATAGAGACTATGGGCCTCGGCGGGTTCGCCATAGCTGCGGCGCCTTCGATGGCCTCGTTCGCGGGCGGCGGGTTTCAGGAATCTGTCGCCATAACCAGAGCCATGGAAGAGATCACGACAGTCAAAAATCCGAAGTTCGGCATCCCTTCGCTCGACTTCGAGGGGACGCCCACGGGTATCGACCTCAGAAAAGTAGTCGAAACGGGGATACTGCCCAGCATAAACAGCGCCGTCGTTCACAAGAGCTCGGGCGCGGGGCAGATCGGGGCGGGAATAGTTCACGCCCCATACGAGTGCTTCTCGAAAGCGATAATGGCGTTCGGCGGCCGGTACAAACTGGCAGCCTAGGAAACGGAATAACGGAATAAAAGGATTTATACGTAATGGCGATTTTACACGTTGT
>CAZUDM010000048.1:0-15248 GCA_964618635.1 uncultured Spirochaetia bacterium
CCCGCTTCGATGGATATCTGCCTCGATACGTTCATTCCCTGACCCGCACCGAGAATGTTGCCCATAATGCAATCGTCGATCTCTTTCGGGTCGATTCCCGTCCTGTCCAGTATCTCCTTTACAACCGTGGCGCCCAGCTTCGCGGAGTTCGTATCTTTCAACGTTCCGCCGAATGCCCCGATTGCAGTCCTTAACGGTTCGCTCAGAACTACTTTCTGCATATGAATCGCCTCCTTTTAGGTTGACTGCCAATCCGCTGAGTGGATTTTACATTAAGACTTTGCATTTGCAAGTAACGGAAGCCCCCTCTGTCTTGACAAGGGGTAGCGGTTTGGGTAACCCGTTAGATGCCGCAGCGGTCGGGCGGGATTCGGCTTCGTACAATCAAGAAAATAAGGGGGCAACTTGGCAAAAATAACAGTCGGCGTCGTTTTCGGAGGCAGGTCAGTCGAGCACGAGGTTTCGCTCGTCTCCGCGAAATCCGTTATATCGAATACGGATACCGGTAAATATGAAATATTCCCCGTATTTATAGATAAGGGCGGGATATGGAGAAAGGCCTCGATAGACGCGTGGCTCGGCGGCGGGGAGCTTGAAGTTGAAACGGGCTCCTTTCTCACCCCCTCGCTCGGATCGGGGAGCCCGCTCTTCTTCGAAATTTCGTCCGATGGAAAATTTGTCGCCTCGCATAAAGTGGACGTTATATTCCCCGTCC
Organism: uncultured Spirochaetia bacterium; assembly: GCA_964618635.1. Classification (GTDB taxonomy): domain Bacteria; phylum Desulfobacterota_D; class UBA1144; order Nemesobacterales; family UBA2774; genus JADLGH01. The sequence continues at coordinate 716 of CAZUDM010000048.1, forward strand.
TTCACGGAACTTTCGGGGAGGACGGCACCGTGCAGGGGCTTTTCGAGCTCATGGGCGTCCCCTACGTCGGCGCGTCGGTGCTCGGGTCTTCCGTGGGCATGGACAAGATAGTAATGAAGGCGGTGCTCAAGGATTCCGGCCTCCCTGTCCCGGAATTCATGGGATTCTACAAGCACGAATGGGAGGCCGACAGGAACGGCGTCGCCATACTCGTGATGAACGTCCTCGGCATGCCGTGCTTCGTCAAGGCGGCGAACCTCGGCTCTTCAGTGGGCGTGACGAAAGCGAAAAACGGGGACGAGCTCGAAAAGGCCATAGACTATGCCTGCAGATTCTCCAGCCGCATAATCGTCGAAAGGGCGGTCACGAATCCGCGCGAGATAGAGATAAGCGTCCTCGGGAACGAGGAGCCGCTGGCTTCGTGCGCGGGAGAGATAATACCCCACAGGGAATTTTACGACTACAAGGCGAAGTACCTCGAAGAGGGGACAGGGCTCGTCGCCCCCGTCGAGCTCGGAGAAGAGCTGACCGCTCTCCTTCAGGATTATGCTGTGAGGACATTCAAGGCACTCGACTGCAGCGGCCTCGGCAGGGTCGATTTTCTCATCGAGGAAGGAACGGGCGCGATCTACGTGAGCGAGATTAACACGATACCGGGATTTACGCAGATAAGCATGTACCCGCGCCTCTGGCAGGAGAGCGGCCTCGGTTTCAGGGACCTCGTAACCAGGCTTATAGAGCTTGCGCTCGACCGCTCGGATTCGCAGAAGGCGTTCAAAACCGACTTCAGGGACGAGATTTGAGCCGGCGTCCCTCTATCCCGGCCGTAAAATCGGGAGGACATTCAGCCCGGTTCGAGGGTATATTTTTATATCAAACGCGCTTAAACTTAACCCTGTGCCGTTATATATAAGGAATCAACCGTCTACAGAATGAACGCCCGTTTACCGAATAGTATCCAAATGATTAAAGCAGCGGTTCTGCTGGCAGTGCTCCTGCTCGGCTCCATTCCCGTATTCTCAAACCCGGAGAAGGAGCAGGCAGAGGAAACTCCCGACGCCCTGATGCTCCGTTATCCGGACGTGAGCCGGGATTCGATAGCGTTCGTCTACGCCGGGGATATATGGGTAGTGCCCAGGCCGGGGGGGCTCGCCTCCAGGCTCACTTCCGCCAGGGGGGACGAGATTCTGCCGAAGTTCTCTCCCGACGGCGAGGTGGTCGTGTTCAGCGGCAATTACGACGGCAACGTCGATATATATACGATACCCCGGGGCGGCGGCATACCGGAGAGGCTTACACACCACCCCGACGACGAGCTCGTCGTCGACTGGTATCCGGATGGAAAGAACATACTGTTCCATTCAAACATGCTGAGCCCGAGCCAGCGCTACGACAGGCTCTTCAAACTTTCGGCGAAGGGCGGGCTTCCCGAGGCGCTTCCGCTGCCTTATGGAGAGCTCGGCAGCCTTAGCCCGGACGGCAGGAGGCTGGCATTCGAATACATGCCTCCCATGCGCGGCGCGTGGAAAGGGTACAGGGGAGGGATGGCGAGCGATATATGGATTTACGACCTCGAAACGGGCTCCATAGAGAAGATAACGGACCATCCCGGCACGGACTCCGTTCCGATGTGGCACGGGAAAGACATCTTCTTCGTTTCGGACCGGGGAAACGAGAAGAGGATTAATATATGGGCTTACAATACCGAAACCAACGAAACGCGCCGCGTGACCGATTTTAAAAACTTCGACGTGAAGTGGCCGAGCCTCGGGCCGGACGACATCGTCTTCGAGAACGGCGGAAGACTCTTTCTCCTGAGCCTGCCGGACGAGACGGTGAGCGAGGTCGTAGTGCATGTGCCCAACGATCTGCCCGAGCTTCGCACGCGCCTGAAAGATCTTACAGAAAATATAAGCGATTTTTCTATCTCTCCCACCGGGAAGCGTGCGCTCTTCGGCGCGCGGGGGGAAGTCCTGACAGTGCCTGCCGGGCAGGGTAGGGTGAAAAATCTCACCAACACCTCCGGTGTCGCCGAGCGGTTTCCCGTGTGGTCGCCCGACGGGAAATACGTAGCCTACTTCTCCGACAGGTCGGGCGAATACGAGCTTTACTACAGGCTGAGTAACGGCGACGGGGACGAAACAAGAGTGACGCGGGACGGCTCCGTTTTCCGCTACAGGCCGGTCTGGTCTCCCGACAGTAAAAAGATCGCTTTCAGCGACAAGACGGGACGGCTGTTCGTCGTCGATATAGACGACGGAAAGCCCAAAGAGATCGACAGGGACGAATACGGCGTTATAGGTAATTATTCATGGTCGCCCGGCGGGAAGCATGTCGCCTACACGAAAGTCGGGGCGAACAAAATGAGGTCGGTATACGTCTACGACGTGGCGGCGGGAAAATCGCGCAGGATCACCAGCGGCTTTTACAATAACAATTCCCCCGTTTTCGACCCGGAGGGGAAATATCTCTACTATTTCTCCGACAGCTCTTTCACCCCCGTTTACGGCGACATGGACGATACGTGGATCTATCCGAACTCCTCCCAGCTATACGCGATGACGCTCGCAAAAGACGCGGAATCCCCGCTCGCTCCGGTAAACGAAGAGGAATACGTGCCGCCCGGAAAGGAGAAAAAAGAAGGAGAAAAGGGCACGATAGATTTTGAAGGCATGGAATCCCGCGCCGTGAAGCTCCCGGTCGGCGCAGGAAATTTCGGGCGACTTACCGCCGCCAACGGAAAGGTTGTCTACCTTCGCTTCCCGGCCGCGGGGAGCGCGGGGGACAACCCCGGCGGCACGCTCCAGTATTTCGACCTCGGCGACAGAAGGGAAAAGACCGTCATGCAGAACGTCTCCGACTACGATCTTTCGGCCGACGGATCGAAGATCATTTACAGGTCGGGCGATACTTATGGAATCGTGAATCTCTCTGAAGGAATCAAGCCCGGAGACGGGCAGCTCGCGCTGTCCGGGCTCAAGGCCGGCATCGACCCTAGAGAGGAATGGAGCCAGATATTCACCGACGCGTGGCGGATTCAGAGGGATTTCTTCTACGACCCGGGCATGCACGGGGTCGACTGGAATGCCGTCAAGACAAGATACGAAAAGCTCCTTCCGTTCATTACAGACAGGGAAGACCTCAATTACGTGATAGGGGAGATGGTGGGCGAGCTCAACTCCTCTCATACTTACGTCGGCGGCGGGGACATAGACGAGGCGGAAATGCTGCCGTTCGGCCTTCCCGGCGCCGAGTTCGAGCTCGAAGCCGGGAGCAAGGCGTACAAAATAAAAAAGATATACACCGGAGGGAAGCTCAACCCGGATGCTTATTCACCGCTCGGCCAGCCCGGTCTCGGCGTCGAGGAGGGCGATTACCTCATAGCGGTCAACGGCCGGAAGCCTGACGTAACGAAGGACCCGTGGGAGGCGTTCGCCGCGCCGACGGGCGACGTCGTAACGCTGACGATCGCTAAAAACCCGAACGGCAAGGACGCGCGTGACATTAATATAAAGCTCATCTCTACGACCGAAGACAGGAGGCTCAGGTACCTCGAATGGGTAGAAGCCAATCTGGAAAAGGTCGATAAGATGACTGACGGCAGGGTGGGGTACGTATACGTTCCCGATACCGGATGGCAGGGGCAGAATGAGCTCGTGAGGCAGTTCGTGCCGCAGGCCGACAAGGAAGCCCTCGTAATCGACGAGAGATTCAACGGCGGCGGACAGGTGCCCGACCGCTTTATCGAGCTCCTCAACAGGCGGGTGCTGAACTACTGGGCGATGAGGGACTTCAAGGATGCGAAGACACCTGCGGTATCGAACGGCGGCCCGAAGGTTATGATTATAAACGGATGGTCGGGGTCGGGAGGGGACGCGTTCCCCTATTACTTCAGGAAGACCGGGCTCGGGCCGCTCGTCGGTACTCGCACGCTCGGCGGACTCATAGGCATAGGCGGGAACCCGGGACTCATAGACGGCGGATTCGTCACCGCGCCGAGCTACGCCTTCTGGAACTCGGACGGAAAATGGGAAATCGAGGGGTATGGCGTCGAGCCGGACTACGTAGTAGAGGACCTGCCGGAGAACATAAACGATTCACCCGACCCCCAGCTCGACAAGGCAGTCGACGTCGTCCTCGAGCTCCTGGAGAGTAACCCTCCGAGAAAGCCGCAAAGACCCCTCTACGAAGACAGGGCAGGCTCCGGGAAGAGCCGGACGGCACCCGGTCTCTGACCTCCGCACATTCGTCAGTGAATCCTGTACACATGAATAGACGTACAAATCGGTTGTAAGCCGGATTTCTTGTCTCTTTCCCGGCGGTCACTATACTTTAATGTATAACATTTAACGGGGGTGAGAATGGAAGAGAACGGCGGAAGATACAAGAAGGCGACTTTCTCGGGCGGCTGTTTCTGGTGCATGCAGCCCCCGTTCGACGCCATACCGGGCGTCGTATCGACGACTGTAGGCTACACGGGCGGAACGGAGAAGAACCCGAGTTATCACGACGTCTGCTACGGCAGGACAAATCATCTCGAATCCATAGAAGTGGTTTACGACCCGGACAAGGTCTCCTACGAGCAATTGCTCGACGTCTTCTGGCTTAACGTGGATCCGACCGACGACGGCGGCCAGTTCGTCGACAGGGGAAGGCACTACATGACGGCGATTTTCTATCATGACGAAGAGCAGAAAAAGACTGCCGAAGAATCGAAAAAGAAGCTCGGGGAGTCGGGGAGGTATAAAGCACCGATAGTCACGTCCGTAAGGCCCGCGATGGAGTTTTATCCCGCCGAGGAATATCATCAGAAATACTACGAGAAAAATCCCATAGGATATTCGACGTACAAGATAGGCTCGGGCAGGGAAGGGTACATACGGCATATGAAGGATATGAAATAGCTTACTCCTTTCAGCCGTGATTCGCCGCTGCGTTTTCACGCGGATAACCGCGGCGGATTGGTATCGAGCCGCTCGTCGTTATACAGAAACGGTGAACACAACTCACGCTTTCTATCTTGTTGTTTTCCTTCGCATAGGTATACTTGTGCTTCCCGGTCGGGGTGTAGCGCAGTCTGGTAGCGCGCGGCGCTTGGGACGCCGAAGTCGGAGGTTCGATCCCTCTCACCCCGACCATTTTTAAGTGCCCTGTCTGAATCGAGGGGGATTCAAAAGGTCACGCGGAACTGCGAGAAGGCGATGGCGTGCGTCTTTCGCATACACTTGCAAATAACTCTCTCCGGCTCAAGACTACACCCGCGTAACGCATACGGGCAGCCATCTGTGGCAATTATATCTTGATTTATGTAGTCGCATGTGATAATTGATATTGATAGGGAGTAGGCTAGGGGTTGTCTCTGGTCAATCAATCATGGGTGAGTTGACACGGGCTTTTTTAACAAGCTCTTCAGCACTTCTGAAATTGCTATGGGTTGCGTCGACCTCAACGGCGTATTCATAGACGTTAATGAAGCATTTCTGAAAATAACCAAATACTCTCGCGAAGAGATAATAAATGAAAAAACATTCAGGGACATTACCCCCGGGGAGTATTTCGATTTAGAAACGGGGATCGTAAGCGAGCTTCTCGCAAGCGACCGTTCTATCAGCTACGAGAAGGAGCTCATATGCAAGGACGGAAAAATAACGCCGGTCGTAGTTAGTAGCGTATGCCTCCGGGACGCCCAGGGAAAGCCCTACGCTTTAGCCGGCATAGCGCAGGAAATCGGCAGGCGCAACTTCTATAAAGACGGTCTTGTAAACAGCGAAAACAAGCTCAACGCCCTCCTGGATATGACCAAAGACATAGTATGCGAAGTAGGTGCGGGAGGAAGATTCGTATACGTCAGCCCCAACTCGAGATATCTGATTTCATACGAGCCTTCGGAGCTAAGGGGAAGGGAGTTCCTTTCGTTCGTACACGCGGACGACGCGCTTAAGGTGAAGTCGAAAATAGCCTGCTCGCTCAAAAAGTTCTCGAAGGAAATCTGCACATTCAGGATGAAGGCCGGCGAGGATGACTGGAGGCCGTCCGAATGCGTCATAAAGCCGTTCAGGAATTCGTCGGGCGACTCGCATTTGATGCTCCTTCTGAAGGAAGCGAAGAAGGAGGGCAGCCCTCGGCCGCGTAAAAACGGCGGCGAGCCCGAGCTTGCCGATCTGGCCATGGATCTCGACAAAAGGATTACCGACCTCAATATCATCTATAAAATCACCAAGGCCGTGCACGAGTCGCTCGATCTGAAAGACCTCTATAAAATCGCCCTCGACATGATAATAGAGCTCGATAACGTCGACATGGCGTTCATCTATCTTATCGACGAAGTGAAGAATGAAGCCGTGCTCGAAGACTACAGGAACGTTCCGGAAAGCTACATACGCAAGGTAAGCAGGATTCCCAGGGGAAAGGGCGTTACCTGGAAGATACTGGAAAGCGGCGAGCTTTATAACGCGGAAGACGTGCAAACGGACGAGCATATAGGGCCGGCGGGCAAGGAGCTCGGCCACCACGGCCTTCTGGGCGTTCCGCTTAAAATAGGCGAGAGGGTGATAGGGGCTTTATATTTTACGACCTACATGAATTACAAGTTCAACGCGAGCGAAGTGAGCCTGTTCTCGTCCATATCCGAGCACATCTCCGTTGCGATAGCGAAAACAAAGCTTTACGAAGAGCTCCGGAAGAAGAACAGGCGCGAGAAGATACTGAGCGCCGTCACGAGGAGCGTACACAGGTCCATCGATCTTAAGGACGTCGTGCAGAACGCAACCGATTCCATTAATAAAAACATAGAAGGCGCCGACTGCGTCGCCGTATATACTGTCAACGGCAGTGAAGCCGCTCTTACTGCGCTCAGCAGCAGCGGATCGCGGGTCAAATTTTACGAAGCCTTCGTACCGGCCGTGGAAAGCGCGACATGGAGGCTCTTCAACGTCGGAAAGCCCATAGTAAGCAACGATGTCGGGAACGGAAACCAGGTTGATTTCGTCGAGCCCGGCTCGGCCGTGAAATCGTTTATAGGCATGCCGCTCCGATATAAAAAGCGCATCATCGGCTCCATACACATTACATCCGCCGAAGAAAACGCATTCGACATGAACGAGCTCGGATTCCTCCGGATAGTTACGAAACAGATCGAGTCCGCCATAGATAACGCCTGGATGGCCGAAGCGCTCAAGACGAGCGAAAAGAAGTACAGGGACCTTTACGAAAATGTTCCGACGGGGATTTACTGCAAGTCGCACGACGGCAGGATAATAATGGCCAACCCGACGCTGATCCAGATGCTCGGATACGCGAGCTTTGAAGAAATGGCCGCCCGGAATCGTAAGCGAAGCGCCTTCGTCAAGGAAAAGAGCCGGGCGGAAATGTCTGCCAGGGTATCCAGGAAGCAGTCCATGATCACCGAATTCGAATCGTCGTGGATCAATAAAGACGGGACTGTCATCGAGGTTATTGAAAGCGTCAGATCGATCACGAACGCGAGCGGAAGGGTGCTTTATTACGAAGGCACGGTAACGGACATAACCGAGAGGAAAATGTTCGAGAAAAAACTGAAAAACTCGCGCCAAAGGCTTAGGAAGCTCACTTCTTACCTCCAGCAGTTCCGCGAAGAGGAGCGCACTCTGATAGCGAGGGAGATCCACGACGAGTTCGCGCAGCTACTCACGGGGATGGCTATAGACCTCGCGTGGCTGAAGCAGCGTTTGCCGAAGTATCTCGAGCGAAGCACCGACGCCGCGGTTTTCGAGAAGCTCGACAATTTCTCGACACTTCTCAGCGGCGCTTTCGACGCGGTGAAAAAGATATGTGCTCAGCTGCGTCCGAGGGTGCTCGACGACCTCGGCATCGTAGCGGCCATAAAGTGGCAGATAGACGCCGTTAAAGCGCAAACGAATATCGATTTCGAATTCAAATTCTCCGAGGGGTTCTCAACCTCGGACCCGAAAACAGCGACAGCGCTTTTTCGTATATTCCAGGAATCGCTGACGAACATCATAAGGCACGCGGAGGCTACAAAAGTGTCGATTCTCATGAGAAAAAGGAATGACATGATAATGCTCGGCATCAGGGATAACGGAAAGGGAATTTCCGAGAGCTCCAAGCCGAGGCCGGGCTCCATGGGGCTTCTGGGTATAAGAGAGCGGGTGCATGAGCTCGGGGGCGAAGTCAGGATTAGGGGAGTTGCCGGTAAGGGAACCAGCATACGCGTCAGGATCCCGGTGAAGCAAAGATCGACATGCTGAGAGTTCTTATAGCGGATGACCACCCTGTAGTCAGGCAGGGTGTGAAACAGATTCTCGCAGAGGAGCTGGAGCTTGAGCAGTTCGGCGAAGCACGGAATGCCAAGGAAGTGCTGGATAATGTCTCCAGGAAAAAGTGGGACATTCTCATCCTCGACATAAACCTCCCCGACATGAACGGGCTCGAAATACTCCGGCAGCTCAAGAAGATACATCCCGACCTTCCGGTTCTCGTGCTTACCGTCTTCGACGAAGACCAGATAGCGATAAGGGTGCTCAAGGCCGGCGCGGCGGGATTCGTAACGAAGGAAACCATGCCGAACGAGCTCATAGCCGCGGTGAAGAAGATACATTCGGGCGGCAGGTACGTGAGTCCGTCCCTCGCGGAAAAGCTGGTCTTTAATATCTACGCCGAGGACGAGAAACCCGTTCACCACAGGCTTTCCAACAGGGAGTACCAGGTAATATGCCTCATCGCCGCCGGAAAATCGGTGAAGCAGATAGCCGAGGAGCTCTATCTCAGCATTCAGACCATAAGAACCTACAGGACCCGCATTCTCGAAAACATGGAGATGAAAACGGACGCCGAGCTCATACACTACTCCATACAGCACGGCCTCATACATCCCCCCAATATTTAATCGACGTTAAATTATCTCTCAAGGAATTCCCGCGGAAAACATCTTGTAGTACCCGGGCGAAGGGCCTGAAAATCTTGTAGATAGCGGCGTGTTTTGAGGACCTATGCAGGCTGTTTTCGGCCCGCATGTTTAGTCTGAACAATTACAAGCAATCCTGTAATAGGATTACATACACCAAGCGTTATCACTACAATAATATCATTGTTCCAAGGATAGAAATTCCCGATCCCTTATTCTACAATCGACTTAACCATCAAAAATCATTTTGATATTTGTGTTCCGATAACCGTTGGAGAGCTTGGCCGGTTTCGGCCATGGGTTTTAATCGGACGCGGCTGTTCATCTGCGGCGCTTGTCTTGACGTCCGAAGCCGGCTGTCAGTCTAGTGTGACGTGACCTGGCGCAACGGGAGCGAAGAACCGGGGTATGCAGCGCAAAATGGCGATGACCGCTGAGAAAATATCACACGGCAAGAAAATCGAAAGCGAAAAGAAAATTACAGCCCTTGCCCAGGACCTCGACCGAAGGAACAGGGATCTCAATATCCTTTACACGGTTACCAAGGCCGTACACCAGTCCCTCGACCTTAAGGAAGTGTACAGGATAGCCCTCGACACCATCGTAGCGCTCGACAACGTCGACATGGTGTTCGCCTACCTCGTAAACGAGAGCCGGACGGAGGCGATTCTGGAGATACACAGGAACGTGCCGGAGAGCTATACGACGAACGTATCCAGGATACCCAAGGGCGTCGGCATAACGTGGAAGATTATAGAGAGCGGAAAGCCGCTCAACATAGAAGACATACAAATGGATAAGGACGTCGGCCCCGGAGGGAAGAAGCTCGGGCACCACGGCATTCTGGGCATACCGCTTACGGCCGGCAAGACCGTCATAGGGGTTATATATTTCGCGAGCTACAAGAACAGGATGTTCGACGAGAGCGAGGTAAGCCTCTTCTCTTCCATATCGGATCACATCTCCCTCGCCATATCGAAAGCCAAGCTCTACGAGGAGCTTCGCAAAAAGAACAAGCGCGAGAAGATACTTAGCTCCATAACGCGGAGCGTTCATCAGTCGATAGACCTGAAGCACGTCCTTCAGAACGCGTCGGAGTCTATAAAGCACTCCATAGATAATGCCGACAACGTCGCAATATATATGGCCCACGGCATAGAGGCCGCGCTCAGCGCCTATGCCGGGAATAACGACATGTCCGCGAAGTTTTACGACGTCTTCGTCCCGGAGATGAACGGGGCGACGTGGAAGATCCTCAACGAGGGCAAGCCCGTAATTTACAACGACATCACGCCCGACAGCGTCGAAAGGGTGGATTTTCTCGAGCCCGGGGCATGTGTGGGCTCGTATCTCGGCGTCCCCGTCCGTTACAAGAAACGTATAATCGGCTCGATAAATATCATATCGTTCGAGAAAAACGTCTTCGACGGCAAGGAGCTCGGATTCTTCAGCGTCGTAGTGAAGCAGATCGAATCGGCGATAGACAATGCGGGCATGGCCGAGGCCCTCAGAGAGAGCGAAAAAAAATACAGGGAGCTCTACGAAAACGTCCCCGCCGGTATATACAGGAAGTCGGAGGACGGAAGGATTCTCATGGCCAATCCCACTCTCCTCCAGATGCTGGGCTACGATTCATTCGACGAGCTCGCCTCCAGGAATCTCAAGAGGAGCGAGTTCGTAACCGCACACGGCGGGGCCGAAAGCGGAGGGCTTCTACACAGGGGCTCGGGCTTAAAGGAGCTCGAATCCTCCTGGCTCAAGAAGGACGGCTCGATCATAAACGTCATCGAGAGCGTGAGGGCCATTTCCGACAAGAACGGGAATTTCCTTTATTACGAGGGAACCGTTACCGACATCACCGAAAGGAAGAAGGCCGAAATGAAGCTCGAGGAATCCCGCGAGCAACTCCGAAAGCTGACAGCTCACCTCCAGCAGTACAGGGAAGAGGAAAGGGCGATCGTCGCGAGGGAAATACACGACGAGTTCGCGCAGCTTCTGACGGGAATAGCCATAGATATATCGTGGCTTAAGCGGAGGATACAGGGAATCGCCGATCAGCCGGAAACCGAAGCGGTGCTGGATAAGATCAACAAGCTTTCCGTCCTCGTCGACAACGCATTCGAGTCCGTCAAGAAGATATGCGCGAAGCTCCGGCCGAAAATACTCGACGACCTGGGTATCGAGGCTGCGATAAGATGGCAGATAGACGCCGTGAGGGCGCAGACGGACATCAATTTCGAGTTCAATTCTTTCATTGGCGACTTCATGCCGGATCCGAAAGTAGCCACCGCTATATTCCGTATCTTTCAGGAGGCGCTGACCAACATACTGCGCCATGCGGAAGCGACCAAAGTAGTCATTACGCTGGAGAAGGATGGAGAGTTCGTCGTCCTCGAGGTCAACGACGACGGCAAGGGCATAGCGGAAGGCTCGATGTTCGGAGTGGACGCCATGGGGCTTCTGGGAATGAGGGAGAGGGTCCATGAGCTGAGCGGCGACCTCAGGATAAAGGGTTTGCCGGGCATAGGGACGAATATAAGAGTTCAAATACCTTGTGAGGTTAAAACGTCATGCTGAAAGTCCTCATCGCCGACGACCATCCGGTCGTGAGACAGGGCGTCAAGCAGATACTTTCCGAGGGGTTCAGGCTCCATCAGTTCGGAGAGGCTGAAAACGCGAAAGAGGTGTTCGAGAACATCTCCAGGAAGAAATGGGACATTCTCATTCTGGACGTCAACCTGCCGGACATCAACGGTCTCGAGATACTGAGACAGATAAAGAAGGTTCAGCCGGAGCTCCCCGTGCTCGTTTTTACGATAATAGACGAAGACCAGATAGCCGTCAGGGTCCTCAAGGCCGGGGCCTCGGGGTTCATATCCAAGGGCTCGCTCCCGGACGAGCTGCTGACGGCCGTGAGAAAGATACATACGGGGGGGAGGTACGTGAGCCCGCATCTCGCGGAGAAGCTCGTTTTCAACATCTACACGGGAGACGAGAAGCCGGTTCACCACAGGCTGTCTAACCGCGAGTACCAGGTGATCTGCCTTATAGCTTCGGGAAAGTCCGTAAAACAGATAGCGGAAGAGCTGTACCTGAGCGTACAGACCATACGGACCTACAGGACGAGGATTCTCGAAAAGATGAATATGAAGACGGACGCCGAGCTTATTCACTACGCCATCCAGAACCACATCATTTACACCCCCTCGGTTTGATACGCAGGTGCACGCAGCTAAGCGTGCGTATTTGCTCTCATTTTGCCCGGCAGTACCAGGCTTCCCCTACAACTGATAAGTAATAGCTAATCCGGATTGGCGATAGTTTCATCTACATGTCAGAGACCGTTTCATCTACATGTCTCCGGTAATTCCGCCTACGTGAATATTATTGTTACTTGGATAGAATTCCCAATTAGAGATGTTTTAGAATCTGGTATATGCAAGTGTAAAAGTCTTGGGAATTCAAGAGGGGGATAGACTCTGGACCGATAAATTCGCAAATCAAAACAGGGAGGTGTTTGGATATGCGTAATTGTCTTAAGAGTTTATTCGTGTTTGTGGCATTGGCTTTAACACTTCCGTTAACTTACGGCGGCTGCGGCGACGGTGGCGGCAGCGGTCCGGGGGGAGGCGGCGGGGGTGGAGGCGGAGGCGGAGACCCCGGAGGCATCACGATAGATTCCGACGACATCGGCGGAAATGTTTCTTCCAACGGATCTCCCGAGGCCGGGGTGTGGGTCATAGCCGAATCCGACCAGGTTATTACTTCCGAGCAGGGTCTTTTACAGTACCGGAAAATAGTTGTCACCGACGATGACGGCAATTTCGTCATTCCCGATCTTCCCGAAGCTACATACGATGTGTGGGTTCGCGGCTATGGTCTCGTGGATTCGACCCCGGTCCAGGTATCGCCGGGCGAGCTCGTAGACCTCGAGGCCGTTCCCGCGCCCACGCCTGCGGAAGCGGCAAGGATTTATCCCGGAAACTACTGGTTCTCGCTCCTCGAGCCCCCGTCTCCGGATATGTTCCCGGGGACCGGCGTGGAAGAGAACGGAATCCCCGAGCATCATCTGATACAGGGATCGTGGATAAATGAAATCAAGCTCGGGTGTCAGCTTTGCCATCAGGTGGGGAGCCTCATTACCAGGAGCCATCCGACGCCGGAGGAGTTCGATATAGTCTGGCAGCGGACGGGTACCATGCACAGCACCGCGAACGGCCTCGGCAGGGAAACGGCGATGCAGATATTCGGGGACTGGGGCGCAAGAATCGCGGAGGGAGAGATCCCTCCTGCACCGCCGCGTCCCGGCACACCGGTGGAAAGAGGGCTTGTCCTCACCCTCTGGAACTGGGGAGACAATCTAACTTATCTCCACGACGAAGTCTCTACGGACAAGCGCGATCCGACTATGTACCCATACGGGAAGGTATGGGGAGCGGATATAGGCCTCGAGCGCCTCATGTACGTGGACCCTGTTACGAACGAGGTGGGCTGGTATCAGGTTCCCTTCCTGCCCGGGTATAACGAAGACGAAGAGTGCGGGACCGTAAGCCCGCTCGACTGCTTCACGCTGCCCGATTACGGCGAGATCAACGGACCGCATAATCCGATGCTCGACGAGCACGGCAAGGTATGGTTGACGACTGGCCTTAAGCCCGGCACCCGGGGAACCGAGGAAGCGCAGCCGGAATTCTGCACTGACGGCAGCAGGGGGAATATGCCTCTCCCCCTCGCTCCGGGCAGAGAGCTCGCGTATTTCGATACCGCCACAGAGGAATTCGTCCTCATTCAGGTCTGCCAGAGAACGCACCACCTTCACTTCGACGCCGACGGGATTTTGTGGCTTAGCAGCGGAGGCGGCGGCCGCGCCATGTACTGGTTCGATCCGAGCAAGTTCGATCCGAACGACCCCAGGGGCACCGAGGCGCAGGCCCAAGACTGGAGACATGTGGTGGTGGATTCGGACGGGGACGGCGAAGCCGACACTTCGACGACCGTATCCGGAGTAACTATCGGAAACGGTTACGGCATTATCCCCAATCTGGCCGATGGAACGGTCTGGTTTGCCAATACGGCTTTTCCCGGGAATATCGGACGATACGACCCTGCGACCGAAAAGTTCGAGGTCTACGAGCCTCCGTTGCCCGGCTACGGTCCGAGGGGGATCGACGCGGATAAAAGCGGGGTCGTCTGGACTGCGCTCGGAGGGAGCGGCCATCTGGCGAAATTCGACCGCAGCAAGTGCGCCCAGACCTGGGGTGCCGGCGACCAGTGTCCCGAGGGATGGACGCTTTATCAAACGCCCGGCCCGCAGTTCAAGGGAGTGTCTGACGGGCCGAACGACGGCAACGCGGACTTTCATTACTACCTGTGGGTAGACCAGTTCAATACGTCCGGGCTGGGAGAAGACTGGGTTTACGTAAACGGCACGACATCGGATTCCATTATCGCATTCGATCCCGTGGCCGAGGAATTTCACGTGCTGCGTGTTCCGTATCCGCAGCCCTACTATCAGCGGGGGCTCGACGGCAGGATAGACGAGGCCGGCGGGGGCTGGAAAGGAAGAAGCCTCTGGGCGAATAACGGGAGCGATCCTATCAAGCACAATCTGGAAAACGGCATGATTGGATA
>CAZUDM010000049.1:0-14659 GCA_964618635.1 uncultured Spirochaetia bacterium
CCGTGTCTTAGACCGCGCCGCGAGAGCTCGCGCAAAGACGCCCCGGGCCTCCAGCTCTCGATATCTATCACGGCTTCGGAGCCCGTGACGACAGCCTCGCAGCCCTCCTTTTCGAGAAATCCTGCGATTTCCGGGGAGCATCCGCGTATGAGAAATCCGTTTTTGAACCTCGAAACCAGCTCCCCGTAAACCTCTTCGAAGCAGCTCCCGAACGGCACGCCTCCCGTGTAGACCCAATCGAGATCGGATAGCGGGAGCGACACGCTCCTGAGGTCGATATAGGATTTTCGGCTTCTGTACCAGCTCAGCGGGATCGAGTTAATCATGAATCGCCTGCGAATGTGTATGCAATTATAAACTACACAAAGCCCCACCGTGTGCAACAGACTCCGTTGTCGCATCACGGACATGAAAATGCAGTATTATTAAAAAAATCGCAGCCTTGGTATATAATTTTTTTGAGCGCTATGGCCCGAAGAAATTACCCCGGAGCAGGGCGCATGGAGGATACCGAATGAAAAACGTATCGAGCCTTATGCTTATTATCCCCGCAGTAATCTTATTGACAGTCGCCTCGTGCACGGCGGAAGACAAATCCCCCGAAGCAGGCAAAACCTTCGATAACCCGTTCGCCTACTGCAAGGCGGCGGGGACAGTAGACTCTCCGGGCGCTGATTACACCGGACCCAAGGTCCCCGAATCGATAGCCAGGGGTCTTAAAAAGGCGTTCGGCTCCCCGGAATCCACGCCGCTCGACATATTCATGAACGGCACATACTGGCGCTGTATGGACGGCAAGGTCTACGCGTGCAATGTCGGAGCCAACCTCCCCTGCGAATCCAAGGCCGACGTCAGCAAGGAGCCGACCGAAGGCATGAACGAGTACTGCAAGGAGAACGTGAATTCCGACTTCATTCCCATGTACGTAACGGGTCATTCGACAGTATACGACTGGAAGTGCGACGGAACGACTGCAGTCGCCGGAAAGCAGCTCTCCGAGGTCGACGCACAGGGCTATCAGAAGAATATCTGGTACGAGATAAGCCAGCCCTGATTAAGCCGGGGCGTATGAGCGAATCGAATTTCGACGTCAGCGCTTTCCGCCGGATATGAAGACCTCGCTCTCCGGGAATTCGCTCAGCGTATTCTCCGGAACCCCGAACACCGTGGCCGCGACGTCCCGCGGCGTATCGGCTATCCACTCGGAAATGCTTATCTCCTCATAAACGCCGTTGTCGAACACGAGCAGCATCTCGACTTCCTCCTTTCCGACGTTTTCCAGATAATGCCCGCACCCCATCGGTATATAAAAGACTCCACCGGATTTTACCTTCTCTGTGCTCGATCCCGCATCCGCCGCGAACAGCGTGATCCTGACATTGCCATTCAGAACGTATCCCCACTCGTTGGCGTTGGGATGCCAGTGCATCTCCCGGAGAGCGCCGGGCTTGAGTGTCATAAGAGCACCGGCCATCACGTTCGAGGCGGGGAAATTATCGATTGTAGCCATCTTGACCGTGCCGCCCGAATACACCCTCCCCTCCTGCGCCCTCAGCTGAAACTTGTGGCTCAGCCTGGGCGTGTCGAGCTTCCCTCCCCGAGAGAGAGTTTTTTTGCCGGGAGGCGCACCGAGCGCCATGTACACCTCCTTCTTTGGAAACTTGTCGAAGGCGTCCGCCGGCAGACCGAAGTTCTTGACGAGCACCTCTCTCGGCGTCTGCGCTATCCATTCGGTGATGCTGAATGTGCTGAACTCGTTAAAAGCCCCGTTGTTGAACGCAAGGAGGAAATGACATTCGTCCGCGCCGATATTTTCTATGTAATGGGCATAGCCCTGCGGGACGAAGAATATATCCCCCGGCCCATATTCCTGCGTGTCCCACTGCCCCTCCGGATTGACGACCGTTACGCGCCCCTTTCCGGTTATGAAGAAACCCCATTCGGCTGCAATCGCGTGCCAGTGAAGCTCCCTTATACCGCCGGGCTTGAGACGCATGGAAACTCCGGCGACGCCCTTCGATATCGGAAGCTCCCTCACGGAGACCTCCTTCGAGTTCCCCGCCTTCCACACGGCAGGCTTCTGTCCTTCGAGGTCGTAGGTGAAATTCAGCGCGGACGCCTTGGCCCGCGATTTACCCTTCGATTTTGCCTTCTCCGATTTTGCCATGATTCATATCCTCCGCATTCTAGGTAGTGTCTTAACTAATGCGATAATAGTAATATACTTTTACTGACCATTTCGATTTTTTTGTGAAAAATATTAACGCAGACAGTGAAAATATTTTCACAACCGGAGATTCCAAACAGGGGAGTCCGTCTATTGTGAGAGAAAACACTCCGGAGCATCGCCGCACCGCGCGCCTGCCGCTCGCCTGGAAACCGAGGCACCGCGGCGACCTTATAAGACTCGGGGCGGAATACGACGGCGGATATGTCGTCACCGAAACGGCGGTTCGCAGCACCGGCGTCCTCGTCGGCCTCGGCATCGAGCACAACTGGACATTCGAGGAGGGATTTCACAGAATGTCGGGCTGCGCGGTGCACTGCTACGACCACACTATCAGCTTCAATGAGTTTTTTAGATTCGCGTATTTCAATGCGAGAGCCTATATCATGGGCCGCGCGCCTCTCGACAAGAGCAGAATAAGGCTCCTGCTTAAATACAGGAAATTTTTCTCCGGTAAGAGAAGGCACTATGCCGAAAAAGTGGGTGCCGGGCCCGGAAGCTCCGACTTCAGGAAGATCTTCTCGAGAATCCCGGAAGGAAAAAAGGTCTTTATAAAGATGGATATCGAAGGCTGGGAATACAGCGTGCTCTCCGGGCTATCGGAATACTACTCCCGCATAACCGGTCTCGTAGTTGAGTTTCACCACGTCACGTCGTTCCCGGAAGTTATGGAGTACAGCGTCAAAGAGCTGCAACAACAATTCGACATCGTGCACGTCCACGTCAACAACCATGACGAGATAAACGAAGACGGCATGCCGATAACTATAGAGGTAACGTTCGAGAACAAATCCCTTCGTAAAGAGCCCGCCGCCGAATCGAGGCTCAGCTACCCCGTCGAAGGTCTCGATTCCCCGAACAACTCGTTTCTTCCGGATTACACGCTCGAGTTTTACCAACCCGACGATATAAAGGCTTGAAGTGAATTGCCGCGACGCACCGGCGTCCGCAGAGGACTCGTTACAATACCCTCTTCCTCATTATAAGACAATTCCGCCCCCCCTCCCTCTTGTAGGCTATCTCGTCCATGTAGGTTTGAATGAGATGTATTCCGAGGCCGCCGATGTGGCGTTCTTCTATAGGAGACGATAAGTCGGGCGGCGCGTATTCGAGAGGATTGAAGGGCTTCCCGTCGTCCTCGACCTCTATTTCCACGACCCCGTTCCCGCACCGCGCCCTTATCGAAATCGAGTGCTCCAGCTTATCTTCCCAGGCGTAGGAGATTATATTCGTAACCAGCTCGTCGAGAGACAACATAACGGCGAATATGCCGCTCTGCGGGAGATGCTGCGATTCGCAGAACTCTTTGAGCTTTTCCCTGAGTCCGGCCAGTTCGCTGAAGTTGTTCCTGAGCCGGATATTTAAATCGGAAGGCATCGATTAATTATATCTGATGGCGAGAAGCGCCATGTCGTCCGTCTGCGGGACCCCTTCGGAAAAAACCTCTACGGCGACGAGAACGGCTTCGACCGCGTCCTTCGGAGTGCCCGTACCGGCCGCCGCCAACACATTCGCGAGCCTCTTGTCGGTATACAATTCGAGCTCTCTGTTCATGGCTTCTGTCACCCCGTCGCTGAACAGGAATATAGTGTCTCCGGGGTCGAGCTTCATCTTGCCGAGGCCGTAAAGCGAATCGCCTTCCAGAACCCCGAGCGCAATCCCGTCCGTATTCGGCATGGTTTCCACCTCGCGCCCCGCCCGGAGCAGAAGCGGGAGCTTGTGGCCTCCGTTTGAATAAGCGATCTCGCCCGTCCCGATGTCGAGTATGCCGCAGAAGGCCGTGATGAACATCGAGAACTCGTTTTCCATGCAGAGTATCCTGTTGGCTTCGGACAGACATTTGTCGGGAGAGTGTCCTTTCACGGCGTCGGCCTTGATCATCGTCCTCGTGACGGCCATGAAAAGAGCGGCCGGGACGCCCTTTCCCGAGGCGTCGCCGATTGCGAAATAGAGTTTGCCCTCTTCAAGTATGCAGAAGTCGTAGAAATCGCCCCCGACGTCGCGGGCAGTCTTGATGTCGCCGTATATGTCGAATTCGTTTCTTTCGGGGTAGGCGGGGAACGTCCTCGGGATCATCGAGAGCTGAATCCTCCGGGCGACGTCCAGCTCCTGTTTAATTGCGGTGAGACGCTCCCTGTCCCTGGCGGCATGCTTCAAGGTGAGTGATTCCTCGACGGTCTTTAGTATCGTCACGCCGAGGTCGTCGAGGTCTATTGGCTTCGTCAGGAAGTCGAACGCGCCGAGGTTGAGGGCGCGCCTTATGGTGCGCATGTCTCCGTATGCCGAGATTATGACGGACCTTATATTAGGGAAGTATCTCTTGAGATCGGAAAGTAGTGTCAGCCCGTCGGTACCGGGGAGCTGAACGTCCGTGACCACGACGTCGACGTCATTTCTGCCCAGGGTTTTGAGCGCGGACGCCCCGTCTTCGGCGAAGACGAACGCAAGCTCGTTCTCTCTTATCTCTCTTCTGAATTTCTGACTGACGAGGAGCTTGAGCCCGGGGTCGCTTGCGACGACAAGTACGGTCGCGCGCGGCGCGCTCTCCTGTGCGATATCCGGTCCGGCTGCTTTCGTTTCCATATCCGCCGCTGTTTCGTGCTCGACCTCTCAGACCGGCGCCTTAAGGGCTTCGCGGGCGCTCTCGAAGTCGTGCTCGATGGGCATAACCTTGTCGAAGCCGGCCGTCCTGAGAACATCCTCGACGTCCGGGTGAGGGTTCAGAAGCACCATGCGCGCACCGAACTTATTGAGCGCCTTCGCGGCGGTAATGAGCATCCTGAGGCCTATGGACGCCAGGTAATCGACGTCCGACAGATCGACGATGACGTCCTTTCTGCGGGTAACCGTGTGCCTCGTGAATTCGCGGTCGAGGTCGCCGATCGTATCGAGGTCAACCCTTCCCCGCAGCTTTATGTGAGTGAGATCGTCGTCAGCACTTATGACGGTCATATCCATCTTTAAGCCTCCGAGCGGGGCGGTATGAACCCGGCCGGCCGCGCTCTCAAGTTTATAAACCGAAAGGGAAAGGAGGTCAAAAAAGTTAACTTCGGCTTAACAATCGCGGGCTTATGGACTCGGCCTATGGATATTTCCAGTTCCGGGAAATTACCGGAAAATGATCACCAGGGCCGTTTATTCGGATTCCTGCGCGCAGACGACGCAGCGGTCTGTGTAAGGCAGGGCTTCGAGCCTGCCGATGGGTATGGGATCGCCGCACATGACGCATACGCCGTACTCGCCCCTGTCGACCATGGAAAGCGCGGCGTTTATCTGGTCGAGCTCGGTCCGGATGCTCTCGTCGAGGGCTTCAACGACCTCTTCGTTCTCGCGCTCCAGCGCCTGCTCGTCCCAATCCCTGTCGTGGGTTTTTCTGAGGGAGCTTTCAATTTTCCCGAGCCTGCTTTCAAGCTCGATCTTTTTGGCCTTGAGGTTCTCGATTATTTCAGCGTAAGCATCCATGATTAACACTCCGTAATGAGGCGCCGCAGTCGGTGAGCCCCTGAATTTTAGAATAACAAATCGGCCCGGCAAAGTAAAATTAATTAAGGACGAACTTACGCACCGGCCCGTTAAATCGAAAAAACGATAAGAACCGCCCCGTCGGCCAGGCCGCGGAATGGAACTTCATCGGGTTTGTACGTTTATCGTATCAGAAAACTTCTAGGATAGTCTTTTTGAAAAGCGGGTTGAGGTCGTCCATGGACGTGTCTCTTATCATCCAGCAGTCGATCTCGTCGCTGTCGCGGGTGAGCACGAGGTTGTAGCCGTTCTCCTTGCCCCATCTCATCTGCCTGGAGAGGCTCGTATACTGTTCCTGCTCCTTTTCGCTGAGGTCGTCGACGGGTTTGTTGAGCGTGGTTCTCTTGATCTGCCCGAGGTATATGCTGCGTGAGAACTTCGTTCCCGTGTGGTCGAGATTTTCAATATTGATCATTCGAATTCACCCCATGCCTTAAACGTTATCAGGGATAGGATAAGCATTAATTTCCGCTTTTCAAGGCCTGATCCGGCGATTTTGAATTTTTATCTCAAAATTCAGCGGGTTTTAACGGAGTGTAAACAAAAGTAAGCACGTTAATGAGCCTTTCACCTTCAGAATCATCTCCCCAGATACAATTCCAGCCGCGTCGCACACCTTTCGACCTCACTGACAAACCCCTGGAGCGTCACCGGATACACCGTCTCCGGGCTTCCGGGTTTGTTCCTGTCGAGGTGCGGGTCGAGCGGGGAATATATATAGCCCAGGTGGCTCTCCTCGAAGTACGCCCCGGCGAGAGGAAGGCTCCTGCCGTTCGGGGAAACGAGGCTGAGCTCGCTCCCGGGCTTCTGGGAGCTGTGCCCCGGCGCATAATCGAAGGAGATTCCTATCGACATCCCGCTTCCCGTGTGAACCCCGGCGTCCGTATTGTAAGAATATCCGTCCTTGGAGCCGATGCAGTCGAAAACGAGCCCCCCGGCCTGCGGCACATTCCGCCCGCTCACGACCTTTTTGAACGCCTCCCTGAACCTCTTCTCCTCGGCGGTCATGCCGCGCGGCAGGGAGCCGGTAACGGTCTCTCCCTTTTCGATCTCTTTAAGGACGCGCGACACCGCCCCTTCATTCCCGATCCAGTACATATCGAGGCCGTAATGGATCTCTCCCCCGGCAATCTTGTAGAGCTTGGGAATTGATATGTGGGAAGAGATGATGAAGTCCACGTTCTCGCCCTCGTTCCGAGTGAACTCGGAGAGCGATTCGAGGACCTCCTCGAAATACACCCTTTCGGTCAGATCATTCCTTACTTCGCGTATCTTTCCGACAGCCTTGTCGGCAGGGCCGGAATATGAAACGGCTATCTCTTTATTGAGGACGACCGTTTTGAGCTGGCCCGGGATTACTTCGTCGTCGACTGATGCTGAGCTGGAAATCATGGAATCGGAGAGTATACAAATACGATCCCCGAACTGCATTGCCATCACTAAAGACATAAAACACCCGATAGAAATGCGACTGAACTGCCTGTGCCAATGTTTCGGTTACGCGGAGAGGTTTAACAGGGGCTTCCGCGTTTGCACGACTCGACGCAGTTACCGCTGGTGTTGGGTCTGCAACACTGCGCGCCGGTCTCCGTATTGAGACAGCAGCACTGGTCCGCGGAGCACGTGTCGTTCCCGCAGCTCGACTGCGCGATTTCGATGGCTGAACCCGCCGTGAAATCGGAGAAAGAGTAGATGTCCTGCCCGAGCTCGGGCACTGCGTAGGAGAATTCCTGAGGCTGCTGCGATTCCGCCTCTTCACTGCCGGTCAAGAATATTCCGCCTGCTATTAGGATTGCGAATAAAGCCGTTAAGGAAAGCGCTTTCATGTGTTTCATCGTTATGCCCCCCTGCGTTATTAGAAAGGATTAATCAAAACGGATTCGTTTTCAAGGGATATTTTGAGTTGGTAATTGATTGCACGCACATTGTGCGTTTTTACGGCGTAGGACCGGATGAGATTTCATCTTAAACGGTGCGAATGGCAGCCGTAATCCGGTCTCGCACTGCGTAGGATAAAAAGCATGCTACGGCAGGAATATCCTTCCATTTCAGTAATCAAAGAGAATTCGACCTGAAACGCGCGTCGGTTGATTAACGCAATAAAGCAGCTATGTCGGATTCGCCAAGCGCAGTATCCCTAATTATACACCCTCACTTCGTTATAAAGGGCGTCGCGCTCGACAGGAATGAATCCCGCGTTCTTGATCATGTTGACCATAAAGTCGCGCGTATGCCCGAGCTCAGATGGCGCTCCCGCGTCGTGGATGATTTTCTCCTTCATAATTGTGCCGTCGGCGTCCGAGCACCCGTAATGAAGCGCGACCTGCGCCATCTTCTCCCCGAGCGTTATCCAGTAGGATTTAATATGCGGGAAGTTGTCGAGGTATAGCCTCGCGAGTGCGTGAACCTTTAGGTCGTACGAAGCCGGGAAGAATTTCACCTGCTTCTTGAGGCCTGTGTTTTCGGGCTGGAACAAGACCGGTATGAACGCGAAGAATCCCGGGGAATCGTCCTCTATGTTCCTCAGCCTGTCGAGGTGGTCGACTATATGGAACGGCTCTTCGATGTGGCCGTAGAGTATCGTGGCGTTCGTTGGAATCCCCATCGAATGAGCGAGCCTGTGTATCTCCTCCCACCTTGTGGCGATAGTCTTCGGCGCGCAGATTTTCTTCCTCACGTCGGGATGGAGTATCTCCGCCCCTCCGCCTGTGAGAGCGTCCACGCCCGCTTCTCTCAGGGTTTCGAGTACGTACTCGAGCCCCTTGCCGGTGATTTCCGTAAACCAGTCGATCTCTACCGCCGTGAATGCCTTGACGTGAGTCTTAGGGAAATTGTTCTTTACGAGCCTAATGATGTCGAGGTAATGGTCGAACTTCCAGTCGGGATGAAGCCCGCCGACTATGTGCACTTCTCTTATGTCGTCGTTAATGAGTGAAAGTATCTGCTCGTGCGACATTTCGTAGGCGTTGGCCGATTTCTTCGTCGTCCCGAAGGCGCAGAACCTGCACGAAATCGCACAAATGTTCGTGGGGTTGACGTGCCTGTTGACGACGAAGTAAACTTTATCCCCCGCCCTCTTACGCTTAACGTAATCCGCCAGCATCCCGACGGTGTTAATGTCGAGGCTGTTCATGACCGTAAGCCCGTCGTCGAAGCTGATGCGCTCCTCGTTGGCAACCTTTTCAACTATCGGGAGCAGGTTCTTGTCGAAGCAGAGTTTTTCTATATCTTCCAGTATTCTTTCCATCTTTCAGTAACCGCCTCTCTAACGTCCTCGGACATTTCTATCACAGCAGGATACCAGCTTTTTATAGTTGCATCTATACCCATGCGGCCCCCGTAAACGACCGCGGGGCCCCTGAGCTCCGTCCTCTCGAATACGAGGTCGAGGTACGGGTCGAACCTCGTAAATATCCCCCAGATGAGCTCCGTGTTATCGTGTACGTCGATATCCGGGCTGACAGCGGCTATTATCCTCACATCCTCGTAACCCGGCGTCTCAAAGAGCTTTTTTAACATCTCCTTGGGGTTCTTGTCAAGCTTCACGGCGAGAATCCCCCCCTTCAGCAGCCTCCAGTCGAGGATTTCGGGGTGCTTCGCCCTCGGATCGGGCACGCTATCGGGCAGCTTCCGGGGCTTTCTGCCGGACGCGGGCTTCCGGACGGCATTTATGCCCATCTTGCTCCCCACGTTAAGCTTTCCGCTGGTGAAATCGAGGGTATCGAGCGGGGCCCACGGAATCATCAGAACGTCCTCTTCGGGCTCGTAGTTAAGACCGATTTCAGTGAGCACCGCGTCCCAGTCGCGCGGGTTCACGTCGCTCGAAACGGTGATCATGACCTTCGTCAGAAGGAGCTGCCCGGTCCCCCACAGCGAAAGCATAGCCTTTATGCCGTTCTTCGGGTAGCGCTCGTCCACCGAAACGACGAGCAGGTTGTGAAAACCCGCCTCGGGGTATGCCCACATGTCCTTCACTTCCGGATGTATGATGCGCGTAAGCGGAGAGAACATGTCCCCCGCCGCCATACCGAGGAAGACGTCCTCCTTCGGCGGCTTGCCGACGACCGTTGCGGGATAAATGGCGTTCGCCCTGTGGGTAATGCGGCTGAGGTGAAAGACGGGGAAATCGGCCTCCATCGAATAATGTCCGAAGTGGTCGCCGAACGGGCCTTCGACCCTGAGCTCGTTCTGCGGCACGACGCCCTCTATGACAAACTCGGCGTTCGCCGGAACGGGCAGCGATATGCTCTTCCCCTTCACCATCGGTATCGGCTTACCCCTGAGATAGCTCGCGAAGGCTATCTCGTCCATGCCTTCGGGGAGAGGCGCTATGGCAGTGAATATCATCTTCGGGTCGCCGCCGAGGACGACTGCGACTTCTAGCTCCCTCCCGAGCTTTCCTGCCTCGTGGTAGTGAGCCGCCCCACCCTTGTGCGGGTGCCAGTGCATGCCCGTCGTCTTCTCGTCGTATATCTGCATCCTGTATATGCCGAGGTTACGCTTGTTCGAAACAGGGTCCTGGGTCAGGACGAGGCCAAGCGTTATAAACTTCCCGCCGTCGAGCGGCCAGCATTTAATGATCGGGAGCTTCCTGAGATCGGGCTTTTCGTCTATCTCCTGCGACACGCCGCTGCCGACGGCTTTCGTCCTCATGGAAAGGAGGCTGTAGACTTTGGGCAGAATGGAGAAGAAGGTTTTAAGGGACGGCGGGTTCACTTTATGAAACAGCTCGACCAGCTCTTCGCCCACCTCCCTCGGCTTTCTCCCGAGGGCAAGCTCCACGCGCTCCTCGGTTCCGAAAAGGTTCATCGCGAGGGGGAACGAAGCCCCCCTTACATTTTCGAATATGAGAGCCGGGCCTCCGTCCTTGATCACCCTGTCGGCGATCTCCGTCGCTTCGAGGTCGGAATCGACCTCCGCCCTCACCCTCTTCAGGTCGCCGATCGCGTCGAGATAGCTTATAAATTCCTGGAGGTCGAGAAACTGTTTTTTAGTCATTTTAAGACACCAATCCGTTAAAGCCCGATTATTTACCGCTTAAAAGTCTACTGAGCCTGTTGAAATCGAATGTAAGATTCGGGATAAGCTGCCCGTGAAAGGACGCCCTAGTCGAGCTCCCCCTGTTTCCAGCCGTTACCCGTCTCGACGCCTATAATGCTGAGCACCTTGTCGACGTAGCCCTCTATAAGGTCGCTCACGGTTTCGGCCTTCAGATAATGCGGCGGGCTTATCGGCATTATGATCGCCCCCTCGCGCGACAGCTTGAGCGCGTTCTCGAGCGCAATCGAGCTGAGCGGGGTTTCTCTCAAGGCGATCACGAGGCGTCTCCGCTCCTTTAAGGCCACCTGGGCTATACGCGTGATGAGTGTGTCGCCGATGCCGTTCGCTATCTTGGCGAGGGTCGACACGGAGCAGGGGATTACGACCAGTGAATCGAAGTGGTTACTCCCCGAAGAAAAAGGGGCCGCGAGGTCCGAATCGCTGTAAATGTCTTTCACCCACGGGCGGAGCTCTTCGAGCTTAAGACCGAGCTCTTCGTTTAAAACGTGCCTCCCCCACTTGCTGGCAATAAGGAATTTGTCGTCGGGGCATCTCCTCAGGAACTCCACCCCGTATGCGACGCCCGATGCGCCGGTAAAGCCTACGATTGTTCGCATAATCAGGGTAAGTATATCCCAGCGAGGACGAAAAGAAAAACGGAAAATCCGACGAGTATGTTGATTTTAAAGAACGCGAGATCGACGTTCGAAGACTTTCTCTGCTCTAAAAATAACAGGATTCCGATGACGGCGACCATCACCCCGGCAAATATCGTCTTGAACATAAGGAAGTACAGGAACGCCACAGAAAAGAACGCAGCCTGGTGGAGAAGGCCCGACACATAGAGCGCCGTCCCCCTCCCGAAGCGCGCCACCATCGAATATATTCCGCTCTTTTTGTCGAAATCCTCGTCCATCGTGGCGTAAATAATATCGAAGCCCGAAACCCAGAACAGCGTGAACAGTGCGAGGAGAACGGCCGGGATGATGCTGTGAAGCGAGCACGTCACCGCGACCCATCCCCCGAGCGGGGCGAGAGCGAGTCCCAGGCCGACGCCGAAGTGGCAGAGCCACGTAAAGCGCTTCATGAGCGGATATATAATGAATACCGCAAGCGGAATCGGGGATAAATAAAGGACGAAGTCGCATATCATATACGCCGCGGCGAAGTAAAGAAGGAGCCCCGCGATAGTGACTCCGTAAGCCTTCGTCAGGCTGAGCTTCCCCGAGGGCAGCTCCCTGTCCTTCGTTCTCGGATTCAGCGCGTCAATTTTGCGGTCGAGGATCCTGTTTATGGCGAGCGCGGCGGTACGCGCGCCCGTCCCCGCGAGTATTATGAGCAGAAGGAGCCTTAAGTCCGGAAGGCCGCCCCACGCAAGGAAAGCCCCCGCCAGGATCATCGGAAGCGAAAAAAGCGTGTGCTCGAATTTCACGAAGCTGCTGTAATTTTTTATGCTATTCATATTAAGGGGGCCGGCCCTTGATTCGGGCCTAGATTCTACTTTACTTTTAACGTCCCTTCTATACACTAAGGCGGTATTCCCGCTGGCAGAGAAAAAATATGCCGAATCCCGAGTTAGCCGAAAGAATAACCAACGACCTCGCCGAGGGAAATATCCAGAACATAAAGGACGTGCTGGCGGAGGTCCATCCGTCCGAGATTGCGGGAATTCTGTCAGCCTTCCCGCCCGAGGACTACCAGCGGATTCTTGAGGCCCTCGACGCGGAAACGGCCTCCGAAGTCATATTGGAGCTCGACCCGGAGCACAGGGAAGAGGTGCTCGGGGAGCTCGACGCCGAGAAGATCGCCGAGATAGTCGAGGAGATGGAGTCAGACGACGCAGCCGACCTCATCGGCGAGCTCCCGGAGCAGACGGCGACCACGGTTCTCTCGAAGATGGACCCCGAGGGACTCAGGGACGTCGAGCCCCTTCTCAAGTACCCCGACGACTCCGCGGGCGGCATCATGCAGACCGAGCTCGTCAAGGTCGGCGACAATTTCACAGTCAGGGACGCTATAAACTGGATAAGGCTGATAGCCGACGAAATACCCGACTTTCACCAGATTTTTGTCACGGACGACGGCGACAGGCTCCTCGGCGACATATCCCTCCAGAAGCTGATACTGGCCACCCCGGGCTCGAAGGTGACCGACGTCATGGAGCCGCTGGAAGTCACGGTCACCCCGTACATGGACCAGGAAGAGGTGGCGAAGATATTCCAGAAGTTCGACATCTTGTCCGTACCCGTCGTGGACGAGAACGGCGTCCTCGTGGGAAGGATTACGGCCGACGACATTCTCGACGTCATAACCGAAGAGGCGTCCGAGGACATCATGCAGATGGCCGGTCTCGGCGACACCCTTCACCCCATATTCACCCCCACGCGGACTCGCATAATGCTGAGGACGCCCTGGCTCCTTTTGACACTCGTCGGCGAACTCTTCATAGCGTTCATAATCGTTTACGCATTCGAGCCGACGCTGAAGAAGGTGGCAGTGCTGGCGGCGTTCATGCCGGCGATAATGGCGACGGGGGGCAACGTAGGGCTTCAGACGACGACCATCATGATAAGAAGCATCGGCATGGGTACCATCAATATAAAACAGATACTCAGGATTATTTTTCTGGAAGTAAGGGTCGGGGTCACTCTCGGCGTAATATGCGGCGCTCTGGCTGCGGTGATCGGGGCGCTTATCAGCTACAACGAGCCCGCAGTTTTTAAAATCGCGCTGGCAGTTTTCATAGCGATGGTTTCAGCCACGATGGCGACGTCGTTCATAGGGGTCGCGGGCCCGCTCGTCCTTCACAAGCTCAATTTCGACCCCGCAGCGGCATCCGGACCATTCTTGACGATGTTCAACGACATCTTCGGCTCGGTCTTTTATCTCTTTATCGCGATGCTGATCTTCAACTGACCGGCCGGGTACGGGCTCCCTCCGTCGTCCCTACATCGGCGGACGCGGTGGGGTGATTCTACTTCGCAAGCTCCTTGCAGGCTTCGAGGCCCTTCTGAGTGCAGAAGAACTGCGTGCACGATACGACCATCTCGTAGTTGTAGGTCACGCCCTCTTTCCAGTCCGCCCTGCACTTCTCGACTATCTCCTTCTCGGGTGTGCCGTCTTCGAACGATGTAGAAAGCACCTCGGCCTTGTCCCGCGCCTCGGTACGTTTCTTGATGCAGGCGGCGCGCTCGAAGTCCGTCTGGTACCTGCTGCACCAGGAGCTTATTTCGTCCTCCGGCAGGGCCTCTTCCTGGAGCTCTTCCTCAGTCATGCCCGGCGCGAGAGCGGCGGTGTCCATCGATTTCTCGGTTACTGTTTCATCCCCGGGCTTAAGCGGCTGCGGGCCGACTTCAGCCGATTGAGCGCCTTCCTGTGGAGCGGGGGGCAGCGTTACCTCGGGCGCAGGTGCGGGTTTTTCAGGCGCGGCCGGAGGAGGCACGGCGGCCGTCTCGGCTGCCGGTGTGGGCGCAGGCGCAGGTTCGACCTCTGCAGCTTTCGGTTTTTCGGGTTCCGGTAATTTCTTCGTTTCAGCCGGCGCAGGCTCTACAGGCTCTGGAGCCGGGGCGGCCGCTTCCGGCGTCTCTATTTTTGCGGTTTCAACCGGCGCCGGGGGAGCCGGTTTCACAGGCTCGGGCGCCTTTACAGCGGGCGGCGCAGCCGGCTTCGAGGCCTCGACTACAGGGGCAGCCGGGGCGGTCTTCTGTATCTCCGCTGCTTCCGGCGCGCCGCCTGTATCGACCTCTTCGGCAAGATTCTGTATCACTTCTTCCCTCGTCTTCGGCGCGGGGGGCCCGGCCGGAGCGGCGGGGGCTTTCACTTCGACCTCCTGCTCCTCTACGTATACATCCTCTACAGCCTCTCCCGAAG
>CAZUDM010000050.1:0-3301 GCA_964618635.1 uncultured Spirochaetia bacterium
GCATGACAAAACCCTCAAGACAGCACGGGGCGGGAGCGCCTTCCGACGGAAGGCCGCCCATACCAGAACCCACTTATGCCGAGCGTGTGAAGACGCTCGTTTACAGGAGCCTCACGGGCACACTGTCCACCGTCTCGAAGAAGCATCCGGGCGTTCCCTTCGGCTCGCTCATGCCTTACGGGCTCGACGAAAAGGGGAGGCCGACGTTTCTCATAAGCACTATGGCCGTCCACACGCACAACATCGCGAACGACCCGAGGGCAAGCCTCTTCGTATCGCAGGCCGACGCCGGCGGTGAACCGCTTAACGCGTCCCGCGTGACGCTCATGGGAAAAGTGAGCAGGGTTCCGGATGCAGAGCGCGAGGCCACTAGGGAGCGGTATCTTTCCAGATATGAGAACGCGTCGTACTGGGTGGATTTCGACGACTTCTCCTTTTACAGGCTCGAAATTGAAGACATTTATTTCGTCGGTGGATTCGGAGCGATGGGGTGGGTGACTGTTGACGATTACTACGCCGCCGAGCCGGACCCGCTTTCGGATTCGGCGCAGGGCATCATAAGGCACATGAACGAGGACCACGCAGAGGCGCTCGTACTGCTCGCGTCGAAGTATGCAGGTGTCCGCGCTGACGAGGCGCTCATGACGTCCGTCGACAGCCTCGGGTTTCAGGTCCGGATCAAGTCGGGCGAAGAAGTGACGAGCAGGCGGATCGGATTTATAAGAGAGGTGCGGAGCCCGGAAGAGGCGAGGAAGGTTCTGGTCGAAATGGTAAAAGCTGCACGCGGACAGGCAGGAGGATCGCATGAGTAAGGCGCTCATTATCGGAGCGGGAGTTATAGGGCTTACGTCGGGAATAAGACTTCTGGAGGAGGGGTTCAAGGTAAGGATCATAGCGGCCTCGCTTCCGCCGGATACGACGTCGAACGTCGCTCCCGCGTACTGGTACCCCTACAGGGTTTTTCCCGAGGTCAGGGTGCTCAAATGGGCCGAGGTCTCTTACGAGACGTATACGGCTCTCTGCCGGATTCCCGAAAGCGGCATAACTACGTTCGAGCTCCTTAAAATATTCGCCGAGCCCGCGGCCGAGCCTTTCTGGAAGACCGTGGTGAAGTCGTTCAGGCGCGCGCATCCCGAAGAGATGCCCGAGGGATACGCTGACGGGTTCGTCGTGGAAGTTCCCCGGATAGAGACGCCCGTATACATAAATTATCTCATGGAGAGGTTTAAAAAATCCGGGGGAGAGATAGAGAAGCTCGGAAGGGAGCTCGACAGCCTCGAAGGGCTTGGGGCAGACGACGAGATTCTCGTCAACTGCACGGGGCTCGGCTCGCGGAAGCTCTGCGGAGACGAGAATATGTACCCGATTCGCGGGCAGCTCGTGAGGATTACGAATCCGGGCTTGACGAGATGCACGAGCGACGAGACAGGGCCGCTTTCGCTTTCGTATATAGTGCCGCGCAACGGGGATTGCATACTCGGCGGCACGGCAGAGGAGAATAACTGGAGCCTCGATATAGACCCTGAAACCGCCTCCGAAATTCTTAGAAAGTGCTCGATACTGGAGCCGCGTATAAAGAACGCCGAAGTGCTCGGGCACAGCGTCGGTCTCCGGCCCGGAAGGACGGAAGTAAGGCTCGAAAAGAGCGTTACCCCGGACGGGTATCCGGTGATACACAACTACGGCCACGGCGGAGGCGGGTTTACGCTTTCATGGGGCTGCGCCGAGGAAGTGCTCGAGATCGCGCGGGCGCTTTGAGTCCCGAAGTGACTATTAAAATCAGGATTGTGATTTGAGATTCGGTACCTGCCTTCCTATACGTCTCGACGCCGACGCAAGAACCAACGTCGAGATAGCCAAAAGGACCGAATCGCTCGGGTTCGACTCGGTGGCGGAAAATAATCCTGAACCAGGAAAGACTGAGTGGGCGGAATTACACAGGCTTGACGTCGGGGGAGCCCTTCGCGATTTCGAGCTGCAAAGCGTTCTCGAGCACGCTCACCCAGTATCTCCACCAGTAGGAGTTCTGCTTGTGCCCGCTCTTTTGAGTGTCCGCCCACGCTATCACATGGGGCAGGCTGCCGTGAAAGAGGAGGAGCTTTTCTGCGGCTTCTTTCGTTTCTTCGGGATCGACGGGGATTTTGTCGAGCTGTGCGTCGACGTGTTTTTTTATCTGGTCTATGTATTCCCCCATCTTGTCCGAGAGCTCTTTTATGCCGTCGCCGGGGCTGACGACGTCACCTTCTATCTCTTCCGCTTTTTTGTTTATGAGGTCGACGAAATCGAGAATCCTGTCGAGGTTGGCTCTCGCTTTCAAACTCTCTTTGGAGAGGTCCGTTAACTCTTTTACGTTGTCAGTCATTTTCGTTCTCCTTTGTTATAACCAGCGGGCAGTTATAAGATTAGCATTTATTCGAAAATTTTGCATCCGGTCATGAGATCAGGGGGCTGAGGTCGGGGTCGGAAAGGGCCTTCTCCCTGAGCGCGGGCTCGAGCTCCGAGGCGCGCACGAGGTCGGCAGCGGCTTTTTCGGTTTCTCCCGAAGCGGCGAGCAGCCCCGCCCTGTTGTAAAGGGCTTCTGCATAATCGGGTTTTAATTCGAGCGTTTTGTTATAAGCCTTGAGCGCCCCGTTGGGCTTTCCGAGGTTGTGGAGCGAGACTGCCTTGTTGTACCAGGCCTCGACGTAATTTCCCTGAAGCGCAATCGCCCTGTCGTATGCAGCGACGGCGTCGAGGTCTTTATCGAGTCCGCTGAGCGCCGCACCCTTGTTGCACCACGCGACGGCGAAATCGGGCTTGAGCGCGATCGCCTTTTCGGCCGCCGCTAGCGACTCTTCGAGCCTTCCGAGCTTCCCGAGCACCGAGGCTTTATTGTTCCACGCCTCGGCATATTTCGGATTTATCCCGACTGCGTTGTCGTATGCGGCCAGCTCTTCGTCAAGGCGGCCCATGACGGAGTACGCGATTCCCTTGTTGTACCACGCCTCGGCGAAATCGGGCCTCAGCTCTATGGCCTTGCCCAGGGCTTCGACTGCGAGCTCGAATTCGCCTCTGTAGTAGTGACCGACAGCTTTGAGGACGTATTCTTCCGGGGTCAATTCGCGTCCTGTCCGACGGGCCTGTATACGACGAGACCCGGTTTCTTTGCCATGTAATTCGTGAGGCTCTCGTCGACGACCTTCATATTCTTTTCACGGGAAGAGGCGTGACGGAGGTATGCCTCGTCACCCTTTTTGACTATTATGCCGGTATGGGATACGTCGAGGCCGTCTATCTCCGTGAAGATGCCGACGTAGTCGCC
>CAZUDM010000050.1:3401-11853 GCA_964618635.1 uncultured Spirochaetia bacterium
CGGTATGGGATACGTCGAGGCCGTCTATCTCCGTGAAGATGCCGACGTAGTCGCCCGTTCTGAGATTCGCGATCACTTCGCCGTCGATTTCGGACGAGGGGATGTAATAGATTGTCCGGTTTGTTACCGGTATGCCGGGGAGATAAACCGAGCCGTCTTTTTTAAGGTTAAGCGACTTCGAAGCCGATTTAGTTCTATCTCCGCCGATTGCTATGGTTACGTCTTTTACCTTGCCGGAGTTGTTTATCGGCCAGTCGGAGAAGAAGTGGTTCCGGTTCTGGAATGCGACTACCCCGTCCTTGTATCGTATCTTTTTGAGGTTCTCCTCGAATGCCGGGAATGAGCCGGAGATGCTCAGGGCTTCGACGTAATCGACGTACGTGAAGCAGTCCACGCCTTCGAGGTCTATCGTGAAGACCTCGGGCGTATTTATATTGCCGGTGAGGGTGTCGGCGACATAAGGCGTCCCGAGGAATTCGGCCGATATGAGGCCGATGCGCTCCCCGACGCCGCCCGCGGTTACCGATTCGGTCATCAGTGTTTCGAGGCCGGTCTCCGTCCACTTTCCGAGTTTTATTATTTCTGCGTCGCTTCCTTCGGCGTTCGAAATTTGAAAAAAGGGCAGAGCCGTAAGAAGCATTAGTAAACCGATATTTCTGATACGAATGTATATTGGGTTTTTCATTTTAGTTCCGGGTCCAGTTTAAAATGCCTGCGTTTTATTCCGGGTCGTGGCAAACCGCTTCTATATTATAACCGTCCGGGTCGAGGACGAAGGCGCCGTAATAATTCGGGTGATACATTTCCCTTATTCCCGGGGGGCCGTTGTCCTTTCCGCCGGCTGCTATCGCCGCGTTGTAAAACTTTCTTACCTGCTCCCTGTTCCCGGCCTTGAAGGCGACATGCGTCGGATTAGCTGTGCTTTCCGCCTGCCCGATCCAGAAATCGGGTTTGCCGTTGACTCCGTACCCGGCGGCTCCATACACTTCCATCACTACTTCGTAACCCAGCGGCGCGAGCGCTTTCGTGTAAAAAGCCCTCGACGTCTTATAGTCCGAAACCGGGATGCCTACATGGTCGATTATCATTTTACATTCCTCCTCATTCGGAATAGATGCGTAGATAATCCCTCAGCCGAAAATCTCGTCGAGCCAGTCGAGCGCCACAGCCGCCGCGTAGGATGGATTTCCCACCTGGCAGTGGGAGTCTGCGCCCTCGAATTCCGTGAACTCGTATTTCGAAACCGGGCCCGATACGCCCTCGACGAACGCTTTAAACTGCGCCTCGGGCTCCCCGCCTTCGCCGGAGCCCACGAGTGCCAGCGAAGGGCATTTTATATTTTTTATCGCGTCGCCGACTTTAAATTCCCTTAGATAAATAAACGTGTCCCTGAACGACGACTGACCGTATCGGATCATCAGGCTTTCCGCGCCGACCTTTCTCTCTCTCGGGAATACTTCGTCCGGAATGTTCGGTATGTCGGCGACTGTGAAATTCTGATCGTCGGGCATCTCGGCCGGGTCGAACCCTGTAAAGCCCACGAGGTATGCGTGGAGATCGATGATCGGTGAGTTGGCTATGAGCGCCTTTATCCTCGGCTCGTGGGCCCCGGAGCGTGTCGCGAAATATCCTCCGACGCTGATACCCATCAGCGCTATCCTGTCGAGGTCTATCTCCGGCCTGTCCTGTATGTAATCGATGACGGTTTTGGTGACGTTCTCGAAGTCGGGCTCGAAGTGGGAATTCGAGAAGAAACGGTACATGTCCATCTGCCCGGGCCCGGCGAAGTGTATCACATTATAGCCGCGCTCGAGGGCGGAGTAGCCGCGCATGATATATTCCTCTTCGAGGGTGCCGTCGAATCCGCTTACTATGAGAAGAGTTTTTCTCTTTATAGGTTCCGGGCTCGGAGACATTATGTAAACCGGCAGCTCTACACTTTTATAAGTGACCATCGCCTCTTCGAATGTATGCCACACGTGGTTCATCGCCTGCCCGAAGGAGTAGCGGGACTTGAGGCCGAGCTCCCTGTGAACCGGATCGAGCGGGTTCGTGTAATACTCGGCCGCCCTGAACGAATTGCAGGCCTTTAAGAACTGGTCGCGCGCGCTTACCGTGTGCCCTTTTGAAGCGCGTTTGTGGGCATCCTTCTGCTGCCATTCGCCGAGGCTCGCGAATTCCGCCGACCAGCTCGCGGGGTCGCCGTCCTTGATGCGCGCCGCCGTGGAAAAGCATTCGCCCACCGAGGCCCCGCCGTAGGAAGTTGAGCCGAGCTGGCGCATAAGCTGAAAATCCATCTCCCTGCTCGAGAATCCCTTCACTTCAGTTTTACCGCGCGAGAGCTCAGCCATGGTTGTTTCCTCTTTTAGCGAAGTGTAGTGTGGAATGTAGCACGAAAATAATATACTTTCCGGAAGTTCTCATAACAATGGGCCGTTAGTGGCGCGCTATGTTTACGGACTTAAAAAACGCCACCTGCCCGGAATATCCTGTATCCTTAGTTATATAGTTTTCCGGGGAGGTGAATAACATGGGACTCAAGGAAATTCTGGAACCTATAGCGGAGAAGCTTCAATCCGGGACTAACGTGAGGGCCGTTTACGGGGACCCCGTCGAGGCGCACGGGAAGACGATTATCCCGGTCGCCAAAATAGCCTACGGGTTCGGCGGCGGGTTCGGCACGAAAAAGGACGGCGATCCCGATAAGGAAGAGGGCGGCGCCGGGGGAGGAATAATGGCCAAGCCCATCGGTGTTATAGAGGTGAGTGAAGAGGGGACGCGTTATATTTCCATAGGCGGCAGGAAAAAGCTCGCGGGTTTTCTGGCCCTCGGGTTTATCGTAGGGTATCTGATAGGGAGGAGGTAACAGGTTATTACCTGCTCTTCCTCTCCCCGAAGATCGTTACTATTATACTTCGGGGGCCGCCGTGGTCCCTGTGCTCGCAGAGATATATCCCCTGCCATGTGCCCATGTTGAACCTTCCGTCCCTGACGGGAATCGAAACCGAGCTTCCAAGCAGTGACGCCTTTATGTGGGCCGGCATGTCGTCCGGCCCCTCAAGCGTGTGCCTGTAGTAAGTCGCATTTTCCGGAACGTATTTGTTGATATGTGATTCGAAGTCTACCCTGACGTCGGGCGAGGCGTTCTCGTTGATTGTCAGCGATGCCGACGTGTGGCATATGAAAATGTGCGCAACGCCGAGGGCAAATTCGGCGAGCTCCGGAAGATGAGACGCGATCTCTCTCGTCACGAGGTGAAAGCCCCTGCTTTTTGGCTGGAGTGTAAATTCTTTTTGAACGCAGTTCATGAAAATGTCCCCGTGCCGTGATTTAATATTCGCGCTCTTCGGTGACTATTGCACCGACGCGTTTCGCGAGCCCCTTCGCGCCCCAGCTCATTATAACGTCGTGATTCCATTTGAATAAAGGTTCTGCAATGGGGGCCAATAGATTCATCCATGCCTTGGACGTTTTAACATGCCAGTCGTATCTCGCTGTCGTATACCGGCCGTCCGAGGACAGCTTCCATACCCCGCGCCCGTCGAGCTCCCCCCTTGCAATGCCTTCGAGGAGCGACATCGGCTCCACCCTCACCGTCTCGCTCTCGAATGAGAGCCTGTAGGGGAGGGCACTCTTCCAGGTGTAGCGTCTCACGCTGCCGACGCCGAGGTCGTCTCCCTTTTTCAGCTCGACGACTTCCTCAACGCCCTTCCACCATTCGGGCCAGTGCTCGGAGTGATAAATTTCATTCCACACCGCTTCGAGCGGGGCGGCGGCCTTCCAGATCGTGACGAACCTGTATTCGCGCGATGCCGGCATCAAACCCGGCCGTTTACGACATCTTCCACGGCTTCGGCCATTGCCTCTATGAATTTGGGGTCGTCGTTTACTGTCTTCGCGCGAAGTAGGTTTATGCCGGCTTCGTCCGCGGCCTCCTTCGCCTCGATGCCTATGTCGAAGAGGACCTCTACGTGATCGCAGAGGAATCCTATCGGCTGGACTACGACGTTCCTGACACCGTCTTTAGCAAGTTCGCGGACTACATCACATACGTCGGGTTCGAGCCACGGGTCTTGCGGGCGGCCGCTCCGGCTCTGGAAGACTAGTCTCCATTTATCGTGCCCTAAACGCTCCGATATCAGCCTTGCAGTCTCCGTAAGCTGCTCGACGTACGGCGAGCTTTCGGCCATTGGGGCCGGAATGCTGTGCGCTGAAAAGAGAATCATCGTTTCGCCCCTCTCGGCCTCAGGTATCTCGGCGAGGCATTCGGCGACTCGGTCGGCCGAGTTCTCGATGAAAAGCGGATGGTCGAAGAGGGGAGGGGTGTAAGCGAATTCGATGCTTACACCCGCCGAGGCGAGCGCTTCCTCGACGTCTCTCTGATATCTCTCCCAGCTCGCGTCGCACTGATGAGCGGCCATTATCATTCCGACAGCCTTCTTCATACCTTTCTCCGACATCTCTTTAATCGCATCGACGATGAACGGATTCCAGTTCCTCATCCCGACGTATACGGGGAGCGAGAGGCCTTTTTCGGAGAGGGCTGTTTCGAGAGCGCCTGCCTGGTTGTACGTGTATTCGTTTAGGGGCGACCTGCCGCCTATAAGCTCGTAATGGTGGGCTACCTCTTCGAGGCGTTCTTCGGGTATCGGTCTCCCCTCGGCGACGCGTTTGAGAAAGGGTCTTATTTCTTCCGTGGACTCCGGGCCTCCGTATCCTATGAGAAGCACCGCGTCGAAATCGTGACTCATAAATTTCTCCTTTGAGTAGCGCAGGGCCGGAAACGTTACTTCCCGGACGAATATTCGTGCACGGCGTCCACGAGCGCGAGCACGTTGTCGACAGGCGTGCGGGGCAGTATGCCGTGCCCGAGATTGAATATGTGCCCCGGCCTTCCCTCCGCCTTGTCGAGAATTATCTTCGCCCTCTTTCGAATCTCCGCCTGAGGGGCGAAGAGGACGACCGGATCGAGATTCCCCTGTACGGCGACGTCGTATCCGATCCGCTTCCATGTTTCGCCGAGATCCACCCTCCAGTCGAAACCGATCACGGGGCTTCCGGATTCTTTCATAAGCTCGAGGAGGGCGCCCGTTCCGGTGCCGAAGTGTATAACGGGGACGTCTTTCGTTATGGAGCCGACGAGTTTTTTCATGTGGGGGAGGACGAAGTCTTTATAGTCGTCGGGGGAGAGGCATCCGACCCAGCTGTCGAAGAGCTGGACGGCGTCGGCCCCTGCCTTTATCTGCGCGTTAAGATGCCCCGCCGTCGCTGCCGTGAGCTTCTCCATCAAGGTGTGCCACGCGCCTTCGTCCTTGTACATGAGGCCCTTCGTGTTCTCGTAGTTCCGGGAGCCTCCGCCCTCTATCGCGTAGGACGCTATCGTGAAGGGCGCACCGGCGAATCCGATGAGGGCCTTTTCGGGGTCGAGCGCGCGGCGCGTAATAGACACGGCGTCATATACGAATCCGAGGCTCTCGGTGTCGAAGTCGGAAAGCCCGTCGACAGCCTTTCCGGAGCGGACTGGTTTTAGTATCTTCGGCCCGTCTCCCTTCGAGAATTCGAGTCCTACCCCAAGCGGCTCCAGTATTACGAGAATGTCGGAGAATATTATCGCCGCGTCCACTCCGAGGCGGTCCACCGCGCTGAGCGTTACCTCTGCAGCGAGCTCGGGCGTCTTGCACAGCTCCAGGAACGACACCCTCGAACGAAGCTCTCTATACTCCCGCATGAACCTCCCGGCCTGGCGCATGAGCCAGACAGGT
The DNA here is from genome assembly GCA_964618635.1 of uncultured Spirochaetia bacterium. Lineage (GTDB taxonomy): Bacteria > Desulfobacterota_D > UBA1144 > Nemesobacterales > UBA2774 > JADLGH01. The sequence goes on from CAZUDM010000050.1 coordinate 9,164, forward strand.
GTGTAATCTGTCTTCTCTCTTCTGCACGCCTTCATGAATACGGAGTTCCGGGCGGCTTCTTTACGGAGCTTGTCGAAATCTTTCTCCCATACCATCTCGACGCGCTGCCAGTTGCTGGTATCGACGCCGTTTTCGTAGGCGATCCTCTTTTTCCTCAAAAGCTCGCCGCCCGTCCTGGCCATTTCGCGAATGAGATTCCCCATCTTCGGGCTGTCGGGCTCGTAGTCCGGCGAAAGGCCGAATCTCGTCAGGGCCTCGGTCGTCGTCGGTCCAATAGATCCAATGGCGACATTCCTGAACCCTTCCCGAAGGCTTTCAGTGAGCCCTTCGTCGCCGGCCACCTTGAAGAGGTTGTATATCTGCTGGGAGCTCGTGAAGAGCGATATGTCTTCCCTCTTTTCGGTTATGGCCTTTATTGCTTCACGGAGTGGAGAGGTGTCCTCGGGGAGGTCCCACCTGTAAACGGGCACTGGGGTAACTTTGGCCCCGCGGCTCCTGAGCGCTTCGAGAAATTCATCGTTCGATATGCCGTATTCCTGAACCGCTACTCTCTTTCCCTTGAGATCCATCTCGCCGTCGAGTGTGTTTAAAACATCCCGCCACGTATTGGGCTCGGGGACTGTTATATCAGGAGTGACGTCCATCTCGCGAAGGGCGGCTACGGGCTTCGGCCCGCGCGCGACGACGGTCGTTTTCCTGAGCGCGTCTATGAATTCTTCGCGCGGAAATTTGGTCGTAACCGCTTCGGTGAGCGCCCTCGTGCCGACGCCTGTCATCAGTATTACGATGTCGTACTTCCTGTCGATGAGCTTCTGTGCGAACCTGAGCGCCTCGCCCGATTTATCGAGCGGGACTTCCCTCATCGACGGAGCGATGCGCGGGACGCCGCCGTGATAGAGAATGAGCTTCTCTATTTCCTTTGCGCGCCGGCTCTCAAACGCTGTGACCCTCAGGCCGTTGAATGTAAAATTGCTGGTCATTTTAGCCGGTTATAATTATATAGTTGAGTTTATCACAAGGGGGTGGCGGGTCAATCGCGAGCCGCGCCGGGAAGGCGGTCCAGATGGCTGCCACCTTGATATGGAACGCGGCATTTCTTATAATCCACCTGTGATAAAGTCTCCACGGAGAGAATAATGACGAAGAAGGTCGAATTCTATTACGATTTCAGCAGCCCCTATACCTATATCGCCTCGACCAGGATCGAAGAGGTTTGCGAAGACAACGGGGCCGAGCTGGAGTGGAAGCCGTTTCTTCTCGGCGGGGTTTTTAACGAGACAGGCGTCAAGCCCGCGCTCCAGATCGAGAACAAGATCGCTTACATGAAAAAGGACCTTGCCGATACGGCCCGTTACTACCGGGTAGAGTTCAAGTTCCCCGACCTCTTTCCGTTAATGAGCGTAAAGCCGATGCGCGGGGCGTTCGCGGCCGCGGAGAAAGGGCTCCTCGTTCCTTATAATCACCACTTGTTCAGGCTCTACTGGACGGAGGGGAAGGACCTCGGCCAGGACGAAATACTGAGGGCCGCAGTGAGCGAGGTGGGGATCGACCCGGAATGGTTCATGGCCAGAATCGTCGAGCAGGACATAAAAGACAGGCTGAAGGACGAGACTTCCCGGGCGGCGGCGCGCGGCGCTTTCGGGGCGCCGACTATATTCGTCGGCGAGAAGATGTTCTGGGGCAACGACAGGCTCGATTACCTCGACAGGCACCTTAAGGGAGAGCTCTAAGCCCCGGCAAGGTACGTGCAGCGAGTCGCCTTGGCACGGGCCGTATTCTGTTTTAATTTGGGTTATTTCGTGTAAATTGTTTCCAGCAAAATTTCGGGAGAATTCTTTCCATGGGCGAGGCATTTCGTTATAAAGACGGCGAATTTTACGCCGAGGAAGTAGCGCTGTCGAAGATCGCGGAGTCGGTCGGCACACCCTGTTACGTGTACAGCTACGCGGCTTTAAAGGCCGCTTTTACCAGCTACGCGGACGCCTTTTCGGACGTCGCCACGCTGATCTGCTATTCCGTAAAGGCCAACTCGAACCTCGCCGTACTGAAGTCGTTCGCCGATCTTGGCTCGGGCTTCGACATAGTTTCCCTCGGGGAGCTTATACGCGTGAAAAGGGCAGGAGGAGACCCGTCGAAGGTCGTCTTCTCGGGCGTCGGGAAGACAGCCGAAGAGATGAAGGCCGCGCTCGAAGCCGGGATACTCTTCTTCAACGTCGAGTCGATCGAGGAGCTCGCGCTCCTTAACGAGGTCGCAGTCGGGCTCGGGAAGAAAGCCCCGGTCGCGCTCCGAGTGAACCCCGACATCGATCCGAAAACCCATCCCTACATCTCGACAGGATTCAAGAAGAGCAAGTTCGGAATCGAGATAGGGAGGGCTGCCGAGGTGTACAGAGAGGCGAGCGGCATGAAGGGGATAGAGGTCGTCGCTATAGACGCGCACATAGGCTCCCAGATATTCGACCTCACGCCGTTCACCGATTCCCTGAAGAAGCTTATCGTGCTTGCCGACGACCTTTCGGCGTCGGGCATAAAGATCGAATACATCGACATCGGCGGCGGGCTCGGAATCAGCTACACGAAGGACGAGAAGCCTCCCAGGCCTGCCGAATACGCCGCCGTTATTAAATCCGTCCTTGCAGGCAAGCCATACAAGCTCGTTCTCGAGCCGGGGAGGTCGCTCATAGGAAACG
>CAZUDM010000050.1:11953-14618 GCA_964618635.1 uncultured Spirochaetia bacterium
GCAGGCAAGCCATACAAGCTCGTTCTCGAGCCGGGGAGGTCGCTCATAGGAAACGCGGGCCTTCTTCTCACGAAAGTTATATACCTCAAGGAGGGGACGGCAAAGAAATTCGTCATAGTGGACGCCGCGATGAACGACCTCATACGTCCGGCGTTCTACGATTCGTATCACGAGATACTGACCGTCAGGGAGTCCGGCGAGCCCCAAGGAGCCGTGGACGTGGTCGGGCCAATCTGTGAATCCGGCGACTTTCTCGCGAAGGACAGGCCCTTTCCCGCCGTCGGAAGCGGGGACCTTCTCGCCGTCCTCAGCGCAGGGGCGTACGGGTTCGTGATGTCTTCCAATTACAACACGCGGCCGCGTGCGCCGGAGGTGCTCGTTAACGGCGATTCGTTCACGATAGTCAGGAAGCGCGAAACCTACGACGATCTCCTGAAAGCGGAAAACCCCTAGAACACGCGTCATTACTGCATTTCTCTAATTAATGTGAAACCAGAATGGCCTCCGCTTAAGGGCTTTGACCATGCCTGAGGAATGAAAAACGCCCGCTGAATAACGGGCGTTTTTGGGATACTACTCTTCTTTAGCGGAATTGTGTCCGCACCCTGCTGCTATGCGGATTATTTACTTACCGAAAATACTCCTTTGCTCAGGAAACCGCTCCGGGTGATTCGATCAGCTTCTCTGCTTCTTCTATTACTTCCCCGAGTCTCTCCTTAAAAAGACTGATTCCACCGAGAGGAATTACGATGCACGACCTGCCGCCGCTGAGCTCCGTTATCCTGAGATATTTACCTTTGTGATTTTCCTTCACGTCGAAGAAAAATCTCTTCGATTCGATGTCGACGTGCTTGCTTGCGTGCTCTTTCTCCAGCTTATCGAGTCTTTCAAGTCTCTCCATTTCCAGCTACCTCCGCCTCTTTCCACTTCTGTGGTTGAATTGTGTTTTGGATTGTTTGGGTACGAAATAATAACCCTTTGATTTCTAAAAATCAAGAAAGGGATCAAAATGAATTGTGTATAATTTTGTCAGTCCGATTAACGCTCGCGGAGGTATGGAGATGGGAAAGAAAATCAGGTTCGGCATCACGGCGCCGGTTCCCGGAGAGTCGGTCGAAGGGCTTATAAAATTCACCGCGGACGCTGAAAACGCGGGTTTCGACACCGTATGGTTTCCCGATCACGTCGTCTTCATGGCCAAAAGGCTAACGCCCGAAGTATGGTCCGTAATCACTGCAGCATCCATGAAAACGAACAGCATAATAATGGGGACGGTCGGTGATTCTCACCGCATGCACCCTGCCGTTTTCGCCCACAGGCTTGCGACAGTCGATCACGTTTCTAACGGCAGGATTTTCGTCTGCGTCGGATACGGCGAGAAGATGAATCTCGATCCCTACGGCATCAGGTGGGACAGGCCGCTTACGCGCGTCGTGGAATCCATAAAGGTCATGCGCTCTCTGTGGAAGGGGGAACCCGTGGATTTTCAGGGTGAGGTGTACGGCCTCCGGCAGGCCGAGCTTCGAATCGAGCCCGTGCGTGATAAACGAATCCCGATATACGTTGCGGCGACAGGGCCGCGTGCGCTGAGAGTAGCGGGAATGTACGGCGACGGGTGGGTCACGAACGCCATGCCGCCCTCTCTATACGCGCATAAGCTGGAAACGGTTCTCGAAGCCTCAGCCGAGCGGGCGGAGGGCCTCGGGGACATCGAGAAGATAATCTACATGTTCACCTCCATCGCGGAAAACGTCGACGAGGCCTACAAGTCTCTGGAGCCCGTAAAGCACGCCCTCATATGGCCCGAGCTTCTCTCACAGGCGGGGTACGACATAAAAATCGACGAGGAGTATCAGGGGCTCGAATACACGAAGATAATGCCCAACGACCAGGAGATGCTGAGGAAGTTCAGGGAGATGGGCGAGAAGTATTATTCTCGCGACATAGTGCTCGACTTCGTCGCGGCGGGCTCGAAAGAGGACGTCGTAAAGAAGCTCGAGGAGTACGTCGGCGCGGGCGTCGAGCATTTCATCATCAGGGACTTCAGCCCGGACAGGGAAAAATCGTTCAGGATTCTTTCGAAGGATATAGCGGGATACTTCAGGGAATAAACGCGGAGCTGCCGGCGCTCAGTGCTCGAGACGTGAAATGTGGAGCGCCAGGTTGGAAAACGGATCAGCCGACTTCTCGGGGCCGAAATAAACCTTTCTCATGTAATCGAGCGCGCCGGAGTAAAACTCGAACTCTCGGGCCAGCTTGCTGAACATTATGGGATTCCCCTCGCCCCTTTCGAGGTCTAGTATCGATACGACGGAATAAGACTTCATCCCTTCGCTCATATAATATGAAAGATAGGAGCCGCGGTTAACGTAGTCACGGAATATGCCGCTCATGAAGAGTGAGAAATCGCCCATGTACTTCCTGACCTCTCTCTGGTAGCCGCTGTTCTCTTGCGGGACCTTCCGGCTCTCTATCAGCATGTCGACGATGGTGTTAACCTTCTTTCCGGCGTCGTCGGTCAGCTTGTAGAGGCTCTCGGACCGGGCGAACTCGGTGAGCATTTCGGTGAGATACTCGGCCGCGTCCCTGTCCCTTTCTTTCCCGAGATCGAAGAAGCTTAGATTAACGAGGTTACTGAAATATGACCTTATGGATACCGTGTCGA
>CAZUDM010000051.1:0-13008 GCA_964618635.1 uncultured Spirochaetia bacterium
TGTGGCTTAACTGCGGGGTTTAAAAGTTACCGCGCATTGAGCGCGCTTTAAAATATCTCAGCACAATATGTAATTGTCGAAGATCGTTGTTTGCATCTTCCATGATTCCTCATATTTCCTTACAGAAATAATTCCTGTAATCTCATTTACGGGATTACTATATTTCCGGGAGGGGATTCCCTATGTCCGTTTATCTCATAACTTACGAGCTTCATCACGATAGGGACTACGAGAAAATTCACGACGCGATAGAATCGCTAGGCGGCTGCATACGCTGCCTCCGCTCGGTCTGGTTCGTGAGCACAGGTCATACTATCGTAGAAATACGCGAGATACTGAAGGAGAGCATCGATGACGACGACTCGCTTCTGATACTGAAACCCTCGCGGGAGTGGGAGAGTCTCAACCTGCCGCTCACGTGCAAGGCGTGGCTGAAGAGGCATTTGTGAGGGAGGATGCAAAAATGTAAAAAACGAGATCCTGAATGTTTTGGTTTGAGTTGCTATGGAGCAGTACCGGATTAGCTTCTGCGCAGTCAGCCAAGGGCTCTCGATTCCTCACTCGCTCGAAATCGTAGTTTCCGTCTTCGTTAAAACTACGCCGGACAGGCAGGATGACGGAAATGCGGGATTCCTCGCTCGCCCGCACACGTAGTGTGTTTTTCGATGCAGCGATTTCGGGGGTTTAAGTATCTGAAGCGCGGCGGGTGGTAACTGCAGTGCGCTGTTACTTCTATTGCTTGCGGACGGGGTCCGCGAGATTGCCGTGGTCGCCCCTCACAATGACAAAGAATTCTTGACGGGCGTGTGGAAAATGAATGGATTCCTGTCTGCACAGGAATGACAAGAATAGGGGAAGATTCCTCACTCGCTCGAAATCGTAGCTTCCGGCTTCGCAAGGCTTCGCCGGACAGGCAGGATGACGAACAACCCACACTCTGCTGGACTATAGTTTAGTCCGCGTCTTCAGTCTGTTTCCATTCATTAAAAGAGATTTTAATTCCGAAAAAGACGGGAGAGCTAATCCGTCTTCCTAAAAAGAGTCGTAAGTAAAATCAGGAACCAGCTCACTTAAAGTCGAATTAAAAAAGTAAGATTCGATTGACAACGGGGGAGGGGTGTTCTAGAGTCAAGAGGCCATATAACTTCAGGGACAGGAGAGGGAAGCATGCGTACCGGGCTTGGGTTGATGATTGCAGGTATTCTGATGATTGCAGGCAGCATGGGCTGCGATTCCAACGATAATAACAATAACGACTTCGCCGGCCTGGTCGACATAGGCAACGGCCGCAACATGTACATCGAGTGCCGCGGCTCGGGAAGCCCGACAGTCGTGTTCATATCGGGGCTCCTGGACCGCACCGAATCGTGGACCACGTCGCGAGTCCCTTCGGAAGAGGCCGTTTATCCCGCGATCGCCGGGACAACGCGTGTATGCGCCTACGACCGTCCCGGGACTATACTCGCGACAGGCGATGGACCGAATGACTTCGAGAAGAGCCGCAGCGACGCGATCCCTCAGCCTATCACTCTTGAGGAATCGGTTGCGGACCTCCGCGCCCTGCTGGCCGCATTCGGAGAGCCCGGCCCATATGTTGTCGTCGCGCATTCCTGGGGCGGCGCCATGGCCAAGTACTACACGAGCAACTTCCCCGAGGAAGTATCCGGGCTAGTCCTCGTCGACTACCTTCCATACAGGCTGCGGAACGGGCTCACTGATAGCGAATGGGAGGACTGGAAGAAGGTGCAATCGCCGACTGAAGAGGGTCTGGCCACATACCCGGAACAGGAGTGGCTCGAAAACCAGACGAATCTCGAACAGGAACTGGCCTCCCCTCCGTTCGAGCCTCTGCCCCTCATCGTGTTCTCCTCGACCGAGCCGTTCGCACTTGCCGCCGCCGATGTCCTGAACCTGCCGCCGGATGAAGCGCGGGCGTTCCTGGATAAAATTTTTCAGGCCGTACTGGACGCAAGGGCCGAGTTCGTGAGCGAGGTGCCGGGTTCGACGTATATTACTGACACGAACAGCGGCCATTACATACATCAGGAGCATCCGAATCTCATATCCGATGCCGTACGAGAGGTCATAGAGGCCGTCCGCAGCGGGTGCTCGACGCCTGCGTGCGAATGATATTCTTCGAAGGAAAGCATAAAAGATTAAATCCTGAATGTTTTGGTTTGAGTTGCTATGGAGCAGTACCGGATTAGCTTCTGTGCAGCCAGCCAAGGGCTCTCGATTCCTCGCTCGCTCGCAATCGTAGTTTCCGTCTTCGTTAAAACTACGCCGGACAGGCAGGATGACGGAAGTGTAGGGATTCCTCGCTCGCCCGCACACGTAGTGTGTTTTCCGACGTAGCAACAAAGTTGCTAAAATCACCGGAAGCGCGTCTGGTGGCAATGGCAATGCATCGCTACTTCGAATTCCTGCGGGCGTGGCCCGCGAGATTGCCGCGGTCACGGAAGGCGCTCCCTCGCAATGACAAAGAATTCTTGGTGGATTGCTGTCGGAAGTGGATTCCCGATTAAGACACTCGGGAATGACAACATTGAGAATTGATTCCGCTTGGGCGGCTCTTGATTCCTCGCTTGCTCGGAATCGTTGGGAATGACAGGGTAGAGGAGATTCCTCGCTCGCACACGTAGTGTATTTTGTGTATTTTTCGATGCAGCGATTTCGGGGGTTTAAGTATCTGAAGCGCGGCGGGTGGTAACTGTAGTGCGCTGCTACTTCGATTGCTTGCGGACGGGGTACGCGAGATTGCCGTGGTCGCCCCTCACAATGACAAAGAATTCTTGACGGGCGTGGTGGAAAATGAATGGATTCCTGCCTGCGCAGGAATGACAAGGACAGGGGAAGATCCTCGCTCATGCCGTCTATTTCGTTTTCCTTGCAGCGGGAGTAAAATTATTCGGCAGCGGTTCGTAGAAATGCTCGGGACTAAGCCGAACATATGGGGTGGAAAACAAAAGCCAGGGTTCAGAACGCCGTCTCTCTCCTCCCGAGATCCCTCGCCTATTCCCTTTATTATTGGCTGCAGCGCCGCTACGGCTCCCTCAGAAATTTAAACCCAATCGACGGATTCAAGGCGGGGATTGAGACCTGCGAGATGATAAATGCGCAGGGCAGGGATATATCCGGCAGCGTCATTCTCGAGATAGGAACGGGCCGGCGGATCAATACACCCATCGCGCTCTGGCTCCTTGGCGCGGGGAAAGTAATAACCGTCGACATAAATCCTTATCTCAAGCTCGAGCTCGTAAGGGACGATTTGAGATACGTGAGCGAAAACCAGGAAGAGATAAGGGCCCTCTTCAAGAATCAAATCCTGGAAGACAGGTTCTCACTCCTCCTGGATGCAGCGCGAAAGAGCTGCGGCCTCGCCGGGCTCCTCGAATTATTTCACGTCCGTTACCTGGCTCCCATGGATGCCTCCCGGCTCGACCTTCCCGAAAAATCGGTCGATTATCTCATCTCCTACAACGTCTTCGAACACATACCTCCCGGGGTAATAGCTTCGATACTGAAGGAGGGCAATCGGGTTATCCGGGACGACGGCCTTTTCGTTCACAGGATAGATTTTTCAGACCACTTCGCACACGGGGATAAATCGATCAATTTCGTGAATTACCTGAGATACGATGACGGCGAGTGGGAGCGGATCGTTCACAACCATTTTATGTACATGAACAGGCTCCGCGTAGACGACATGGAAGAGCTGTTCGAGCGGTCGGGCCAGCGGATCGTATCGTCGCACCCTTATCAGCACCCCGCGGTGCTGGATTTGTATAAGCGCGGAGAGCTGCCCCTTGCCGAAAAATACAAACATAAGTCCGAGCACTCGGTGTGCACGATAGACAGCTGGATCGTGGCGGAGAAATCCACCTAGGTATGTGCGGGCGGCAATCGCATGCGGCCCACGAGGGCGCCGGCATCGGGCGCATCTAAGAAAGAGGGAAATTTCATTCGGTCCTGAGCGTAGAAAATATTTTAAACATGCGCATCTGATGATATTATCTTAATTCCCGATGATTGTAGGCGTTCCTAAAGAGAGGAAGATCCAGGAATACAGGGTTGCGCTCACGCCCGAGGCGGTGCACGTGCTCGCCGGGCGGGGGCATACCGTTTACGTCGAAAAGGGCGCGGGCGCGGGGAGCGGGATAGCCGACGCCGATTATGCCAAGGCCGGGGCGCGTATAATCGGGACGGAAAGAGAGCTCTTTCAAAAGTCCGGGCTCATAGTGAAAGTCAAAGAGCCTCTCCCTTCCGAATATCCCCTTATAAAAGAGCACCACGTCATATTTTCGTATCTTCACCTCGCGGCCGCGCCGGGGCTTGTAAAGGCGCTTGAAAAGACGGGCTGCCGCGCTATCGCTTTCGAAACAGTCGAGCTTCCGGACGGCTCGCTTCCTCTCCTCGCCCCCATGAGTAAAGTCGCCGGGAGGCTGTCGGTGCAGGTCGGGGTGCATTTTCTCCAGAAGTCCAAGGGCGGGAAGGGCGTACTCCTGAGCGGCGCGGCCGGCGTCAGGAGCGGCAGGGTAACTGTCATAGGCGGAGGAGTGGTCGGCCTCGCCGCCGTTCTCTCGGCTGTCGGGCTCGGGGCGGAAGTCACCGTAATCGACAACAAGCCGGAGAAGCTCGAATACTTCTACGCGGAGTTCGGCGGCAACGTGAGAACGCTGCCGTCGTATCCCGACGTCGTTTCCGAATCCCTCGCCGCGTCTGACCTCGTAGTCGGCGCGGTGCTCGTCACCGGCCTCAAAGCCCCCAAGGTCATAACGAAGGAGATGATCGCGGGCATGGAGCCGGGGAGCGTATTCGTCGACGTCGCGATAGACCAGGGCGGGTGCTCCGAGACAAGCAAACCCACTACGCACGATGCGCCGGTTTACGGTAAATACGGCGTGACGCACTACTGCGTTACAAACATGCCGGCGCTCGTATCCCGGACTTCCACCTACGCCCTCTCCAATTCCATATTGCCCTACGTCGCGCTCGTCGCGGACGGCAAGACCGATGAAACACCCGCCCTCGTTAAAGGGATCAACGTAGACGGCGGCGCGCTTAAGATAGCGCTCATTTAACGGTTCTTGAAAGCGCTCCTGCCCGGTGTGCAAGATTTGGCCGGAATGACGTTTATTGTCACCATTCTTGCGATATTTGTACCACGACAGGTCCGTTCCGCCTTGGCGGCGGGGCTAATCGTTTATAAATACATGTTTTTATGCGGCGCGAAGCATGGCACGAACATTGCACTATTTCAAAACGAGAATAGTTATTTTAATATATCGAATAAAAAAATCGACACCGGTGTAGCCAAATCTCCCGGCTTTAATGGAGGATGTTGATGTCATTCAGATCATTCCTGGCGCTCTGCCTGGGCCTGCTTCTATTCCTGTCTGTGCCTTTTACCAGGATTTCTTCCGCTGAGGAGGGTTACGTTCCCGACGAGCTTATAGTCAAGATGAAAGACGGCAGGACGAATGTCACGGCGACGAGGAGCCTCAGGGGTTTGAATCGGGCTGACGTGAAGCGGTCGTTTATCGAGCTCGGTATGGTCGTTCTGAAGACTCGCTCCGGGGATTCCCTCGAGACTCTCGAAGCCGAGCTCAGGAGCGACCCCGACGTCGAATACGTTGAAAAGAACTATTACGTTTGGGCGGACGCAGTGCCGAACGATCCGTCGTATAACCGGCAGTCTTACCTTGGCAAGATAGGCGCGCCCAAGGCGTGGGATAAGACAAAGGGCAATTCGAACGTGATAATCGCCGTCCTCGATACCGGCGTCGAGTCGTCGCACGAAGACGTCGGCGGAAAGCTTATCCCGGGATGTAACGTATTAAGCACGTTTACCGAAAACAGCTGCGGTGCCAATACCGAGGACGTGCACGGGCACGGGACAGGCGTCGCCGGAACGGCGGCTGCCTTGACCAACAACCGGGTCGGCGCGGCGGGCGTATGCTGGAACTGCAAGGTGCTTCCCGTGAAGGTGCTCGGCGACAGCGGAAGCGGCACCGTCGGAGACATGATAGAAGGAATACTGTTCGCCCGAAATTATGCGATTCAAAATCCCTCGAAGAGGGTGATCATCAACCTCAGCCTGGGGCGGGAATGTAATTCATCCGGGCCCGGGAAGGCGGAGCAGGATGCGATAAACCTCGCCTGGGACAGCGGGCTTTTAATAGTGGCGGCGTCCGGCAATTCGGGGAACGGCCTCAGGCAATGCCCGGCGTCGGCTGATAACGTGATGGCGGTTTCGGCGACTACGAGCTCCGATACGAGGGCGTCTTTCTCGAGCTATGGGAGCTTCGTCGACATCGCGGCTCCGGGCGTAGGAATATATAACGCCATAGGCACCGCCGACACCCCCGGGAGCTTTTACACCTCGTGGACGGGCACTTCGTTCTCCTCGCCTGTCGTGAGCGGCGTCGCGGGGCTGGTATGGTCGGCGGATATGTCGTTGACCAACGAAGAGGTGGAAGATGTACTGAAGGACACCGCTGTAACGCTCGTTCCGTCGAGCCATTTCGGCGCGGGCAGGGTAAACGCGGATCTCGCGGTTACGCTTGCGTCTTCGGGTAGCTCTCCGCAGCCGACTCCAGCGCCGACGCCCAAGCCGACGCCTCCTCCCGGACCTGCGGGCAATCCGGCAATATCTCTGTTCGACCCGGGCGCAGCAGGGGTAGCCAACACTATAAGCGTCACGGGCGTCGCCCCGGGAGCGAGGGTAAGGTTCAACTATTCGACCGTCACGGGTAAATCGGCTATAACGTCCGGGGCGTGCAGGGGAAAGACGCTCGACCTTTCGAGACCCACCTCGCTCGGGACTGCTGTCGCCGATTCTTCAGGGAAAGCCACTCTCAAGGTGACTCTCGCGAGGACGTCCGCCGGGCGTACGCTTTACATGCAGGCTTCGTCCGAGTCGGGCTCCGCGTGCCGGATAACGGACCGCGTGAAGCAGACCATAAAAAGGGCGACAGGCGGCTCGAGCAACCCTCCGTCGCAGGGGCGAAGGCCGGTATCGAGGCGTCCCGGCGGCAGATTCTAACAGCGGGGAACGACGTAGCGTGAGAGCGTCGGGACAGGCCGCTCAATACGCGGGAGGAATGCATGCGGATCGTCTATTCGAAGCCCGCGCGTATCTCAATGTATCGTGTCTCGATCGCCTTCAGAAATACGCCCTCCGTCTTTCAGAATTTATAACTTTTAAAGCTGGGAAGCCCCTCTAACCTGCGGTGACAGCAGGAGAAACGCCGCCCGCCGCGGCCTTCGGTTTCCGTTTCACATCCGCAACGTTTCCGTATATACTTGACACTGATATTTTTATCAAAATACTATAGGACTTCATGACGAAAACCATTGCCCTTCTGACGTTGACCATCTCTCTTCTTTTCGTGGTCAATTGCGGTACTCTGAAGGTTCCGAGAGATATGTCCGACAAAGAGCTCTACGACACGGCCGTGGAGGAGCTGAACTCGGACAAGGGGGGCTTTCCCTGGATATTCAGCGGAAGGGATTACGACCTCATACTCGCATACCTGAAGGAGATCCAGCTCAGGTATACATACAGCCCCTACGCGGCTCTCGCCGAGGTGAGAACGGCCGACACATATTACAAGCGCGGCGATTACGAGCAGGCGGCGATAGAGTACGAGGAATTCTTAAAGCGCCACCCCGGCCACGCCGAAGCCCCTTACGCGACGTACCAGGTCGGCATGTCGTATTATAAGGAAATAAGGAGCATCGACCGCGACCCGACCAACACGCGTATGGCGCTCCAGTGGTTCAACACGTTCGTCGACAAATATCCCGACGCCCCGGAGGTTCCCGAAGCGAGGGAGCACATACACAGGTGCAGGAACAGGCTCGCCCGAAGGGAGATATACATAGGCAACTTCTATTCGAAAAGGGACAACTACAAGGCGGCGGCCGGCAGGTACAGGATCGTCGTAGAGGGCTATAACGACACCGACAAGTACCAGGAAGCGCTCTGGCTCCTTGGCAGGGCCTATGCAGAGGACGAGCAGTACGAGCTCGCGAGGGAGGCCCTCAACACCCTCGTGCAGAAGTTTCCGAACGAAAAGTATACGGGCAAGGCGAGCTCGCTTCTGGGCGAGATCCAGGGCAAGACCGCTCCACCTCCAACGCCGCCCGCCGAAACCACGGAGCAGCCGGCGCAGCCAGGATAATGTTCCCTTCACGCCTTATCGCACTCCTTTTCATACTTCTCGTCGCATCCTGCGGAGGCCAGGGAGATAAGGAGATCGACCAGGTTCTCGACACGCGTACGAGGGCATTTGAAACGAAGGACCTCGCCCTCTACATGACGCTCATTTCCCCGGACTACAAACAGGAAAAGAAGGGGAAGACCGTAGGGCCGGAAGAGATCGAAAAGAACTTCAGGATCAACGTGGACCTTTTCGATAAGCTGAGCGTGAGAAACGCCGACAGGACCATAAGCTCCGACGGGAAAAAGGCGGAGGTCGTTCAGAAAACATACGTGGACGCGGCGATAGACGACAGCAAGAGCAAGTTCCGGATTATCGAGAAGATATCCCTGGCCAAGGTAAACGGGAAGTGGCTTATAGTGGAGGAGTCGGACGCCGATTTCTTTACCGGCTACGTTTTCGGCGGCAGTAAATGACGCATGCCGCGTGTCTGTGCCGTACTGTACCGTATTACATACCGAACTGCTTTTCCACCTCTTCCTGCTCTTCCTTACAGCTTATGCAAAGCGTAGTTTCGGGGCGTACTTCGAGCCTGTCTTCGGTTATCTCTTCTCCGCAAACCTCGCAAATGCCGTAGCTTCCGTCTTCGGTTCTCTGAATAGCCTTTTGTATTTTTTGAATGAGCTTTCTTTCCCTGTCTCGTTTACGGAGCTCTATCGTCCTGCTCGATTCTGAAAGCGCCCTGTCGAGGGGGTCGGGGAAGGTGCCGTCGCCTTCGCTCATCTCCGTTACAGTGCCTTCCGCGGTGCCCATTAAACCGGACATTCTATTTAATAGAACCTGTTTAAAATGCTTAAGCCTCTCGTCATTCATAGGGGAAAATTATAGCACCTATGGTATAAGGTGCAAAGGAAAGGTTTCGGCGCGGGCAAATCGGAAATCGTGCGGCTTTTCACCGGTTCCCCGGATTAGAACTTCCCGGATAATTGGTTATGATTAAGAGGGTTTTAATATTTATGCCGCACGAAGGCCGCGATTTGCTCAAGGTATCACAGCTCACGTTCGAAACCACGGAAAACGCCGTCGGGCTCCTTTCCGATTTTCTCCTCGGAGCGGGCTCGCTCGGGGTGGCCGAAGACATAAAGCCCGGGGGCGGATACGAGCTGTCGTCGTACTTCCCCATCGAAACGGATCTCTCGTCGCTTATGGCGGAGCTGAAGGATTATATAGCCTTCGTCATCGACGCTATCCCGGGGGCCGAGGTCGGGCTTGTCAGGGCCGAGCTTATAGACCGCTCGAGCTGGGAGGTTTGGAAGACTCTCCTCGGAAAGGTGAGGGCGGGGAAGAGGGTCGTCATCGTTCCTCCGTGGGAGGAGCACGCCGCCGCAGACGGCGAGGTCGTCGTAGAGATCAATCCTTCCCTCGCCTTCGGGACGGGGCACCACGAAACGACGCGGCTCTGCATCGCCGCGATCGAGCGGCACAGCGAAGAAGGCCGCGTGAAAAAGATGCTCGACGTCGGCTGCGGGAGCGGCATACTGGCCATATCGGCGTATAAGCTCGGCGTCCCGGACGTTACGGCGTTCGATACGGACCCGATAGCGATAATGGAATCGAGAAAGAACGCCGAGAGGAACTCCATTCCCGGGGAAGTGAAGTTTTTCTGCGGATACATACAGAGCGTGACGGGGGAATACGACCTCATCGTCGCCAACGTTTACCTGGAGCCCATATTCCTCATGAGGGAGGAGTTTAAAAAGCGGCTCGCGCCGGGCGGGACGCTCGTCGTATCTGGCATACCCGGCATGAGAAGGAAGGAGGCCGTGGAGGGGATGCTGAAAGGCGGGTTCGTGCTTGCGGCCGAGCACTCGGACGGCGAATGGGTCGCGCTCGAGCTGACGCTGCCTTAGAAAGCGGGCGCTGCCGGTGGTAATACGAGCTCCGGAAATCCCTACGGGTAATATAAATAAAGGTGAAAGATATGTCTTCTTTTAAAACGATAGAGTGGAAAGGCGGCCGCGTCGTGATGATCGACCAGACCCGGCTCCCGGACGAGGAGGTTTACGTCGAATGCCTGACGTACGAGGACGTGGCCGACGCAATCAGGCGAATGGTCATAAGGGGGGCCCCGGCGATAGGTGTCGCGGCGGCGATGGGCGTCGCGCTGGGTGCCCTGAATACGGAAACGTCGGACAGGGATTTATTCATGTCGCGCATGAAGGAAGTGTCGGACGTTCTCCTCGCGACGAGGCCGACGGCCGTCAATCTCGCGTGGGGCGTACGGAGAATGAACAGGCTGCTGGAGGGCGAGACCGGCAGCGTCGCAGAGTTAAAATCCCGGCTGGCCGAGGAAGCCGTGCGCGTGCTCGAAGAGGATATACGGACGTGCATGGACATAGGCAGGTGGGGCGCGGGGCTCATAGAAGAAGGCTCCGTGGTCATGACACACTGTAACGCCGGGGCGCTCGCCACGGGCGGCTACGGGACGGCCCTCGGCGTGATACGCGCCGCGCAGGAGGCCGGTAAGAATATAAAGGTTATAGCCACCGAAACTAGGCCGTTTCTACAGGGCGCCCGGCTGACGGCGTGGGAGCTCGACAGGGACGGCATACCCGTGACGCTTATCACGGACAACATGGCCGGGCACGTCATGCAGAGGGGCATGGTGGACGCCGTCGTCGTCGGGGCCGACAGGATAGCCCGGAACGGGGACGTCGCCAACAAGATCGGTACGTACACGATATCCGTCGTGGCGAAGTCGCAGGGGATACCGTTTTACGTCGCCGCTCCCGTGTCTACGATCGACTATGACTGTCCCGACGGCGGGGAAATTCCTATCGAGGAGCGAAACCCCGCCGAGGTCACTCACATATCCGGGAAGAAAGTGGCGCACAGCGTGAACGTGTTTAACCCGGCGTTCGACGTTACGCCGCACGAAAACGTGACGGCCATAATCACCGAAAGCGGCGTCGCGGGGGACCCTTACGACGCCACGCTTGAAAGTCTCAGAAAACCTGTTGAATAAAAGAGGTAAGTATCACCTGACATTGAGTAGAGGGGTACTTATATACAGTTCGGGCTCGCCATCTAAGTATGATCTTTCTTAAAGCTGTTTGATAAAATTGCATGTATCTAAGAGATCATTCCACGCAGTTTCACTTGCTTGACGTAAAAGTGGATCCTTTGTATTCTGAAAACAGCCAGCAGTAATTAATAATCTTAATAGTTGTGATTTAATATAAAACTAGACCATGAGTCGCAAGATGCTTTATGATGTTTTTATATGCCATGCTTCTGAAGAGAAAGATGATTTTGTAAGGCCATTGGCTCATAGGCTAAAGGAAAACCAAATAGAAGTTTGGTACGATGAATTTAGCTTGAAGGTTGGTGATAGTTTAAGAAGATCAATTGATCTTGGATTGTCAAAATGTAGATATGGGATTGTCGTGTTGAGTAAAAGTTTCTTTAGAAAAGAATGGCCACAATGGGAGCTCGATGGCCTTGTGTCAAGGCAAAATAATTCAAAATCAAATCTTATTCTTCCTATTTGGTACGATATTACGAAAAAGGAAATAATCGAGTATTCACCCTCGCTAGCGGACAAAATAGCAATAATTGGCGATAGTGGGATCGAATATGTAGTGGCCGAATTATTAAGAACTATTAAACCCGAAGGTTCTTCATTACTCATTGCAAGAGATCGCTTAATCGAATTTGGAATTGAGCCTCCTGTAGTGACAGATGATTGGTGGCATGACATAATAGAATATTCTGGCTCGAATCCTCAAGAGGACACTTTCCAAGCTCCTATGGGTTGGGGGCGGTGGGGATTCCCACTTCCCGCAAAAGGTAATTCGCCAAAAGAAAGAGGAGAGCGGATTGCTTGGGCAGCCATGCAAACGATTTGGCAAAATAATTCAGAGAAGCAGTTGATAACGCAAATTACTCCTCCCGATGAAGTTTTGGAATTTATAAACTCCCAAGCTGGCTTAAAAGTGGCTTGTTTTAATTTTCCTCATTATCTAGCTGCCTATGCTCCTCAATTAACGATTAGAAGTTTCGGTGGAGAATTTGAAGCGATTTTTGAGGATTGGTATTCACATTCACTAAGCGAGCAAGAGAAAAAATCAAAATTTAATAAACCTGATGGGACTAGTTTGACAGTGAATAAAGAGGTGCCGGCATGTGATGAATTGTTAGCGCTTCGGCATCCTACTTTCGGAAACTATAGGCCTGCCATTATTGCATGTAATTATGTTCAAGGAGATGTCTTGGGCCCACCGGTGAAGGCCTTCGATACCATAGACTACATTGTATTTTTTTTGTCAGATAAAAGTGACTGGATGCCAAAAAAGGTTAAACGCTTTATGATAAAAGGGTTAAAAGAATGGGTGACATGGATTTGGAATGAGTATAATACTTATTCCAACAATTCTATTAATTGTCCTAATGATGCTCTTCTGGAAGCTGGGTTTAGTGCGGAAACACCAAAGGATTTCAAGTTGACAGATATAGTGAAGAAAGAAGTATCAGCAAGATTTGAATTTAGTAAGAGTCTACTGAGTATTAATGAACCTACTGAACAGATTGTGGAAGAATTTTTAAAGCAAGGATTTATCGAGGCTTGGATCAAAAGACGGAATTGGATAAGAAAAAGAAATAATCCCAATTAGGTAATGAATTGCCTCATAGCACTTAATTATTACCTGTACCTGAGCACATCTAAAACATCTTAAAGTTCTATAGCCTAGCCTCCATTACCGTGCGCGGGTGTCCCGGCACGGGAATCCGGCCGGGCCGTGCTGCGCCCGAAGTCTTGGGCGGATAAAGCTCCGCCGGGGCA
>CAZUDM010000052.1:0-12442 GCA_964618635.1 uncultured Spirochaetia bacterium
GGTTCTACAACGACGAGGCGAAGAAAGCCGGAAAGAACCCCGAGGCAGTCGAGCACATACTCCTCCGCGAGACGTTCGTATCGGCGGACAGAAACAAGGCTGTCGAGGGCGGAACCAAATACATAATCGACATGTATAAGTATTACTTCACACTCGGGGTGAAGATGTTCGTCAGGGGAAAGCAGCTCGCGGGGCTCGACGACCCTCTCTTCGAGCACCTTGCCGAGGACAGGTTTATTATCGGTACGCCGGGAGACTGTGTTAAAGAGATAAAGATGTACAGGGATACGCTCGGCATAAAGTATATCGCCTGCAGGATGGTTTTCCCGCAGGCGCCGCACGATGTGATATCGGGGTGCATAGAGACGTTCGGCAAAGAGGTCATCCCGAATTTCAGGTAGCTGCTTCGGGGGCGACTTGAATTCGCCCCGTCAGAAGTTATTATGTAAGGGATTATTTACGCTCTTTAAAATTTATGGATATAAGGTGCTTAGGCTTAAAAGGGAAGTCCGGTGAGAATCCGGCGCAGCCCGCTCGCTGCTGTGAGTAGTCCTTAAAGTCCCCCGCAAAAACGCCACTGGTAATTCCGGGAAGGCGCGGTGGAGTCCCGAGGCTACGAGCCAGAACATCTGCCTTATGACTGTGAATTTACTTTTCTTCGAGGGGAGAAGGTAAATGTTCGGCGTTCGCACAGACCCGCCTCCCGGTTCGAAGCTCTTGAACCGGTGGCGCAATTGAAAAAACTCTTAATACTCCTGTTCACTTTACTGCTCCCTATCCATGCGTTCGCGCAGGAGGATGGGGATACCCTCGAAACCGTCGTCGTCGAAGACGCGCCGGAGACGACTCCCCTCGACTATCCTTCGGCCTTTTCTACAGTTATAGAGCTCGACAGTTTCGTGGGCGAGTACAACACGGCCTCGGAGATACTGTCCTTTTCACCGGGAGTAGTCGTCAGGGACTACGGCGGATTCGGACAGTTGAAGACCCTTTCGATAAGAGGGTCGTCGAACGACCAGGTGGTGATACTGCTCGACGGCGTGAGGCTCAACAGCCCCGTCGGCGGAGGGGTGGACCTTTCGACCATTCCGGTTCATTACGTAGAAAGGTACGAGGTCCTTCGCGGCGGGGCTTCGGCGCTCGTGGGGAGCGACGCCATAGGCGGCGTCGTGAATATAGTGACGAAGGATTCGTCAAAGCCGTTCACGTTCGCCTCGGCGACCTACGGCTCTTACGAGACGTTCAGCATAAACGCCTCCCGCGCGCAGAAGGTGGGCGACTTCAGCTATCTCGTATCGTTCACGCACTCGCAGTCGAAGGGCGACTTCAAGTTCAAATCCGTGAACAACCTCACACTCACCCGTATCAACAACGAGTTCCACTCCGAAAGCCTCCTCGGGAAGGTGACGTACGACCCGGGGAACGGCTGGAAGGTAAGCCTCCTTAACGAATTCTTCTACGACGACCGTGGAGTGCCTGGCTTGGGAGAATTCCAGCAGCCCGACGCCAACCAGAAAGACCTCAGGAACCTCACCAGCATAAACATTTCGAAGGAGAAATTCATAAACGACAAATTCGACCTCGACGTGCTCTTATTCAACAGGTTCGACGATCTGAAGTTTAAAAACCCGGAGCCGACCCTGGGCCTTCCGATAGATACCCACAGCAAGACCTACTCCTTCGGTATAAACCCGACGCTCAGATGGTTCGCGCCTTATGGCCAGGTATTCACGTTTGCCGTCGACGCGCGGGAGGACATGCTCTTTAACGAGGACTACGACGACCCGAAGAGGTTCACACTCGGGCTCTTCGCAGGCGACGAGATAAATCTGTTTGACGGGCTCCTGCTGATTAATCCTGTCGCAAGGTACGACGTATGGAGCACGCGGCACGAAACGACGGACACCGATTCCGGTGTCTCTGCAAGGCTCGGCGTCATAGTCACGCCGTTCGATTTCCTCTCGTTCAAGGCCAACGCAGGCCGCTCGTACAGGGCGCCCAGCTTCGGCGAGCTCTTCTATCCGAACGAGGGATTCATACGCGGTAACCCGAACTTAAAGCCCGAGACTGCCTACGATTTCGACGTCGGAGTCCTGCTCTCGCACCCGAAGGCTGCCCTAGAAGTCACCTATTTCAGAAGCCATGTAAAGGACCTGATACTGTTCGTCTACATCAGCCCCCAGACCATCGAGCCGAGAAACGTCGGCGACGTGGACGAGCAGGGCATAGAGGCGAGCCTCGCGTTGAAGCCGTTCGATTTCTTCGAGCTCTTCGCCGGGTACACGTTCCTCGACGGCGAGATAGACGAAACCGGCGCCCAGCTCCCCGGAAGGCCGAGGAACAAGTTCGACCTGAGAGCGGTTCTGGATTTCGATTATATCTCCCTTTTCTGGGAGACGAATTACGTGGACAGGATACCTGTCAGCGCTTTTCCTGATTCGAAGACGACTCCCGCCCGGACTGTCTACAACACAGGAGCGAAGGCGGAGTGGAAGAAGCTTTTTTTCACGTTCGAGATAAAGAACCTTTTCAACAATCTCGACGTGAGGGACGCGCTCGACTTCCCGCTTCCGGGAAGGACTTATTTTGCAACGGCAGGAGTGAATTTCTAAAACCGGAAAATAACAGATACAACAAGAGGAGGATTTAGACATGAAAACTTTACTTTCGATATTACTGGCAGTAGCGGGATGCTTCACGCTCGCGGCATGTGAAGATTCAGGCGGCGGAGGCGGATTCGTGCCCACGGGAGACATTCTGGCCGTGGCGGCAATACCGGGCTCCAACGAAACTATAGAGGTAGGCGGGCTTCCGGGCTCGGTGCCTCCCGGGAGCACCATCGAGGTGACAAATCTGGACACCGGCGAGACCCAGACTTCGTCCGGGCAAGGCGACGAGAGCTTCTCTCCCGTGACTTTCACCGGGGATACAAGCGACGAGTTCAATGTCCTCGTCACGGACGGCGGGACTATAGTTGAAGACGTGGTCATAGGCGTCACACTGCTCTCGGATTCCGTACAGCAGAATTTGGCCCAGCTCGGAAGCGCACCTACCGCAATTAAAATCAGGGGCAACAGGGCATACGTACCGAACGGGCTCTCCGACAACATTCAGATCTTCGACCTTAACCAGAATCCCCCGAGCCAGGTGGGAACTATAGTCGTACCCCCGGAATCTAATCCATACGACATAGCGTTCCTCGACGATACGCGGGCATATGTGCCGAACTATTCCGGGCAGAGCGTGGCCGTCGTGAACGTGCAAACGAGGGTATGCGAAGTGCTTATAGTCGAGGCTGGACACTCAGGCCCAACGCAGCCCTGCCTCGCTGTACAGGTCATAGCCGGTAATCCGTTCGAAGAACCGGCCAGCATTGCCATAGCCGACGGAAAGGCCTTCGTGTCCAATAACAATCTGAATGAGACCTTCAATCCCGCGGGGAACGGTTTTATAACTGTTTTGAACACCGTCAATAATCTCCTCGTAACGATCATTCAGTCATCCGGAGGGAATACAGGGAGCATGGAAGTTATAGACGGCACTTTATATGCCGTAAACAGCGGTGGCACATTGTTCGACCCCGTAACATTCGAATTTTCATGCGATACGAATTTCCCGCCGTCCATAGACCTGATAAACGTTCAGACCAATTCTGTCGTCGATACCATAAATATTCCGCTCAGCCCGCAAAATCCGCTGGTATGTCTGCCAAACTCTCTTGCCGTGACAGACGACGGCTTTGCGTACCTGGGACTAGGGGTTGTGGGAGCGCTCCTCAAAGTCGATTTAATCTCGGGGGATGTGATCAATGGCACGGGCGATCCAATCGTTATTACTGATACGACCGGGCTTAACTTTACCGCAGACATAGCGATAAGGGACAACCTCCTGTTCATGACCCTTTTTAATTCGGACCAGATAGCGGTCCTCGATACGAATGACGACGAGCTTGACCCCTTCCCGTACATGGCGCCGTTCCCGGCCGGCATAAGGGGGTTCAATCCCGATTCCGACCTGTTCGACGGCGTCCAGTGGCTCGCCATAAGACCGGGAATTCCCGGAGTGGATTTCCAGGGGCCTGACATATATTTTGTCACCGCCATATTCGGCAACGAGCATTTGGGTTCGGTCGATACGACGCTCGGCCTCGAATAGCCGCGCGGTTTGCATAAAGAAGGGTAGTCAACGATAATTACGGAGGGGGCCGAGTTTTCGTCCGGCCCCTCCAAACTATCGAAGAGGCGTTTTATAATGCGAATCTGCTCCTTTCTTCCAAGCACGACAGAAATACTCTACGAGCTCGGGCTCGGTGACAGCGTGACGGGCGTTACGCACGAGTGCGATTATCCTCCCGTGGCCCGTGAGAAGACGAGGGTTATAATGAGCTTCATCGACCCGGAAAAGCTGTCGAGCAGGGAGATAGACGAGGTCGTGAGCAGGAACGCCGCCGAGGGAAAGAGCACCTATCTAATAGACAGGGATGCTCTCAGGGAAGCCGCGCCGGACCTTATCCTTACGCAGGGGCTCTGCGAGGTATGCGCAGTTTCGGGGAACGAAGTTACGGACGCCGCTTCGGTACTGGGGCGCATGCCCGAGATAATATCGCTCGAGCCCTCGACTTTAGGTGAAATACTGGAATCGATCGTGATAATAGGGGAAGCGACGGGAACTGCACAGGCAGCCGCGAAAATCACGGAAAAGCTAAGGCAGAGGATTGAGAAGGTGAGAGCCCACTTCGAAGCAATTCGCGACAGGCCGAGGGTGTTCTGCCTCGAATGGCTCGACCCGCCCTACGCCGCCGGGCACTGGGTGCCGGAGATGGTCGAGATAGCGGGCGGCGAGAACGGGCTGGGTAAACCCGGAGAGCCGTCGTTCAAAGTAACTTGGAAAGACATCGCGGATTTCGCGCCTCACATGATGATGATAATGCCGTGCGGGTTCAGCGCCGAAAAAGCGCTCGACGAGATAGACGCTATCATGAAAAATGACGAGTGGTTTTCGCTCCCGTCCACGACGAACGGGCAGGCTTACGTATTCGACGCGAACTCATTTTTCAGCAGGCCCGGCCCGAGGGCCATAGACGGGCTCGAAATACTCGCGAACACGATACACCCGGGCGTCATGAAGGGGTACGAGCCGCCGGCAGGGTCGGTCGTGAACCTCAAAAACTACATGCGCTTCGAGCAGTTCCTCGGATAGAAGATGTTTTCCAGAGCCAGACGCCTTTTTCTTATTGCCATACTCTTGGCGGTATTTTGCATTCCCGCTGCAGCGGACGAGCCGCCTACGAGAATAGTTTCTCTCTCGCCGAGTCTGACTCACATCATATATGCCCTCGGGGAGATGGACAGGATAGTGGGCGTGACTATATATTCCGACTTCCCGCCCGAGGCGGGAAAGCTGCCCAAGGTGGGCGGATGGGTTAACCCCAATTTCGAAGCGATTGTCGCCCTCAGGCCCGACGCGGTTTTACTTATGAAGGACCAGGACGCCATGTTCGGGGAAAAGCTGAGGTCGCTCGGACTAAAAACGGTAATCGTGAGCGGCAATGATTCCGTCGAGGACATAATAGACACCGTCAACTTCATCGGCGGCCTGTTGGACAAGAACGAGAAGGCGAAGGAAGTAACGGGGCACATCGAAGACAGCCTCACTGCGGTCAGAAAGAAGACGGAAAATCTCCCGAGAAAGAAGACGCTCTTCGTCGTCGGGCGGAATCCCGGGACTCTCGAAGACATTTACGTCATAGGGCAGAACAACTACATAAACGAGCTTATAGAAATCGCCGGCGGAGAGAATGTCGTCAAAAACGAAAGGTTCTCGATAAAGCTCACGAGGGAGGCTATACTCACGCTCGACCCCGACGTTATAGTGGAAGTAAACCACGAGCAGCCGGACAAGGAAGAGGAGATACTCCGGATATGGAAGGGGCTTGGCGAGTCTAGGGCCGTCAGAAACGGCCGGGTCTACATACTGCCGACCACCGTTCTCCTTCACCCGAGCCAGACCATAGCGGAAGGAGCGGGTGTGCTGGCCGGGGTGCTTCACCCGGAGATCGGGGAGGGTTATGGAAGCAGTAATTGAATGCCGGGGTGTGAGTTTTTCCTACGGCCCGAGGCGTATTCTCGGCAGTATAAACCTCTCTTTCGGGAAGGGGAGCATGCACGGCATACTCGGTGCGAACGGCGCAGGGAAATCGACGCTCCTAAAGCTCATGACGGGCGCTCTAAAACCGGAAGCGGGAGAAGTGCTCTACAGGGGAAAGCCGCTCCGCTCTCTCGGCCAGAGGGAGATTGCACGGAGGATCGCATACATACCGCAGGACCCGGTTTTCGCCTTTCCGTTCACTGTTACGGAGGTGATACTCATGGGCCGCGCGCCATACATCGGGAGATTCGAATTCGAAAGGGAGAGCGACCTCGAAATGGCCCGCGAAGCTATGGAGACTGTCGGAATTTCGCATCTCGGAAAACGGCTCATAAGCGAAATCTCGTCCGGGGAAAGGCAGCTCGCGTCCATAGCCCGCGCCCTCGTGCAGGAGCCCGAGGTGATGATACTCGACGAGCCGGCGACGTTCCTCGACATAAGGCACCGGAGCGAGATCATGAACATACTGAGGAAGCTCCGTGACGAGCGCGGGATTCTTATAATCGCCGCGACGCACGACATATTCGGCGCTCTCTTTTACTTCGACGAGATAGTAATGTTAAGAGAGGGCAGTATCTTCGCCGAGGGCAGAGTGGAAGAAGTGGTAACCGGGGAGAACCTGAGCGCGCTTTACGGGACTGAAGTAGCTGTCAGAAAAGAAGACGGGAAATTGTTCGTGTACTCGGGCGAATAGACGCCGTTTTGAAATTCACGTGAGCTCATGCCTGCAAAAAAGAAATTCATAGTAGCTGTAAGCATATTGATCGTTCTCTGGATAGTGACCGCCTTCGTGAGCGTTTTCTCGGGCATTTACGACGCGAACATCGTCGAGACAATTACGGGTGGTGACGCGCTCGCAAGCACGATTTTCTACAAGATAAGGGTTCCGAGGGTCCTCATGGCGACACTTGCCGGGGGTACGTTTGCAATATGCGGGGCCGCGCTCCAGGCCCTTTTCAGGAACCCCCTCGCCTCGCCGTTTACGCTCGGCATTTCGGGAGGTGCGTCGCTCGGGGCGATAATCGCCATGAGGACGGGGCTTGCCGCGGGCTTTTTCGGGTTTTCCGTGGTTACGATATTCGCCTTCGCCTTTTCGCTCCTGACGATGCTGTTCGTTTATTCCGTATCGAGGGTCGGCGGCATCGTCGCGACGGGGAGGCTGCTACTCGCGGGCGTCGTGATGAACTTCCTCTATTCGGCCTTTATACTCTTCGTGCAGTTTTTCTCTAACTTTACGGAATCGCTCCAGACGATGCGCTGGATAATGGGGAGCCTCGATATCGTGGGCTACGGCGAGCTCTGGAAGACGTTTTTGTTCGCCCTGCCCGGCTGCCTCCTCCTTCTTTCCATGACCAAGGAGATGAACCTCTTCGGGCTCGGCGACGATGTAGCATCTTCGCTGGGCGTGGACGTGAAGAAGATGGAAAGGCAGATTTACTTCGCCACCTCGCTCTCGGCGGGGGCGGTGATATCGGTGACCGGACCGATAGGGTTCGTAGGGCTCATCATCCCTCACATACTGAGGATGATGCTCGGGGTGGACAACAGGATAATACTCCCCTGCTCGTTTCTCCTCGGCGCGTCGTTCCTGACGCTCGCCGATACGGTTTCAAGAACGCTCATATCCCCTGTGGAGATTCCGGTCGGAATCATAACGGCCTCCATAGGCGGGCTATTTTTCCTCTGGCTCCTCATAAGAACCAAGAAAGAGGTAATAGTTTAGCCTTCCGGCCGTGGCAGTCTAAAGGGCCATCACTCTAAACCGCGGCGGTGTGGGAGGCCGCGGTGCTCAGGCAGAGGGCATTAAGTGCCGGGCGCCTTGAACGGGTCTACCTCGCCCGAAGAGGACGACGAAGAAGACGGCGCCGAAGACGGGGCGGAGCTTCCTCCCTGAGGGGGCTGGGCAGATACGAACGGATCTCCTCCAGCCGCCGCTGCGGGCTCTGCCGCCGGCGGCGGGGGCGGAGGCGGCGCCGCGGCTGCAGCCGGGGCCTGGGCTCCGATCGGACCCATATAACGCCAGAATAAAAACGCCAATCCTATAACAATCAGTGTCCACATCATCTCAACGCTTCCTCCCTTTCAAAACGCAGGGAACCGAACGTGCGCAAAATTCAGCCTACGTC
This sequence comes from uncultured Spirochaetia bacterium, assembly GCA_964618635.1. Lineage (GTDB taxonomy): Bacteria > Desulfobacterota_D > UBA1144 > Nemesobacterales > UBA2774 > JADLGH01. The sequence goes on from CAZUDM010000052.1 coordinate 8,274, forward strand.
CATCCGAAATTCCCCGCCTTTTCTGAGAAATTTAGGAAATAACACCGGCCAAAACGCTCCGATATCTTGATACTAATAAATTTGCCATGCCGATGTCAAGGAAAAATTTCGGGGCGGCGCGCCGGGAACTACTTTAGCCGCAATATGCGCTGAAAACCGGGCCTGTATCGCCCGCCGCCTTGCCGGAAGCGGAGGTTGTATTAGACTTACGCAAAATGGGTAAAGAACTGTTATCGATACTTTTAAAACCCTTCCTAAGGAGGCGCGGAGGGCTAAAAGCCCCGGCCGAAATAGGAAAAGAGACTGCGCTCACCCTCTCGATGATGGAATCCGGCTGCATATTCGTGTTCGTCGAGGGGAGCCCAGTGCTCATAATAAAGTGCTCGGGGCAGGATATGGAAGCGCTCAAGGGATCGGACGTCATATCGCTCGGCTTCGAGCTTCTGGACAGGCCGGAATTCCCCTGCATCGCCGCGACTATAACAGTCGATACGGCAGCCGGGCAGTCTTTCCGGTTCGATTATTTCTTCAGCCTCGAATCCGAGGAGGAAAAGGAGCTGATGCGGCTCCTGAGAGACCGGGAGCATTTCGACATACTTTACTACGACGACGAGATAGAGCAGGTGAGGCGCGCGTCGCTCACGGAGGCGCAGAAAACGGAGCTCGGAACGCTCCTCGCCCGGGCCGGTGGATAAGTTGACAAAGACCCGCCTTCCCTATACTATTCCCCGACTGGTATCTGTTAAGGAGAGAGCTTTAAGTTGAGCTTTGTAAGGTTCCTGGGTACCGGCTCGGCGGCGCCGGAAAAGGTGCTCGCCAATGCCGACCTCGAAAAAATCGTAGACACCTCGGACGAATGGATTCGGACCCGGACGGGAATCCGCGAGAGAAGGATCGCCGATCCCGGAACGGCCACCTCGGACATAGCCTACGATGCCTGCGTAAGGGCGCTCGAAAGCGCATCCGTAGAACCCGGCGAGCTCGACGCGATTATAGTCGGCACCGTTACGCCGGACTACATTTTCCCTTCGACAGCATGCCTTCTTCAGAGCAGGCTCGGCGCGAGGCATATAATGGCCTTCGACGTTCTCGCGGGATGCTCGGGTTTCATGTACGCGCTTCAGGCCGGAAAGGGTATAATCGACGGCGGCAACGCTAAGAAGGTTCTGATCGTCGGAGCCGAAACCCTCTCTACCATAATGGATTTCCAGGACCGCTCGACGTGCATACTCTTCGGCGACGGCGCCGGCGCGGCTGTTATATCCGCGTCCGACACGCCGGGTGTTATGTCCATAACCATGGGCGCTAACGGAAGCCAGTGGCAGCTCCTCTACATGCCGGGAGGCGGCTCGCGCATACCGGCGAGCGAGGATTCCATCAGGAACAGGGCGCATTTCCTCAAAATGGCGGGGCAGGAAGTATTCAAGGAGGCCGTGAAGGCCATCGAATCGTCCTCCCTCGAAGCCATACGCCTTGCGGACCTCACCCCGGACGACATCGACCTCTTCATACCCCACCAGGCTAACTACAGGATTCTCGAAGCCGTGAGGAAGCGCATAGGCCTCCCCGAGGAAAAGGTATTCAGCAACCTCGACAGGTACGGAAACACGTCGTCGGCGTCCGTACCGATAGCTCTCGACGAGGCCGTCAGAAGCGGAAGGGTGAAAAAGGACGACAAGATCCTGATTTCCGTATTCGGGGCCGGCTTTACCTGGGGCGCTGCAGTAATAAACTGGTAGCGGATGCGCCGTGCGGCAAGCCGCTCCGATCGATTCCAAAACTTTTACCACCACGAAAATGACTCCCCGCTATTCACCTTACCCCCGGAGTTAAAAGACGACCAAAGGGGGATTCGAGCCATAATAAGCGAGATAATAAACGTCGTCCTTCCTGTTTTCCTCATCACGGGTGCAGGATACCTCTTCGGCAAAAAGAAGAAAATCAATCTCTCCGGTATAAACGATTTCGTCATATACCTGGCGACGCCCGCGCTCATAATATCGTCGCTCTCGGAAGACCCGATAGACCTTGCCATAGCGGGAAAGGTCTTTTTATCCGTGTGCATAGTGATAGGAATTTCGCTCGTATTGGCGCTCTTCGCGATAAGGGCGATGAAGCTGCCTGTAAAGGTCTATCTGCCTCCCGTCCTCTTTGGGAATACCGGGAACATGGGCCTTCCGCTCGTCCTTTTCGCGTTCGGGGAGGCGGGGTTCGCCGTCGCCATACTGTTCATGGTTTCTACGACGGTGCTCCACTATACCGTCGGCATATACATTCTGAGCTACGACGAGAGCCCGCTCGAGGTATTCAGGCTGCCGCTCGTTTATTCGGCCGTCGCGGGTGTACTTCTTAGCATATCGGGATGGGAGATGCCTGTCTCCGTATTCAGGTCGCTCGACCTTCTAGGGGAAGCCAGCATACCGACGATGATATTCGCCCTCGGGTATAAGCTGTCGGAGGTTGCGATAAAGGACGTCGGGAAGTCGTTCCTCTTCGGGGGAATGAGGATATTCCTCGGCCTCGTTTTCGGTGTGCTTTCGGTGTGGCTTCTTAATCTCGACGGCGTCGAGGCGAGCGTCGTGATACTGCTCTCCGCCATGCCGCCCGCCGTGTTTAATTTCGTCCTCGCCGAGAAATATAATCAGGATTCGGAGACCGTAGCCTCGATCATACTCGCGGGAACTCTCATATCCATTGTTTCGACCCCGCTCATAATTGCCTTCCTACTGAATTGAAACTGCGGGGCGGGCGTTTACTCGCCGCCTACGCAATCTACCCTCATTATCGGGGTCTCGAAGAGATGGTGCTCGCTGTCGTATATAAAGCCCGTGCCGCCGTCGACGTAAGCGACGCTCTCCTGCTGCGGGAGGGACGTAATCTCGACGACGCGGTAGTCCTTGCCCTCTTTCATTTCCGCCGCCGGTTTCAGCTTTCCGGCCGAGAGGTCGATGCCGAATTCGACGGCGTCTTCGTACGTGAGGACAAGGAATTTCTTACCGCTGGGCGCTATGTCGAGCGAGGTTATGACCTGCCCGAGAGGGGAGGCGTCCGGAAGAAGCGAAGGAAGGTCTATTTCGCCCATGTATTCGAGCGTTATCACGTCCTCGCCCGCATTGTTCCATTTATCTTTCGGGAGCCTGTAAAGACGCGCGGGGTAGGCCTTTGTGAGGTCCTTCTCCTCTTCCTTCGTGAGTATGAATATGTCGCCCCCGGGGTGAATGGCGAGCCCCTCGGCGTTATGGGGACCGTCGGGGTAGGCGATTTTTATTCTTTTGAGCGGCGCGGTCATGCTGACGAAGTCCGGGACCTCCTCGATCACTATGATCTCGGCGTAGTCCCTTCTCTTCCGGTTGTCGCCGATGTCGCCGATGAATATGCAGGACGTGCCCGGCGAGCACTCTCCGAGCCTCATGTCCTCGAAGTCGGACCTCCGGGACTCGTAGCCGCTTATGCGTACAGGCTTCGTGCCTTTAGCCTCCATACCCGACACGTAAAAGTACGGCCCTCCGCCCGAATCGTTCACATGATAGAGCCTCCCGGGGAATTTACGTGAGACGGCTATGCCGCTCGCCTCGTTAATCTGGAGGTGGTCGAGTGTCCCGACCTTCTTCGCGTCGCCCCACTTCCCGCATATCTCTGCGGCCGCGGGGGGCGGACCGTAGAACAGCTGGACGGCGAACAGAAGGAATAAAAGAAGTATGGCAGCTGGCGGCGAAAACTCCGGCCTCATGTGTAACTCTCCGTGCTCTCGAATATTTTCTTTACAATTTAACCTACGGTATTATTCAGGCAAAATAGTTCTCGGGTCTGAACCATGTCCAAGGAAGTAGTTAAGGGAAGCGCCAAACCGTTCAGGGGAGAAGTTACGCCCCCCGGGGACAAGTCCATATCGCACAGGTCGCTGATGCTCGGCGCGCTCGCCAGGGGAAAGATCGCCGTTTCGGGATTTCTCAACTGTGAAGATACGATATCGACGGCGAACGCCATGCGTAGCATGGGTGCAGAAATTTCTATAAGCGGGACGGACGTCGCCGTAGAGGGGAACGGCCTCCGGGGTTTAAAGGAGCCCGGAGACGTCATCGACGCCGGCAATTCCGGGACGACTACGAGACTCCTGACGGGCATACTCGGGGCCCAGGATTTCTTCTCCGTCATGACGGGGGACAAGT
>CAZUDM010000053.1:0-11258 GCA_964618635.1 uncultured Spirochaetia bacterium
CGTCCGGGTCCAGAACGCCGTTGCCGTCGATATCCAGTCCCGTCTCGATCTTCGTACCCCCGAGCTCGCAGTTCTCGCCCGGAGGCTCGTCCGTTTCCACGGTCAAGACCTCACCAGTCGGTGTGGGCGCCGGGGTAGGCTCGGGCGTCGGGGGCACAGGTGTAGGCTCAGGCGCCGGGGTCGAAGGTGGAGGCGTTGGTTCCTGCGTGGGCGACGGCGACGGCAATGGCGAGGGCACCGGCGTGGGGTCGCCGCCCGCGCCGCCCGGTGAGCAGAACTGCGGATTGAACACAGGGCTCTTGAAACAAGCGCCCGCAAGCTCCTCGGAGGCCTCAAGGGCGGCCATGCTTACGTTCCAGTCAGGATCGTCCTTTGGGAAGCAAGTCGGCTCGGGCCTGTGATTCCCGTCGTCCGCCACGAATTTGTCCGTAAGTGTAACCCCGAACCCCAGACATCTGATGACCTTGTTGCCGTTGATCTCGATTACAGGACAGTCTACGTCGTTCCCCGACCATTTGCAGATATTATTTTTGACACACTCCTGGTAAAGAGCAGGGTCGTCGGCCTGGAGCTTGCTTGAGCATGCGCACGTATTGCCGCTCAGCTCGCAGAAGCTCTCCGGCTGACAGCTCGCCTGCTTGGCCTGGGCGAAATTATCGGCGAACGCGCTCATGTCCGTCGTGATCGTCAGTATGCCCGTAGTGTTGTCGTAATGTCTCTTCCAGGCCGCGGGCCAGCCGCCCGGGAGGTCGTCGAATCCGACGGCCTTGGTCGCAAGGTTAGCCCCGACCGCCTTTACGTTCGCAGGGGCATTCTCGTCGAGTTCGGCCCCCGCGCCTACAAAGAACTGATAGGTCTGCTTGGTATGCGGCTGTGCGAAAACAAAGAACATGTAATAAGTCTGGTTCTTCTGAAAGATGTTCTTTAATGGAAAGGCGTTCTGCACGGTATTCCTGGCGGTATCTATGTAATAGATCCCGTTATTCGCCGTGAGGTTTATCCTGCCGTTTATATCGGGCCCCATCATGCGTATCTCCATGTCGGGGTTCGATTGCTGGTTTTCACCATCGGTCTTGAGCTGGCGGAGAAGCGGAACGCCGTAACAGTGCTCCGTGCAGTTGGTAGACCAGTTGGCGCCGCATGAGCTGTTCGTCGCGCAGCCCGGGTAAATGACGGAGGTCACATACTCGTAAGGGCTCGTCTTCGCGGAATTCTCCGAGGCGCACTCGATGCCTTCTATAGGAGAGTTGAAGAAATGGTCGAAATTGACGGATACGGTCTTAGCATAACCCGTGAGCGAGCCGTCGTCGTCGTTGAGTATCGTCTGTCTGTCGATAGCAGTCCATCCACTGAACGTGTCGGTCGTGTTATACGTACAGTAGTTCTCTTTGACGGCCGCGTTGTCCGTATTGAACGTGCCCGGAAGAAAGAGCGGCTCTATGACTAAATGTCTTATATCGACATTGTCGAAAAAGAGGTTGTCGGAGTGGAACGCCGGAGGGTAGTAAAAACCGTTGGGCTGCTTCCAGGCGATTGCGGCGTTGGGAAGGATGCAGACGTCCTTTTCGGGCTGACGGAGGGGCACGCCGAGAGACCTCGCGTTCGCCCATTCGCTGTTCTCGCATACGCCGTTATTCGCCTTCGTGCAGTCGGTGATGATCGTCGGGGTAATATGCAGGTAAGCGTTGGAATCCTGGTTCGCGGGCCCGTCGTAGATGTTGAAGAGCCTCTGGTTGTTGGCGAAGTTGTCTATCTGGAAGCTCACCACCTCGGCCCTCGATATGCAGTAATTAGCGGCCTGCGGCTTCGTGTTGTCGCACGCGAGCCCGCCCTTGCTGAAAGGCCCGGCGTTCGACGCCAGCGGAAAATCATTCTGGGTGTTGCCGATCTGGGTGTTCCCTATGAACACGTTCTTCGTGGCGAGCATAAAGCTCCCGGGGAGGAGTGACGACTGCGTATAGTCCCCGCCCGTTACGAACGTGAGCCCCGCGTTCTGGACGTCCGTTACGGCGCTGTTCATGACCACGAAGAAAGCGCGGCGGAGCCATATGGCGGAGAAGTTGGTCGGAGCCCAGTTGAAGGAGGTCGTGTACCTGTCGAGCACGGTTACCATGCACCTCTCGAGGTTGGCCCCGGTGCACCCCGGAACGGTGCCGCAGTTCTCGCCGGGGTTACAGCGCGTGGCGTTGGGATTGGCCGAGAACCTCGGATAGTAATGCTCGTTCGCAGGGTTCGCCTCGGGCGGCGGTGCAAGTGGGTTCGGCACCGGGTTCACCCGCACGGAGCCTATGCCCACGCCGTGACAGACCGCGGTGCTCACCGTTGCGTTATAGGAGTTCATAGCCGTCGTGCAGTAATTGCCCTTGAACCTCATTACAGGGGCCGTAGCGTCCCGTCCGGGGTCGGGCTTTATATTCGCGTACGATTCCCACGTCTGGTTCCTCGAAGGGCCGCTTATAGCGCCGTTTACGGGCCAGTAGCAGGCCCCGCACGCCGTCGCCCCCGCGGCCATGTTGTATTGAAAGTCGTTCCACCCGTTCATGAACCAGAATACCGTAGGATGGACGTAATCAGAGACGGCCGCAAGGAGATCTATGTTTTCAAGGTTAACCCCCGTCGCCGCGAGGATTCCCGGCACTTTCCTCGGGTTGTGCCCTTTCCCCGGTTCGAAATCTTCGACGGCGGCGCGAGCCAGTATGCCTATATTCGAGTAGAGCTTGTTGTTTATCTCGGTGCCGTCTTCGAGGTAGTAGCCGTGTCCTATCGACATGAATCCGACGTTCCTCGCCACGAGTACGCCCTGGCTCGCGTGTATGGTTATGAACCGTGTCATCGAGTCCCAGACCGACGAGTCCTTGACGAACGTGTCCGCGGGTGTGAGCCTCGCCATGTGGAAGTGGACGGGATAGTGGCCCATGCGGCCGCCCTGGCCGAGCTGGTAGAATTCGACGCCCTGTATCTGCACCTGCTTGAATCCCTGCCTTACGCTCGTATGCCCGCCGAAGTGGTAAGGGGCTGGCGGAAAGCAGTCATAAGCGCAGGTGGGATTGGTCGAGTTGAAGGTATCCCCCGCCGATACTATGCGAATGCTCCGTGAAAGGAGCGCGACAGCGGCCCTCGTTTCAGCGGCCGGCTGCCCGTCGACCTTTATATCGAGCCCGAGACGCGCAGGCACAGTGGTGAGCGGATATGTAGAGCCGTTATGCCTGTGCTGCATCCCGCCGGGTATCTCCGCGCCGGTATAGGGATTGAGTACCTTGATCGTAAATTTTTGACTGCTGGTGACTCCCGTTATTTCGAGGAGCTCTGAATGCCCGGGCAGATAGTCCGTAGTCGTCACGACTACGCGGTCGCCCACTTCCCAGTCGACCGCGCGGTTGACCTCTATCTCTGTCGCACCCTTATCGACGGTCTTATTGAGCCTTACCCAGCTCGTGCCCGAATTCGAGCTCGGGAGGCTGTCCGGAAGCGTCGAGCCCTTCTTTCCGTAGAGGTTCAAAGTACCCCCGTAAGCGACGCCGAGCGTCTTGTACCCGAAGTAGGCGTTCGGATTACCGGTATCGACAGGGAGCGGATGATAATGATAGAAGTAATCGCTGACTCCGCCAGGAAGCGTCTGTTTCGAAGAGCCGTCCGAGGTCCATATAGCCTCCGGCGCACCGCACCTTACGTCGGTCTTGCACGCTACCCCGTGCCCGCCGTTGCCCTGGTCGTCGCCGTAGAGGTGTATGGTGAGCTTCCCGCCCGCCGCTCCTATCGGGGTCGTCGGCGTTCCGGCTATGAGGCTCGAATTGTTCTCTATAACTATGTTATACGCCCAGAAGTTTATTACAGCGTCCTCGAATGTAAGCGAGCCGCCGTTGTATATGTGAACGTTCCTGTAGTGATAAGTACCCGCCGGAACCGTGCAGGCGGCAGTTACCTCGAGGTCCTCCCCGTTCCCCGCTCCGATCGCACCTGCAGTGCTGCACTGCACCACTCCCGGCGTCGCTTCGAATATGCCCGATACCGAAACGAGCGAGCTTGCCCCGTTCGGTGAAACCAGGGCCCCGGGAGCGACATTCGCGAGACGCGTGCCGGCGAGGTCGGCGCCTTCGAGATTCGCGCCGTCGAGGTCGGCGTTCTTGAGCCTGGCGTTTATGAGTATCGCGCCTGTGAGGTCAGCCCCGGAGAGGTTTGCACCTTCGAGGTTCGCCTTCGTGAGGTCGGCGTTCCTGAGACTCGCACCGGAAAGGTTCGCACCGGAAAGATTCGAGTCGGCTAATATAGCGTCGTCGAGAATGGCCCCGTTCAGGTCTACTTCCCTGAGATCGGCGTCTGAGAAGTTTGCGCCGCTTAGGTCGCATCCTGCGCACCTGTCAGTATCGACTATCGTCGAGACGCTTTCGAGGGTCTCTTCCGGCGCGGTGCTTATGACGGACCTCCCGCCGACGGGGACGATGAACACGGTAACGTTCTTCCCGGATGCGTTCCCGTGATAGAGGAACATGTCGTAATCACCGGGCTCTATATCTTTGGTAACGCAGTCGCCGTTAGCGACGACCCGGAGGGCTTCATTGCCCTCGCCGTCTATTAAGGTCATGTAGTGGGTAGCCGTCTCGTCCGGGTCCTGCCAGCAGAACGTCTGCTCGGTTCTGGCTGTATATCTATAGGGGATGATGTCGTGCCCCTTCTCGCCCGTGTCGCTGGCGAGGATCATGCAGTCGAGAGATTCAAGGAATACGGCAACCAGGTCTTCCCCCGGTATCGCGAAGATATCGGGGCTGGAGGCGAAATCGTTCTCCGTACGAACGTTGAGCGTGCCGCTCGTCGGCCCTCCCACGGCCCTGTTAAGGCTTATCGGAATCAGAATGAGAAGCAATAATAATGCAGGTATCAAAAAGACATAGAAACGCTTTCTCCCCTTCAGCTTAGACATGAATATCCTCCATCGGATTTGGGCTGATCAGAATAGAGCCGCGGTCATAATTCGCCCAAGAATAAAAATGGACTGACAGCTAATTCTACGGTTCATTTAGAAGATTTGTCAATTAGCCTCTAATTACATTATAACCACGATAAAACGGCATGAACCTTCAAGGGGACATATTTTTTTTAAAAGGGTGTAGTATTGTATTCCGTAATCTTCTAAATCATTATCTGAACATGACGCTGCGGCGGATAGATAGTTGGGAGTGTGGCCGATAAATTGGTGAAGTATGGCCGATAAGTTATGGAGAACGCTCGGCGCACGGTCCGGCAACCGGATTTTGTGGCTGGCGTTCGTTCTTCTTTTCATATTCCTGATAAGGCTCCCGGTCGCGGACGTTTCCGTCATAGACTGGGACGAATCGATATACTTTACAATGGCTCAGGACGTAGCTGCAGGCGGCGTCCCGTATAAAACCACCTGGGACACCAAGGGACCGCTTCTTTTCCTTACACTCGCACCCGTCGTGGCTGTCTTCGGAGACAGCATCGCCGCGCTCAGGATTTTCACCTCGGCCTATCTTATTCTCTCGATGTTCTTCGTTTACCTCGTCGCGGCGCGTCTCATAAGCGGCTTTGCAGCCGTTCTGCCTCCCCTGTTTTACGGGCTCATGTTCGCCGCGCCCGGCTTTGGAGGCCTCGCATCGAACGGCGAGCTCTTCATGATGCTGCCGGTCATACTGTCTATCCTTACGTATCTCGATTACAGGGAGAACGATGCAAAGGGTCTGATCTTCCTTTCGGGGGCTTTTTCCGCGGCGGCGTTTTTGATTAAGGCGACGGCTATATTTTCGGCGGCGGCGGTGCCTGTATTTCTGATATACGATTATTTCTCGCGGCAGCCGCGAAAGCCGGGCGCGTTCCTCACCGGGGCCGCGCTGTACGGTGCGGGGTTCGCAGCTGCAGCGGCAATCGTCGCGCTCTACCTCGGTGCGAACGGCGCTCTCGGGGCTTTTCTCGAAACCTACTTTATAACGAACGGAAAATTCGTCGGGGCTGTCCCGCTTCAGAAGGCGTTCGTCGATTTAATCTACTACGTCCACTGGCTTATGCTGAGGAATTTCGAGCTCGTTACACTTGCGGCGGTCTTGTGCAGCATTTTGCTACTTTGGAGCCTCGCGCGAAGAAAAGGAAACGTTAAAGCGGATGCCGTCGTTTTTGTCTTCGTGCTGGCGGCGCTTTCAGTGCTGGGCGTCGTGTGGGGAAGGCGAATGTTCCCTCACTACTACCTCCAGATGGCCCTGCCCTTCGCGCTCATCGTCGGCCTCGGCGTCGCCTCGCTCGGTCTCCGCGCGAGCTACGTGAAGGCGCTGATGCTGCTGGGCGCGGCGCTGTTCCTCGTTCAGTCCCCCCTCGCGCGTACCGTCTCCCTCATAAGAAATATGGACGAGGATTTTTACGAGCGGAGCGCGTCCTACGCAGTCTCGGATTATATAAAGTCCAACTCCGAAGACGGCGACCGCATACTCGTCGTCGGGGGGCAGCCCATAGTATATTTCCTTTCGGAGAGAAGGCCCGCGATAAAGGACTTCTGGTGGACGGAGCACCACACTATAATGTACGAGATTCTAAATCTCCGGGAAACGGTTCCGGCAGAGCTCGATAAAAATAAGCCGCTCTACGTCGCCTACTACGACGGGCGGCACGAGGAGCTCAAGCTCGGGCTCGATTATTTGGACAGGTTCATTAACGACAACTATACGCTGGAAAAAAATATAGACGGATACAGGGTATACAGGCTCGGGGAATTGACCGGCCGTGAAATGCCCCAGCCCTGACCGGGAATTATTCGAGGGTGGTCTTCGCCCCCGCCCTCCGCGCCCTTCTCTTTTTCTGCTTGCGAATCTTTTCACGCTCGATTTCTTTCGCCGGTTTTTTCCCGAGAATAGTCTCTTCGTACCTCGAAACAAGCTCCCTTCGTGCGAGGAAACGGTTTACTCCCTGGGAGCGGTCCTTGTCCACTTTGACGGTGATACCCGTGGGGACGTGCTTTATCCTGACGCACGTCGAGACCTTGTTCACGTTCTGGCCGCCCGGGCCGCGCGACCGGAGGAACGTCTCTTCGAGGTCGCCCTCGCTTATCCCGAGCCCGCCCATGCGCTCCCTTAACGCAGCTTCCTTTTCGGGGCCAACTCCGAAAACGCTCACGTCCAGTCCCTTGATTTCAGCTTTCCGGCGACGAGCTTTAAAAGGTCGTGCCGCGAGATTATGCCGACGGGCTTGTTGTCGTGCACGACGGGCACCCTGTGGATGTTGTTTTCCAGCATCTTCACCACGATGTCGGAGAGGTGCTCGTCTTCCTTCGCCGTGATGACGGGCTTCGACATTATATCTTTGACCTTGATGCTGCGGGCCTCCTCGTACGCCTTTTCGAGCTCGGGCTTCGACATCCATTCTCCGAAGAGGCTCGGGGCGAATATACGTGAAAGCGGCACCGCGTGCCTCTTCGAGGAAAAATCGGATTCGGTGATTATTCCGACCAGGTTCCCCTCGGCGCTTATGATGGGAAGGCCGCTCACACGCTTGTCCAGCATGAGGAGGGCGGCTTCTTCGAGGTTCCGGTCTTCGTAAAGAACCGCGACCGGTTGAGACATTACATCCTTCGCTTTTATAGACATGTGTTACCCCCCTGAGAGAACGGCCGGATTCTTAAAACACCAGATACTGCGCAGCAAGCGCTGTTTCGCTATTCGTCAGAGACTGCTTCCTCGCGGCTCTTTATCAGCTCGGAGCTTTTCTCCTTCATCTCCCGGAGCTCGACAGTCGTCCGGGCGGCCTCGCCGATATAGGAAGGCGTGCTCTCCCTTTTGGCCTGAAGGCTTTCGAAGAGCCTGGACGCGCCGAGAAGAAGGAGCGCGATCACTATTATCACAGCCACGATTTTCGGGCTCATGAACTTCAATTATATGCCCCATCGGCGCCGGCTTCAACCGCCCCGGAGGGCCCTTCCCCTTCCTTGAAAGGATACCAAAAGTATATATACTATGTTCAATGGATCCTAAGGAAATCAGAGCGCTGATAGAGGCGAAGCTGGATAATACCTCCGTCGAAGTCGACGGCGACGGCACGCATTTCGAAGCAGTGATCGTATCGCCCGAGTTCGAGGGGAAGTCCCTTCTCGAGCGCCACAAGCTTGTCTACGAAGTTCTGGGCGAGGCTATGAAGGAGCGCATACACGCACTCTCGCTCAAGACCTACACCCCGCAGCAGTGGGAAAGCATGAAGGCCGGCGCTTAGGGCATGCGGCCGGTTTTCGGCTAATTCGTACAGGAGGCAGTAACAGTGGAAGACGTATCGAAAAAAATAGAATCCCAGATAGCGAACAACAAGGTAATTCTCTATATGAAAGGCAGCCGCGACATGCCGCAGTGCGGCTTTTCGGCGAGGGTCGTCAATATCCTGAATTCTTACGGCGTAGACTACGAAACGGTCGACGTATTATCGGACCCCGACATCAGGCAGGGAATAAAGGACTACTCCAACTGGCCGACGATCCCCCAGCTTTATATAAACGGGCAGTTCATAGGCGGCTGCGACATCTGCGTCGAGATGGATCAGAGCGGGGAGCTCGGCGGCCTTATAAAAGAGGCATTCAGGGAATAATCCCCTCATTTATCCCTCCATTCGTAAAAGTAATCGGAAAGCCTGTCCCTGAGGAAGAGCCTCGCGCGTAGAGCCCTGGATTTTACGGCGGGGACGGAAAGACTCAGGGCCTCGGCTATCTCCTTGCTCGTCATTCCCTCGACGTCCTTCATGTGAAAGACGATCCTGTAATCGGGCGGCAGCTCCTGAATAGCCTTATTTATCAGAAGCGCGCCTTCCTTGCCGAGGAGCCTGGAATCGGGTGCCTCGCTGAAATCCTTTTCCTTGACGCCCTCTATCATTCCGTAGTCGTTATAGGGCTTGTAGTCCTCGAGGCTTATGCTCTTGTCCCTGTAACGGGCGGAGTTCCGGAGGTACATGTAGGCCGCGTTCGACGCAACCCTATAGAGCCATGTCGAGAACTTCGCCTCGCTCCTGAAGGACGAGAGCTTTTCGACGAGTATTATAAAGACCTCCTGGAGAACCTCCTCTGCGTCCTTCGGATCGCCCGTTAATCTGTATGCGAGCCTGTATACCCTGTCGGTGTATCTGTTTACGAGCTCGTTAAATGCATCCTCGTCACGCCCTGCGACGAAAAGTGCAACGAGCTCCTCGTCCCGAAGGTCTTCTACATCGTGATCCGCGCTTAACAGATGCTCGCCGTCCATGATCATACCTCCGTGTCTTTCTTCGGTGTTAAAATTTTGACCCTTCATTTTACTTCCTCCGCTGGTTCATAGTTGACCGGTCTTCTTGTCAACCGGCAAAAAATAATTGACTAAAGCTTCACGCCGATTCGGCAGCCGCGGCTGCGTCTTCCTTGCGCCTGATGCATATATTGAAGACACCTTCCCCGAGCCTCTCGATCATACCGGGATCGTTGAACGCCTTTGCAAGAACGAAAATGCCCTCGACGTAGGATATGATCGCCTGTGAAGTCGCCTGCGTGTCGGTGTCCGCCGGCAGATCCCCCTCTCTCACAGCCTGGGCGATCACCCTTTCGAGTGACAAGGCCCAGTCCTCGAATATGTCGGCTATCTTCTTCCGGATCACTTCGTCCTGCGTGCTGAGCTCGAGGGCGAGGTTGCCGAAACCGCATCCCGTCATGCACCCGCCGCATTCCTTGGACTTCGACTGCGACTCGTATGACCTTCTGAGCATGGACTCGAGCTTCTTCAGCGCGGGGACCTGGGCGCAGCATATGGGCTCCAGCATCTCGCCCTTATAGCCCTGCCATATGGCGTCTATGGCTTCGAGCGTGAGGTGCCTCTTCGACGGGAAGAAATGGTAAAAGCTCCCCTTCTTCACCCCCGCGTGCTCGCAGAGCTCCTGCACGCCGACGGCATTATAGCTCCGGTTGCCGATAAGCTCTATCGCGCTGTGTATCAGATTTTCCCTTGCGTCGCTCGTTCTTCCCACTTTGTCCTTCCCGCGGCCAATAGTTGACCGTACGGTAAAATAATAACCTTTCGCCGAAGATTGTCAAGGGAATGTTCTACCTATAAGACCCATTTACCCGGAATAAACTGTGGAGATGCTGCGGAAGTGGTTTTTACAATTGAAGAATTTTGAATTGCGGCAGGGCCGGGATTTTTCCGTACCTCACCCCTCCCAATCCTGCCGCGGGTTCCCGTCAATTTTGCTCTATGAGGCTTCTGAGCGCGGGGGCCGAGCTCGAATTCCTCAGGGCCGAAAGGGCTCTCTTTTCGATCTGCCTTATCCTCTCCCTCGTCAGGTCGAACTTCTTTCCTATCTCGTCGAGCGTGAAGCGCCCCTCGTATCCTATGCCGAACCTCATCTTGAGTATCTCCCTTTCCCTCGCGTCGAGCATGTGAAGGGCGTGCCCGACGCACTTCGGAATCGAGAACTCGGCTATAAGCGAATCGACCGGCACGCTCTCCTCGTCGGCCACGTAATCGGCGAAGGTCGCCCTGTTCCCGTTCCATACGGGGGAGTCGAGCCTCACGGTATTTCTGGTAGTGGCCGATTCCAGCACCTGCTTTACGTTCTCGGCGCTCATCTCCACAGCCGGGGCGATCTCGGCCGGTAGCGGCTCCCTGCCCCTCTCTTCCACGAACTTCGCGCGCTCGGTCCATACCTTGCCTGCCCGCTCCAGAACGTAAGCCGGTATTTTGACCGTCCTGTTCTGGTTGAAAACGCCCCTTATCATCGCCTGGTTTATCCACCAGCAGGCATAGGTCGAGAACCTGTAACCACGCGTGTGGTCGTACCTGTCGACAGCCTTCATGAGGCCGAGATTCCCTTCCTGTATGAGGTCCAAGAACGGAACGCCCCTCCCGACGTACCTCTTGGCGAGGCTGGCTACGAGCCGGAGGTTGGCCTTGACGAACCTTCCCTTGAGACGCGCCTCGGTAGCGGTATAGGCGTCGTGAAGACAGACCAGCCTTCGAAGCTGCTGCAAAACGGAATCGCCCGGCCCAGCCGCGCTCTCGTCCCTCTCCACCATCTCCCTCGCGTCCGAGAAGAGTTTTACGGAATCGTAATTATTTTTAGCTCCTAAAAGTGCACTTATATTTTTTTCGATGCGGAGCTTCCCGGCCCCGCACACTTTTATCTTTGCCGCGTTTCCAACCTCTTCCCGGGCGCTCATGAGGGATTCCATCCCCACTTCCTTGAAATAGGCGTTTACGAGGAAATAGGCGTTTACGAGCCTTAGCTCGTGGTTGAGGTCGTAGGGGTTCTTCGCT
>CAZUDM010000054.1:0-10514 GCA_964618635.1 uncultured Spirochaetia bacterium
CGAGAGGGCGCTTGCGGCGGAGGGGGAGTTTGTGGATTTGAGGGGGGAGGAGTGAGGGAGAGAGATTTCCCTCTAGATGGAAGAGAAAGGTAAAGGCAAAGGATTAGATCCTGAAACAAGTTCAGGATGACGAAATTAAAAAACGGATTGCCACGGGTGCTTTACACCCTCGCAATGACGAAGAATTCTTGATGGATTGCGCGCGGAAGTGGATTCCCGACCCGGCTACGCATGGCTTCGCCGCGGCAGGTACAAGCATTCGGGAATGACAGAAATAAGGTAACCCACACCTTGATCCTCCCCCTGATAGGGGGAGGATAATGCACATGATTATGGAGAGGAGTCGGGACGTGGCTAGGTATAACGACGGGATTGTGAATATACTTCATCTGCTGCCGGAGGAGGTGAGGGAGCGGGTGAACAGGGATCGCGTGGAGGGCGCTTTGGCCAGCTTGACGGAGCGTGAGAGGATGGCTGTTGAGATGAGGCTCGGGCTCTCGGGGAACGAGGCATCGACGTACGAGGACATGGGGGAGAGGCTCGGGATGACATCGATGGGAGCGATGAAACTTTTCAAAAGAAGCTGCAAAAAGGTTGTTGACAGGATGAAAAAGTTCGATTAGTTTATATAGCAATGGGCGAACAACGCCCTTCGCGATAAGCACAAAGGAAACCGAGACTGAGAACATCTTCTCGGTTTTTTTTGTGCCTGTCGGTTCCTTCCTGATTTATTTCTGAATGATTCCAAATGGTTATGAGTGTGGGAGAGGTGTGTTTTCTGGGTGGTTTAAGATATGGAAAGAAAGATTGCCGCGGGTGCTGTGCACCCTCGCAATGACTAATTAAAAGACTGGATTCCCGATACAGGCATTCGGGAATGACAAAAATTAAAGAGTAAAAGGATTAAATCCCCCTCCCCTTTTTCCAAAGGGGGGATGAAAACGAAAGAAGGATTTCTCTCTGCGGTCGAAATGACAAGATTAAAGACGAGATCCTGAATTAAATTCAGGATGACGGGTTGAGAGGTGGAGATGGCGAAGAAGGGTAAAGGTGACGAGTCTGGCGGAGTGAAAGAGGAAGGCGCGGCCGGGGATTCGAATGAGGGGAAGGTGTTTACGGAGGCTGAGCTGAACGCGGAGCTGGAGGCGCGGGTCGAAAGCGAGCGTGGGAGGATCATTGCGGACATCGAGGGCAGGCTGAGGGAGGCCGGCGTCGATGGTATCGATGGGGTGAGTGACCTGGTGAAGCGTCTCAGGGAGAAAGAAGAGGCAGCGGAGACTCTCGCCGATGAAAGAGCGCGCGTCGCCGAAGAAGCCGGGGAGCGCGAGCGGAGATTCGAGCATGAGCTCAGAAGGCATGAGGACGAGACGAGGGAGTGGCGCGTGAAATATGAATCGCTCCTCAAGCGTTCCGAGCTCACGCAGGCCGCGCTCAAGGCGGGCGCGGAGCCGTCGAACGTGGATATGATCGTGACGTTTACGGAGGGAAGCGTGAAGGCTGTCGAAGGCGGCGGGTTCCAGGTCGTCGGAAATGACGGGGCCCCGATGCTCGACCCGGAGACGGGGAGCGGGATGACCGTCGAGAGGTACATGCGCGGATTTTTGTCGGAGAGGCCGGGGCTCGTGAGGCCGTCGCAGGCGAGGGGCGCCGGGACCGGAGCGCTGGGCGGTGCGCAGGGGAGATATACGCTGGAGGAGATAAGGGAGATTGCGCGGACTGATCCGAAGAGGTATGCGGAGCTGAAGGGGGAAGGGGTTGTGCAGGAGGTTTATGAGAGGCATTTGAGGGAGGGGTGAAAGAGAAGGCAAAAGATAGATCTCTCACATGCGTTCGAGATGACAAAAACTCTTGACGGATTGCTGATGGAAATGGATTCCCGATAAAGACATTCGGGAATGACAGACTTAAAAAGGATAAATCCTCCCTTACCGCCCTTTTCCTAAGGGGGATGAAAAACAAAAACTGGATTCCCGATACAAGCATTCGGGAATGACAATCCAAAGGATTAGATCCTGAAACGAGTTCCCCTCTTCGCTAAAGCTACGCCGGGCAGGCAGGATGATGGAACAGAGGTGATTCCTCGCTTGCTCGAAATCGTTGTTTGAGATGACAGATTGGAAAGAATAAATCCCCCTTATTCCCCCTTTTTCTAAGGGGGAGATTAAAGGCAAAAGCAAAGATAGATTTCTCCCTTTGGTCGAAATGACTAATAAAAGGAATGGATTCCCTATACACGCATTAGGGAATGACAGAAATGTGATGATTCCTCGCTCGTTCGGAATCGTTGGGAATGACAGAAGTAAGGTAACCCCCATCTTAATCTTCCCCCTTTGACAAGGGGGAAGAAAAGGAACGGTACTGGAATCAAAAGCAGAAATGTTGGGAAGTGTGGAGTGGAAAATAATAACCAGGCTGCGGGATACGCGGCCGGAACCGGGAGGTTTTTTGAATGGGTAATGTAACAACTACGACAGCGGCTGCTATCATCCCAGAGATATGGGAGGCGGAGGTGGAATTCGCCGCCCACAACAACAGGGGATTCAGCGGCAGGATTATGGAATTTCAGTTTGCGGGGCCGGGGGACGTTCTGCACATCCCCAAGATCGGCGCGATAAGCGCGGCTGCGTTTTCGGGCGTCGTATCTTACACGGCGAACACGGAGACTTCCGTGGACATAACGCCGGACGTGTCTTACGCCGCGGTGCAGATAGACAGGAAGGCGGACGTGAGGTCTGTGACGAGCCTCGGGAACGTGTACCAGGTGGAGCTGGGGCAGTCGCTCGCGCAGTATGAGGACGAGCAGATTGCCGGTCTTTACGCCGGTCTTTCGAGGAGCGTCGGCGGGGCCTCGGATTTCTCCGAGGCGAATTATCTCCTCGCTATCAGGAACCTGATTCAGCACGGGAAGAATAAGGTCGTGATGGGGCTGACCCCGATATGGGGTGTGTTTCACCCGGCGCAGTGGGACCACGTGCTCGCAGTGTCGAACATAAATTCGGCGCAGGTGAGGGGCGAGGTCGACGGGCCGGCGAAGACGGGATCGATCGACCTTGCTTACGGCGTGAACATCAGCTTCAGCTCGAGCGTGCAGGTGTCGACGACGGCGAGGAACATGATTTATACGAGCAGGGCTTTTGCGATAGCGAGAAAGCAGACCCCGACTATAGACGTCGAGTTCGACGCGGACACCTTGTCCACAAAGATTGTGGCATCACAGGATTTCGGTGTGGCCGAAATGAACGACGACCTAGGGATAGAGTACCAGACGAACGCGAGCTGAGCGGTCGGGGGATGAAACGGAAGGGCGCGGCTTCGAGAGGGGTCGTGCCCTTTTTTGGGAGAGAGAGAAGTAGCTGAAAGGTAAAGGGTGAAGGAAGGAAAAAGAATGGATTCCTGCCTGCGCAGGAATGACAAACTTAAAAATGAATAAATCCCCCCTAACCCCCCTTTTTCTAAGGGGGGGTGAAAAGACAAAGGAGAGATTTCTCGCGTGCGGTCGAAATGACAAAAAGAGATTGCCACGGGTGCTTCGCACCCTCGCAATGACAAAAAATTCTTGATGGATTACTTAAGGAAGTGGATTTCCGATCCGGCTTCGCCAGCGGGCTTCGCCGCGACAGGTAAAGGCATTCGGGAATGACAAAAGACGAGATCCTGAATGTTTTGGTTTGTGTCGCTATGGAGCAGTACTAGATAAGCGTCGGTGCAGTCAGCCAAGGGCTCTCGATTCCTCACTCGTTCGAAGTCGTAGTTCAGGATGACTGAAATGTGGTGATTCCTCGCTCGCTTGGAATCGTTGGGAATGACAAACCTAGAAATACTAAATCCCCCCTTGCCCTCCGGCTACGGCGTAGCCTCCGCCGCGACAGGCCTTTTTCTAAGGGGAGAAAGATTTCTGATGAATTTCTTATGGTACACCCTCACCCTTAATCCCTGTTTTGGTGTCGGCAACTTTCGAGCGGTGCTGGATGGACGCTCCTGCAATCAGCCAGAGGCGTTCGAATGCTCGCTTGTTCGCATTCGTTCCACAAAGGGGAGAGGGTGAATCTGAGGTAACCCCCACCCTGACCCTCCCCCTACGTATAGGGGGAGGGGATTATGGAAGAGGATTGAGTGAAGGTCGGTGCGCGGAAATGACAAATATTGACGACAAATACTTGAGAGTATGTGGAGTGTGAGTATGGCTGAGATAAGGGATGTTGTGATCGGGGAGGAGGGGGATGTCGGAGGCTACGAAGGCGCGGGGCATCCGAGTCTTCCGGGTGAAAAATCTCCTGGATACGCGGTCGGGTATCCGACGTGCTCGGAGCCGTCGCGGACGAACAGGGGATGCGACGCGTGGGGGAAGTGCGTAACGAAGGGCGAGGGGCCGTATACCGTGATGTTCGTGAACCCGTCCGGGAGGAAGTCGGCGACGCACTGCCGGAACTGGATGTACAAGCTCCAGTATAAGCAGGGGCTCGGGTACAGGGCGCTTGACGACGAGTGGATGGAGTGCACGGAGAGCGTGGCGGTGGATCCGTCGGATATCAAGAAAGGCACGAAGCAGAAGCGGTACAAAATGAAAGTAGACGGCGTGAAGATGCCTGTACCGGCCAGGCACGGAGGGCGCGGAAGTGGCTATAGAAGAGAGGACGATTCGGAGAAAGGGGCGAAAGCCGGAGTGGGAAGTAAGGGCGACGGGAAAGGACGTCAACGAGCTAAGGGGGCTCCTCCGGGAGGCGTCGGAGAAGACTAACGAGAGGAACGAGGCGCTCCGGAAGGACATCGGGATGGTGGAGATGGAATCCGTGTCCGGAAAGCGGGACGTCGTCAGGGAGGACGGCGCGCCGAGGATGGAGAGGAAAGGGTTTCGGCCGGTGAGGAAGTCGTTCGTCGTGCCGGATTTGCCGTGGCTTAAGAAAAAAGGAGAGGTGAGAGAATGAAGGAAATAAGATTCGAGCCGTTTGCGGAGTTCGAGGATGTCGAAGCCGATGCGGAGGCCGCGGTTTCGACGCCCGTTTATTTCGGGAAGGTGGACAGCACGAGGCTCGTGAAGGCGACGCTGGATACGACAGGGTCCGCGTTTCACGGGGCGACGCTGTCTGTGAAGTTCGTGGATTCGGAGAATAAGTCTGAGTTCGGGGACGTCGAGGACGGGGGGTTCGAGGACCAGACGGCGCCGGGCGCGGAGACGATCGCTTTTCGGCTGGGTTCGGACGTGCACATAGGGACCCAGGGGGATAACTACGGGAAGTACCTGGCTGTGAGCTACGAGACTGACGGCGGGGATTCCGGCGGAACGACGGCGATCGAGGGGACTGTGGTGCTGGAGAATGTGTTCGTGCCGGATGACAGGGTGACGTTGAAATTATAATGTTTTAAATCCCCCGATGTTCCCACCTATTTTCCTGGGTGGGAAAACGAGAGGCAAAGATTTCTACTTTTGCTTGATGGATTGCGTGTGGAAATGGATTCCCGATACAAGCATTCGGGAATGACAGAAATAAGGTGACCCACATCCTGGTCTTCCCCCTTCACGAAGGGGGAGAGGATGAAAGGCAAAAGCGAAAGACAATGCGAGATCCTGAAACGAGTTCAGGATGACGGATTAAAGGATTAGTGGTACACCCTCACCCTTTATCCCTATTTTGGTTTGAGTCGCTTTCAAGTAGTACTGGATGAGCTATAGTGCAATCGGCTAAGGGCGTCCGAATGCTCGCTTGTTCGCATTTGTTCCCTCAAGGGAGAGGTGAAGTGGAAAGATGGGAATGTAGTAAAGGAGGTTGAGATGGCATATTCGAATGATGGAAATCTGGAGCAGTTTATACCGGACATACTGGACCACGGGGTGCCGGGGATAATCGACGGCGGGGCGGCGACGACGCTGGCCGGCGCGGTGTATGCCGGTGCGGGGTCGATAACCGTCGCCGCCGGTGCGGGCATTGCCGCCGGGGATTATCTGAAGCTCGACTCGAAGGGGAACGTCGAGGTGGTTAAGGTCGACGGCGTCGAGTCGAACGTCGTCACGCTCGACGAGGATACTCCCTTGAGGAAGGGGCACAGATCGGGCGTGAAGGTCGTGCAGGTAGACTCGGCCGGCTTTGTGGCCGACCATGAAGAGGCGGCTTACGACATAGACAGGATTATAGAGGTGAAGTGGTTCAGGCCGCGCGTGAGGGAGAGGTACGGAAGGAATATAGAGTTCCTCGACAGGGACATCGAGTTCGACGCGGAGCTGATGCTGAACGCGGGCGTGCAGCTTCGGAAGGCCGCTGTGTACAGGGTGCTCGGCGGCTACGTGTGTCCGAAGCTCTCGAAGGCAACCCGGAACGCGGATGCCTGGGAGAAGCGTGCCGAGGAGTTCTGCAAGCGTTTCGACGAGGAGATAGAGCGCGTTCTCGCCGCAGGTATAGATTACGACTGGGACGCGAGCGGACAGGTGGACAGGGACGAGAACAGGATTCCGGCGACGTCGTTTTACGTCGGGAGGGCGTAGCGGATGATTACCATAGATACATCCGAGCTTGCGGAATTTCTGAGAAGTCTTGGCGCGAAGCTCGGTAAGGGGTTCGATTCGCGTAATGCCCTCCTGGAATCGGGGCGGCTTATCGCGTCGCTTATAAAGACGCGTACAAAATCCGGGAAGGACGTGGACGGGAAGCCGTTCGCGCCGTACAAGGGTAAAAAAGGCGGAAGGGTCGACCTCGACGCGAGCGGCGAGATGCTGGGCGCGATAGAGGTGAGGCTCGTCTCGGACACGGAGGCTGTCGTCGGTATATTCGATCCCGTGCAGGCGAGGAAGGCAATCGTGCACCAGATGGGACTAGGCAAAATGCCGGCCCGGAGGTTCTTCGGAGTGGGCAGGGATGCCCCCGGTGTGATCGCCGGAATCGAGGCGATATTCGCGCGTGAGCTCGGGAAGGCTACAGGAAAGATATAATGGCGACAAACATAAGAGAGGAAATAGACAAGGCGCTCGCGGATTCACTCCGCGCGTCGCCGCTGATACAGCTCGTGACGAGGGAGTTCGTCGGCGTCGATCTCGAGTCGGGCGCTATCGAGGGGATAAGTCACCTCGAAATGCCGGCTGTGATCGTGAACACGGGGAACGAGACTGGGTACGTCGAGATCCCGGGCGGGAAGACGAGGATTAAATACAGTCCGGAAATCGTCGGGTACGTCTACGACGAGGAAGAGTATTTCACGGAGCTGAACGCGCTCATCGCGGAGACGAAGAAGATGCTCTTCGCGTCGAGGCGCGTCGTCCACGGCGGGGCGTGCGTCGGAATATTAAACGGCGTGACTGCGCTCACGACGGACAGGGGGCGGCTTGCGCCGTACGGGGCGTTTTCGATGACGCTCGAGATTTTATACGATTATGAAACTGTGACCGGAGGGGAATTGGGAACATGAAAAAATTCACATTGTGTGTTTTAGGTGTGCTCGCTTTCGCGGCTGGCGCGAGCGCGGATTCGGACAGGATACTCATGGACAGGAGCACTGCGCCTCTCGGGGCGTCGGGGACATATTCGACGGATACGTTTCTTGCGGAGAGCTACAAGTATGCCGCGGTGACAGTCGTCGCCGACGAGAACAGCGCGTCGGGGGGCGTACGCATCGAGCAGTCGTGTGATGCGAACTGCGACTGGGCTGTAAGTCCAGGGTTTCAGTACGTGTCGTCCTGGAGCTACACTGCCGGATCGACGAACAACCAGTACGTCGCGGAGCTTAACTGCAAGTGCGTCAGGGTCACGTACGTGAACGGCTCCGACGCGCAGGGGAGCTTTCACATATCCACCTACCTTAAGCTCGACTAGCGCGGGCTTCCTTTAAATAACCGAGAGAGGGGAATAGATGAGAATAGCGATAATACTATGCGCGCTGTTGTGCGCGGCCGGGATTCTTGCGCACGCGGACATACAGCAGGACGTGATAAACAGGGACCCCGCGGGCGGCGGAGGCGGCAGCGGGGATACGATAGATTTCAGCGACACGGACGGGAAGTTCGAGGCCGACAAGATAGGGCCCGCGATAGAGGAGCTGGACGATCCGAACGAGTCGGGGCCGAACGCGCCGGACGGAAAGGTGAACTGGGAGCAGCTCCTGGATGTGCCCGAGGGGTTTGCCGACGGGGTCGACAACGTGGGCTCGGGCGGGGGCGATATGACTGTTAAGGAAGCGGACGGATCTCCCTCCGTATCGAGCGTGGAGTCGATAGAGTTCGACCAGGACGGCGGATTTACTGTTACCGACGAAGGCGCGGGCGTCGTCGGTATAGGGCTCTCACTCGCGGATGAGAATGCGTCGGGGCCGAACGCCGGGGACGGGCTAGTTAACTGGGAGCAGATCATAAATATGCCGGAAGGCTTTGCCGATGGCACCGACGCCGACACGGATGCGTTTTCGGACCTGGCTGACGTTTCCATCTCCGACCCTTCGAACGGGCAGGTGCCGGTGTATAGCTCCGGGGTTTGGGAGAACGTTACACCGCCCTTTTTGAGCAGTGGCGGGACGCTGACTGACGGGCGCTTGTGCACGTGGAATAACACGAACTCCGAGATAGACTGCGACGCGACGAACGCGCCCTCGGCTACAGCGCTCGCGGCGAACGGGACGAACTGTTCGGAAGGGCAGGCGGCGAGAGGCGTGGACGCATCCGGTAACGCGGAGGGGTGTTTCACTCCAGAGGGCGGCGGCGGGGGAGGCGGTTCTGTTACAGTCGAAGAATCCGACGGCAGCCCGTCCGTGAGTGACGTGTCTACGATTTCATTTAACCAGTCGCAGGGATTTACCGTTACAGATGCGGGAGAGGGCGAGGCCGAGGTGGGACTCTCACTCGACGCGGCACAGGTAACGTACGGCGATAACGACAACGTGTATCCGACGGATAACGTCGGCGCAGCTATAGAGGCGCTCCGCGATACGAACGAGTCCGGGCCGAACGCGACGACGGGGAAGGTGAACTGGGAGCAGGTGATGAATATGCCGGAGCCGTTCGTCGACGGGCAGATCGAAGCCGCCGAGGTGCCTTATTCGGACGGTGGGTATCCCGACGTGACGACCGTGGAAGGCGCTCTCGATGCTCTCGTGAACGAGCCCGGTGACGGACCGAACAGCGAGGACAGCGTGATCCCTTTCGAGAACCTGAAGAACGTGCCGGAGTTCAGAAAGACGCTCCTCCAGCTCCGCCCGCAAGGGTATGAGCCGCCGGCGTCGAGCTTCGCGACGATGAATTCGAGAAACGCGCATCCGACACTCAAATTCAACGGCAACGTGTGTGCGGTGTGGTCGTTCGTGATGCCGAATACGTACGGCGGGAACGGCGTGACAATCGACATATGGTACGTCTCGACCGAGACGTCGAACGATACTGACTGGGACGGCTCCTGGGAAAGGATTGCTACTTCTCAGGATATCGATTCGGATTCCTTCGCTTCGGCGATCAGCGCCGACAATAACAGTAACAACGCGACGTCGGGCATCGCGACGAAGGTGTCGATAGCATTTACCGACGGCGCACAGATGGATTCGTGCGCCGCCGACGAGCTTTGCAGGTTCAAGCTGTGCAGAGACGATACGTCGGACACGGGCGGCGCGGACACTATAGATTTCCTGGGAGGACAGATACGTGAGACTCCGTAATTTTACTTTGGCAGCAACGCTAGCGCTGTGTCTGCTCGCAGTTTCGCAGGCTCATGCAGCCTGGCAGTTTACGCGGTCTGTCAATGACGGCTCGTCGGGCAATGATATAACTGTCTCGGGACTGAATTTTTCATTGAGCGGCAATTTTACCGTCGCGGGGTGGGTGAAGCACAATACGGGGAATTTTAATTTCGGTCAGCACGACGTTCTCGTGTCTTGCTGGAATAGTGGCAGCGATGATCAACTGTCTCTTCTAATCCACGGCTGGGGTGATGTTAACTGGGGAAAATTAACTGTTGTTACTGATTCAGCTGATGTAAACACCGGTACGAACAGGCCATTTCAAGGTAATACATCCGAGACACACGTAGCGATTAGACGTAATGGTACTTCACTGACCTTTTGGGTGAATGGTACTAGCATAGGAACTGCTACTGTTCCTGATGCGATGGTCCTTAACAATTGTAGTTTTGGTTCCTGGGGATGGGATTACTTTCAAGGGTCATTGTGGAATTGGGCTATATGGACGAGGGACCTCTCAAACGCGGAGATTGCTTCGCTTTCGCAGCGGGCCGCGCCGGAGTGCTATAGAAACGGACTGGTTCTTTCGCTGCCGATGATTGTCCTCCAGGAGCTTGCGCAGGGTGGCACCGTGACAAACGGCTCGGAGGATAATCCGGGCGTTACCCTGGCGGCGCAGCCGAGAATGATTTTTTGCGGGGAGTGATGAGGATTCTGGGAAGAATAATTACGGCGATATGTGTTTTGATTTTCGCTGCGATGTGTGCGGGAGTTGTCAGCGATTCACGGGCCGAGGCTACCTGGTGCACGTTCATTTGCGGGCCGGCTCCAACGGCCGCGCCGACGCCGACGCCGAGTCCGACACCGAC
>CAZUDM010000055.1:0-9874 GCA_964618635.1 uncultured Spirochaetia bacterium
GCGTGAAGTCGCCGGACGCCGCCGAGATACTGAACTTCTATGTCGGAAAGGAAGAAGGGGAATTCCTCCTCGACAAGTCGGCGCCGACCATAATCTACAGCAGGCCGAAGGGCGACTACAAGGGTAAGGACGCCGAGAAGATACTGCTCGATTTTTATACCAACAACGTCGAGCTCGGCCCTGACGGCTACAAGGCTAGGTACACGATAACCAACAAGGATTCGGGCGAGGAAGTCGGCACGATAACGCTTTCCGACTGGACGCCCGCATTCGTAGCCGGGCTGCCGACGGGTGAGTACGGCGTCAGGCTTCAGCTCCTGGACAAGGACGGGAACGTAGTGCCGGGGGCGTTCAACGACACCGAGCGGACGATTAACGTAGTTACGGAATAAAATATTAACACCGGATCCCGGCGGCGCCCGAACGCCGCCGGGGGCTCCTCTAAGAGGGTCGAAAACACCTCCCCGCCCACGAAACTGCATAACCAATCCGGTTCGGTATATTTGCACTCCCCGGGGTTTACAAATGCGTATATTGTGGGATACTTTACGGTTTCTATAGGAAATTGGGAGAATACTATGTCGCAAAAATGCATGATTACAGGGAAAAAGCCGCTCGTCGGGAATAACGTATCCCACGCGAATAACAAGCTGAAGCGCCGCCAGAACCCGAACCTTCAGTGGAAGAGGATATTCGTCCCCGAGCTCGGAAGAAGCGTAAGAATCAGGATCACGACCCGCGCCTTAAGGACGATAAACAAAAAAGGGCTCCTTCCTTTTCTCAAGGATAACGGGCTTACGATAAAGGACCTCGGCTAAACCCCTCCTGAAAAATTACTGGAAATCCGGCCGGCCGTGATTATATTGTAAGATAGATGTCAATCTTCGTAAAACGCATGGCGCGGCCGCTTCTGTTCGGGGCCTTGGGTATCGCAGCCGCGACGCTCAGGGACGAGAACAAGCTCAAGACGCTCGTCGGCTCGGCCGGCGACAAGCTGAATTCCGCCCACGCCGGCATAAAATCCGTTGGAAACGACGCACGCACCCTTAGAGACCTCGTAAGGGCCTGGATGAGAAGGGAGTACAGGGATGTGCCCTGGTCTACGCTCCTTCTCACAGCCGGAGCGCTCGTTTACTTCGTAAATCCCCTGGACGCCATTCCGGACATAGTGCCAGCAACCGGCTTCATAGACGACGCCGGGGTAATAGGGTTCGTACTCGCGTCCGTTAAGAACGACATAGAGAAGTTCAGAAAATGGCAGTCGGACTCGGCTGTCGTCGTCACCGGCACAGAAGGCTCCACGCCGGAAATGACCGCCGAGCTGTAATCCCCCCTAGCCTTCCAGATGCTCGTACTGAGTTTTGAGGTCCTGCACCACAACTGGGTCGGCAAGCGTCGTCGTATCCCCTATCACCGAGCCCTCGGCGATATTCCTCAAAAGCCGCCTCATGATCTTTCCGCTCCTTGTTTTCGGGAGCTCTGCCGTGAATATAATCTCGTCCGGCCTCGCTATTGCGCCAATCTTCCCGGCGACGTGTGCCCTTAGCTTGTCCGTGAGATCCTTACTCGACTTGACCTTGCTCTTGAGCGTCGTGAACGCGACTATGGCCTGCCCCTTGAGCTCGTCCGGCCTTCCTATGACGGCGGCCTCGGCTACCGACGGATGATCGACGAGCGCGCTCTCGACCTCCATCGTGCTTATCCTGTGGCCCGCAACGTTCATAACATCGTCCACGCGGCCGAGGAGCCAGAAGTAGCCGTCCTTGTCCCTCTTGGCGCCGTCGCCGGTGAAATACATTCCCGGGAACCTGCTCCAATATTGATCGACGTAGCGTTTCGGGTCGCCGTATATCGTCCGCAGCATCGCCGGCCAGGGCTTCCTTATAACGAGGTAGCCCGCACCCTCTTTTATCGTCTTCCCCTTTTCGTCAACGATGTCGACATTGATACCGGGAAACGGGAGCGTGGCCGAGCCCGGTTTAAGGGTGGTTATTCCGGGCAGCGGCGTTATGAGGATGCAGCCCGTTTCGGTCTGCCACCACGTATCCACCACCGGGCACTTGCTGTTGCCGATGTGGAGGTAGTACCACATCCACGCCTCGGGGTTTATCGGCTCGCCGACGGAGCCCAGTAGGCGGAGAGAGCTGAGGTCGTGCTTGTTGGGATGCTCCTCGCCCCACTTCATGAACGACCTTATCGCCGTCGGGGCCGTATAGAAGATAGTGACGCCGTACTTCTCGACAATGTCCCAGAACCTGTCCACGCCGGGGTAGTCGGGCGTGCCCTCGAACATCAGCGTCGTCGCGCCGTTGGCGAGCGGGCCGTAAATGATATAGCTATGCCCTGTGACCCAGCCGATGTCGGCCGTGCACCAGTAGGTGTCCTCTTCCTTAAGGTCGAACACGAGCTTCGTCGTGGCGTAGACGCCGACGAGATATCCGCCCGTCGTGTGGACGATGCCCTTGGGCTTGCCCGTCGTACCGCTCGTGTAAAGCATGAAGAGCATGTCTTCGCTGTCCATTTTTTCGGGCTCGCAGTAGGGCCCGGCCTTGGCCATGAGGTCGTGCCACCATAGATCCCTTCCCTTAGTCATCTTCGACCCGGCGGCCGCGCCGACCCTGTTCACGACGATTACCTTTTCCACCGTCGGCGCATCCTTGAGCGCATCGTCTGCATTTTTCTTGAGAGGTATGACCTTCCCGCGCCTGTAGCCGCCGTCCGAGGTTATGAGTATCCTGGCCTGCGAGTCGTTTATCCTGTCACGGAGGCTCTCGGCGCTGAACCCGCCGAAGACGATGCTGTGGGGCGCGCCTATCCTAGCGCATGCGAGCATGGCCACGGCCAGCTCGGGAATCATAGGGAGGTATATCGTCACCCTGTCGCCCTTTTTGACGCCGAGGGATTTCAATACATTGGCGAACCTGTTGACCTCCCTGTAGAGCTCCCAGTACGTGATCGTCCGGCTTTCCCCGGATTCGGCCTCCCAGATTATGGCGGCCTTGTTCTTCCGTGCCGTGGTGACGTGCCTGTCGATGCAGTTGTAGGAAACGTTGAGCTTGCCGCCCAGGAACCACTTCGAATGCGGCGCCTTCCAGGTCGAAACCTTGTTCCACTTCTCGAACCAGTCGAGCTCCTTGGCGAAGCCCGCCCAGAATTTCTCGGGGTTCTTCGCAGCCCTTTTGTAAATGGCGGCGTTGTTGATGTTAGCGTTCTTGCTGAATTTCTTCCCGGGCGGGAATGTCCGTCCTTCTATGAGAAGGTCTTCTATCGTTTTCACGGCATCGGCCATTTGAGTCTCCTTTGTGGGAAAGGTCCTAGGTAAGACTATTTCAATACTAACAAAAGTCGCGTTTGAATTGAAGACTTTTAATGACGGACGGCGGGACGGCGCCGGGCGGCTCTAGCCCTTTACGCCCAGAGCGCCTACGATCTCCCTCCCGTCGAGGCGGGCGAAGTCGGGTGCGGCGTCGTATTTGAAGAATGCGGACGTTTCAGTTTCGAGTCCGGCGATTTCGAGCTCGCGCCGGACGAGGCCAGGGTCGAGGAAGTTCATGGCCAGCGGCTGGGTTTCGGGGTCGAGTCTCCCCTGTGGTATGAATTTTCGGACGTCTTCCGTCCAGCCCGGCCATTCGAGGCCGCTTGAGACATTCTTTTCGTAGACGGGTATGAGGTCCCTGAATATGCTCCTGTATACTGAATCGGTGACTATGAAAACCTTGCCGCCGGGCGTGAGCCACTCGGCGACCTTCCGGAGGCTTTCGCGTATCCTTTCGCCAGGGAAGAAGTGAAAGACGCGCGAGATGAGAATTCCGTCGATGGAGCCAGGCCGAATATCAAGCTCTTCCGGAAACTCCGCCTTTACAGCTTCGAGACCCGTAAGGCCGATTTCGGAAACCCTCGCTTTTATTATTTCGAGCTGCGGCCCGGATATTTCGTCGGCGATCACGCGAGCGCCCCTTTTAAGGACTTCGAGGACAATGTCTCCGTAGCCGGCGCCGATTTCGAGCACAAGCCCCTTCGTTCGGGCGGCGTGGTCGATGTAGGCCTTTGTAATCTCGTCCCTGTAAAGCCATATCCAGCCCTGGCCGTCGAGGGTCGGAACGAGCATCCCGTTCTCGATCGGCGCGGGCATTTTCGGAATATCTGCCATCGGCAAATTATAATATTAATTGCCTGTAGGGCCAAAGCCCGGAAGCTGCCCGGGGGGAATTATGCGGGATAGGGCGTTCTATGACCAGCCTAGTTCGTCCTGTCGAAAAAAGGCGGCGGGAGGAGCGGCGGCTTTTCTTTCTTCGAGGACTCGCGCTGAAATTCCATTTCGGAGACGAGTATGCTCGGCGCAATCGTGGACACCGGAACATACCCGGACTCCGCCCCGCAGAAGCCGTTGAATATGGCGTAATCGTCCCCAGTGGCAATTATCTTGTTTATGGTGACTAACGGGGTGCCGACTATCTCGATATCCCTGACCGGGGTTTCCTCACCGGTTTTCGGATCGACCTTGTAGAGAACGAGCGGCGTCCCCCGGAAGGCCTGGAAGTTATACGAAGACGTGTTCGTCTCCCCTCCCCTCATGCTTTTTATGAGAAGACCGAACGGTTTATTCTGCTTTTTGACCTCTTCTATGAGCATTTCTTTTAGTTTCTCCCGCGGGTACTCGACCGAGGATTCGACTATCGTATTGCTCATGCGGGCCATCGGGGAAATACCGTAAGAAGCCCTGCCGTGGCCGTTCGAGCTGTTAAACCCGTTTACCGGCGTCCGCGAAAGTAGAAAATTCCTGAGTACACCATTCTCGACGAGGACGACCCTTTGGCCTGGGACGCCCTGGTCGTCGAAGGGATAATAACCCATGAGATGCGTGCCCTGAAAGCTGCTCATCGAGGGGTCGTCAATGACCGTGAGGAATTCGGGGATTATCCTCTTTCCGACCTTTTCCTTAAAGGTCTGTCCCTCGTCGTCGTCGATCTGGCGCTCGCCTTCGAGCCTGTGCCCGAGCGCCTCGTGAAACACCACCCCGGCCGCCTCGGGCTCGAGGAGCGCGGGCACCGTCAACGGCTGAAGGGCCTTGGCCTCCCTCATCATTAGGGTTTCCTCGACCATCTCCCTGACCGTGTTTTCGAGCTCCTCCGGCGAAGGAATGTCCTTGGGCGAGACGTAGTAGAGGTTCCTGTAATTCTCCACTATCTTGCCGTCGTCGGCCCTGGCCGTGACCTGCGCGTCTATAGAGTAGAGTATCTCGTCCCTTATGTAGCGCGTCCCCTCGGTATTGACGAAGTACACAGTCTCCTTCTGGGCCGTGACTGCGATATCGGCGTCGAGGATATCCTCGTACTCTTTATAAACAGCTGACACGTCCCTCGCGATCTTCTCCCACTTTTCCGGGTCGAATGGGAGCGTGAGCTCGCGGCCGTAAAAGACGTGGGCCGGCTCTTGAGTGAAGCTGCCGATGTCTTCGTCCGTTACTTCCTGCACGTGACCCGCCTTTTTGTTGAGGTACTGTGTGAGGGCATCCTTGTATGCGTAATCCGTAACCTGCCAGAGCACGGTCCTGATGGCGTCGGGGTCGTCGTCTATCGGCACCGAGGACGAGCCGCTGAACGGCAGTCCGCCTCCAGAGCGTCCCTTTATGGAATTATCGAAGTCGTAGTCCCCGACGCGAACGTCCACGAACAGGCGGCGTATCCTGTTTTTGGTCGACGATACGACGGCGCCGTACTTGGCCTCTATCTCGTAAAAGTTGTTGTCCTTAATCTGGTAGCTGATGAAGTAGGGGTCCTCGTAGCCTTCGAGCCTGAGCTTCCCCATCGAGCGGGTGAGCTCGTCGCTCATGGCGTCGAGCACCAGGGCGTCGCTCCTTTGGATATCGTTCTTGGGCATGCTCTGCGGGGTTGCGGCCGCGGGGAGTGAATAGAAAACCGCCGCGAGGATAACTAGCAGCGCGGCGCATCTTAAAGGGGCGAATCGTGAATTCATAAGTGTTAAAGATTACTCTCGCGCGTGGCTATGTAAAGCGGGCACGGCAACCTAACCTTTATAAAGATAAAGAAAAGCTATGAGCACTGCGAGGACCAGCCTGTAGATGACGAAGACGGTGTAGCTGGAGCGCCTTACGAATCCGAGCAGGAACTTTATCGCCAGGAAAGCGAACACGGCCGAGGCCAGAAAACCGGCTATGAACGGCGTGCTCGTGACAGCGGCGAGCTCGAGATGCCTCGCTTCGAAAACCCCGGCGCCTGCTATGAGCGGGGCCGCCATTAGGAACGAAAACTTGGCTGCCTCGTCGCGCCTGAACCCCCTCGTCATCGCGCCAGTAATCGTGATGCCCGAGCGGGACACGCCCGGTATTATCGCAAGCGCCTGCGAAAGGCCTATGATCAGGCAGTCGGTGATGTTCATGTCAGTAACGGATTTTCTCTTTTTAGAAAACCTGTCGGAGAGGTAAAGAAGGATCGCGAAGAAGGAAAGGAAAAAGGCTATCGAGAGCGGGTTTCGGAGAATGCCCGCCGCCTGCTCCTCGAATATGAGCCCGGCCAGCGCACCAGGCACCGTCGCGATTATGAGATAGACGCCGATTCTTCCATTCGGGCGGCCCTCGAAGCTGCCCTTGAGGACACTCTTTACGAACTCGTCGATAATAAGGACCCAGTCGCGCCAGAAGAAGAAGATTATCGCGACCAGGCTGCCCACGTGGAGCGCGACGTTGAACGGGAGGCCCTGATCCTGCCATGAGAGAAACCACGGCACGAGGACGAGGTGCGCAGTGCTGCTTATCGGAAGAAATTCCGTTATACCCTGCACCGCCCCAAGGATTATCGACTGTATGAGGTCCAAATTAATTCATTCCCTTACTGTGTATCCTTTGCGGCGCGAGAATTTCCCTGAGAAAGGAACCGGTGCTCGACGTTCTGTTAGCGGCGACCTCTTCGGGCGTCCCCTCGGCCACGACGTAGCCGCCGGCCTCGCCGCCCTCGGGGCCCATGTCTATTATGTGGTCGGCGGACTTTATTACGTCGAGATTGTGCTCTAT
Source organism: uncultured Spirochaetia bacterium (assembly GCA_964618635.1). GTDB lineage: Bacteria > Desulfobacterota_D > UBA1144 > Nemesobacterales > UBA2774 > JADLGH01. The sequence continues at coordinate 7,031 of CAZUDM010000055.1, forward strand.
AACTATCACCGTGTTTCCCATATCCGTCAGCCTCTGAAGGACGTTGATGAGCTTTCTGACGTCGTCGAAGTGAAGGCCAATCGTCGGCTCGTCCAGGATGTACAGGGTCTTTCCGGTGGCGCGCCGCGACAGCTCGCGTGAGAGCTTTATGCGCTGCGCCTCGCCGCCCGAGAGCGTTGTCGCCGGCTGGCCGAGCCTTATGTATTCGAGGCCGACCGCTTCGAGCACGTCGAGCTTCGATTTTATATGCGGGACGTTCTTGAAAAATTCGGCCGCCTCGCTGACGGTCATGTCCAGAACCTCCGCGATGTTTTTACCATTATACTTAACTTCGAGTGTTTCGGAATTATATCTGTTCCCTCCGCACCTTTCGCAGGTTACGTAGACATCGGGCAGGAAGTGCATCTCGATTTTGACGACCCCGTGGCCGAGACAAACGGGACACCGCCCTTCCTTGACGTTGAAGCTGAACCGCCCGGGCTTGTATCCCTTGATGTTCGCCTGAGGAAGCATCGCGAAGAGGTCCCTTATCGGCGTGAATATTCCGGTATACGTTGCGGGATTCGACCGCGGGGTCCGGCCTATGGGCGTCTGCTCGACGTTGACGACCTTGTCTATCCCGTCGTCGCCGGAGAGTTTGTCGTGCCTGCCGACGTATTCCTTACTCCTGTAGAGCTTTTTGCCGAGGGCGTTGTAGAGGGTATCGATGACCAGCGTGCTTTTGCCCGAGCCCGATACGCCCGTCACGCACGTGAAAACGCCGAGCGGGAAAGATACGTCGATGATTTTGAGGTTGTGCTCCGAAGCGCCTTCGATTTTTATATGCCCCTTCGGCTGCCTCCGTATCGCCGGGACGGGGATCGCAATGTCTCCGGATAGATAGCCGCCCGTGAGCGAATCGCGCTTTTTTATAATGTCGTCCACGCCGCCCTCGGCCACTATCCAGCCGCCCTTCTCGCCTGCCCCTGGCCCGATGTCCACTATAAAGTCGGCGCTCCTTATCGTCTCCTCGTCGTGCTCGACGACGATGACTGTGTTCCCTATATCGCGGAGGGATTTGAGCGTGTCGATGAGCCGCCTGTTGTCCCTCGGATGGAGCCCTATCGTCGGCTCGTCGAGGACGTAGGTTATGCCCGTGAGCTTGGAGCCCACCTGCGTTGCGAGCCTTATCCTCTGGGCCTCGCCGCCCGAGAGCGACGGCGCCGTGCGGTCGAGCGCCAGGTATCCGAGGCCGACCTCCGTAAGGAATGTAAGGCGCGAGACGATCTCTGTGACCACCCTTTCGCCTATGGCCTTTTCGCGCGGCGTGAGGCTCAATTTGTTAATAAATTCGAGCGCTTTTAACGCCGACATCGATGCCACGCCGTATATGGATTTGCCATCTATTACCACAGAAAGGGCCTCTTTCCTGAGGCGGGCGCCGTTACATACGGGGCAGACGGTCGTCCTCATGAACTGCCCCAGCTTTTCCCTTACAGGCGGGGAATCGGTTTCGGTGTACCACTCCGTAATTATCGCGGCGACGCCGCTGTATCCGTCACGGTGCTTTATAACCCTGCCGCCCCTTTCCCTATTGTAAACAATGTCTTCGCCGCCGGATCCGTTTATGATGATTTTTTTCGCCTTCGCCGGGAGCTTTTTGAACGGGACCGTCATATCGATGGCGTAGTGCGCGGCGACGTTCTCGAGAATGTTTTTAAAGTAGTTAGAGCCGCTCCAAGGGATGATCGCGCCTTCCTCGAGCGAGAGCTCCTCGTCGATGAAGAGCTCGGGGTCGCAGAACCACGTCTCGCCCATGCCCTGGCATTCCGGGCACGAGCCGTAGGGGCTGTTGAACGAGAACAGACGCGGCGAAATCTCGGGATAGCTCATCCCGCACTGTGGACAGGCGAACTTGTCGCTGAGTGTCACGCCCTCGCCCGAAGCGGTTTCGACCCTTGCCACGCCGCCCGAGCGCCGGAGCGCGAGCCGGAGCGAATCGGCGATTCTTTCGGTTCGCTCTCCGTCGCGAAGCGCGATCACATCTACGAGGAGCTCTATCGTATGCTTCTTCTGGCGCTCCATCTTTATCTCTTCGTCGAGGTCCCTTACCTCGCCGTCTACCCGGACCCTCAAAAACCCTTCGCGCCTGAGGTCGTCGAGCTCCTTTTTGTACTCGCCCTTTCTGCCCCTTATTATCGGGGAGTAAATGTAGACCCTTTCCCCGTCGCCGAGGCCCGAGACGCGCTCTATCATCCTGTCGAGGCTCTGCGCCGTTATCTCTATGCCGCAGTCGGGGCAGTGCGGCTTTCCGAGCCGCGCGTAGAGGAGCCGGAGGAAGTCGTATATTTCGGTGATCGTGCCGACGGTAGAGCGCGGGTTCCGCTGGAACGTCTTCTGATCGACGGATACGGATGGCGAAAGCCCTTCGATGGAATCGACGTCCGGCTTGTCTATCTTGTCGACGAACTGCCTCGCGTATGCCGAGAGGGATTCCATGTACCTTCTCTGGCCCTCGGCGAACAGCGTATCGAAGGCGAGTGAAGATTTCCCGGAGCCGCTTACACCGGTTATGACGACGAGCTTTCTTCTGGGGAGGCTGAGGGAAATATCCTTAAGGTTATGCTCCCTCGCGCCGGTAATCTTGATGGATTTCAAGGTGGAATATAAGTTTACCAGCTATTTGGATTTACCGAACAAGCTTTCGCAACCGGCTGCAATCACTCACATTCCGGGACGCACGAGACCCCTTCCGCCGCTATGCGAACGATTTAATATCGTCCACCGTCTTTTTGTCGAGCTTCTGGAGGACGGCGTTTACGAGCTTTACGGTGTTGTCGAAATCGTCCCTGTGGATTATGGAAT
>CAZUDM010000056.1:0-2803 GCA_964618635.1 uncultured Spirochaetia bacterium
AGCCCCTTCTTCACCCACTCCTCCGTCCCGGGATACCTGAGCCCGTGAAGCTCGTCGACGAAGTTGAACCTGTGGTCGGGCCTCATGTAGAAGAAGTAGAGGTTGATGATGCAGGCCGAAAGGTCGGTAACGGGCATGAACACCGTCGTGCCCGGCTTGTTGACGTTCCAGAGATTATGCGCCGCGATTCCCGGCGGCTTCGACGGCAGGTCGGCCCTCTTGTCTTCGAGCTTTATGCGCGACTCCCTGAAGAGCTCTAGAATCCTGTCCACCCGCTTCTCCCGGCTGAGGCCTTCGAGCCCCCTGAAATCGTCTGCCTGCTTGTCGTGGAGCTTCACCATATACGTGCCGCTGTCGTTGGTGTAGAAGAGCTCCGTCCTGTGCACGTCGCCGAGCGCCGGTATAGTCCTGCTTGTGAACTGCATTTCGAGGTCGAGCCCCACGTGCGGGGGGAAGTCCGACAGGTTGATGTTTTTCACGCCGAGGCCGTTCCACACTATGAGAGCTTCTTCGAGCTCGGAGAGCGGAACCGGCTCGTGCTTCGACTTGTACGCGAGCGGCCCCTTTTCGATCTCCATCCCGAGGCCGAACCTCCGCGAGCGCCTCTCGAACACCGCGTCCATGAATTTATAATCGACTGCTACGTCCAGACCCGGCGGATATTTTCCCATTTTTCTGTACCTGTCTCCCGTGGAATTTGTGAAGGATTTTTGTGAAGGATTATTGTAGCAAATCCGGGCCTGTAATCCAAGTCGCACGGCGGGTTACGGCGCGCCGGCAGGCGGTATTTCGGCGGCCCGCCGACGTGCTTCGACATATTAAATTATAGAAAGTACGAAAGGGTTAAATTATACTTTATATACAGGCTTTCATCTCACGCTTCAGGGGGACCGGAATGAAGGGCGCTTACTCACACACCGTCGCAATCTGCCTTGGACTTATCCTCGCTTTACCCGTGCTCGCCGGCTGCTATCCTGCATACAGGCAGCCCGCCGTGTCGTTTAATCCCGTGCCCAGCATACAGACGGCCGACGACGGCGTAAGAGTAACCGTCATACCGTCCTACTGGCCCGGAACGCCGCGCAACCTGCCGAGCTTCGTAACACCGTTTTACGTCGAGATAGAAAACTTCTCGAACAGCCCGATAACCGTAAACTACAAAGACCTCGTGATGTTCGACGAGTTCAGGACACAGTACGGGCCGATAAATCCCAATACGGTTGCAGACGTGCTTTCGACTTCGGACTTCAACTACGTGGCGTACCCGAGCGTTTCGGTAGGATTCGGCTACGGCGCGTGGGGCGGTCCGTGGGGAGGTTGGGGATATTACCGCCCGTTCTACAGGCCCTATTACGCCTACGCCCCGTTCTGGTACTATCCGCCGCCGGTTTACTACTATCCAGTGCCTGTGAGCACGAAGGACGTCGTCACCGGCGCCCTCATGCCGGGAACGGTTTATCCGAATGCGTCGATCGAGGGATTCATTTACTTCAAGGAGCTGCCCGAAACGGTAAGCCGGGTGACACTGGACATCGGGTATGTGAACACCGCGGACAACGGTTTCCGCTCCCTCAGCTTCCCGTTCACTTCGACGGCTGTAACGGGCGGGCAGTAAGAGCCGCATCGGACTGCGGCTCACCGGGATAGATGAATTGGGGTAGTTGCTCTAGTCCGGCGACTTTTCCTCGCCGAGCTCTTTCAGCCTGCTGAAAATTTCCTTCTCTTCGGCTGAAACAGACTTGGGTATCTCGACCTGTATCCTGACGTAGATATCGCCCCTCCGGCCGCTGCGGAAATTGGGCAGGCCCTCGTTCGCGAGCCGCATGACCGTGCCCGGCTGGGTGCCCGGCGGGACCTTCACTTCCACCTCTCCCACGAGAGTCGGCACTGCGAGCGTCACCCCGAGCACGGCGTCGGCGATCTGTATCTTCTCGACCCTGTGGAGGTGGTCTCCCCGCCTCTCGAATCTCGGGTCGGCTTTCGTGTGAACGACGACGATGAGGTCCCCCGGAGGCCCGTCAGGGTCGGGGCTGATGCCGCCCTGCCCGGTCACCCTCAGCGCTGTCCCCTCCTCTATGCCTTCCGGTATCCTGATTTTTATTTCGCTCTTCTGCTGTTCTCTCCCCGTTCCGCTGCAGTGCGGGCACGGATCGTCTATTATAGACCCGAAGCCCTTGCAGGTCGGACATACCGCCACCTGCTGAAGCGTCATGCCGTGCTGGCGGCTCGTAAACACCTTCTGCCCCGTCCCTTCGCAATCGGCGCATGCCCTCGGCTCCGTCCCCGGCCTGGCACGCGATCCCCCGCACTCGCCGCAGGGGACAGTGCGCGTAAACTCGACCGTCTCCTCGCCCCCGACGAGTATGCGCTTGAGCGGCACTACAAGCTCGACCTCGACGTTAGGCCCCCTCGAAGGCCCTCTCCTTCCGCCGCGGCCGAAGCCGAATATGTCGTCGAATATGCTCCCCGTGCCGCGCCCGAACAGGTCTCCGAATCCCATGCTGCTGAAGAGGTCTTCCGCCGACATGCCGTCGAGCGCCGCGAAGCCTCCCCTGTCGTACCTGGCGCGCTTGTCCGAATCCGAGAGCACGCTGTAAGCCTCCGAGAGCTCCTTGAACTTCTCTTCGGCGTCGGGGCTCTTGTTATGATCGGGGTGGTACTGCATGGCGAGCCTGCGGTAAGCCTTTTTTATATCCTGCTGGCTCGCGGTCCTTTCGACCTCCAGCACCTCGTAGTAGTCCCTTCGTGAAGCCATGTGCAATTTCCCCTGTGGGTATCAGAAATTTATATAAGCCCTGTTTTC
>CAZUDM010000056.1:2903-5167 GCA_964618635.1 uncultured Spirochaetia bacterium
GAAAGCGCCTGCTTCAAATATTTAGCCGTATAGGATTTCTTCGCCTGTGCGACTTCTTCGGGCGTGCCCGACGCGACGACATAACCCCCCGCGTCCCCGGCTTCGGGGCCGAGGTCTATCACGTAATCGGCCGACTTGATCACGTCCACGTTATGCTCGACGACGAGAACGGTATTCCCCGCGAAGACCAGCCTGTTTATGACGTCCAGCAGTTTTTTGACGTCCTCCGCGTGGAGGCCGACGGTCGGCTCGTCGAGTATGTAGAGGAGATCCTTTCCGCCCTTCCCACCGAGCTCCCGCGCTATCTTCATCCTCTGCGCTTCGCCGCCAGAAAGCGTCGGGGCAGCCTGACCGAGCCGGAGGTACCCGAGGCCGACGTCCTGGAGGACCTTCAATCTTCTGCCGAGTGACGGCACCTCGTAGAAGAAGTTGATCGCCTCGCTCACGGTAAGCGCAAGTATCTCGTCGATGTTCTTGTTCTTGTACCGGACGGAAAGCACGTCCTTGTGGAACCTCTTCCCCTCGCACTCCTCGCACGTGACGAAAACGTCGGCGAGAAAATGCATCTCGATCTGCTGAACGCCCGCGCCCTCGCAAGTCTCGCACCTCCCGCCGGGCACGTTGAACGAAAAGTGGGACGGCGTCAGCCCCTTCGACTTTGCGTCCCACGTTCCGGCCATAACCTTCCTTATCTCGTCGTATGCCTTTATGTACGTGACGGGGTTCGACCGCGAGCTCCTTCCTATCGGGGCCTGGTCGAGCATGACGACGCCCGAGATATTTTCCACGCCTGTTATCTCCCCGAACTTGCCGACCCTTTCGACGCTCCCGTCGAACCTGCGGGCAAGTGCGGAGTAAAGCACGTCGCTCACGAGCGAGCTCTTTCCCGAGCCCGACACGCCCGACACGCATACGAACATACGGAGCGGGATCGAGACGGTGATGTCCTTGAGATTGTTCTCGCGGACGCCCGAAAGCGTAAGGCTCTTTCCGCTCCCCTTCCTCCGTTTTTGAGGCACCTCTATTCGCGCCTCGCCCGTCATGTATTTCCTCGTCAGCGACTCCGCCTTCTTCCCGAGGAGATTTTTCACGCTCCCCTGGTAGACGATCTCCCCTCCCCTCTCCCCGGCGAGCGGGCCGAGCTCTATGATATTGTCCGCCTCCCTTATCATCTCGAAGTCGTGCTCGACTACGACGACAGTATTATCCCTGTCGCGGAGCTCCTTTATGAGCTCGACGAGGCGGTCGACGTCCCTCGGATGAAGACCTATCGAAGGCTCGTCCATTATGTACAGCGTTTCTGTGAGCGCCGCTCCGAGCTGGCACGCCAGGTTCACCCTCTGCGCCTCACCGCCGGAAAGAGTACGCGTAAGCCGGGAAAGAGTCAGGTATTCGAGGCCGACCTTGTTCAGGAAATCCAGCCTCGACCTTATCTGCTTCAGTATCTCCGTCGAGACGGCGATCTCGTATTCCGTGAGCGCGAGGTCTTCGAAGAATTTACCGAGCTCCCCTATCGAGAGCTCCGACAGCTCCGCGATGTTTCTGTCCGCGATACGCACCCATAGAGCCTCTTCCACGAGACGCGAGCCGCCGCATTCCTCGCACGTAAAGGGCGACCTGTACTTGCTCAGAAAAACCCTCACGTGCATCTTGTAGTTCTTCTCTTCGAGGTGCCTGAACACACCCTTCACGCCGGAAAATCCGGAGCCGCCTTCGAAGAGGATTCGCTTGTCGTCTTCCGTCAGTTTTTCGTAAGGCTTGTTCGTATAGACGCCTCTCTCCTCCGCGAACCGGAGGAGCCGCCTCATCTCGTTCCTCAGCGACGGCTTAGTCAGCGGCTCTATCGCCCCCTGCGCGAGGCTCTTGGAAGGATCGGGCACGACGAGGTCTGTGTCGAGGCCGAGTATGTTGCCGAACCCCTTGCACGCGGGGCAGGCACCCTGCGGGCTGTTGAACGAAAAGAGGAGCGGCGAGGGATCGTTGAACCGCCTCCCGCACGAGGTGCATTCGAGCTCCTTCGAAAACCTGAGCGTCTCCCCGTCCACTATCCGGACGTGAACGTACTTGCCCTCACCGAGCGCCTGTTCGAGCGATTCCACGATCCTCGAAAAGGATTTCTTCCCCAGCGAAACCCTGTCCTGCAGCACCTCGGCGCCGCTCGGGATCGTTTCCAGTCCTTCGACTTCCAGCACTTCCCCGTCCGCGACGACTCTCGTAAACCCCGCGGCCATGAGCTCCTTCGGCGTCAGCGTAGAGCTTCCGGG
>CAZUDM010000056.1:5267-9220 GCA_964618635.1 uncultured Spirochaetia bacterium
CTCTCGTAAACCCCGCGGCCATGAGCTCCTTCGGCGTCAGCGTAGAGCTTCCGGGCGGAAATGTTATGAGCGCCCTCTTCCCGTCGTACCGGGAGACGAGCTCCTCGGCAATATCCTCGGGCGACCTCCGCCTCACTTCCACGTCGCACCCGGGGCAGAATGTGCGTCCGACCTTGGCGAAGAGGAGCCGCATGTAGTCGTATATCTCGGTCGTCGTTCCGACTGTGGAGCGCGAATTCCTGACCGAGTTCCTGCTCTCTATTGCGACGGCCGGTGGAAGCCCGGATATGTCGTCCATGTCGGGCCGGTCCACGCGCTCCAGGAACTGCCGCGCGTACGTCGAGAGGCATTCGATATACCGCCTTAACCCCTCGGCGTAGAGTGTATCGAGAGCGAGCGAAGACTTCCCCGAGCCGCTGAGGCCGGTGACGACGGTGAAGCTGTGCCAGGGGATCGAAACACTCACGTCCTTGAGGTTGTTTTCCCTGGCCCCTGTGATTTTAATTTCGCCTTTCATATTGTGTGACTTATTTAGAAATGTACATGGTACGGACGATCTTCCCGACGGGAGGACCGTCAGAGTGAGGTTAATGGGAAAATTCAGCCTATCAAGTCCGCGACTTCCGCGAGCGACCCTGCCTCTTTGACGTGAATCCCGTCCGGCTTGGCTGCCTTTCGTGCGTTGAACCAGATAACGTCGAGCCCGGCGTCCCTTCCGCCCATAACGTCCGAGCCGAGCATATCCCCCACGTGCACCGCATCGGCCGGGGATACGCCGCACCTCTCCGCCGCGTATTCGAATATGCGCGGGTCCGGCTTTATGAGGTTAAGGAGCGTCGAGTCGAATATATGGTCGAAGTAATCCTTTATCCCGACCTCCTCGCATTTCTCCACGGTATTGCCGTCGTTGTTGGATATAACCGCGAGCCTGTAGCCCTCCCCCCTGAGCCGCTCCAGCAGATCGACCGCCCCCGGCAGCGCCGCCCGCGTGAACCTGAGGCTGCTCATCTCTTCCCTCACCCTGCTTCGAAAAATGTCTATATCGCCGGGAGGCGAAATAGCGCTGTAAAGGAGCGGCAGAAACCATACCCTGTGCTGCTCGGGGTTGATCCCGCCCTCGGACTTATGCTTTAGATAGAGCTCGTAGTCGGCGGCGACGTAGGCCGCTTCGAGCTCCCTGTCCGATATCCCGTAACCCGCCTTCCGCATGGAAAGCGCTATCCTGTGTATGAAGGGGGGGTCCGTCGAGGCAAGGGTGTCTCCCAGGTCGAAAAATACAACTTTCTTTTTAGCCATTCCTTGGTTTCCGTTGATTCGAGAATAGGCAGTTTAACGAACGCCCGGAGACGCCGTCCCGGAAATGATAGCACAACTGCCGGAGTTAGGCACGGTCCCCCGTCCGGAGCGGGAGTCGTCCCGGCGCGGACAGGCTCGCAGCGGCCCGGAGCACCCCCATTTTTTCGATCTCTCCGGCCCGGGAAATTTTTACAAACTTTCTTTGCAATAGAATCCCTTAGGTGTTAAAATATAAACCCTAATATGAGATGGATTCTCGTTCCCTTTTTAGCCCTGGCACTCTTCACCCTCACAAACGATAAAGCCATACCTGCCGGCCCGGAGCACGGGGCCTACACCGCAAGGATAGCGACCCTGCTCCCGACAGAGGCCCGCAACAACGGAAAGCTGGGCGTAGTGGTCAAATCACTGACCTCCGGTCAGACCCTCTTCGAGCACAACGCGCAGAGCCTTTTCATACCCGCGTCGAACGAAAAGATCATAACATCGGTGGCCGCCCTCTCCCTTTTAAAGAGGGATTACAGGTTCAAAACCGAATTCTTCTCGGGCGGAGGTATCTCCCAGGGCGTCCTTCACGGCGGGCTTTACGTAAAGGGCTACGGCGACCCGACGCTCGGCGAGCCCCACCTCGGCTTCATCGTCTACCAGCTGAAGAAGAGGGGCGTAACCGAAATAAAGGGCGGCATAACAGTCGACGACTCCTATTTCAGCCCCGAAAGACGCGCCGAGGGCTGGAAGGCCGAATGGGTGAACGATTTTTACAGCCCGCCCATTAGCGCGCTTTCCTTTAACTATAATACGATAGAAGTGAATGTCCGCGCCACGGCGGCCGGGCAGAAGCCGCGTATCGACATACTGCCGAAGGGCTCCAACATCAAAATAATCAACAACGCCGTAACCAGCTCGAAACAGGGTGCGCTGACCACGAGCTGGCCCGGCCCCGACACCATCGCCATCGGCGGCAGGGTAAAGCCGAAGGCGAGCGTCGTCCTCAAGATACCCGTAAACAGCCCCGAGCTTCTCACGGGGAATGTCCTCAAAACCGCCCTCGAAGAGGCCGGTATAAAAGTGAGCGGCCCTGTGGTCGCGGCGGAAACGCCGAAGTGGGCGACGGTGTTCTACACACACTTTTCGGAGCCCCTTTCCTCGATCATAACGGAGTACAATAAAAACAGTGTAAATATCATAGGCGAGAACCTTCTCAAAACCCTCGGCGCGGAATTTAAAGGCGCACCGGGCTCCTGGGAAAGCGGCTCTCTCGTCATTTCCGAGTTCTTGAACGGCATAGGAATCAAGAACGGATTCAAAGTGGTCGACGGCTCTGGGCTCTCGCTTCTGAACAGGGTCTCTCCCGAAACGCTTGCCGACGTTTTAAGCTACGCATACACCAACAGGCTGATAGCTTCCGACTTCATCGATTCCCTGCCCATAGCGGGAGTCGACGGAACATTGAAGAAGAGATTCAAGCAGTCGAACATACAGGGAAGGGTTATGGCCAAGACCGGATACCTCAAGGACGTAAGGGCGCTGTCCGGTTACGTTTTCACGAAGCAGGGAGACGTTCTCGTCTTTTCGATACTCGACAACGGAGTCGGATGGAAGACAAGGGAGTTTCAGAGTAGCCTTCTTACCGAGCTGGTTGAATGCTGCGGGGTGGCTAATGGAACAGGCAGAACAGTCAATTAAATATAATTCAGGAAAACCGGGCTTTATTTCAGGCGAAAGGGTGAAGGTGCTCCACGATCCCGATTTTTCGAACAGTCGTAACGTCAAAGGCGTTCATCCCGCCTCGCTATATAATCGTAATATGGAAGAGAAAGGCTTGCGCGGCGAAGCTGGGGGCGCGTATCGGCCCCTCGGCATATTTAACTTGACAGATAAAGTGAAAAACTTTATTTTTTAGGGTAAATTTAACCAATCTACTTAAATGTTTGCGACGCTTCTAAAGAAATATGTATGGGTTGTTAACCTGCTTCTCCTCACGGGGCTCGCGTACCTCGCCGCCCTGACGGTAAACCAGAAGCTGCAGGGCGTGGTTTCTTCCCCCGGGGCCATAGCGTCCCAGAGGCTCTCGGATGAGAACCCCGGCAGGCAGAGGGAAGCCAGCGTCCGCCGGCCGCGCTCGTATTACGACGTCATACTTACTAGAAATATATTCGGGATCACAAATCTTTCCGACGCCACGGCGTCCGGCCCCGGCGGTGCCGGAGGCGCAGGAGGCCAGGAAGCGCTTCCCGACTCCACTTTAAACATAGTGCTCCTCGGCACCATTCTGAATCCGGATACCCCCTCGGTAGCCATAATAAAGAACCCCGACAACAACAAGGTTCGGGGCTACACGAGCGGCGACCAGATAAATATAATCGACTCCGAGAGGGTGAGTCTCGTCGAGGTTTCTGGCTGCAGGGCAGTAATACAGAGACAAAAAGGCCAGGAAACCATCAAGTGCAAGAACATAGGCGAAGAGGTGGCTTCTTCGAAACCGGTGGCAAGCACCGCCAACAGGACGGTCCAGCCCGCGAGCGCCAACACCGGGGAGCAGACCGAAGAAGGGATAAACAAGATCTCCGACAACGAATACGAAATAAGCCGCGAGCTCCTCGAAGACGTACTCAGCGACCCGACCAACATAGTCCAGCAGGCGCGCGTCATACCCC
>CAZUDM010000057.1:0-8856 GCA_964618635.1 uncultured Spirochaetia bacterium
CCCGGAAAGAGGAGCCGCGCCATAGGCATATTCGGCATGTTCAGCGTCATGAACTTCGCCCTCGCGCCCTACGTCGGAAAGCTGATAGTGGACGCCTACGGCTTCGACGATTTCTTTATATTCTGCTCCCTCCTCGGGATTCCGGCATTCCTGGCGGCGATCTGGATAAGGGAGCCGCGTCGGTCGAGCGACGCGGGATGGAAGGGCGGTTCGTTCATTCATGCGCTCAGGAGAAGGGGAGTCATGGCAGCGGCGTTCGCGCTCGTCGTGGCGGGAACGGGGTTCGTTCCCGCGATCACGTTCGTTCCGATATTCGCCGGGAGGATAGGCATAGGCGCGTTCGAGCTCTTCTTCATTACATACACGCTCGTCATACTGGCCGTGAGAATATTTTTCGGATGGCTGCCCGATAAATACGGGAAGAAAAGGGTGTCGATCCCGGCCCTGTTTCTGTTCTCCGCGAGCATAATAGGACTCGGTTTCGTCACGGATTCTTTATCGCTCGTTATCGCCGGAATATTCTTCGGCGCGGGGCACGGTCTTTTCTATCCTGCGATATACGCCCTCGTGATAGACCTCACGCCCGAGGAAGACAGGGGGAAGGCGGTTTCGATATGCAGCGTCGCTTTCACCTTGGGCGGAATGCTCGGTGTGTTCGCGTACGGGGTCGCCGCAGAGCTCGAGGGCTTCCGCGCCATGTTCGCCATGGCAGGCGCGGTGTGCACAGCCGGGTTTCTCGTCTTCACACTCTACGGGAAGGAATCCCGAAAATCTCCGACGAGTGCATGATGTTTCAATCCCGTAATTCACCGGTAATCTATATCATCCTTTATCCGGAGGTGTTCGATGCCCGACGACGATTTCTATATAAAGAATTTCCCAAAGGTTCCGTTCTGGGAGCATCTGGGGATAGAGATTGCGGAGGTGAAGCCCGGCTATGCGAGGCTCGTCATGGATACGCACGAGAAGCTGACCAACCCCTACGGGTACACGCACGGCGGTGTGCTGTCGACTCTGGCGGATTCCGCGGCGGCGGTCGCGCTCGTTCACGGACTCAACATGGAGGACAAGCGTCTCATGACCATCGAGCTCAAGATAAGCTATATCAATCCCGTGAGCGGCGGGGTTATAGAGGCCAGGGCGAAGGCTCTCCGGGAGGGCAGGATAGTGCCCGTAGACGTCGATATTTATAACGAAAATGTACTTGTTGCCAAGTCCATAGCCACGTATATTATTCTGGACGCCAAGAAGGATTAATCTTCTCTTTACGGTTAAAATACTGGAGCTTCGGGGGATAAGGGTGTCTTGAGATACTGCCCTTCCGGGGTAGAAGCATTGATTCAACCATGGAAAACGAACAGTACGAGCAGAGAAAAGAAAAGCTCAATGAACTAAGGGCCCTGGGGATAAATCCATACGCGAACGGATATAAGCCCGAGCACCTGGCCGGGGAGCTTCTCTCGAAGTACGGCGATTTGCCGCCCGAAGAGCTGGAGAAGCTGGAGGGTGTGTTTACGCTCGCGGGGCGGGTCGTTGCTCTAAGGGACTTCGGGAAAAGCCTCTTTCTCCACATAGCGGACAGGACGGGGCGGATACAGGGATACATGAAGGCGGACGTCGTCGGCCCTGACGAGCTAAAGTTCTTCAAGAAGTACGTCGACCTCGGCGATTTCATCGGCATGAAGGGGAGCCTCTTCAAGACGAAGACGGGGGAGCTTACAGTCAACGTAACGGCATTCACATTCCTGACGAAGACGCTTCACCCGCTCCCGGAGAAGTGGCACGGCCTCAAGGACGTCGAGATGAGGTACAGGCAGAGATACCTCGACCTCATATCGAACGCCGAAGTCAAAAATATATTTCTGACCAGAAGCAGGATAATAAGCCTTATACGGAGGTTCCTCGACGATAGGGATTACGTCGAGGTCGAAACCCCGATACTCCACCCCGTGGCGGGCGGCGCGGCGGCGCGCCCGTTCAGGACGCATCACAACGCGCTCGACATGGACCTTTATCTGAGGATAGCCCCCGAGCTTTATTTGAAGAGGCTCGTCGTCGGCGGCATAGAGAGGGTGTACGAAATTGGCCGCACCTTCAGGAACGAAGGCGTCTCCACACAGCACAACCCCGAATTCACGATGATCGAGCTTTACCAGGCGTACGCGACTTTCGAGGATCTTATGGACCTCACAGAAGAGCTGATATGCTCCCTCGCCATGGAGCTCAAGGGCACGCTCGTATTCGAATACGGGGACGAGACGATCGACATGTCGCGGCCGTGGAAGAGGATAAACATAACGGAAGCCCTCGAAGAAAAGCTCGGGAAGGAAACTGTCGCCGATAACGCGAAGCTATTCCAGAAGGCGGCCTCAATGGGAATAGACCACAAGGACATAAGGGGGAAGGCGATAGTCGAGATGTTCGAAGCGCTCTACGAGCGGGACCTCGTGAACCCGACGTTCGTCTACGGCTTTCCGCTGGACGTGTCCCCGCTCGCGCGGCGCAGCGAAGCGGAGCCCGAGCTTACAGACAGGTTCGAGCTATACATAACCGGGAGGGAAATCGCCAACGCCTTTTCCGAGCTCAACGATCCCATAGACCAGAGGGAGAGATTCGAGGGGCAGCTCGAGCTTAAATCGAAGGGCGAGGAAGAGGTGCACGAGATGGACGAGGATTACGTCACGGCCCTCGAGCACGGCATGCCGCCCACAGCCGGCGAAGGCATAGGCATCGACAGGCTCGTCATGCTCTTTACAAATTCTCCTTCCATAAGGGAAGTAATTTTCTTCCCGCACCTGAAACCCGAATGAGCTACGAATTCTTCATAGGCCTCCGATACCTTAGCTCCAGGCGTAAGCAGAAGTTTACGTCCATCATAGGAGTCATATCCGTTCTCGGCGTGATCATAGGGGTTATGGCTCTGAACGTAGTCCTTTCCGTTATGGGGGGATTCGAGGAGGAGCTCCGTGACAAGATACTCGGAGTCAGCTCTCACGTCGTCGTCCTCAGCTACGAAGGGCCGATGAAGGATTACGAGAAGATAGAAAAGGACGCGCTCGCGTTTCCGGGCGTCGTCGGGGCGAGCCCGTTCATATACGGGCAGGGGATGCTGGCCAGCGAGAGGAACGTTTCCGGCACCGTAGTCCGCGGAATCGATCCGAAGACAGCCGGTAGCGTTACGAACATCGAGCAGGCCGTGGGGCGCGGGATACTCGACACGGAGGGTAAAAAGGACAGGATACCCGACGAGCAGGCCGCGAGGATCGGAAGGGAGCTTCTCGGGAAGCTCGGCGTCGAGACCGAATCGGGCCGGCCGGCCGTTCTCATCGGAAAGGAGCTTGCGGCTAATCTCGGGGTCGTCGAGGGGGACGAGGTGAGCCTCGTTTCGCCGTTCGGAAAGATGGGCCCGTTCGGTGCGACTGCTAAAGTGAAGAAGTTCGAGGTCGTGGGGATATTCGACTACGGCATGATCGAGTACGACTCCTCGATATCGTACGTCGGCCTCAAGGACGCGATGGATTTTTTCGACATGAACGGGCAGGCTTCGGGGGTCGAGGTTAAAGTGGGGAACATTTATGCTGCGAAGACGATTGGGAACGAGCTTGCGGCGTCTCTCGGGTTCCCTTACTACGCCAGGAACTGGGAGGAGGTCAACAAGAGCCTCTTCAAGGCGCTCAGGCTCGAAAGGATAGCCATAGCGATATTTCTCGGGCTGATAATTCTCGTCGCCGCGCTGGATATCGTGAGCGCGCTTACGATGGTGGTAATGGAAAAAGGCCGCGACATAGCGATATTGAGGGCGATGGGAGCGACGCGGGAAGGCATACTCAAGATATTCGTAATAGACGGAATGATCATAGGTGTGATAGGCACACTCCTCGGGAGTCTCTCAGGATACGGCATCTGCTACATGCTCAAAACGAGCGAGACTATAAGAAAACTGATTCCCTTTGACAATAATGTCTATCCTATTTCGGAGTTTCCAGTTAAAATTGAACCGTTTTATTTTCTTACAGTAGGGATTTGCAGCTTACTGATATGTTTTATAGCGACACTTTATCCATCGTTTCAAGCGTCTCGAAAAGATCCGATTGAGGCACTGAGGTATGAATAGGGAATGGACATTCGAGTACGAGGATTATGGAAGGTGTTTGAGACAAAGGGCGGCAAGGTAGAGGCTCTGAAGGGCATAGATATCGACATACCGGGCGCGGAGACGCTCGCGGTGGTCGGCGTTTCAGGATCTGGGAAAAGCACTCTTCTGCATATACTCGGAACACTGGAGCGTCCTTCGGAGGGTCGGGTGCACTACGGCGAGACCGACGTCTTCCGGCAGAACGAGACGGAGCTTGCGGCATTCAGGAACAGGGAGATAGGCTTCGTATTCCAGTTCCATTATCTTCTCCCCGAGTTCAGCGCCCTTGAAAACGTTATGATGCCGTGCCTGATAAACGGCCTCGGCATGGAGCAGGCAAAGGATATGGCGGTTCAGGTTTTAAAGAGGGTGGGGCTCGATCACAGGCTCGAGCACAGGCCGGGGGAGCTTTCGGGGGGCGAGCAGCAGAGGGTCGCGATAGCGCGGGCCGTGGTGCTGAAGCCGAAGGTGATTCTCGCCGACGAGCCGACAGGCAACCTCGACCTCGATACCGGCGCCTCGATACTGGACCTGTTTCTCATGTTAAACGACGAATACGGAATATCGTCGGTCATTGTTACGCATAATATGGATATCGCCAAGCGGCTTCAGAGGAGAATAAGGCTTTCCGATGGAAAAATCGTCGATGCGAATTAGCGCCTTAATGAGAGGGGCTGCTTTTACGGCAGTTTTATTCGTGTTCCTGATATGCGTCTCGGCGGTGCCGGCATCCGCCCAGGACGCGCCGGCAGGTGATGCGGCTCCCGCGCCTGCGCCGGCGGCCCCGGATACCGGTGTTACGGAGACGGAAAGCGAGCCGGTCGTAGCCGCCGACAGGACGATTGTCGGGATCAGAACGGAAGGCAACAAAAGGATTGCGAGCGAAGCTATATTGATTAACGTAACCTCCAGGGTCGGCCAGACGCTGTCGGCAGCGACCGTGAGGGAGGACATAAAGAAGATATACAACATGGGCTCGTTCGAAGACGTCTCGGCCGAAACGGAAGACGTCCCCGGCGGCGTCGAGCTGATATTCGTCGTCAAGGAAAAACCCGTCGTCGCCGACCTCAGGATAGTCGGGAACGACGACATCAAGAGCGACAAAATACTCGAAGTCATAACTGTAAAGGAAGGGAGGATAATCGACCTCTCCAACGTGAAGAAAAGCCAGGAGGCCATAAGCGCCCTCTATGCGCAGAACGGGCTCGTCGGAACGGAAGTCACCTACAGCATAGAGCCCGAGGCCGAGGGCACCGTAAGCGTCACGTTCGAAATCAGAGAGGGTAAGAAGGCGTATATAAAGCAGGTCAATTTCGTAGGAAACGAAAACCTCCCGACGAAGGTTGTAAAGAAAGGGCTCTATTCGAAGCCCAAGGGAATGTTCTCCTTCATTTCGAAAAAGGGTCTATATAACCCGCAGGAAATAGAGGGAGATTCCGACAGAATAAGGACTACTTACATAGACAACGGCTACCTCGACGTCAAGGTAAGCAAGCCCGAGATCGTCTACAGCGACGATAAAGAAGGCTATATAATCACCTTCAAGATAGACGAGGGGCAGCAGTATAAAGTCGCCGCGCTCTCCTTCGCCGGCGATATCATAGCGCCGGAAGAGGAGCTCCAGGCGATACTGCAGCTCAAGAGCGGCGAGATATTCAGGGGCAGCCTCCTCGCCGCGGATATCGCCGCGCTAACGACATTTTACGGAGACAAGGGATACGCCTTCGCCAACGTCGAGCCCGGGTTCAGACTCGACAGGCAGAATCTCACGGTCGACGTGAGCTTCAATATTGAGAAGGGCCCCGAGGTATATGTCAGACAGATAGACATAATAGGAAACACCAGGACGAGAGACAAGGTAATAAGGCGCGAGATACCGATACAGGAAGGGCAGCGCTTCAACGCCACAGCGGTGCAGGCTATAAAGCCCAGGGTTACAAGGCTCGGCTTCTTCGAGGAAAACGTCGAAGTCGCTTCCGACAGGGTCCCCGGGAAGGAAGACGAGATAGACCTTAAGGTTAAGGTCGTCGAAAAGCCCACGGGCTTCTTCAGCGTCGCGGGCGGATTCAGCTCGATCGAAACCTTCATCTTCGCGGGGCAGATACAGGAGGCTAACCTCTTCGGCTACGGGAAGAGGATAACCTTAAACGCGCAGATAGGCGGCGTGACCCAGCTCTTCTTCGTCAACTATCAGGACCCGCATCTCTTCGACACGGACTGGACGATGGACATACTCGTCTTCAGGACGGACCGGAGGTTCAGGGACTTCGACAGGAAATCCTGGGGCGGCAGCCTTTCCCTGGGAAGGCTTCTCTGGAGGAATCTGTCCGGGACGCTCACTTACAGGATAGAAAATGTAAGGATAGGCGACGTTGACGACGATGCCAGGCTCATCATCACGAATTCCGACAGGACCATCAGCAGCGTCGGCGCAGGTCTTATATGGGATTCGAGGAACAATTTCCTCGATCCGAGCGCTGGAAATTTGACCCGTACTGATGTAGAGTATGCCGGTGGCCCGTTCGGTGGAGATACTGATTTCATAAAATACGGTATTTCGTCGAGGCAGTGGTTTCCGCTGTGGTGGAGTACTGTATTTACGATCAGGGGACAGTACGGGATAATCGATTTCAGCAATAACGGAAACGACCTCGTCGTCGGCGAGAGGTACTTCCTCGGCGGCCCGAACTCGCTCAGGGGCTACGGCTTCAGAAGGGTGGGCCCGAGGGTTCCGACAGCGGACGGGGATTTCGTTATAATCGGCGGCGTACAGGAGCTTCTGTTCTCGGCCGATTATGTGTTCCCGATTATGCCTTCAGTGGGGCTCCGGGGTTCGATATTCTTTGACATGGGTAATGCGTTCAACGACGGTCAGACTCCCACGTTGAATCCTATGGACCTCAAGAAGGACGTCGGCTTCGGCATAAGGTGGGTTTCGCCGCTCGGTCCTCTAAGACTCGAAATCGGGTTTCCGCTCGTTTTTTTTTTCAAGCAGAAGACGGCATACGAGATACAATTTACCGTTGGAACGTTATTTTAAACTCAAGGAGGTTTCAGCATGAAAGTATTTTTTCTCATCCTCGGCATGGTGTTGATGACACCGGTTTTATCCTATGCCCAGGGCGCTAAAATCGGGGTTATAGATTTACAGATGGTCATTGCGAATTCCAAGGCCGGCAAGGCTGCAAAGAGCGCCTTCGAGGCCGAATTCAAGCAGAAGCAGCAGATTATCGAAAGCAAAAGCGCCCAGCTCGAAAGCCTTAAGAACGAGTTTATACAGAACGGGCCCGTTATGAACGAAACGACGCGGAAACAAAAGGCAACCCAGATCGAAAACCTCGACAAGGAGCTCCAGAGGTCGCGTGCGGACTTCAGGGACGAGCTTCAGAGGAGGGATTTCGAGCTCCTGGAGAAAATCCTGAGAGACCTCGACGGGATTCTTCAGTCCATCGGTCAGTCGGAAGGCTATACGATGATAATCGAAAAGACCGAGGGCGGCGTTATATTCTCGACTCCGTCCATAGACATAACCCAGAAGGTCATACAGGCGTACGACGCCAAGAACTGACGTCCTGGATGAATTCTTAATAATATAGGGAGTAAAAGGTCATTCTGATCGATAGAGAAGGTATAAAGGGGTTAATCCCCCACAGGGACCCGTTTCTTTTCGTGGACCGGGTCATAGAGCTCGAATCAGGCGCGAGAATAGTGGCGACAAAAATCTTCGGCCCGGAGGAAGATTTTTTCAGGGGGCACTTCCCCGGAAATCCAATAGTGCCGGGCGTAATTATAATCGAGGCCATGGCACAGACGGGCGGAGTGCTCGTTTATTCGTCCTTCACGGAGGAGATAAAGGCCGCGGGGCAGTCGGGCGCCTACCTCGCCGGGCTCGAGAAAGTGAAGTTCAGGAAGGTCGTTTATCCGAACGACGAGCTTAAGATGGACGTCCGAATCGCGAAGAGGCGCTCGAAGCTTATAAAGTTCGAATGCGAGGCATGGGTGGGTGACTCCAAGGTCACGGAAGCTGAAATCACGGTGTCCCTTTATTAATTGGCATTTAATCGGTTTCGAATCTTGACAGTATACTTCTGATCATGTTACAATAGCTGGTTTATACACGGGCGAATTCTATCTGTCTTTCATTATATAAATGGAGAAACAGTAAAGTCAGGGAATTCCATACGGCTGGCGTAGCTCAGTGGTAGAGCAGCTGATTTGTAATCAGCAGGCCGGGGGTTCAAATCCCTTCGCCAGCTCCACAGGAAAAATGTCGCAAACAGAAAAATTGTCTACGAAGTACCACGGAGGGGAGGTGGCTGAGCGGTCAAAAGCAGCAGACTGTAAATCTGCCGGTGCAAGCCTACGTAGGTTCGAATCCTGCCCTCCCCATGGCAATAATATGAAAGGTATAAAGTTTTTGTTTTCCAACATCACAAATCAGATAGTCAGTGACTACAACGCATTCCAGGCGGGAGTAGCTCAGTTGGCTAGAGCATCAGCCTTCCAAGCTGAGGGTCGCGGGTTCGAATCCCGTCTCCCGCTCATAGGATTCACAGCCCACGTAGCTCAGCCGGCAGAGCACATCCTTGGTAAGGATGAGGTCAGCGGTTCAAGTCCGCTCGTGGGCTCCACTTGCTATCTGGATAGAGCCGTTTTTCCAACTACGTAAGGAGGTAGTATCGATGTCGAAGGAGAAATTTGCGCGGAAGAAGCCGCATTTG
>CAZUDM010000058.1:0-8440 GCA_964618635.1 uncultured Spirochaetia bacterium
GGGGGGGAGGGCCGCACTGTCAGGTCCCGGGACCGGCGTCGATACTTTAATCTTATGATCCCGTGGCTCTCTCTTCGTTCGCGAAGAGCTTCAAACGTCTCGGCCTGATGAATACCCTGTCGCCCTCCGAAAGATTGAGGTCGTGGTACTGGTCCCTGCTTATCTCGGCCTGTATGGGCTCGTCGCTGCCGGGCCTCTTAAGGTCGAGCCGCGCCACGGGGCCGACGGCCAGGAGCTGGTCGATAGTTGCCTCGAACCACGAGCTGCCGCCGCCGTTCCGGGTCTTCGATATCTCGAAATCGTGCGGCCTCACGTATGCAACAGCCGGCGTATGCACGGCGTCGGCATGCTCCGGCGCCTCGACTTCGAGGTCTCCTATCTGGGCGCGGCCGTGATGCACGCGTCCGTGGAACAGGTTTACATTACCCAGGAACTGATATACAAACGGCGTCTGCGGATGGTCGTAAACCTCCTCGGGGGTGCCTATCTGCTCTATCTTGCCTTCGTTCATCACGACTACCTTGTCGGCCACTTCGAGCGCCTCTTCCTGGTCGTGTGTGACGAATATGCTCGTCACGTGGATCTCCTTGTGAAGCTTCCTGAGCCAGTGGCGAAGCTCCTGCCTGACCTTGGCGTCGAGCGCACCGAAGGGCTCGTCTAAAAGAAGGACCTTCGGCTGGGCGGCGAGGGAGCGGGCGAGGGCCACGCGCTGGCGCTGACCGCCGGAGAGCTGGCCCGGATAACGGGAGCCAAGGCCTTCGAGCCGTATGAGCTGAAGAAGCTCCTTCACGCGGTCGTTTATCTTGGCTTTGTTGACTTTCCTCATCCTGAGGCCGAAGCCGATATTCTCGGCGACTGTCATGTGGCGGAAGAGGGCGTAGTGCTGAAACACGAAGCCGACTTTTCTGTCGCGGGGAGGGTGGTGCGTAATGTCTTCGTTCTGGTGAACCACGGTGCCGGAGTCGGCGATTTCGAGCCCGGCTATGATGCGGAGAAGGGTCGTCTTCCCGGAGCCGGACGGGCCGAGAAGGGCCAGGAGGGAGCCGTCGGGCACCTCGAGGTTTACGTTGTCGAGTGCCTTGAAGCCGCCGCCGAAAGTCTTTGAAACGCCATTGATTAAGATGCTCATACGTCCTCCTCATTCGTGTCTGGTTTCATCGGCCCGGGAGCGGTGGCCGAAGCGGGCACCTTCCTTTCGAGCCGGGTTTTGATTATCAGCGTGATTATCGCCAGGAGGGTCAGAACGGACGCCACGGCGTACGAGCCCTCGAGGTTGAACTCCTGAAACAGCTTTTCTATCCTGAGCGGCATGGTATCCGTCTTCCCGGCGATATGACCGGAGACGACGTAGACCGCGCCGAACTCGCCCATGGCGCGCGCGTTACAAAGAATGATCCCGTAGGCGAGCCCCCACTTGATGTTGGGGATTGTTACGTGCCAGAACATCTGCCAGCCGCTCGCGCCGAGAGTTACGGCGGCGAGCTCTTCGTCCGAGCCCACGGCTTCCATCGTTGGAATGAGCTCCCTCGCGACGAATGGGAACGTAACGAAGGCAGTCGCCAGAACGAGGCCCGGGACCGCGAATATGATCTTGAGGCTCTGGTTCTTCGGCCAGACCTGGAAATATTGCTGAAGGAAAAAGAGGACGGCGAACGTGATAACCGCAAAAGCGATTGCCGTCGCCCACGGGTATCTCCATATCCCCGTCCGGGCGTTAGGGTTCCCCGGTATGAGAAGAAAATATACGAGGCCGCCTATGAGCGCCCCGATGCCGGAAAGGAGATACGGCATCGCGGAGTAGCCGTCTTCCCTGAGAAAGGGGCCGAGGTAGCCCTGAAGGCCGAATATCAGCACGAAGCTGAGACCAGCGACGACGGGCGAGACAGCGAAGGGGAGGTCTATAAGCGCCGTCAGGAGCGCCCTTCCGGGGAAGCTGAACCGCGCAATCGCCCACGCCGCCGAGATGCCGAATACGAGGTTCGCCGCGACGGCTATGGGAACGACAGTCAGCGTGAGCTTTATAGCGTGGAACGTGTCCTTGTTCGCGAAGAGGTTGTCGAAGTAAACGCCGACGCCGTGGCTGAGGGCGACAGTGAACACGTTAATCACCGGTATGATAACGAGTATCCCTATTACGCCGAGGGCAAGGAATGTGAGCCCCCACCTGACGAGGGCCGGGTCCTGCTGGGCCTTTCTTATCCTGGCTGCGGCTGCAGCGGCAGCCGGCGCTTTTTGCGAGATGGCATCAGTGCTCATGGCGTACGCTCCATCTCTCAAGCATGTTTATAAGGACGAGCATTGCGAAGGAAATCACCAGAAGCACGACGGCTATCGCCGTCGCCTCGCTGTATTTGAATTCTTCGAGACGCGCCACGATGAGTATCGGGGCTATTTCAGTTTTGAAAGGCATGTTGCCGGAGACGAACACTACGGCCCCGTACTCGCCGATACCGCGTGCGAAGGCCAGTGCAAAACCCGTTATGAGCGCCGGGAGGAGCGTGGGCAATATCACGCTCCGGAAGCTCTGCCACCTGGTGGCCCCTAGCGAGGCAGCGGCTTCTTCGGACTCTGGGTCGAGGTCTTCGAGTATCGGCTGTACGGTCCGCACCACAAAAGGTAGTCCTATGAAAATAAGCACAAGCACTATTGCAAGACGGCTGTAGGCGCCGTCGATTCCGATGGGCACGAGGTACTGGCCGAGCCAGCCGCTCTCGACGTAGAGGCTCGAATATACGAGCCCGGCGACCGCCGTTGGCAGCGCGAGCGGGAGGTCGACGAGCGAATCTATGAATTTTTTGCCCGGAAACGAGTAGCGCACGAGCACCCACGAGATGACGAGCCCGATGACGAGGTTGACGACGGCGGCGATTGCCGCGGCGCCGAACGTCAAAAGATATGCGGCGCGGGCGCGGTCCGTCCAGACCGCCTTCCAGAACTCGTCGAAGGACAGCGTCCCCGCCTTAAGAAAACATGCCGCAACCGGCAGGAGCACCAGAAAGCTGAGGTAAAAGACAGTGTAACCCAGTGTGAGCGAGAAGCCGGGAAGCACTTTGCGGTTAGTTGCCATGTTTGTTAATACCTTTCCTTTTAAAGCTCCCCCGCGCTGAGGCTGCGGGCCGTCAGCGCAGGGGGACGAGGGTTGAATGAAGGAGTCGTTATGAGCCTTTCTTTGTCTGGTATATGGTGTCGAAAACCCCGCCGTCGGAGATGAATCTCTTGTGTGCGGCCTGGAAGTTCTCGGCGATTTCCGTGATGTTGAAGAGCTTGATGTCGGGGAATCTGTCCCTGTACTTTTCGAGAACGGCCTGGTTGCTCGGGCGGTAATAATGCTTCGCAATGATTTCCTGCCCTTCGTCCGAGTAGAGGAATTCGAGGTAGGCCTGCGCGGCTGCCCTCGTTCCCTTACGGTCTACGTTGGCGTCGACCAGAGTGACGTGCGGCTCTGCGAGGAGGCTTATCGGCGGATAGACTATCTCGAGCTCGCCGTTCGACTGCTGGACCTGGAGATTGGCCTCGTTCTCCCACGCTACGTTGACGTCGCCGATCTTCTTCTGAACGAAGGTAGTCGTCGCGCCGCGTGCGCCGGAGTCGAGAACCGGAACGTGCTGGTAGAGGCTCGTAACGTAATCGACGGCGTCCTGCTCCGAGCCTCCGCGAAGGACCACGGAGCCCCAGGCCGCGAAGAAGGTGAGGTAGCCGTTGCCCGAGGTTTTCGGGTTCGGGGTTATGACCTCGACGCCCGGTTTAACGAGGTCGGTCCAGTCTTTTATGCCCTTCGGGTTCCCCTTCCTTACGATGAAGACGAGCGTGGAAGTGTAGGGGAGGGACCTGTTGGGAAGCTCCTCGACCCATCCGTCCTTAATGAGCCCTTTCTCGCGAATCGCATCGGTGTCGATGATCGAGGCGATAGTGACGACGTCGGCGTCTAGGCCGTCTATGATAGCCCTCGCCTGCGAGCTCGAGCCGCCGTGCGACTGGTCGATCTTGAGCTTAGTTCCAGTCTGTTTTTCGTACAGCGGAATGAAATGAGCGTTTATATCCCGCCAAAGCTCCCTCGTCGGGTCGTAAGAGACGTTTAAAATCGTCAGCTCTTCCTGCGCGGAAGCCTGAAACGGCCTGCCTAAACCGATAAGCAAGCCCAAAATCGCTATGAAAATCCCAATTCTCCTGATCATGGTGGCAAATCCTCCGTTTTTGATTTTTTTACCCTCCATACCTGCTTTCGCTATGGAGATACAGCATTTGCCGGACTCCGCCGGCTCAATCCGAACATCCATCTTTATGTGTTATCCATGCAGCGCTGCGTGGGGCCGATCTGGTGTTTTTGTAACCAGACTCCCTGCATAAAGATTTGGCACAGTTATTAGCAATAAGCGTGCCGGTTGAAAAATGCATTGTTTTTCAGGCTATTATGAAAAGTGTGGAAATTTTGCGGCGATTAAGTAGCCAGTGGGCTGGTCGGGATGTGTACTTTTGAAACATGTCCGGTTTGACGGGTATGCCGCAGGGCAACGGTCATCCGGAGACATTCCATGCCGGGCGTCGGCCCGGCGCTTTGCGAGGGAGTCACGAATTCTCGTCTTTCAGGTACTTCCTTTTGAGGGTCTCGTAGATCGATACCGCGGGAAATTGCCGGTTCTTGTCCGTGCCGCTTTCGCGCCACATTTCGTTCCAGAGATGAACTGCCAGGCTCCGGCGGAGGAGCATGTTCGCCTGCTCTATGCAGGAGACGACAGGGGAGCCGCTGATGACTCTCTTCCAGTCGGTATAGGTTATGGGGCAATAAACCCCGGTTCCCGCAATATACTTCTGGAGCCTGAATTTATTCAACCCGGCTTCGAGAAGCCCGGGGCCGATGTCGCCGAAATTAAGCTCTTTCGGATTTCGCCTGATGGATTCTTCGTAGCAGTAATTCATGACGTCCGCGCCGGGAGGGGTTTTGATGACGCAGCTTTCTACCCAGAACGGCACGAGATCGCCTCCATCCGATTTGACTCTCTTTGACTTGGCGAAAACGTAATCGCCGGTCGATTTGAACGGCCTGAGGCAGACTACGTCTGTATCGACCCAGT
The DNA here is from genome assembly GCA_964618635.1 of uncultured Spirochaetia bacterium. Lineage (GTDB taxonomy): Bacteria > Desulfobacterota_D > UBA1144 > Nemesobacterales > UBA2774 > JADLGH01. The sequence continues at coordinate 5,073 of CAZUDM010000058.1, forward strand.
AATTTCCCCTTTCAAAAAGGAGCTTGTACCTGAAGACGTTGGAGAATCCGGCATAGGTGTCCCGGTCTTTATATTTGAAAATCCTGTCGGGATCGATTATTTCGCAGGCATCCCTGACGGTCGTTCCCTTGGGGACATTCCCGATGCTTTTATAGGTGTATAGATGAAACGGATGTCCGTTCAGGAGGAACGAGGAAATGCAGAGACGCTCCATTACCGACAGCTCGTCGCCGACCCAGAGGCTCTGGATGACGGGTAATGTTTTTGAATCACCGCTCATATTTTGAAATCGACAACATTTTTTCGGCGAAGTCTAAAATGCGCTCCGCCCTGTTGTCCCAGGTGTGATATTGTACATCTTTATAGGCCTGACCGGAAAGCCGCTCACCCAAACCGGGGTCGTGAATCAGTTTTTCTATCGCGTTCCTGAAAGAGGCCGCATCGCCCGGCTCCGCGAGCAAGGCGTTGACGCCGTCCCTCACTACAGTTTTTACCGTGGGAAGCGCTGAGGCCACGAACGGTCTTCTCGACGCCATATACTCGAACAGCTTGAGCTGGGAGCCCATGTGCGTATGGTCCGGGTGGTCCAAGGTAGGAAGAATCAGCACGTCGGCCGCATAAAAATAATCCTTGAGGCCTGTCTGGGGTATGTGCCCGGTCAGCCTCACGTTGCGGAGATTTCTTGCCGTGCACGTCTCTCTCGCCGCCTCGACGTCTTCTTCCCATCCGCCGACGAGAATGAAATCGCAGGACGGCATCAGCGCGGCTGTGTCGAGTATGGTCGGTAGCCCCTTCCTCTCGTAGAGATGCCCGACGTACATAACTATCGGACGGTCGGGGGGGAGGCGAAGCTCGCTCCTAGCTTCGGATTTAGTCCGGTACGGTATGAAGGCGCCAGGGTCGACTGCGCTTTGCTCGACGATTATTTTTTCGGCCGGTATGCCTCCCCCGACGGCTATATCGCCGAGCTCGTGGGTGGTTGCGACGATTCCGAGGAGGTTCCGGTATTTCGCAAGTCCCCTGAAATAAGCCTCATCGAGCGTCGTATGATGCTCCCATAACACAGGAAGCCCGGTCTTGAGCAATATCTCGATTCCTGCAAGCGTCCTCGCATAGATGAGCGACGGGGATTTCATCATGCAGTAGAGGGCGGAAAGCCTGTAGTAAAACACGCCCCCGCAGTAGTGCTCGGTCAGCGAATATCGTTTGGCGACCCGGGCGGGAATCCGGGTTATCCGGAATTGGTTATGAAGCCCGTACCAATCCTCGAGCGCCGGTTTTCTTCTCGCGAGTATCGACAGGAGGTCGCCGGATGTCAGTAATTCGAAATTCCGGACCTTATCCGAAAGGGCTTCCGCCATTCTCATGATCTGCACCGTATGGGCGTATTGGGAAGGGATGCTCCCCGGCGAGATGTGGATCAACGACTTTATGTTTTTCCCCTTTGGGGGAAGCTCGGGCATTGGTTTCGTTACTCCCTGTACGCCGAAAACTCTACGTCAAGATTAGAGTCAATTGCGCCTGTTTTCAATCACCTGAATTCAGGCCGTGCGAGCCGCCATTACGGCTGTATGCGAAGGCAGCATGAAAACCGGCTCTACGGAACCTGTATTGAATTGAATTCTTCAGACGGAGCGATGTCCGGGGTCCGGATTCATCGAAATAAAAGCCGGGCCGGACAGGAGAATTCACGACTGTCCGGGCCGGCTTGAAATTTCAGGCGGTTTTTAATGCCCGCGGGTTATCAGTATCTCGGCATGTCGGGGTCGAACTTTTCGGCCCACTCGTCGATGCCGCCTTTAAGGTTCTTCACTTTCTTGAATCCCATGTTCCGAAGGAGCCTCGTCGCTCTCATGCTCCTTCCGCCGGAGTGGCAGTACGTCACAATGTCGTCCGCAGTATCGAGCTCGTTGACCCTTTCGGCGAGCTCGCCCAGGGGAATGAGCTTTGCGCCTTCGAGATTGCATATCTCGTACTCGTGGGGCTCCCTCACGTCGACAACGACTATGTTGCCGTTCTTCGCCCTGATCTCGTTGAAATCCTCGACGGATATTTCGAGGCCGTCGTCCTGGGAGAAGTCTTCGGCTTCGCCCCTTCCGAGCCCGCAGAATTCTTCGTAGTCGATGAGCGCCGTTATAGTCGGGTTCTCGCCGCAGACGGGGCAGGACGGGTCCTTTCGGAGCTTTAACACGCGCGGCTCCATTTCGAGAACATCTATAAAGAGGAGCCTTCCGATAAGCGGCGTTCCCTTGCCGAGTATGAGCTTTATGATCTCGGACGCCTGGAGCGTGCCCACGACTCCCGGGAGAATTCCGAGAACCCCGCCCTCGGCGCAGCTCGGTACGAGCCCGGGGGGAGGGGGCTCCGGGTAAAGGCAGCGGTAGCAGGGGCCTTTCTTCGCGTCGAAAACGCTTACCATTCCCTCGAACCTGAATATGCTCCCGTAAACGCTCGGCTTCCCTAAAAGGACGCAGGCGTCGTTTACGAGGTAGCGCGTCGCGAAGTTATCCGTGCCGTCGACGACTATGTCGTAGTCTTTAAATATCTCGAGCGCGTTTTCGGACGTCAGCCTCTCGTTATACGTTACTATGTCTATATCGGAATTGAGCTCCAAAGCCCTGTTCTTCGCCGATTCGACCTTGAGCTCGCCGAGGGTTTCCTCGCTGTGAATTATCTGCCTCTGGAGGTTACTGAAATCGACGACGTCGAAATCCAGAATCCCGAGACGCCCGACGCCTGCAGCTGCAAGATAGAGTATGAGCGGCGATCCGAGCCCGCCCGCCCCTATGCATAATACTTTGGCGTTCTGGAGCTTTTCCTGCCCCTCGACGCCCACTTCCGGCATTATGAGGTGCCGGGAATATCGCCGTATCTGCTCGTTGGTTAAAGCCATTTATGTCTACCGTCCTTTTATATCAGAGTGAAAAATAAAGCTAATACAGAAAAATCGAGTTTTCAACTTGCCGTGTTCCGCCGCCCTCTCCGGGAGTTTTTACACAATTTTATTTTACCCCTTACGCTGCTTTAACAATTGTGTATACTAGTTCCCAGGATTTAGCGCGTTTTGAAGATTTAGATTCATTCACTCAGTTGTTTTGAACGTTTAGATTCATTCAATTAGTAGATGGATTCTCCTTCCAAACCGTATTGCAAATTCCTGGTCTAAAGCCCTTTGACATGATTTTTTAAAAATTTGTTTTTATGTCCTTGACAACGGTTTTAGATGATTTATATTAATTGTCCCTTAAGCAAAATATCTGAAACAAGATATTTCAGATCTTTGAAAGTTGAATAGCAGATAAGCGGGCGAAGAAGAGCAAGCAATCCTTTCATAAAATTTTATGAAGAGTTTGATCCTGGCTCAGAGC
>CAZUDM010000059.1:0-8293 GCA_964618635.1 uncultured Spirochaetia bacterium
CGGGGTTTCCCGTCCGGCCTGAGGGCTCGGAGCAGATGGAGACGAGCTGGATGGTGCATCAGCTGAGCACGACGACCGACTTCGACAGGGGCAACAGGCTCCTGACGTGGTATCTCGGCGGGCTTAACTTTCAGGTGGAGCACCACCTTTTTCCGAGGATATGTCACGTGAACTACCCGGCGCTCTCGCGCATAGTCGAAGATACGTGCAGGGAGTATGGAGTGACGTATAACTCCTACGGGAGCTTTTTCTCCGGCCTCCGCTCGCACTACAACTGGCTCCGGACGCTGGGGCGGGCGGATATGGATGGGAATTTGGCGTAGAGGTATATAGAGGTATATATAGCAGAACTTTAAAATTCCCCCTCGTTTTGATATGGCGGCAGTTATCCGCAATACTAGATAAGCGTCGAGGCTTTAAGCAAAGGCATCCAATTCCTCGCTCGTTCGGAATTGTCCCCTTTTCCTAAGGGGGGATAATAATGCAAAGACAAAAGATAAAGGCGAGATTCCGAAACAAGTTCGGAATGACGGAAGTGTGGAGTCGCGGCAAGGTGCCGCGACTTAAGATTCATGCACGCGTGGCGTGCTGGATTCCCGATACAGGCATTCGGGAATGACAGAAGCGGGGTGATTCCTCGCTTGCTCGGAATCGTTGTTCGAGATGACAATATAAAAGCGAGATCCTGAATTAAATTCAGGATGACCGAAGTGTGGAGTCGCGGCAAGGTGCCGCGACTTAAGATTCATGCACGCGTGGCGTGCTGGATTCCCGATACAGGCATTCGGGAATGACAGAAGCGGGGTGATTCCTCGCTTGCTCGGAATCGTTGGGAATGACACACGTAGTGTGTTTCTCGACGTAGCGGATTCCAGTGCTCTAGGCATCTGAAGCGCGACGGGCGACGTCAGCAACGATGCTGCTACTTCGAATGCCGGCGGACGCTGTCCGCAAATCCCCCCTTTTTCTGAGGGGAGCTTCGATTTTAAAAAGGAGGAGGGGATAAGTCGGTAATGGTTTTGCAAGCTCCCTTTATGTCTCCTGCCTCATGAAGTAAAATCAGGTGTAATGCCAGACCGGAAAGACGACGCGCTACGTCCCCTAAGCGAGAATCCCAACCGAGCCCGCGACCATCTCGCGAACGAGCGCACGTTCCTTGCCTGGGTGCGGACGGGCATCGCCATTGTCGTATTCGGGTTCGCCATAGGGAGGTTCACCGTCGCGATACACCAGTTCATGGGCGGCGACGAGCGGACTGTCGGGGTTACCGTGTGGCTCGGGACGGTGGCGATAATCGGCGGGGTGCTTCTGACGCTGGCCGGCCTCTATCGCTACAGGAAGACCTATAACCAGCTCGAAAAGGGCGAGTTCGAGCCCGCGGGGTTCGTCGTGGACCTCATCGCCATAATCACGGCCGTCTTCGGCCTTGCGCTCGCGGGGTACCTCGTATACATCGAGCTTGGGGGGTAGGCGCGAGGGCTGGCGTTCGAGGTTGCAAGCGGTCGCTGAAGGCGCTCTCTTGATGACGGGTTAAGGAATAGATTGCTTCGCTTCGCTCGCAATGACAAAAGCGCTTGATGGATTGCTTGCGGAAATGGATTCCCGATAAATACACTCGGGAATGACAAACATTTAAGAGCGGCGTCCGGTTCTCCAAAAAGCTAAATCCCCCCTGTCCCCCCCTTTTCCTAAGGGTGGATGAAAAGCAAAAGCTAAGACTGGATTCCCGATACAAGCATTCGGGAATGACAGGAAAATGAATGGATTCCTGCTATTTTGGTTGAGTTACTTTCGAGCTGTACTGTAGATAATTTCGTGCAGTCGGCGAAGGGCGTCCGATTCCTCGCTCACTCGAAATCGTTGCAGGAATGACAGAAATGCGGAGATTCCTCGCTAGCTCGGAATCGTAGTCAAGATGACGAATTAAAAGAAGATTGCCACGGTCGCGGAAGGCGCTTCCTCGCAATGACGGGATAAAGGTAACCCCCACCTTAATCCTCCCCCTTGGTAAGGGGGAGGAAAAAAACCAGATGCTCTGCCTGGTGAGGCGGAAGCTGAATCCCATGGTTGGCGTATATATGGAGGCGCGCCGGAGGTTTTCTGCAAGTTCTGAACCCTCTGTGCCTATACACGCATCATAACAATCACCGCTCTTCGGATTGGTTATTTACACCCTCAAATTCCGGGTATAATTACAGTCTTTTAATTGCAATATAAGAGCTTATAAATATTGTATAAATTATTCCCGAGAACGAGCGAGGTAGAGTCAGATGAAAGTCAGCCTTGAAAATTTAAGCGCGACGCAGAAAAAAGTGGACGTCGTGATCCCGGCCGAAGTGGTCAAAGAAAAGCGTGCCGAGGTGTTCAGCGAGATAAGCAGGAATTCGAAAATAAAGGGTTTTCGCCCCGGAAAGGCCCCGGCGAGCGTCGTGGAGTCGATGTTCAGGAAGGAGATACTTGGCGAGACGGCGACAAGGCTCGTTACGGGCTCGCTCGAAGAGGCGCTCAAGGAGGTGTCGGCGCATCCGATAAGCAGGCCTGAGATCAACCCGCCGGACCCTTTCGAGACGGACAGGGACTTCGAGTATTCGGCTGTGTTCGACGTGCTCCCGGAAGTAGAGCTCGGCGAGTACAAGGGCCTCCCTTTGAAGAAGGAAGTCTCCGAGATAACGGACCACGACGTCGAGCACACTATCGGGCATTTCCTCGAGCACAGGGCCGAGGTTAAGTCCTACGAGGGCGAGCATGCCGCCGAAAAGGGTGACGTCGTCATCGTCGACTTCGAAGGGTTTATCGGCGATGAGCCCGTCAAGGATTTAAAGCGCGAGGGGCTCAGGTTCGTCGTCGGCGAGGACAGGGTTATCCCCGAGTTCGAGTCTAACGTCGTCGGAATGAAGAAGGGAGAGGAGAAGGAGTTCGACGTCCCGTACGGTGAGGACTTCCAGATCAAGGAAGCGGCGGGGAAGACCGTTCACTACAAATTCAGGCTGACGGACGTTCAGGAAAGAATTATCCCCGAGCTGACGGACGAGCTCGCGAAGGAAGTGGGGCAGGAGAGCGCCGAGGCGCTCAAGGCGCAGGTGAAAGAAGACCTCAAGACGCAGACGGAGCAGCAGTCGAGAAACAAGCTGAAGCAGGCCGCCGTCGAGGCGCTTGTGGAGAAGAATCCCGTCGAGGCTCCCCGAAGCCTCGTCAATGAAGAAGTAGCCCGGCTCGCCCGGAACATGGCCCAGGGGCTTCAGCAGAGGGGCATCCCGGCGTCGGCCCTCGGGGCCGAGGCCATGGCTGTCATCGAGGAGCGCGCAGACAAGAATGTCAGGGCTTCGATACTCCTCGCCGAGATAGCGAAGAAGGAGTCGATAGAGGTGACCGAGGACGACGTCGACAGGAGTCTTTCGGAGGTTGCCGCGGGGTATAATGTGAGCCTCGAACAGGTGCGCGAAATCTACCGCCAGAACGACCTCCTGGACGGCCTCCGCGCGAATCTCGTCGAGCAAAAAGTCATTGATTTCATTATAGAAAATGCAGCGATCGAGGAGGTCCCGGGGGAGCCGAATCACGTTGACAATAAATAGGAGAATCAGTATACTCAAAGATAATGTCCAGCTATGTACCTATAGTAATTGAACAGACTAGCAGGGGCGAGAGGGCATACGACATTTTTTCCCGTTTGTTGCGGGACAGGATAGTTTTCCTGGGATCACCCATCAACGATGCAGTAGCTGACACCATCATTGCTCAGCTTTTGTTTCTCGAGTCGGAAAACCCCGACAAGGACATCTACCTCTACGTCAATTCGCCGGGCGGAGTTGTTACTTCGGGGCTCGCGATCTACGACACCATGCAGTACGTCAAGCCCGACGTCGCAACGATGTGCATAGGCCAGGCGGCCAGCATGGCCGCCGTTCTTTTGGCCGCCGGCGCCAAGGGCAAGAGGTACGCACTCCCCCATGCGAGGGTGATGCTGCACCAGGTGCTCGGGGGCTTCGAGGGGCAGGCTACCGACGTCGAGATACACGCGAAGGAAATCCTCAGGATGCGAGAGGAGCTGAACCGTATTCTCGCAAAGCATACGAACCAGCCCATCGAGAGGATTTCGAGGGATACGGACAGGGATTTTTTCCTGAGACCGAATGACGCGTTAGAGTACGGGCTCGTAGATGCTATAATTACTAAGAGAGAGGAGGCTCAGAAGTGACCTCGAGACGAGATGCGAAAGAAGGCAAGCTCTACTGCTCTTTCTGCGGTAAGAGCCAGAAAGAAGTCAGGAAGCTTATCGCGGGACCAACGGTCTATATCTGTAACGAGTGTATCGAGCTCTGTAACGAAATAATCGCCGACGAGGACGCCAAGGAAGGCGTGCTCAAGAAAAGATACTCGACGCTCCCGACGCCGTCCCAGATAAAAAAGTTTCTAGACGAATACGTCATAGGGCAGGAAAGGGCGAAGAAGATTCTGTCGGTGGCCGTCTACAACCACTACAAGAGGGTCGAGCTCAACGCCTACAACGGCGGCAAGCGGAACTCCGAGATAGAGGTGCAGAAGAGCAACATCCTGATGATAGGCCCGACGGGGAGCGGGAAGACCCTCCTCGCGCAGACCCTTGCCAGGCTGCTCGACGTTCCGTTCACGATCGTCGACGCTACCTGCTACACGGAAGCCGGGTACGTCGGAGAGGATGTAGAGAACATGATAGTCAGCCTGCTCCAGGCCGCAGATTACGACCTTGAAAGGGCTTCCAAGGGTATTATATATATAGATGAGATAGACAAGCTCGCGAGAAAGACAGGCGACAGCCCGTCGATAACGAGGGACGTTTCGGGCGAGGGCGTTCAGCAGGCGCTCCTGAAAATTATGGAAGGGACAAAGGCCAACGTACCGCCGAAGGGCGGGAGAAAGCACCCGCAGCAGGAGTTTCTGCAGGTCGATACGACGAACATCCTCTTCATCTGCGGGGGCGCGTTCTGCGGCCTCGAGGATATCGTGAGGCAGAGGATCGGGGAGAAGTCGATAGGGTTCGAGGCGAAGCTCGGCTCTGAAGCCGAGAAGGACCTGGGCTCGCTGCTCCGGCAGGTTCAGCCCGAGGACCAGATCCAGTTCGGCCTCATCCCGGAATTCGTCGGCAGGATACCTGTCGTCGCGACTCTCGAAGAGCTGAGCGAGGAATCGTTCATAGAGATACTTACGAAACCGAAAAATGCGATCATAAAGCAGTTCCAGAAACTGATGGAGCTCGAAGGTGTCGAGCTCGAGGTTACGGACGGTGCGCTCGCCGCTATCGCTCGCGAGGCCATAGCCAGAAGGACCGGCGCGAGGGGGCTCAGGGCCATCATCGAAACCGTGATGCTCGATATATCCTACGAGGTTCCGTCGCTAAAAGGTCTTCGTCGCTGTGTTATTACGGAGGATGTGATAAACGCAACGGGCGAGCCGCTCTTTATATACGAGGAGGAGGCGCGCCTGGGTACGTAGGATGTGAATCCAGAAGTTAAGGAGACCAAGCATGCCGATGTTTTTCAAAAATGAGGAAGGAAAGGGGCAAATGGAAACATTACCGCTGCTGCCGTTAAGAGACGTAGTTATTTTCCCGTATATGGTGGCTCCGCTTTTCGTGGGCAGGGAGAAGTCGATCCGCGCTCTCGAAGAGGCCATGAAGAAATCCAAGGAAATCTTCCTCGTCGCCCAGAGGGACGCCAAGACGAACGACCCTCAGGAAGCGGATATCTACGACATAGGAACAATAGGCACGATAGTCCAGATGCTCCGGCTCCCGGATGGCACTGTGAAAGTGCTGGTCGAGGGCAAGAGGAGAGGGCGCGTCCAGGGCTATCTCCCGAACAAGAGCTATTTCCTCGTCGAGGTGGAGCAGATCCCCGAAACCGAGGACGTGGGGGTGGAAACCGAAGCCCTCATGAGGACGCTCGTTACGGCCTTTGAAAATTATGTGAAGCTCAACAAGAAAATTCCGTCCGAGGTAATCGTAACCGTATCTTCCATCGAAGACGCGGGGAGGCTTTCGGACACGATCTCCTCGCACCTCGGCTTTAAGCTCGAGGACAAGCAGGAGATACTGGAGACTCTGGACCCGGCCGAGAGGTTAGAAAAACTCTACGAAAAAATCCAGGCCGAAGTCGAGATACTCCAGATCGAAAAGAAGATACGCTCCAGGGTCAAGAAGCAGATGGAGAAGGCCCAGAAGGAGTACTACCTCACAGAGCAGATGAGGGCGATACAGAAGGAGCTCGGCGAAAAGGACGACCTCAAATCCGAGATACAGGAATTCGAGGACAGGGTCAAGAAAAAGAGCATGCCCGAAGAGGCCGAGCAGAAGGTCAAGAAAGAGATAAAGAAGCTGAAACAGATGTCGCCCATGTCGGCCGAGGCGACAGTCGTTCGCAACTACATCGACTGGCTGCTTTCGTTGCCGTGGAGCGACGAGAAGACCGAGGACAGGATAGACATAGACGAGGCGCAGGCGATACTCGACGAGGACCACTTCGGCTTAGAAAAACCGAAGGAGAGGATTCTCGAATACCTCGCCGTTCAGGCCCTTACGAAGAAAATCAAGGGGCCGATACTCTGCCTTGTCGGGCCTCCCGGGGTAGGTAAGACCTCGCTCGCGAAGTCTATCGCCCGCTCGATGGGAAGGAAGTTCGTCCGCGTGTCGCTCGGCGGCGTCAGGGACGAAGCCGAGATCAGGGGCCACAGGCGGACCTACATCGGCGCTCTGCCCGGAAAGATAATTCAGGGAATAAGAAAGGCGGGCACGACCAACCCCGTGTTCCTCCTCGACGAAATAGACAAGCTTGGAATGGACTTCAGGGGCGATCCGGCTTCGGCGCTGCTCGAAGCTCTGGACCCTGAGCAGAATACAGCCTTCAACGACCATTACATCGAGGTCGATTACGATCTTTCGAACGTGATGTTCATAACGACGGCGAACATTCTGCACACGATTCCGTGGGCGCTCCAGGACAGGATGGAGATCATCCGCATCTCCGGCTACACCGAGGACGAAAAGCTCGAGATAGCCAAGAAGTTTCTCCTTCCGAAGCAGCTCGAAGCGCACGGCCTCAAGGAAGAGAACGTCAAGATCTCGGACCAGGCCATACTCACCGTCATAAGGCGGTATACGAGGGAGGCCGGCGTCAGGACTCTCGAAAGGGAGATCGCGACTCTCTGCAGGAAGGCCGCGAGGGACATCGTGAAGAAGGGGCCGGACCACGTGGTCAAGATCACGCCGAACATGGTTACGAGCCAGAAGTATCTCGGCATACCGAAGTTCAAGTACGGCGAGATAGAAGAGAAGCCGCAGGTCGGCATGTCGACGGGGCTCGCGTGGACGGAGGTCGGCGGAGAGCTTCTGACTATAGAAGTATCCGTCGTACCCGGAAAGGGCAACTTCACCGTGACCGGCAAGCTCGGCGAGGTTATGCAGGAATCGACGCAGGCTGCGATGAGCTACGTAAGGTCGAGGGCCGAGAGGCTCGGGCTCGAGCGTAACTTCCACCAGAAGGTCGATATCCACATACACGTCCCTGAAGGCGCAACGCCCAAGGACGGGCCTTCTGCCGGTATCGCGATATCGACGGCCATCGTATCGGCCCTTATAAGGAAGCCGGTAAAGCACGACGTCGCAATGACGGGCGAGATAACGCTCAGGGGAAGGGTGCTCCCGATAGGCGGGCTCAAGGAGAAGATCCTGGCCGCTCACAGGGGCAAGGTGAAGACGGTTATCATCCCGCAGGAGAACGAGAAGGATCTGAAGGATATCCGCGACAACATACTCAAGGATATCAAGATAAAGCTCGTTCACCACATGGACGAAGTGCTCGAGGCGGCTATCGAGTCGGACGAGCCGGTGCTGAAGAACGTCGTTATCCCGGCCATGCCGATAACCGACGAGCTCGGTACCAACGTAAACTGAAAACAATAAGATTCTGAAAACGAAGTTAGAAAAAGGGCGGTTAGAAATAACCGCCCTTTTTTTTGTGCCATTTTTTGGCTCCGTCCTAGAAAATCAACCTCTGTTAAACCTATGACACTATGCTTGTAAGGCAGGAGTTCTCGATGATGCTCGATTATTTTTGATGGCACGGATGGGGTTCCATTCTATTTGTCATTCCCGAGTGCTTTTATCGGGAATCCAGTTTTTCTAATTAATCGAGACTCCCTTTAAATCCCCCCTAACCCCCCTTTTGTACAGACCGGGGACATAGGTTACAGGTGTTCGGAGACATGGGTAACAGTTTTTCATGATACTAGACCAGGCATATCTGAGCAATCCTGAAGT
>CAZUDM010000060.1:0-8213 GCA_964618635.1 uncultured Spirochaetia bacterium
CACTCGCCGCCCCCGAGTTTTACGCCAACGACAGGCTCTTCGTCTACCTTCGCCTTGCGGACGACAGCACATACGACAAGCAGGTGAAGGCGCTCGAAAAAGCAGGGCATCCCGTCGTCTACATAAATCTGAAAGACATATACGATCTCGGCGGGGAGTTCTTCAGGTGGGAGATGGCGATAGCCATAGCCGGGCGCATTATCGGCATACATCCCTTCAACCAGCCGAACGTCGAGGCGGCGAAGGTGCTCGCGCGGAACATGATCGCCGAGTATCAGAAGAAAGGAAAGCTTCCGGTAATAAAGCCCACGCTCGAAGAGAAAGGCATAACCGTGTACTCGGACTTCAAGGCGAAGAGCCTGGAAGAGGCCCTCACGAAATTCCTCTCCTACGCGAAGCCGGGAAGGGACGAGGGCAAGGGCAGGAGCTACGTCGCGTTTCAGGCGTATGTGAAGCCCTCTGACGAAACATACGCCGCGCTCCAGAAGCTCCGAAGCAAGGTGCAGAGGAAATACAGGCTCGCGACGACGGTGGGATACGGCCCCAGGTTCCTCCATTCAACGGGGCAGCTCCACAAGGGCGACGCCGGGCACGGCCTCTTCATACAGTTCACATCCGAAAAGCCCGAGGACGCTCCCATACCGGACGAGCCGGGCAAGAAGGCGTCGTCGATATCGTTCGGCGTGTTTGTAAACGCCGAGGCCCTGGGCGATCGTCAGGCCCTTCTCGACAGGAAGAGGAAGGTCATAACTTTCCATCTCGGCGAGGACGTTGTCGGAGGTATAAACAAACTCGCGAAACTTCTATAGAAGGAAGAAGAGTGATAAAAGCGTTCATATTCGATCTTGACGGCACGCTCGTCCAGACCGAAGCGTTAAAAGCGGAATCGTACGCGCGGGCTGCTGTAGAGCTCGACGGCGGCCTAACGGAGGACGAGGTAATCGCCGCGTTCAAGGACTACGTAGGCCTCTCGCGAAAGGAAGTCGCCGAGGGGCTTCTCAAGCGTTTCAATCTCGGCGCGAAAGCCGCCGCGAGGATGAAGGAATTCGGCGTTTCCGCGCCGTGGCAGGCCTTCGTCGAAATAAGACTCAAGAGCTATTTTCAGATGATATCCGACCCCGAAATCTTAAAAGGGCATTTATGCCCCTATAACTACGGATTACTCAAGAAAGTTAGGGCCGAAGGCTATCCCACCGGGCTCGGAACGATGTCACACAGGGAGGAGGCGTACAGGGTTATGGACGTCCTCGGCATAGCGGACGATTTCGATTTCGTGGCTACGATAGAAGACGTCGACAGGGGAAAGCCGGACCCCGAGATATACAACCTTCTCGCCGGCGAGCTCGGAGCGGAGCACTACGAGTGCCTCGTCGTAGAGGATTCCGCATCCGGCGTAAAGGCCGCGCTCGCGGCGAAGATGTACTGCATGGTCGTAACGACGGACTACACGCGCGCGGGGGTTCACGCCCTTCCGCCGTCGCCGGCCATGAGGATACTGGACGACGCGACCCGGCTCATCCCGGCTGTAGACGAATTCATGCGCGAGCTTAGCGGCGCGAAGGAGAGCGCGGGTTGAGCGGATCTCCGAACGCAAACGGCAAGGCCATTCAGGACAGGCTTAAGAGAGAGGCCGGCATAAGCGCCGTCGACCTCGTAAGCCCGGGCATGGTCCTCGGGCTCGGCACCGGGAGCACCACTCATTTCGCTCTGGAGGAGATCGGCAAGAGGCTCGCGGACGGAAGGCTGAAGGACATAGTCGGCATACCAAGCTCTCTGGACACTGAGAAAAGCGCCAGGGAATTCGGTATTCCGCTTATAACGTTCGACGACAGGCAGGCGATAGACCTCACCATAGACGGGGCGGACGAAGTCGATCCAGCGCTTAACCTGATTAAAGGAGGCGGAGGGGCACTCCTCCGGGAGAAGGTGCTTGCGCAGGCGAGCAGGCGAAACGTTATGGTCGTCGACGAGAGCAAGCTCTCGCCGAGACTCGGGACGCATTTTCCCGTCCCGATAGAGGTCATCCCCTTTGCGTGGAGGCCGGTCGCCGAGTTCCTGAAATCGCTCGGTGGCGAACCTGTTCTCCGGAAGAAGGACGGCGGGGAAATCTACGAGACCGACCAGTCGAACTACATACTCGACTGCAGGTTCGGGCCTATAGCGAACCTCGACGAGCTGGCCGGCAAGCTCGGTCAGAAAGCGGGGATAGCGGAGTTCGGGCTTTTCATCGGGACAGCGAGCGAGGTCATAGTGGCCACGTCTCACGGCATAAGGTATCAGAAGCGGAACGATTCTTAAAAGCATCGGGAGGTAAATGGCGATATGGTTATAGTGGAGCCGTCCATACTCTCGGCCGATTTCACGAGGCTTGGCGAGGCCGTTCTCGAGGCCGAAAGGGCCGGTGTTTCGTGGATACAGATAGACGTCATGGACGGGCGCTTCGTCCCGAACCTTAATTTCGGCCCCGGCACCGTGGCCGCCATAAGGCCGCTCGTGAAGCTCAAGCTCGACGTCCACCTCATGATCGTCGAGCCCGAAAAATACATAGCGGAGTTCGTCAAATCCGGCGCCGACCGCATCATCGTTCACCAGGAAGTCTGCCCGCATATTCACCGCGTCCTCGAATCGATAAGGGAGCACGGCATTCAGGCGGGCGTGACGCTAAACCCGGGCACTCCTCCCTACGCCATAGAAGAAGTCCTCGAGCTCGCGGATTTCGTCCAGGTGATGGGAGTCAATCCCGGATTCGGCGGGCAGAAATTCATACGCACGCAGCTCGAAAAGGTACGTATATTGAAGGAGATGCTGAACACGCGGGGGCTCGACGTCCCGATAGGGGTCGACGGCGGTATAGACCTCGAGAATGTACGCGATATAGTCGATGCGGGCACGACGGTGCTGGTCGCCGGTTCGAGCGTCTACAACACGCACGGCTCGGTAAAGGAAAACGTCTCGGGCCTCCTCGCGAGGGTCGCCTGACTTGAGAAGGGCTTGCCGACAAGAACAAGAAGGACAAAACTCAATCCAATTATACAGGAGGTCGACATGAAAATAGCGATGGTAGGACTTGGTAAAATGGGCGGCAACATGACGGAGCGCCTCATGCAGGACGGTCACGAGGTCGTCGTATGGAACCTCACGCCGGAGCCTATAGAGGAGTATGCGAAGAAGGGCGCGATACCGTCGAGCTCGATAGCGGACATGGTAAAGAAGCTCCCGAAGCCGAGGGTGGTGTGGCTCATGGTCCCTTCCGGTAAACCGGTCGACCAGAATATCAGAGAGCTCAAGAAGCACCTCAAGAAGGGCGACATAATAATCGACGGCGGGAACTCCGAATGGCAGGATTCGCAGAAGCGCGCCAAGGGGCTCGAATCCTCCGGCATCGAATTCATCGACTGCGGGACGAGCGGCGGCGTATGGGGGCTTAAGGAAGGCTACTGCCTCATGTACGGCGGAAACAAGGCGGCCGTCGACCACGTCGAGCCGATTTTTAAGACACTCGCGCCGAGATACGGCTACCTTCACTGCGGCCCGGTAGGCTCGGGACATTACGTTAAGATGGTGCACAACGGCATCGAGTACGGCCTTCTCCAGGCCTACGCCGAGGGGTTCGCCGTTCTCCACAGCTCGCCGTTCGACATCGACCTTCAGGCAGTCAGCAGGGTGTGGAAGCACGGGAGCGTCATCCGCTCGTGGCTCCTCGACCTCGCCGAGCGCGTGTTCAAGGCCGACCCGACGCTATCCGACCTCGAGCCATACGTCTGGGACAGCGGCGAGGGAAGGTGGACTGTAGAAGCGGCGCTTCACCAGAACGTGCCCGCGCCTATAATCACGGCGTCCCTCATAGCGAGGATACAGTCGAGGGATAACGACTCCTTCGCCATGAAGACGATCGCGGCGCTCAGGAACCAGTTCGGCGGGCACGCCGTCAAGAAGAAGGACGGGGACGGCAAGTAAGAGACTCGACAATCGTATCGGCGCTTAAAATCAAATTGGAAGAGAGGGAACGCAAATGGCACAGGTAAACAGCTGCGTAATCGTAATATTCGGCGCTTCGGGCGACCTCACCAAAAGAAAGCTCCTGCCCGCGCTCTACGCACTTTTCAGGCAGGGCCTTCTACCGGACAGCTTCGCCGTCCTCGGGACCAGCAGATCTCCGTTCACCGACGACGAGTACAGGCAGAAGACGGTTGAGGACATCTCGACTTACGGGGGGCTCAAGGACGCGGACAAGAACCGGCTCGGGGATTTCGCGAAGCACGTCTACTACCAGGCCATGGACGCGACCGATCTCAACCACTACGGCGACCTCAAGAAGAAGCTGACCTCCGTAGATACGGAAGCCAAGACCGGCGGGAATTACATCTTCTATCTCTCCACCTCGCCGAGCCTCTATTCCTCTATTGCAGGAAACCTCGGCGACAGCGGTCTTTCGGAAGAGGGGGGCGACGGCACGCCGTGGAGGCGCATAGTAGTCGAAAAGCCCTTCGGGCGCGACCTCGAATCGGCGAAGAAGCTCAACGCCGACCTTCAGAGCAAGTTCCAGGAGGACCAGATTTACAGGATAGACCATTACCTCGGAAAGGAAACCGTTCAGGATATATTCGCGCTCAGGTTCGCGAACGGCATATTCGAGCCTCTCTGGAACAGGAACTACATAAACCGCATCGAGATCACGGCGGCGGAGTCCATAGGAGTCGAGGAGAGGGGGGGATACTACGACCATTACGGCGCCCTCCGCGACATGATACAGAACCACCTGCTGCAGGTTTTGGGCACTGTCACCATAGAGCCTCCCTCTGTTTTCGACGCGACCGACGTGAGGAACGAGACGATAAAGATATTCAGGTCGCTCCGTCCCATAAAGCCCGAGGACGTAGCGAAGCAGGTCGTAAGAGGGCAGTACACGGAATCGATCGTCGACGGAAAGAAGGTGGCGGGCTACAGGGAGGAAAAGGACGTCGCTCCCGGCTCCCGCACCGAAACGTTCGTCGCGATGAAGCTCTACATCGACAACTGGCGCTGGGGCGACGTGCCGATCTATCTCCGGACGGGCAAGTGCCTTCCGACGCGCGTGAGCGAGGTCGTCATCGATTTCAAGAAGACACCGCACCGCCTGTTCACGGAGGAGATACTCTGCGCCGCGACGCCGAACCAGCTCATAATACGCATACAGCCCGACGAGGGCATTCTCCTCAAATTCGGCATGAAGAAGCCGGGGGCAGGATTCGAGATCAAGGAAGTCGGGATGGACTTCCATTATTCCGACCTCGCCGACGCCTACATCCCGGAGGCGTACGAGAGGCTCCTTTTAGACTGCATGCTGGGCGACGCCACTCACTACGCCCGCGCCGACGCGGTGGAGGCGTGCTGGACGTTCGTCGATCCGATCTTAACTGCATGGGAGAACGATCCGACCGTGCCGCTCTACGGCTATCCGGCCGGCTCGTGGGGGCCGGAGGAGGCGAAGTATATATTCAACGCTCCGGATGAGGACTGGCGCTACCCAAGCAATAACCTTTCGGCTGCCGGAGAATTCCACGAGCTATAGGAGACAGGCCGATGAAACGCGAGATATATAAATTTCCGGGCATAACCGAAATGGCCGCACGGCTGGCAGCCGATTTCAAGGCAGCCGCCGAAGAAAAGGCTTCGTCGGGCGGGCGGCTGATAGCGGCGCTCTCCGGCGGGCACACGCCGAAATCGTTTTTCGAGGTCCTTGCACAGCCGCCCTACAGGGACAGCGTGCCCTGGGACAGCGTGATATTTTTCTGGGGCGACGAAAGGTGCGTCCCACCCGACAACGACGAGAGCAATTTCAAGATGACTAACCTTGCGCTCCTCTCTCACATCCCGATCCCGGAGCCGAACGTGCACCGCATACTCGGCGAGAATCCTCCCGAGGAAGAGGCTGAGCGCTACGGCGAAGCGATAAAAAAATTCGTTCCCGCCTCGGAAAACGGCTTCCCGCGATTCGATTGGATATTCCTCGGCATGGGGGACGACGGACACACGGCTTCTCTATTCCCCGGCGCACCGACGCTAAAGGAAAGGGAGAAGATTTGCGTCGTGGCGACCCATCCCCAGACGGGGCAGAAGAGGGTCAGCGTAACGTTCCCCGTGCTCGACAACGGTGCGAGGGTTTCGTTTCTCGTCGCGGGGGCCGATAAGGAGCCTGTCCTGAGACAGATACTCGAAGGGGAGGGCCAACAGCTTCCCTACCCTGCGTCGATGGTTAATCCTGTAGACGGCGTTCTCGAATGGTACGTCGACAGTGCGGCGGCGCCCTGGCTCAGTGCCTGAGCGCCCCGGTCGTTCAGATATCAGAACATTTTGGAGAAGTTTCTCGCCTTCCTTTTTTTCCACTTCCCGGTCTGGTAGGCGTTCGCTATTATGAGCGGCACGACCGTCGTCGCCTCGGCGTAGACCATCTGCTCGTACACAGTGCTCACCTTGCCCCAGGAAGAGGCTTCCTTGAGAGTCGAGGAGCTGCAGGCTCCGTCCCTCACGTCGG
This sequence comes from uncultured Spirochaetia bacterium, assembly GCA_964618635.1. Lineage (GTDB taxonomy): Bacteria > Desulfobacterota_D > UBA1144 > Nemesobacterales > UBA2774 > JADLGH01. Next base: position 6,515 of record CAZUDM010000060.1, read on the forward strand.
CGACCGTAATCTGAACGGCGTACTTGTGGACGGGCACGTCCTTCCCGAGCACCTCGGCCGCGACTACCGTATCCTGGGCGAAGTTCTTGGGTACGCCGCCGCCGACCATGAAGAGGCCGCTTTCCTTAGAGGCCATTTTTATCTTGGTCAATTCGAGGAAGTCCTTCACGCTATCGATGGAAACGTGAGAGTCGGGGTTGTGCCACTGGTGATAGACGAGGCCGAACCCGGCTGACGAATCTGAAAACGCCGGGCAGAAGATCGGCACGTTGTGCTCGTATGCGGCCTGGATCAGCGAGTTCTTGTTCTTCGCGTTCTTCGTCAGCCACTTGCCCATCTCGCGTATGAACTCGCGTGAGGAATACGGCCGGTGCTCGAGCGTGTCGGCGATCTCGGCAATCGTTTTGTCGCATACCTGGAGCTCTTCCTCGTCTATGAAAGTGTCGTATATGCGGTCGATGTAGAGGGATCTCAGCATGCCGTCGTCTATGAAAGGTGTGCCGACGTAGTGCTTGAAGCCGAGGGCCTCGAAGAAGTCCATGTCGACTATGGACGCGCCTGTGGCGACTATCACGTCCACCATGTTGAGCCTTACCATGTCGGCGTAGACCTGCATGCATCCGCCGGCGGACGTCGAGCCCGCGAGCGTGAGCCACACGGAGGCGTTTTTGTCGGCGAGGTTCATGTTGAATATGTCGGCGGCCCTTGCCGTGTCGCGTGAGGAAAACGACATCCCCCGGTAGGCGTCGATAATCTTCTTGCCGTCTATTTTTTTAATGTCTATGTGCTTTACTGTTTCTTTTAAAAGCTGCTTTTTCGTGACCTTAGGCATTTTGCCGTTCTCCTTATTCTCTCTCCGGCTCCGGGGTGTTCTGCCCCGTCTGTGCTATTCGCAGCGCCGGAACGGATTTTGTTTTCTTTAGTGAAATGTGCTTAAAACGGGCCGTTTCAGCCCTCAACTAATTTTATAACCGGTTCCAATGAAGTCAAAGCTATAAGGGCTCCTGCTGCGTCATGCAGTGGATCGCCCCGCCGCCGTAGATAATGTCGCTGCAGTCGATGGGGACGAGCCTCCGCCCCGGGAAGCATTTTCCCAGGATTTCGAGCGCCTTTTCGTCGTTCCTGTCGTTAAAGACAGGCACGAGCACGACGCGGTTGCCTATGTAAAAATTGGTATACGACACAGGGGCCTTTTCGCCGTCATCGTATCTTACGTGCGGCATGGGCAGCTTTATTATATTGAAAGGTTTTCCGCCCAGGTCTACCGCCGCCGACAGTATCTCGTAGTTGGCCTGAAGCGTAGCGTAATTTTCGTCGTCCTCGTCGTCCTCGAAAGCACAGACGATAGTGTCACGCGAAACGAAGCGCGCTATCTCGTCTATGTGTCCGTCCGTGTGGTCGTTGAGGAGCCCGTCGCCGAGCCATATGGTTTTTTCGACGCCGAGGAAATCCCCGAGGAGTTTTTCCACGTCGCGCTTCGTCATTCCGGGATTCCTGTTCTCGTTAAGGAGACACTGCTCCGTCGTGAGGCACATGCCGGCGCCGTTTACGTCTATCGCTCCTCCCTCGACGACGGCCTCAGCCTTTAGGAGCGGAAGGTCTTTCCACTCCGCTATCTTCCCGGGAATTTCACCGTCCTTCAAAAGCTCCTCGAACTTTCCGCCCCACGAGTTGAAAATCCACTTCGTGATAACCTTCC
>CAZUDM010000061.1:0-2858 GCA_964618635.1 uncultured Spirochaetia bacterium
ACCAGTTTGCAGCCTATTTCAACGTTATATTCCTCCTCGGAGCTTTCGTCGCAATAATATTTTCGAGGGACTATCTCTCCAACATCAGCCATTACACGACGGAGTTCTACGCCCTCATCGTCCTTTCAACTTCCGGCATGATGATCCTCGCTTCGGCGCGCGAATTCATGTCGCTCTTCCTGGGCTTCGAGATAATGTCCATATCGGTTTACGTACTTTCGGGCTTTCAGAGGGAGTCCGTCCGCTCGACGGAAGCCGGCATAAAATACCTCATACTTGGCGGCTTCTCCTCGGCGATACTCCTCTACGGCATAGCGCTTCTTTACGGCGCTTCGGGCTCGATTTACTTCTCCGAGATACTCTCGAAATACGACGCATCGAGCCCGCTCTTCATCGCGGGAAGCGCGCTCGTCCTCGTCGGATTCATATTCAAGATAGGGGCGTTCCCGCTCCACCAGTGGGTGCCGGACGTTTACGAAGGCGCGCCTATGACGGCCACTGCCTTCATGTCGGTCGGGGTTAAGGCGGCTGCGTTCGCGATATTGCTGAGGGTTATATTCGAGAGCCTTTACCAGATGCAGGTCAGCATCATGCCCGTCCTCTGGATAGTCGCGGTATTCACGATGATAGTCGGCAACATCGCGGCGATTACGCAAAAGAGCATGAAGCGCATGCTCGCTTATTCGAGCATCGCCCACGCCGGATACATACTCGTTGGCGTTGTCGCCGCTTACGGCGGGCGCGAGCTCGGGCTAGGGAGCGTCATATACTACCTCTTCGCCTATACGTTCATGAATCTGGGCGCTTTCGGGGTGCTGTCGTATCTGTCGCGCGACGGAAAGGACTGCGAGACGTTCGAAGACATAGCGGGGCTCTGGGGCAGAAGGCCGTTCGTCGCCCTCGCGCTGGGCGTCTTCATGTTCTCCCTCGCCGGCATCCCGCCCACGCTCGGCTTTTTCGCCAAGTACCGCGTATTCCTGTCCGCCGTGGAAGCCGGATTTTACTGGCTCGCGGTTATCGGCATACTCAGCAGCGTCGTTTCCGCTTACTACTATCTGAGGGTCCTCGTCTACGCCTATATGAAAGAAGAGACGGTCTCCTTCCCGTCTTTTAAGATTGCGTCTTCAGTTGCCCTCGTAGTGCTCGCGGTGGGAACCCTTCTCCTGGGCATATTCCCGCTCGACTCCTGGGACCTCGCTCTCAAGGCAGCGGGCTCTGTTCTGGTCGCTTTCAACGGCGGTTGATGAGCACCCCTAACCCATTCTTGTAACTCGATATTTCGTAGAATTTGGACGACGATGCGACGCTTTTTTCCTTGCACTTTTAAAACCCCGCCCCCTCTTTTCTCGGCTGGATAAGTCGTGCAATGTTTAAAATCAACGATTTTGATAACTTAACCCGAATATTGTATAATTAGCTTTAAGAATCAATGGCAAGAAAGAAAATCAACACTCGCCAGGGCGCGCCGGACTTCGTAGCGCGTGAAATAGTAGCGGCTCTCCTCTTCGCAGTCGGGCTGTTCTCGGCTCTGAGCCTCGTATTCTACAGCTCCGAGTCCGGCCCCGACGTTAAAGGCGCTATGGGCGCTGTAGGGCTCTACATCTCCGGCTTTCTCGGGAAGGCCTTCGGCGTATGCGCCTTCGCGTTCCCGCTGGTCATGTTCTACACGTCCGTCATCGTCTTCACGAACAGGGCGGGGGGGAGTCTATATAGGAAAACGGCTTCCGCATTTCTACTGCTGATTTCCGTGATGGCGTTTCTCGGCCTTCTTTACGGAGAAGACGCGCTCCTGGGCTTCGCGCCGGCTGGGGGATTCGCGGGGTTCGCGCTCGCCGATTTGCTCCGTAACGGCGTCGCCGGCAACGTCGGATCGTATCTGATTGTAACCCTCCTGCTTATCGTGAGTTTAATAATAATATCGGGCATAGGACTGTCCGACATCATAGGCGCTGTGAGGAACGCATCCGTGTACGCGGCTGAAATGACATACGCCGGAACGAGATACCTTCTGTACAAGATCGGGGAATCGATATCCGAGCTCAGGGAATCTCTCTCCCGGCCCCGGCCAAAGCCCGCTCCCGCGGCCGCGCGTAAGGCGAATGGCTCCGCAAGGCTTAACGGCAGGAGCAAGCCTGACGAAGACCCCGTCTTCTTCGACGACTACGTCGGCGATGAGGATGAAGCCTTCGCGGTGGATATTGACGACATGCCCGAGATAGTCGTCGAGCATCCGAAGCCGAAGGAGCTCGAAGACTTCCTGCCTAAAAAAGAGATCGTACACAAGGACTACAAGCTCCCGCCTTTCGACCTTCTCGATCCCAAGGTCGATTCGGGCGTCGTCCTCGACAGGGACGCCGTATACGAAAAGGCGAAGCTCATCGAAGAGAAGCTCCGTGACTTTTCCGTCTCGGGGAAGGTCACCGAAATTCGGCCCGGACCCGTAATTACCATGTTCGAGTACAAGCCCGCGCCGGGTATAAAGATAAACAGGATCGCGGCCCTCGAAGGCGACCTCGCAATGGGCCTTTCGGCGCTCAGCATAAGGATCATCGCCCCCATACCGGGGAAGGATGTCATCGGTATCGAGGTCCCGAACGCAACTAGGGAGAAGGTCGTTTTGAGGGAGATACTCGAGGACCCTGAATTTTCGAGGCGTAAGTCCATGCTCACGCTCGCCCTCGGAAAGGACATCTCCGGCCTGCCGTTTTACATGGACCTCCGCCGCGCACCGCACCTCATGATAGCGGGCACGACGGGCTCCGGTAAAAGCGTTCTTTTAAACGCGATAATAACCAGCATGCTATACAAGGCGAGCCCCTACGAGCTCAAGTTCATAATGATCGACCCGAAGATGCTGG
>CAZUDM010000061.1:2958-8149 GCA_964618635.1 uncultured Spirochaetia bacterium
TACAAGGCGAGCCCCTACGAGCTCAAGTTCATAATGATCGACCCGAAGATGCTGGAGCTTTCCGTCTACGAAGACATACCGCACCTCCTCCACCCTGTCGTAACCGAGCCCAAGAGGGCGGCGGCGGCGCTCAAGTGGGCTGTCGAGGAGATGGAAAAGCGCTACAGGATACTATCGGAGGAAGGGGTACGCGACATCGAAACCCACAACCGTAACGTCGAAAGGCTCCAGGCCGAGGACAAGTGGGATAAGCTCCTTCCGTACATCGTCATAGTGCTCGACGAGCTTGCAGACCTCATGATGATCGCTCCGAGCGAGATAAAGGAGTCGATCACGCGCCTCTCGCAGAAGGCGCGCGCGGCGGGCATACACCTCATCGTCGCGACGCAGCGCCCCTCGGCGGACATCGTAGCGGGTCTCATAAAGGCTAACTTCCCGGCGAGGATATCGTTCCTCGTATCGTCGAAGATAGATTCGAGGATCATTCTCGACGCGGGCGGTGCGGAGAGACTTCTGGGCAAGGGTGACATGCTCTTCCTCGAGCCCGGCACCTCGAAGCTCCTCCGTATCCAGGGCGCGCTCATATCCGACGAGGAGAGGGAATCGATAACCGAGTACGTCAAGTCACAAGGGCAGCCTGTTTACAACGAGGAGATTACGTTCATCGAGGCCCGCGAGGATTCGGACGAGCTCGACGCCGAGAAGGACGAGCTTTACTACGAGGCCCTTCGCACGATAGCCGAAACCGGGCAGGCTTCGATATCCATGCTCCAGAGGAAGCTAAAGATAGGCTACAACAGGGCGGCCCGGATAGTCGAGATAATGGAGAAGGAAGGGGTAGTCGGCCCGCAGGAGGTTGCCGGCAAACCCAGGGAAGTTTACATAGACCCAAGTCAGCTTAACGAGAGGCGCACGAATTGAAAAAAATAAAAACGATGATATTCATACTTATTGCAGCACTTCTACTTTCCATACCGCATACGGTCCTCGCGAACGAAGGGCTCGACGCAGTCGTGGACAAGATACAGAAAAAATACGAGCAGATAACCGACTTCCACGCCGGCTTCTCACAGGAGGCCGAGGTCAAGGCTTTGAACAAGGTCCAGAAGGCCGAGGGGGAGGTCTGGTTCAAGAAGCCGGGAAAGATGAGATGGAATTATTATTCCCCTGCGAAGGACGAGATAATCTCCGACGGCAATACACTCTGGTACTACAACCAGGAGGAAAAGCAGGTCATAGAAACCCCGCTGAGTAAAGTCTCCGATACCGAAACTACATCGACTCTCCTTTCGGGGCTCGGCAACATAAAAGAGCTCTTCGACGTCAGCTTCGCCAACGCCGACGGCCTCGGCGCCGGAGCAGGCAGTTATTTGCTGGACCTCAAGCCGAAAACCGAGGAAGAGAGTTATAATAAGGTCACGATAGCCGTGGATAAAAACACGATGCTGGTAAATACCATGTATCTCTACGACCCGTTCGGCAACCTGACGACTGTGAACCTGACGAATATATCTATCGACAAGGGCGTTTCGGATTCGCTCTTTGTTTTTAACGTTCCCGCCGGCGTCGAGGTTATAAAGCCCCCTTCTATGAGTCAGTAATGGGGGGCGGTAGCGGGACGGGGTATAGTGAGGACAAGCGATGAAGCTCCGGATTCTGAATATATTTCTCATGACTGTGCTTTTACTCGGTGCGGCGCTGACCGCGTTTTCGCAGGGCTACTCCACCAATCAGGCGCAGAGGAGCTTCGCCGCCGAGGTCAAATCTCTCCCGAACGTCGTCGACGCATCGTGGCAGTCTCCGCTCGACCTCTGGGTTTACGCCGACGGCGTCGACACGGCAGCGGCCAATTCACTAGCCGAGCAGGTTACGATACTCGCGCAGACGGACCTGGGACAAAGCCTCTGCGTCCACGTCCATAACGGCGACTACAATCCCATCGCCACCAAGTGCTGGTCGTCACTCTAAACTTTCGATTGCTTATATCAAGGTGAATTGTACGGCGGGAAGGTCCCGGTAGGGTGGGTCAAAAAACCTCTCCCGCGTTTTTTATCCGGTTAACTTTCGATGAATCTTCGGGGCTGTTAACGGTCTATCTCGCCGAGGACGATGTCGAGGCTTCCTATAGCCGCGATAACGTCGGCTATGAGACTCCCTTCGACCATCTTCGAAAGGGCCTGCATGTTGACGAACGACGGGCCCCTGACCCTCATCCTGTAGGGCTTTCCGGAGCCGTCGCTTATAAGGTAGTACGAAAGCTCACCCTTCGGGTTTTCGACGGCGTGCTGTATCTCTCCCTCTGCCGGTTTGAACCCCTCGTAGACGAGAACGAAATGCCTGATGAGGGATTCCATCCTCGTGTAGGTGAGCTTCTTTTCGGGAAGGACTACGTCCGGGAGGTCGGCGGCGTAGGGCCCGTCGGGAAGGTTATTTATGGCCTGAGTTATTATTCGGAGGCTCTGGCTCATCTCCTCGAGCCTGCAGAGATAGCGTGAATAGGCGTCGCCTTCCGTTGCGACGGGAACGTCGAAATCGTAGTTCTCGTAGCCGAGGTATGGTGTGGCTTTTCTGACGTCGTAAGGCACGCCGCTTCCCCTGATTGCGGGGCCGGTGAGCCCGAGGTCTATGGCGTCCTCGGCGCTGATGTAAGCGACGCCCTTCGTCCTCTCGATCCATATCCTGTTTCTCGTGAGGAGCTTGTCCACTTCGACGAGCGTCTTCGGAAACGCCTTCAGGAAGTTCCTTATCTTCTCCTCGAAATCGTCCGGCAGGTCGAGCGGAAGCCCTCCCACCCTCGGGTAGGAAGTCGTGAGTCTCGCGCCGCACACGGTTTCGAGTATGTCGTATATTCTCTCCCTTTCTTTAAAGCAATAAAGGAATGCGCTCATCGCGCCCAAGTCGAGCGCGTTCGTGCCGATGCCGACGAGGTGCGATTCTATGCGGCCGAGCTCGAACATTATCACCTCGGCCGTCTTCGCCCTCTCCGGTATCGCGTCCTGTACGCCGAGGAGCTTTTCGACAGCAAGAACGAAGCCTATGTTGTTGCATATGGAAGCCAGGTAGTCCATCCTGTCCGTGTAAGGAAGGCACTGCTGATAGGTGATATGCTCGCAGAGCTTTTCTATGCCTCTATGAAGATAGCCTATGTGAGGAACTGCCTTGACTATGACCTCGCCGTCCAGGTGCAGCACAACCCTTAACACTCCGTGCGTCGCCGGGTGCTGAGGGCCCATGTTGAGCATCATGGTCTCTGATTTAAGCCCGGTTATCGGGTCTACCACGGTTTCTTCGGCTACGAATTCGACCCTTTCCATCAGTCGTCACCCTCTGTGAGAGCCCTCTGGAAAGACCTCTTCGAGGCTTCCCTGTCTCTGACGTCGAAATCCTTTCTCAGCGGGAATGGCTCGTAATCTTCAGGCATGAGTATGCGCCGGAGGTCCGGATGGCCGAGGAACACGATGCCGAACATGTCGTAAACCTCTCTTTCGAGCCAGTCGGCCCCGCTCCATACGGGCACCACCGAATCTATCTCCGGCTGCTCGCCGTCGAGCCCGGCCTTCAGCCTTATCCTCACGTTCTCCTCGTACTCCGCGCCGAATCTGTGCACGTGATAAACCACCTCGAACCGCGGGCTCCTTACCGTCAGATAATCGACCGCAGTGAGATCGGCCAGAAAAGTGAATCCGTAGGATTCCTTAAGGCGCGCGCAGATCGCCTTTATGCGATTCTTGTCCACGACGAGCGAGGTCTCCCCTCTCCATTCCAGCTTTTCCGAGACGCTGCCGGGGAATTCGTCGTTGAGGGCGGTAATTAAGGAGTCTATATCGAGGCTCATAAAATCGGGGCCCCTTCGAGCTCTATCTTTTTCTGTATTTTCATTACGGCGTCTATGACCGCTTCCGGCCTCGGGGGGCACCCGCCGATGTAAACGTCGACGGGCAGGAACTCGTCTATACCCTGGACTACGGCGTAGCTGTCGAAGGGCCCGCCGCCGCACGTGCACGACCCCATCGCTATTACCCATTTGGGCTCCGGCATCTGGTCGTATATGCGCCTGCAGACGGAGGCCATTTTGTAGGTTATCGTGCCCGATACGAGCATGAGGTCCGCCTGCCTGGGCGAGAACCTCGCGACCTCCGCGCCGAAGCGGGAAAGGTCGAACCGCGACGCGAACACCGCCATCATCTCTATCGCGCAGCAGGCAGTTCCGAAAGGCATCGGCCAGAGGCTGTTTTTTCTGCCCCAGTTGGCGAAGGCCTCGATCGTAGTCGTCAGAAATCCCTCGCCTCCGAGAACGGGGTTTGAGTTTACTCCCATTCAAGGGCTCCCTTTTTAATAATGTAGAAATATCCCCCCAGGACGACCAGGAGGAAAACCAGTATCTCTATGAATGCGAGCATCCCGAGATCCTTGTAAACGACGGCCCATGCAAAAAGGAACACGGCCTCTATGTCGAACAGTATGAACAGCGCTCCGACGAGATAGTACTTTATCGAAAACTTTCCCCTCGTATCTCCCGTAGGCGGTATTCCCGACTCGTAAGGGGCGAGCTTTCTCTTCGAGCTCCGCTTCGGGCCGAGAAGGGATGAAAGCCCCAGCATTGCGGCCGCGAGAACTATAGCTAATATGAGTATTAATAGAACGGGAACGTAATCGTTAAGCACAGAATTAGCTTAAGTGGTAACGGGCAATTGTCAAGAATCCGGACGCCGTATTGAAGGGTGCGCGAGACTTCCCCGCGTTCGGTGAATTCAGGGCATTATATGTTAGACTAGAGTCAAAAAAATATGGCTGGAGGAACCGAATGAGGAGAATACTTTCATCGTTTGCGATAGCGCTCTTTTTCACTGCTGCAGCTTATGGAGACGTCGTTTTCGAGATCGAACAGAAGGACCTCGACCCCGAATCCACCGGGCAGATCAAGGGCAAGGTGAAAGGGAACGATTTGAGAATGGATATGTACGAGGACGGGGGGAAGCTCGACGGCTCGATGATATATAAAGGCCAGAGCAGGGAAATGATAATGATCGACCACGACGACAAGACCTACGTAATCCTCGACGAGGCCACGATGTCGGCGCTCGCGGCGCAGCTCGGGCAGATGATGAGCCAGATGGAAGAGCAGCTGAAGAGTCTCCCGCCCGACCAGAGGGAGCAGATGAAGCAGATGATGGGCATGGGCGGCGGCAGC
>CAZUDM010000062.1:0-8045 GCA_964618635.1 uncultured Spirochaetia bacterium
GGATAGGCGATGAAGTAAATCTCTTCGGGGAAAATGCGTCTCTTTATGAGCGAGTCGGAAAACGTCCACCTCGTATTCATAAGACCTTCGCCGTACATCATGCGCCTTCGGGTTTCTTTATTTATACTGCTAAGCGCATTGGTCCATGTCGAGTGCGGGGCGGCAACGAAGAGCTTATCCGTTCCGACAGCCTCGTAAACCTTTTCGGTAAGGTAATGAATCTCCGTAAATTCGAAGTTGTAAACGAGCTGGTCCCTGCCGTAATAACCCCGGTCGCTCTCGAAGCTCGCCATATTTAGCATTTCGTGGGAGCCGAATTCGAACGTGCCCATGATTTTTTTCGATACAGGATCTATAGTCCGGAAAGAAGAGATGCACAGGAGGACCAGAATGACGGCGAGCAGGCCGGAAATGACAACCTGCCTTTTGAATACTATCGACACGGCGTCGGCGAACAGTATCACGAGGACCGGAAGTACGGGCAACATGTAGCGCGGATTATTCCACATCGGGATGCGCGTCAAAAAATAAACGAAAAGAATGAAGAGAAGGTAAAAGTAAACGCGGTCGTAAAACCCGAGGCCGCCCTCGTTGCGCCGCCCCCTCAGATAATTCACTCCGAGGGCAACGAGACCCGTTGCGATAATCCCCGTGAGTATCCAGCTGAAGTTGAGAACGAAGAGGGAAACGAGCTGGGCGACGATAACGGGATCGACGAGGTAGAGCTTCAGCATTTTCATTACCCCTTCGAGCCACGAACCCCCTATCTGGGTTTTCGGTGTGAGCAGCATGTAAATGGCGAAGAGGACGATAGGTATAGACAATACGGCCACCACATAGATGAATTTCTTTTTGTTCTTCCACGCTAGCGAGCCCTTTATAAGCATGAGCGGCACGTAAAGAAAAACGCTCACTCCGTATAGCATGAAGCCCGACTCCTTAGTGAAGATCATGACGACGCCTGCGAGCGCCGCGAAGAAAAATCGTCCCGAGTAGAGGAAGAAGAGCACCATTATCAGATATATGGGAAGCGTATAATCGAGTGACGGCTGAACGGTGTGGACAAGGAATACCGGCGCGAGCCCGAAAACGAACGAGAGAAGTGTTATGTTTACCGGCGACAGGGAGTCTTTGTAGAGCCTTTTCAGGAGCGCCCTGAGACATATCAGCCCGAGGACGCCGAGTATAATGTTCGCTGCGTAAAGGTAGTAAAAATTGCCGGGGTCCGGCTTCTGCGTAAACCCGAAGAGGAAAGTGTGTATGAACGCGCTGTGATTGAAGCACCAGAGGGAGCCGGTGAGCGCCGCCGTTATGTAGCACCGCGAAAACTGCCAGCCGTCCCAGATGGGGACGTAAGAGAAATAAAGTCCGGGTACGCCTGCAAAGACAGCCGCGAGAAGCGCGAAAAGCCATCCCGCCGCGGAGGATGACTGTATCTTTCGGAGGGGTCTGCTACCGATCGATCTATTCAAGGCTCCCACTGCCTCCGGGCTTGAAATACTGCACGTAGCCCGCCCTTTCCTTGAGCCGGAGGAGACGAAGGAGATATATGTACTTGTCGGCGAGCTTGCGTCCTTTTTCGGTAAGTATGAGCTCGCCGCCGGCGTCTGCCAGTATGGCCTCTTCCCTGCACTCGTCGATCCTTTTTTCGACAAAGCCGTCCGGATCAAAGCCCCGAAGGAGATTCTCTCTTGCGATTCTTCCGCCGGGGCTTTCCCTGAGCGTAACCAGCATCTGGCACGCAAGCGACCTGTCGGCGGTCGCGGGGCCGAGGAAGGTGTAAAGCCCGCACGTGGAAAGCGAGGCGAGCGCGCTTCCTGCGAGGGAGACAGCCGCGGCACCGGGGCTCGAAAACATCCTCGCAAATAGGAAATAACCGAGCACGGTTACCGCTGCCGTTGCAGTGAACGCGGACGCCGCCGCGCAGTAAAGGAGATTTCTCTTCCTGAACGCCCTGAGCACGAAGCAGTGAATGACGAAGAACAATGCTAATTGCAGAACGAAAAGCATTACAAAAAGCGCCAAATCTCTGAGCACCTTCGATTTCCTCCTCGGTCGTTATCGGTCCACCCTTAAATAAAGTCCCTTATAATCCGGCGATTCCACGTAGAAATCGGCTATGCGGCTGTCGCTCATGTCGTCGATTCTATATGATGATATGACCTTCGGTTTCTTCTCGGCGATAAGGCTGTAGATGTCGTATTCATAACCGGTGAGCTCCTGGTAAGTATCGAGACACATCTTCGGCTGCATGCAAAACCAGAAATAGTCCACGTCGTCGCGAAATACGTTGAAGGCAACGTTCCCGTCGTATACACTGTCGCCCTCTTCAGTTACGGATAAGACATAATTAATTCTGGCGAGCTGGCCGAAAAGACGGGACTTGCCCGTATCGAAAAAACCCTGATTGTGCATCGAGGACATGGGGAGATAAATTGCGCCGAGAAGGAGAATCAGCCTGAACAGTTTACTCCGGCTGAAGACCGTACAGAGAGCGTACGCCGCCAATATGCCTATGAAAGGCACCGAGAGGAGAAGGTACTGATGCCAGACGTTTTTGAAGACGAGCAGCGTCAGCGCCGGTATGGAGAGTGACAATACAAGGAACCTCACATGGCTCCGGGAGCTTGCCAGAGTTACCACGCCGAATGCAAAGAGAACGAACGTCAGGATGTTAATCCTCACCGTTTCGAGAAAATACGTGTGCCTTCCGAAATGCTGGGGTATCCGGGCGTTGAGGACCCAGTTCATCGTGAAATACACGCCGAAGGAGCCGGACAGGAAGAGATATATATAATACGGAGCGAGGCAGAGGACGAAAACAGCCCCGTAGAGCGCGGCGTGCCTGAATTTGACACGCTTCTTAAGGCAGTCGTAAGCGAGCATTGCACCTAGCAGGAAAACGAGTATCATGGATTTCTGGAGAAAGAGAAGGGAAACTGCCAGAAACACCGAGCTTGCAACGAGGTTTCTGACCGACTTATTTTCGTAGTAGACCAGCAGAAAATATACCGATAAAAGGCCCGCGAGCGTCTGGGGAACGTCGGGCCTGATCTCGACGGCCTTCATGTAAAACGAGCCTATAGTCGCCGTCAGGATTACGCTCGTGATAGCGATTTCCCTCCTTCCGAAAGTCCTCATTGCAATCAGCCAGGTGACCCAAAGAATCGCCAGCGCGAAAGCCAGCACGACGCAGCGGCCTACTATAACCGTCTCTACGGAAGCGTCGTAAATACTTACGAAGGGCGTCATGATATAGCTGAAAAACGGATGATGGTGCTGAAAGAAATCGACGTAAATTTCCTTCCCCTGCAAAATCATCCACGTGGTATGCACATGCTCGATCTCGTCGGGGTCGAGACCTTTGGTCATGGAGAAGAATCCCAGTGTAACGAGGACGCCTGCGAGCATCCCCAAAAGAAGGAGATACCACACCCAATCCCTTTTGATAAGCTCCGTAAGGGATTCGAGCGGCTCCTTGATGAAATTATCGTACGCGCTGGAAATAACGGTTCTCCTTAAATTTCAGCCGTGTCGACGAGGCCGGTCTCGGTTATGACGGCCGACTCCTGATATTCGTAATCCGTATTTATTGCCCAGAGGTCGTTACGTGCGTTTTTAGCTATGTTATCCGCGGCCAGAATGCCCATGAGTATGCTGTGATCCTGGTTGTTGTATTTAAATGAGCCGTAGCGGCCTATGACAGTGAGGCCTTCGACTTTTCTGAGATAATCCTCGACAGGCCCGAGGAGCCGCTTGTACCCCGCGCTGTATACGGGATAGCATTTACTTATGCGGTGGACGTAACCCTCGGAAGCTATGTCGGCCTTTACGAGCCCCGCGCGGGAGATTTCGTCCTTCGCGAGCCCTATTAGCCTTTCGTCCTCCCAGCGCCAGATGTCGTCATCCTCATCGCACCAGTATTCGAGGGCAAGTATCGACGTTTTCTCACTTCCGTAAAGTGAAGGCGACCAGTTCCTGAAGTTCGTAATCCTTCCGAGCAGAAGCTCCGGGGAGTGAACGTATATCCAGTTATCCGGAAAAAGATCGCTGCCGTGGACGTTAAGATATACGAGTATCGTGTTTCGGAACCGAAGGGATTTCGCCGCAGCCAGAACGGGCTCGCTCACCCCGTCCAGCCTCGATACGAGCTGCGTCAGCGGCATGGTGGATACCACGTGGTCGTATTCCCTCAGTGTGCCGTCCATAAGCTCGAGCCCGCGCACACGGAACCCGTCGTTCACGACCCTCTTCACGGGGGTGCCGAGATTAACCGCGCCTCCCCTGGCCGAGACGAAAGCGGCCATGCGCTCGTAGACGGCCCCCGTCCCGCCGTGAGGGTAAGCGAATCTGTCCACCAGCGTTTTATGTTTCTTTCTATTGCCGGCGAGCATGGACGATTTCAGGGCTTCGATGAGGGAAAATTTCTTTATACGCTGAACGGCGAAGTCGGCGTCGAGCTCGTGGCACGGAACGCCCCAGAGCTTCTCGCTATAGGTCTTGAAGAATATCTCGTAGAGCCGCCGCCCGAACCTTTTGACGACCCAGCCCTCGAAGGTTTCGTCTCCGCCGTTCCCGGCCCCGGGGGCGACGTATTCCCTGAAATAACTCACGAGGCAGCGGAGAGTTTCCCCGGGGCCGAGCTTCCCTACGACGTCCCCGGGCCTGAGGGGATACCGGTAGAGCTTTCCTTTGTAAAGTATCCTCGTCAGCCTGTCGACCATGGAATAGTCTTTGCCTACGACTTCGAGCCACAATTCGTTTACGCGCCTGTCGCTGCTGAAAAACCTGTGGGGACCGAGGTCGACCGTTTGATTCCATAGCCTTATGGATTTGGCGAGCCCGCCCACGGAAGGGCCGGCCTCATACACGCCGGGATTAATCCCCTGTGCGGAGAGTTTGTAGGCACACGCGAGACCGGCGGGGCCCGCGCCAATGATACCTATTCTCATCTATACCTTTTGCCGCAGTGGATGACTGAGCGCCGAACCCCGCGCCCCTATAGAAATATCATTATAATCTTATTTGCGCTTATTGGAATTGCTATCGCCGAATAGTAAGATATTGGGCCGAAGCCTCATAAAAGCAGACCGGGCGCTTCCTCGTTCAAATGGGCCCAGAGACCAAATTACCATTTTACGACAGCCTTATAGCGGCAGAAAAATGGGCCCGACGGAACCGAAGCAGGCTATTCCGTGGAGCGGTCATATTCATGGCTGTCGTCCTCGCGACGCCAAGGCTGGCCTACCAGCTTTGGAGGCTTCTTTTAGATACCGGCAGTAACGGGGCGCTCGACCTCAGGATGCTCAACGAGTGGACGGCCCTTTGGTTCGCCGGCGAGCCGCTGGTCGTTTACAACCTCCTCCCCGGCACATACCCTCTCCTCTGGCCGCTGACCGGATGGCTTTCCTTCGGAGAATCGAGATGGCTCTGGCTCGTCCTTTACATAATCTCCTACTTCTGGCTTTTGCACCTGATCAAATTCGGGGCCGGTCTCCGGGAAAGGAAAGAGAGCCTTTTCGCGGCGCTCTTCCTGCTGGCTATATATCCGACCAGCATCGTCGTCGGAAACGGCCAGCTGACGCTCTTTATCATCCCCGCCGTCCTGACAGCGATACTCCTCGGGCAGGGGAAGCCGGGCCCGGGCCGTGAGGGGGCAATCACCGTCCTTCTTCTTTTTTCCGCAATCAAGCTGCCCATATCTGCGCCCTTTTTCCTGGTCGCCTTCATATCCGTTAGGGCTTACAGGCCCGTCGTCCTCGCCATCGGCGGATACATCCTGCTCACTCTCCTCGCCGTCCATTTCAGAAGCGACGGGCTTTTAACCAACATAGAGCTGTGGATAAGAGACTCATCGAGGCTGGCCGCTCTGGGAGGTTACGGCAACATTCACAAATGGCTCAGCGCAGCCGGGCTTTCGGATTTTATACTGCCCGCCTCTCTTGCGCTCCTCATAGCGCTCGCCGCCTGGCTCTATCTCTACAGGCGGGCAGACATATGGATTGTGCTCGGGGTGACCGCCATAGTCGCGCGGCTCTGGACATATCACAGGCTCTACGACGACCTTCTGATAATCATTCCCGTGATCGCGCTTTTCAGAATCTTTAGATCCGGCTCTCTTTCTTCGCTCGAACGAACCGCGGCGGCGTCTCTCCTCTTTATTTCGTGGCTCGCGCTTCTTTCGCCGGGACTCTTCCTCCAGCTTGAGTCCCCGCTGGGAACGATCTTCAGAGCGGGGCAGGTGACTGTGTGGTTACTACTGCTCGGCTTTCTTCTGTACCATGCTTCCGCCGCCAGGCGAAGAGAAATTGACTCCGCTGCCGGGAAATAATATTCTAAGCGCTATACTTTTTCGCGGAAGGAGTCCCCTGAACACCAATGGGATACAACCGGGCTCATACTAAGATCCTTGCATACGCGTCCCGAGGTGAAGAATGGTTATCCCGTCACAGGGAGAAGTTCCTGACGGGGGCTATATGTTTCCTGGTCGCTCTGGGCGCGCCGAGGCTCGTCTACCAGGTGTGGCGGCTCCTGTTCAAGGACGGCGGGAACGGCGCGAACGACCTCCTGCTGCTTCGCCAGTGGATTATCGACTGGTTCGAGGGAAAGCCGATTTACAGCTATATCCTCTTCCCGGCTACATTCCCGACGCTTTGGCCGATAACCGGCTGGCTCTCCATCGAGGCAACGAGGTGGCTCTGGCTCGGGCTCTATGCCGTCGCCTTGTGGGTCCTGGTTCGCATATTGAAGTCCGGGGCTGTCATCCGTGACGGGAAAGAGACAATGCTGCTCGCTCTCTTCGTGCTCACCATATACCCGACGGGGGTAACGATAGGAAACGGTCAGATGGCGCTTCTCCTTCTGCCCGCCGTCGTGGCGGGCCTCATAATCTCGAGAGACGGGAGCCTCACTCCATGGCGCCGGGCGGCGGCGGTGGCCCTGCTTATTTTTTCCAGCTCGAAGCTCCCGGTCACAGCTCCCTTTTTCCTGATACTCATGATTTCACTCAAGGATTTAAAAACCATGACGGCGGTCGGGCTCTCCTATATAGCGCTTACGTTCTTCTCACTCTCGTTCCGCAAGATGAGCATTCCGGAATTCACTTCCAGGTGGACGAATGAAACACCGAGCGTCGTAACTGTGGGAGGCCACGGCAACATACATCACTTCCTCAGCCCTTTAGGAATCGATAATTTTCTTCTCCCATCCTCTGCGTTGATACTAGCCGCGCTCGCGGTCTGGATTTATAAATTCCGGAAGACCGACTTCTGGGTGCAGCTCGGCGTCGCGGCCCTAACCGCGCGGTTCTGGACTTACCACAGGCTCTACGACGACCTTCTTATAATAATCCCGATGGCGGCGGTGCTGAGGCTTTTAAGAAACGGCGGGCTGTCCGAAAACGAGCGCGCGGCGGGAAGCGTAATTTTCGCCGTGTCAGTCGTTTCCTTTCTCGTTCCGGGATTCTTCCTCCAGTTTCCGGACCCGTGGGGGGCTTTGTTCCAGGGCGTGCAGACAATCGTATGGCTCTCCCTTCTCGCCTTCCTTTTGTATTATGCCTACAGGGCAAACAGGAAAGAACGTGACCGGACTGCAGTTCAATCCCAGAATATCAAATGATGACGGAGGGTGCGCTTTTTGCATCGGGGACAGGGAAAACCGTCTATCACGGAGGCGTCCTCCA
This sequence comes from uncultured Spirochaetia bacterium, assembly GCA_964618635.1. GTDB lineage: Bacteria > Desulfobacterota_D > UBA1144 > Nemesobacterales > UBA2774 > JADLGH01. Next base: position 7,682 of record CAZUDM010000062.1, read on the forward strand.
GCCCGAGCGGCTCGAGAGGGTATTCGCATTCAGGGCAGTCATATACAGTTTTATATATTTTATCGGAGTCGTATCCGAGCTCTACGTAGAGCTTTTCATGAAAAGTACTGCAGCGGGGACATACGTAAAAGGCGTAATGGTAGCTGCGCGCCTTCCCGTTGCGGTTATTCAGAATATCGAGCACCTCGTCCCTTTTTTTCAGCGGCAAATTACCTACGATATCCGTAAAGTCGGGATATAAAGTCCCCCATCCCAAGTGGAACGTTTTGTCATAACGGCAATTCCTGCATTCAACGACCATTCCGTTACCCATATTTAATCAGCCTCAGGAAAAGCGCCGCCGGCCGTTTCCGGCCGGCAGCTT
>CAZUDM010000063.1:0-7900 GCA_964618635.1 uncultured Spirochaetia bacterium
GAAATAGGCGTTTACGAGCCTTAGCTCGTGGTTGAGGTCGTAGGGGTTCTTCGCTTCGTGACGGGCTTCCTCGGCGGCTCCGGCCTCGTCCGCGGCTTCAACCTCCTCCGTAAAGCCATAGCCCGTGTCCCCGTCTTCGTAATAGCCGTCGTCCATGAAACCATGCGAATCAGGGCCGATCCCGGTCGGTATCGCTTCGAATGAAAGTCCTCTCTGCATGTGACAGCCCTCCTTGGTTACCGTTTTAAAACCCCGTTCTGCCCAGGGGTTCTAATAGGAAACTACGGAGGCTCCGAGGAGAGCGGATTGACCCGTGTAGAAAATTCCTGCTATGCAGGCCGTCATGAGGCAGGCCAACGTGGCCGCGACGAGGGCTCTTAGGCCGAGAGAAGCGATATCCTTTTTCCTCTCCGGTGCGAGCGCCGTGAGCCCGCCGACGAATATGGCCATCGAGGCCACGTGGGCGAAGCCGCAGAGGGCGTAAGAGGCCAGAACGGGGGAGCGCGGGTCCGTTATGAAGCCGTCTCTCATGGCGCCCGCGAGGTCCCGGTAGGAGACGACCTCCGTCAGCACGGCCCTCTCGCCGATGATTTTCGAGACTGTATAGGCGTCGTCTAGCGAGACGCCGATAAGGAGCGTGAAGGGATAAAAAAGATAGCCCAGCATGCCTTTTAAGGACCAGTCGGCGTTTATGCCGAAGAGCCCGTTTATATAACTGCCCGCTCCGCCCGTGAAAAGGTCGAGCAGCGCAACCAGGCCGAGGACGGCTATCAGGAGGGCCGCGATGCCGATTATGAGCTTGACCCCGTTCTCGGCCCCGTTGATAATCGCCTCGAAGAGCCCGTCCTCCCTTTCGTAATGCGGCTCGACGCTTGCGCCGAGGGTCTCGGGTACTGAATCCTCGGGGACCATAAGCTTCGACATCGCCAGCGCCGCCGGGGCGGAAAGTATGGAGGCCGATATCAGGTGCCCGGCGATAGTCGGGAACTCCGCCTGGAGGCTGTAGACGTAAACGGCCATTATGTTAGACGACACAGTGGCCATCCCCGCCGTCAGGACAGTACACAGCTCCGAGCGCGTCATGCGTCCGAGAAAGGGCTTTATGGTGAGCGCGGACTCGACGCCGACGAATATGTTTGTCGCCGTGCTCAGGGATTCGGCCCCGGAGATTCTCATAAGCCTCGTGAAGACATAGGCGAAGGCCTTTATAACACGTGGCATGATGCTATAGAAATAGAGCACAGACATTAGCGACGAGAAGAAGATAATGGTAGGAAGCCCCTGGAATGCCAGAAAAAATCCGAGCGATTCCTCCCCCTGGGGGTTTTTCGCCCCCGGAGGAAGGGCGAGCCTTCCGAAGAGGAACTCCGCCCCGGCGGACGCCGAAGCGAGCACCTTCACGACGATGTCGTTCAGATAAAGAAAGACCTTCGTTCCCGCGGGCACTAGAAAAACGAACGCCCCGAAGACGAGCTGAAGCGCTATGGCCCAGATTATCACCCTGAAATTGACGTTTTTTCTGTTGGCCGAAAGCGCCCAGGCGATGCCCAGAAGAATGAAGATGCCTGCGAAGCTTACGAGGTTATAAATGCTCACTACTTTGGATTATCCCCTTCTTTTTATGATAATTTACTCCGGCCGCGTAATCCGCCGCCCCCGGCCCGATTCCACCTGTCCCGCAGCCTGTAAAACACGGGGTAGGATTCCTTGCGGATTTTTAATCAATTACTTATTTCCAAATGCGCCGCAGCACGCGTCCGGAGAGGGCGGCCGGCCCGGCCCCTTTCGCAAATCTCAAATTCGTATACAATATATCCCACAATACGGAGGAATTTAATGGTTGCAAGGGCAGTTCAGGCAAGCGTAATTCTATTTTTCCTCTTATTAATCGGGTGTAAAGGTCCGACCAACGTAAACGTATTCAAGGCTCCGGAAGCGACGTACACGAGCTACGACGTTATCCTGATTCCTGATTTCAGGAAGACAGATCTCGAATGGGTGCCCTACGATTCGGGCACGGTCATAGCGGATATGATAGCCGAGGAGCTCCGGACACAGAACAAATTCAAGGTCATAAGCCGGGCGGAAGATGCCAACGGCTTGGAAAACCAGAGAATTCTCGTCGTTGACGGTATCGTAAGCGGATATAAACGCGGCTGTAAATACTGCGAATATGCGTTCATGGGCCTCGACGACAGGGGCAAAATGTCCGTTCAGGTCAGGGTTACGCTGGTCGATGAAGTTACAGGGGATATACTCGCCGACGTCGGCATAGACGGGAGAGCGAAGCCCCCGGGCACCGGGAACAGCAAGTATTTCAGGGTAGTAGACGAAATCGTTAAGGTAATCGACGCCGTGAACGACGGGCAGTCCTGATTACTCCATAAAAATACTATAACGATCTCCCGCCCTTGCAGGTTCACGGTCCACGTAACCGGTCACTACCCGGATTCTAAGAGGCGAACCGGAATCCCGCATTCGAGGCCGCACATAGGAAGCGCGGCTGCCTTGTGAATCTCAAACGGTTACTTAAACTTAAAATTGTCAGATCCGGCAAGGGGGAGAGGTTGCGGTGAGGGATAAATGAAGCTTAAAACACTATTTTTCATACTCGGGGCCGTAATAGGCTTTTTCATAGCCTACCCCGAGCAGGATTTAATAATAGCCGCGGCGGCGGGCGCAGCCCTTGGCGCGGTAACGGTAATAATCGCGTGGGGACTCGAGCCTTACGTCAAAGCCTACAACACGAAATCGCTCCTTGGCGCGGCCGTCGGAATGGTCGCCGCTTCGTTCGCTTTTCTCGCGGTAAACAGCATTCTTGCGCGTCTTACACTCCCCTCGGGGATAGTGTCTTTCGCATCCGCGGTCATATTACTGACCCTTTTTCTCATAGCCATATCGGTAGGCTACAAGAAGGGAAAGGAGATCGAGGGGCTCCAGCAGCAGTCCTCGCCTTCCAGGCGCCCCCAACAGCAGCAGAAGGCGGCCGTCGAGGCGAAGATTCTCGATACGAGCGTCATCATAGACGGCAGGATAGCCGACGTCGCCGAGGCCGGGTTCATAACGGGCCAGATGATAATACCCAAGTTCATTATCAAGGAGCTCCAGCATATCGCCGATTCCTCAGAGCCCATCAAGCGAGTAAGGGGAAGGCGCGGACTCGACGTGCTGAAGAGGATGCAGAAGGATATTCCGAACGTTTCCATAAAGATAACGAACCACGACTTCCCGAACATCAAGGAGGCCGACCTCAAGCTCGTCGAGCTCGCCAAGAGGCTCAGGGGAATAATCATCACCAACGACTTTAACCTTAACAAGGTCGCCGGGCTTCAGAACGTAAAGGTCCTCAACCTGAACCAGCTCTCGAACGCACTCAAGCCGGTCGTGCTTCCGGGGGAGACGATGTACATCCACGTGGTCAAGGAAGGAAAGGAAGAGAACCAGGGCGTAGGCTACCTCGAAGACGGGACGATGGTCGTCGTCGACGACGCGAGAAAACGCCTCGGGGACGAGATAGCGGTCTCCGTCACGAGCGTGCTCCAGACCCCGACGGGAAGGATGATATTTTCCCGTGTGAAGGACGAGGACGGAAAGCCCATGGTGTCGGAATCGCGTGGCTGATATGACCGCCTCGGCGATAATAACCGCCGGAGGAAGGGGGGTGAGATTCGGTGATGCCGCGCCGAAGCAGTTCGCGGCGCTCGGTGGAAAACCGCTTCTCGCCCATTCCGTAGAGACCTTTTCAAGCCTGGAGATTATAGGGGAAATCGTGCTCGTCGCGCCCGAGGACTGGGTCGAACACGCCGAAAGGGAGATAGCCGGTATAGCGGGCTCGAAGGTGAGCCGCGTCGTCCCTGGAGGCCCCGAAAGGCAACACTCGGTCGAAAACGGATTCAATGCCCTTTCGGGCGCGCCGGACATTGTGGTGATACACGACGGGGTGCGACCTTTCGCCGAGCCCTCGCTGATAGAAGAGGTTATACGAGAGGCCGCCCGACACGGCGCCGCTCTCGCCGCGCTGCCCGCGGGAGACACAGTGAAAAAGTCGGGCCCTTCGGGACTCGTCGAGGCGACGATTCCGAGGGATACGCTCTGGCTGGCCCAGACCCCTCAGGCGTTTAAATATGACCTTCTCAAGGAGGCGTTCGACAGGGCGCGCGCGGAGGGCTTCGTAGCCACGGACGAGGCGCTACTGGTAGAGAGAGCCGGGGGGAGTGTGAAGCTAGTCGCAGGCTCGCCTTACAACATAAAGATAACCACGAGGGAGGACCTCGTTCTCGGGGAGCTTATACTTAGCCTACGGAAGGCCGGAGCGAATTCCGACGCGAATGAACGAGGGGAGTGAGAGACGTACGATGCACAGGATAGGATTCGGCTTTGACGCGCACAGGTTTTCGAGCGATACGAGACTCGTTCTCGGAGGCGTCGAGATACCGTTTGAATTCGGGCTCAGGGGGCACTCGGACGCGGACGTCCTGACGCACGCCATATGCGACGCGCTATTGGGCGCGGCCGGCGAGGGAGACATTGGCACGCACTTCCCCGATAAAGACCCAAAGTGGAAGGGCGCTTCGAGCCTCACATTCCTGAAAGAGATACTCGACTTGCTCGGCTCGAAAGGCTACAGAGTCGTGAACATAGACAGCGTCATAGTGTGCGAGAAGCCGAGGATAGCGCCCCACGTGGCCGAAATCAGGAGCACGCTCGCGAGCGCAACCGGCCTTCCGGAGGACGTTATCAGCATAAAAGCGACGACGACAGACGGCATGGGATTCACCGGGCGGGGCGAGGGCATCGCGTCCTACGCCGTGGCGCTCATAGAATCCGTGTCCTGACGCCGCGCCCCGCGCTGCAATTATTTCACCTTAAGACGCGTCCCGCGTTTTTTCCGAGCGGCATTTGAGTATCGGCCCCTCTTCGTCTTATAATTGATTACTTTCACCCCCGGCCGCGCTCATGATACGTTCTGTCGAAAACGCCCTCCGTGAATTTTCGTCGAGATTCCCGATGATCCCGCCCTTGGCCGGCCTCACCATCGGAATTATCCTCTGCGTGTATCTGCAGAATCCCTGGCTCTGGATTGCGGTACTCGCCCCGCTCGCGGGTGCGGCCGCCCTCTGCGTCCCTGCGCTCAGGTTCCTCCTTCTCGTGCCCGTCGGCCTGCTACTCGTGTCGCCGGAGCCATATCAGATAGGGGATACCCTCGAATTCTATACTGGAAGGAGCGTCGACATAGGCGGCTCGCTTTACGTATCTCCCGAAAAGAGGGAGCGCGGCTCACGCATGTTCCTCGAAGCCGATTACGTCATAGATGGCGGCGTTGTGAAGCCCGTGACCGGGCGAGCGGCGATATATACTGACACGCTCGTGCCCGGCCTTTCGTATGGCGACAGCGTGCGCGTTATAGGTGTCAAATTAAAATCCATAGAAAACTTCAGAAACCCGGGCGCGTTCGACATGGAGGCCTTCTTCGGAAGGCAGGGTATTCGCACCACAGGATACGTCGAGGGCGGGGAGCGCATAATCTCCTTCGGAAGGGGGGAGGGATACGATCCCGTGCTCCACGGCCTCGACAAGCTCAGGCACAGGTTCGGAAATTTCGTGAGGTCCGAATTCCGGCAGCCGGCAAGCGAGGTCCTGAACGCATTGACTATAGGGGAAGACGGGGGCATACCGAACGACCTAAGGAACGAGTTTTCGAAGTCGGGCGTGGCGCACGTGCTTTCGATATCGGGGCTCCACGTCGCGGCCGTCGCGGTCGTTTTCTACTTCCTTTTCAAATGGCTCCTCAAGAGGTCAGAGTACATGATGCTGAGGTGGAGCGTTTCCAAAATCGCCGCCGCCCTCACGATACTTCCCCTCTTTTTCTACATGGCCCTCGCGGGCTTTTCGACGCCGACCATAAGGGCGTTCATCATGATCTCGATCTTTCTCGTCGCAATCATGGCCGGGAGGAACGAGAACAAAATAAACACGCTCGGGGTCGCCGCGTTCGTCATCCTCCTCATGCGGCCCGAGGCTATATTCGAGCTCTCATTTCAGCTCTCGTTTCTGGCCGTCCTTGGAATACTCCTCGTGAACAGGTTCTATCCCATAAAGCTCGGAACGACACGCGACCTCGTCATGACCGCCGTGAAAACCACCTGCGCGGCCACGTTCGCGACGCTCCCGCTGATACTCGATTCATTCGGCGTCCTGCCCGTCGTATCCATACCGGCAAACCTCATATTCGTGCCGCTCGTCGAGCTCCTTATAGTCCCGCTCGGGCTCGTCTCATTCGTAGTATTTCTTATCTCGCCCTACGCGGCTTCGCTGTTTATATGGATAAATATGCTGTTTACCGAGATGATGATTTTCGGCATAGGGCTTCTCCTTGAAATCCCCTACTCGTCCGTATCCGTGCCGCCGCTGGGGGCAGTGAGTCTCACGCTCTACGCCGCGCTGGGCGTAGCGGCCCTCCTCGCGGCGAAACACGCGAAGGCTAGATACGCCGCACTGGCGCTCGCGCTCCTGTTCATAGTCAGTACGGCCTGGCCCGCGGCGTCGAGGCACTTCGGGAGCGGCAATGTAACCGCAACATTCCTCGACACCGGAGAGTACAGGAGCACCGTCCTCTTCGAGCTTCCCGGCGGAAGGAACGTCCTCGTGAGCGGCGGCCCGGCAAGGCCGGCCGGGAGCGGGTTCGTCGACAGGGCGGTAGTGAGCGGGTTTCTTCACGGGAAGGGCGTCAACACGATAGACTGCCTCGTGGTGACCTCGCCCGGAAAAGACGTCCTCGCCGGCGGTGCGTACATCGTCGAAAACTTCGGCGTGAGGAAGGTCGTAACGGACGGCGACAGGCTCGACGGCTCGCTCTGGGAGGCTATCAGGGAGAACGGCGTGGAATGGCAGAACCTGAGGGACCTTCGGGAGATCGACTTGCCCGGCGGCTACGACATAAAAGTCATGCGCCCCGAAGGCTGGGAGATCGTGGAAGACTCGGCGGGCCCGCGCCCCTTGGCGCTCAGTGTGGAAACTGCCGGGACCAGGTTTTTACTCGCGGAATCGGTTGACCGAAAAGATGCGGAGTCCCTCGAAAACATATACGGCGGGGAGCTCGAAAGCGCCGTGCTCTTTATTCCGGGGACGATGCACGGCGGCTCGGACGTCGGACTCGTCGAGCGCGTAAAGCCGCGGGTGCTTATCACCGACGGAGGCGGGGGCGCGGCCGCGCCCGAATCCGTCAGGGCTTATAACATCGCCGAAGACGGCGCCGTAACCGTAACGGCGGACGGAAGCGGCGTGAGTGTAAAATCGTACGAGGATGAAAGGGCGGCGCGCCTGCAGTAAACTTCCGGCATGAGAAAATTCGTATTTCCACTCGTCGTTCTCGCCATAGCCCTCGGATATATGCTGTTTCGGCCGGGCGACGACGCGAGCGATATCGAGGCCCTCTTCGACAAAATGGCCGAAGCGGCGCGGGCGAAAAACCTCGACGGAATCATGGAAGGCTTTTCCCTCCAGTATAAGGACGGCTCGGGGGCGAGCTACCCCGTCGTCAAGAATATAATCGGGAAGGTGCTCGAAAAATACGGCGACATAGAGGCCTCGTACTCGGACCTCGACGCCTTCATAACCGAGGACGAGCACGGTTATCCCCTAGCTTACGTCAGCGTCGGGGTAAATGTGACGGCTACGGATAACGGCAGCGTCAGGGAGCTTATAGGAAGCGAAGGCGAGCCGGAGCGTATAAACGTAACGCTGACGTACTCGGCCCTCAGCGGCTGGAAGATAGAGGCAGTCGACGGCCTCGACGGCGAGCTCCCCTGAACCCGGCAAGGCGCGCCCAATTCCACGCTTCCAGTCGGACGGGTCCCACGGCGCATTAATCGTCGGCGCTGTCCATGCGGCCGTTTATGAA
>CAZUDM010000064.1:0-7622 GCA_964618635.1 uncultured Spirochaetia bacterium
GGAAAGAACGGCTACTTCAGCTTCATCGAAAACGACATGATGCCGTCCCCGGGAAAATAGTGGAATTCCCTCGACATAGCTTTGAAAAAAACCGGGGCCGAATGTATATTTGAGTCCTGTATTCAGGCAGCCTCAAGCGGCGCACGGCCCTCACAATCAACTTGTAAACGGAGCCTTATGACGGAAGAAGCAAAAGACCCAAAAGGAAGCGCCGGGTCGGCCCCGGTCAGCGTTTTAAGGTTCATCGTAACGTACGTCGTCCTCATGGGGCTTTTCTTTCTCCTCATAGGACTAAAGCCCGTTCAGGAAGTCTTCAACATAAACGACGGCTACTCCCATGTCATCGTCCTCATGACCGCGAAGATACTCGGCCTCATCGGCATTCCCGTGACGACCGACGGCTCCCTCATGCACCTTCCATCGATCTCGCTCGACGTCGAGTTCGGATGCAACGGCCTCGAAGCCGTGATGATTTACACTGTCGCCGTTCTGACGTTTCCGGCTACGTGGAAAGACAGGCTCATCGGAATAATCGGCGGCTTTTTAGTGATACAGGTGCTGAATCTCATCAGGATCGTCGGCCTCGCATACGCGGGCGTATATCACAGGGAGCTCTTCGACGTGATACACCTCTACGTCGCCCAGGGCGTGATGATAGCCGTCGCCCTCGGAACGTTCGTCCTTTACCTGACGTATATAAACCGGAAGCAGGGAAAAGGGGAAAAGGCCGTTGCTTAGGTCCGTCATACTGAAGTCCGCGCTGATATTCATCGTTACGTACTTCATATCGCTCGGGCTCTGGCTGGGTATAAAAGGATACTACGGCATGGCCGTGACGACAGTCGCTTCCCATGCGGCGGCGCTCGTCAAAAACGTAAAAATCGTCGACATCGTAAGGGAAAAGGACATCATAGCCGTCGGCTTCATTCCGAAAAAGTACGGGGTGACGATTCTGAAGACGACTATAAAAGTCCCGATATCGAACTACACATTCAACGCCCCGCTGACGTTCGCGATCATGGCGGCTTTCTACCCGTTCCTAAAAAGGCGGCGCGTCTACGCGGAGGCCCTTCTGATAATGGTGGTCGTGCATTTCCTCTTTGTCTTCTCTTTCGAGGCGCACGGGCTTACATCGGAGCTCGAAAAGCAGGGGTACACGAAATCGAGCGGCGCTGTGCACATATTCTGGGAATTTCTCTGGGGATTCATCAACAACATGGTCGTAAGGTTCGAGCCCTTTCTTATAGGGGCTTACCTCTACTTCTTCAGGGACTCCGCGCGAAAGCCCGCCGCGGCGCAGGGTTTAAAGGAGAGCGGACAGGGCGAAGCGGCGCTGACAGAAATTAAGCAGAAGGAAATAAAACGGGGCAAGAAAAAGAAGAAGTAAAGGGCCCTCAGGCCGGGGAGCCCTTTTTCCCGATGCCTATTAGCGCATTACTCCAGAGAACCCCAAGAAGATAAGTCGCGTAGATGAGTACCACTCCCAGTATGAACGAGCACGCGACACCGATTACGTCGGCGGCAGTGTAAGACCTTCCAGAAAAGAAGAGCTCATTTCCGAGTTTGAATACGTCGTCGCTCCTCCATGCTATAGAGTCGGCGGCGGGGGCAATCAACCCGGCGATCCGCGATACGACTATCGACCCCATCTCGTAGTAATCCCCGCTGAACGATATGAAAGGGGCGAACGCTATCGGGAGCGCTATTCCGAGCTTGACCGATGCCGCCAGCGGATTCGAGCGCGCGGCGGACCTCAGGAGCGGGACGCCGACGAATATAGTAAGGAGGAACGGGAGAAAATCCGTGAGGAGGTACGCCCAATCGCTCCCGTTCGTGTCGAACCCCGTGAGCTGCCCCGCGTAATCAGAGCCCGAATAGACGAACGGGAAGATCTTTTCGAGGACGTCTCCACCGTAAAGGGGGCTTATCTCTAGCCTGCTGACGCTCCCTCCGCCGATAATGCAGCCGAGCGCGTGCCCGAGCTCGTGAATGGGCACGTATATCCACCACGTCAGCGCGAAGAGGGTGAAGATCAGCGCGATGTTGAAGACGGATATAGTCTTAAGGCTGGCGTCGAGGCCGGAAAAGAAGTCTTCAAACGGCAGTGTTATTATCTTGAGGACCGATTTTATCATGTCGAGGGCATTTTCATCATAAATAAGAACGGCCGGCATGTAAATATGCCTCTTTTCTTCGTGCGGTGTGTTAACTTAAATCGTTTAATACATTAATGATATACCGTAAACTCCAAGTCTTATTGACAAATAAATGGCAAAGAATTAGAATTGGAATGAAGGCCGTATCCGTGATTTTTACATGGAAAAGGTCTTTTGAACCGCACTGGGACAGAGTGAGGGTCTGGAAAAATCTGTTTCACCTCCCCGCGGCGGCTGACGTAAGAGATGGAGGATGGGTCTTGAAGCTTTCCGCTCTTCCGTTTAGATTGATGTGCGGCCGGAGTCCGCTTTGCCGGCCGGGCAGGGTTGGTATGTCTTTATGAGAAGGGGAGCGCAAAAAATATTCGGGCGCCGTTTTCTTCCCTTATGGACGGTTCTGCCGCTCCTCCTCGTTTCACTTCCGTCCGGCTCTTACGCCGAAACGTCCTTCTACAAAAAGGAAGTCAACGGCGTAGTCCACTACACGAACATCGACCCGAAGAGTAAGGAATTCAAGCGTATCGCGAGCCCGTGGGGCACGTTCCGCGGCACACCGAAGAGCCAGAGGGGCTATCTCAACAACCACAAATACTCCGACAAGTTCGACGACCACATCAACATGACGGCGAGGGAGCACGGCCTCGACCCGCTTTTAGTAAAGGCGATGATCAAGGTCGAGTCCAACTTCAACCCGGATGCGGTTTCCCCCGCGGGTGCGATGGGCGTGATGCAGCTCATGCCGGGCACTGCGGAGCGTGTAGGCGTGTCGGACGCGTTCGACCCCGAGGAGAACATCGAGGGCGGAATCAAATACCTGGCCATGCTTATGAAGCTCTTCGATAATAACACGACGCTCGCCCTCGCGGGGTACAACGCGGGCGAGAACGCCGTTATAAGGTATAACTACAAGATTCCTCCCTACGACGAAACCATAGAATACGTCGACAGGGTGTACGCCCATTATGACTATCTCAGGAACTATCCGGTCGAGAGAAACACCAAGAGCATGATAGCCGGCAAAAAGGATAGGGTTTCGTCTCCACAGGCCGCGAAGCCCTCGAAGTCTTTCATGTACGTCGAGACAACCAGCGAGGCCAAGGTTTACAAGAACGGGAAGGTGGTCGCGTCTTCCCGGCTGGAGCCCGCTCCCGGAACGAGGGGACGAACCCTCCTCGATTCAAACGCCGCCGGAGCTAAGACTGCGGCCGTCCTGAACGTCGAGTCCGCCGTCAGCGCCTCCGAGGGTAAGTACACTGTGCAGGTAGCTTCTTTCCCCGACAGGGCGTCCGCCGAGGACATGGAGAGGGAGTTCAAGTCCAAACGCTACCCGGCCTACACCGAAGAGGTAGAGATTCCCGGCAAGGGCACCTGGTACAGGGTCAAAATCGGGAAGTTTACGACCGAGAGCGAAGCCAACCGGTACGGGAACGACATGAAGTCCGCCGAGCCCGGCGTCCGGTCCATACTCGTCACCATGAACTGACGTACTCCCGAAAGGCGTTTCTCTCTCCAAGACGTGCCTAAACCTGAAAAACAGTTACAATAGGTAACGGGTGTCGCCCGGAGCGTCCGGACCGCGCCGGATGTATCCAAGGCTATGGTAGTAGTATATATAACGTATATACATCATAGCTTTCGGGCGATGGGAGAATGAGTACATTTTTGCCGGATAATCTTCAAAATAGCTAATAAAGGCAAGGTGAAAAGCGGTTTCGAGCTTGACTTGCATACCGCTATTTCTTAAGATACTACTTGACAAGTTAAGGGTAACTACGCCCTCCGGCCCAAGGAGACGATAATTTATGAAGCCAATCATAATGGCAGTTTTGATAATAGCCGCCTTCGGCTTTTTCTCGTACAACATATACAACCTGATAAAGCTCCTTCGTCTGGGAAAGTATGAACCGCGCTTCGACAATATAAAGGAAAGAATAAGACTCGTGCTCGTGTACGTTTTCGGCCAGAAGAGGCTCGTCAAGAACTACACCTTTGCCGGCATAGAGCACTTCATGATATTCTGGGGCTTTGTCATAATCACGATTGGCACTATAGAAATGCTCATAGGCGGCGTGATTCCCGGTTTCAGGCTCATACCCGGAAAGGCGCACACAGCCTACGAGTTCATACTCGACATCGTCCAGCTCCTCGTTCTCGTGGCCATAGTAATGGGCATCATAAACAGGACGACGATAGCCAGGAGGCGCGAGGTAAACGGGCTCGATGCAGTCGTCATCTTGGGCCTTATATTCGGACTCATGGTCACGGCACTCGCCGCCATGGGCGCGAAGGTCGCGATGGGTGAGGCGGACCCGACGTGGCTCCCCGTTTCGAGCACTATAGCAAGAGTCTTCTTCAGCGGCATGAGCGAGAACGGCGTCGCCTTTTCGCATGAATTCTTCTGGTGGTTTCACATACTGATAGTGTTGGGCTTTCTTAACTACCTCCCGTACTCCAAGCACAGCCACGTATTCACGGCTATTCCGAACGTTTTTTTCCAGAGTTTAAAGCCGAGGGGGGCGCTGAAGCCGATAGATTTCGAAAACGCTCCGGAGGACGTCGACCACTTCGGCGCGGGGAAGCTCGAAGACTTTACGTGGAAGGATATACTCGACGCCTACACGTGCACGGAGTGCGGCCGATGTACCGACAATTGCCCGGCGTGGCATACCGAAAAGCCTCTGTCTCCAAGAGAAATTGTAGTGAAATTAAGGCATTATGCATCGAGCGAGGGCAAAGTCCTCCTCAACGCAAACGGAAGCGCCGCCGCTGTCGCCGAGGAGCTCGACACGATTCCCGGGCCGAAATGGGTTACGGAAGAGGAGCTCTGGGCCTGTACGAGCTGTAACGCGTGCGTCGAGCAGTGCCCGCTCTTTATCGACCAGATGGGCAAGATCATGGAGATGAGGCGCTTCCTCACGCTCGAAGGGAGGCTCACCGGCTCCGCCGTGAAGACGCTTCAGAAGCTCCAGACTCAGGGCAACCCCTGGGGGTTCAGCGGCAGCGACCGCGCAGCGTGGCTCGCCGGGTACGAGGGCGTAAATATTATCGGCGACGAAGGCAACGAGGACGCGAGCGGATTCGACTACATATACTGGATGGGATGCTACGGCGGCTACGACCCGCGCGGGCAGAAGATAGCACAGTCAGTCGTAAGCCTCCTCACGCAGGCCGGGGTCAACTTCGCCGTCCTGGGTCCGCTCGAAAGCTGCACGGGGGACCCGGCGAGAAGGCTCGGAGAAGAGGCCCTCTACCAGATGCTCGCGACCCAGAACATCGAGACGATGAACGAGCTCAAGGTGAAGAAGGTCATAGCCAACTGCCCGCACTGCTTTAACACGATCAAGAACGAATACCCGCAGTTCGGCGGGAACTACGAAGTCATAAACCATACGCAGCTCCTGAACGATCTCGTAAGGGAAGGGCGGCTCCGTCCGACGAAAGAGGTCAAGGAAGACATCGCGTATCACGATCCATGCTATCTCGGCCGCTACAACCGTATATTCGACGCCCCGAGGGAGATACTGCAGTCTATACCCGGCGTGAATCTTGTCGAGCTTGACAGGAAGCGCGAAAGGAGCTTCTGCTGCGGCGCGGGAGGCGGCAAGATATGGATGGAAGAAGAGGCCCCGCGCGTCAACTGGAACCGCTTCGAGGAAGTCGAGGCGAAGAACCCGGACACGCTGGCCGTTGCCTGTTATTTCTGCGACACGATGTTCGAGGACGCCGCCAAGCACGCCGGAAACGACAAGATGCAGATAAAGGACATCTCCATGATTCTGCGCGAATCAGTCGAGCCGGATACGAAGTCCTGAGAGATAATAATCCCCGGGGGTGTTCCGTATGGGTCCGGAACGCTCCCCATTTCCCGCTAAATTTATCGCCGTTCGAACAATCAGTTTTATCCGGTCGTTTCTCCGTTTAAATGACGACGGGCAAGCCGGTATTGTAAATCCGGGATGTAGGGTTAGGATTTATATCCTATGAATACCTGTGCGTGTTTGCTTGAGGCCCATCAATGAGCAGCCCGGCCCAATTCTCTGCGGCATTCTGCGATTCGGGGAACGGATGGCTCGGCCAGTCCGGGGAGGGGGACTCCATTCTTTTCGGACGGTCACGAATCAAACTAACCGCAGAAAATAGATTGATATTAATTAATGATGATAAGCAAATATTAATGTTGAGGCGTGACCCCCTTCGGGTTCTGGAAGGTTATCTAGCTGAGGGATATATAGCCGCAGGCTATATCGGCTATGAGTACGGGGCCTCCACGGTAGACGGCTTTACGCGGGTCAGGGAAAAAGCGGGCCGAAAACTCCCCGATCTCGCATTTCTTCTTTACAGGCCTGAAGACATGGTCTCACCGGATACGGATGATGCGGCGGTATTCTTGTCTTCGGATTCCCCGATACGCGGCGCGGCTCCCGGGCGCCTGACGTCGAATATGGACAGCTGGGAATATATTCGCATCGTAGAACGCGCAAAAAAATACATAGAAGCGGGCGACATATACCAGGTCAACCTGTCCCGGAGCTTCGAGATTGAGGGACGGGTGAATGCGGCAGTGCTCTTCAGGCGATTGTTTCACGTGCAACATGTACCGTTCGGTGCGTATCTCGATTTCGGCGATTTTCAACTCGTCAGCGGGTCCATGGAGTTGTTTCTATCCCGGAAAGGAAAGACGCTTACGACACGTCCAATTAAAGGGACGCGGGGCAGGGGGCATTCACGGGAAGAGGACACGATTAAAAAGGCCGAGCTTCTACGGAGCGACAAGGAGAGGGCGGAGAACCTCATGATCGTCGATCTCATGAGGAACGACCTGTCGCGGGTCTGCAAAAAGGGCTCAGTCGGGGTAAACAGGCTCTTCGACGTTGAGACTTACGCGACCCTGCATCAGCTCGTTTCGGAGGTCGAAGGGGAGGCTAAAGAAGGGCAGGGGATTTCAGAGATCATCGGGAGCGTTTTTCCACCGGGGTCGGTAACGGGGGCGCCGAAGAAACGGGCGCTCGAAATAATCGACGAGCTCGAGCCGCACTACCGGGGCCCATACTGCGGCGCGCTCGGTATATTCTACCCGGGCGGCGATTTTACGCTCAGCGTTGGCATAAGGACGGCAGTTGTCGAGCCTGAAAGGACGATGTTCTGGACGGGTAGCGGCATAGTGTGGGATTCGGACCCTGAGTCTGAATTTATCGAGACTTCACTGAAATCAAAGGCGATGATGAAGGCCCTCGGGCTCTCCGAAGGGTGATATAACATAATGGCCGAGCATATATTCATCGAGGATAAGCCCATTAGTGGAGCCCTGCCGCTAAGAACGCTCTTTTACGGCGAGGGGCTTTTCGAGACCTTCAGGTATAAGTCCCGGATGCCTGCCCTATTCGAGAGGCATTATGAAAGAATGAGAAGGGGTGCGGAGTATCTCGGAATCCCGATGTACTCGATCTCGTATATCGAAGACCTGGT
>CAZUDM010000065.1:0-2691 GCA_964618635.1 uncultured Spirochaetia bacterium
CCCCCTACCCCTCCCGATTCGGCGTCCCCAGGACATGCGTCTTCGGCGGCATCATCACGTCATCGAACGTCTGCGTGAACATCGCCGCCGCGAAGAACGCCACCGCACGAAGCGTCTCCGTGCCCACGTTCGCAAGGTCGTGCTTCAGCCCCGTCGGCAGAACGAATACGCTCCCCGGGCCGACGTCGTGCGTCGTGCCGTCTTCGAGGAAGAGCTTCCCCCTCCCTGCGATGATGTACTGCGTCTCCTCGGTGGCGTCGGTGTGCCAGCCGAGCCTGTGCCCGGGCTCGATCTCGTACACAATCGTAGACGACTGCGTCGTACCGTGCCCGCCGTAAACGGCGAACGCCCCCGCCCAGTGAACGGCCGGGTCGCCCTCCCCCCAAACCTCTCCGCGCTCAAGCTTCGTTGAATCGATTACTGGAACCATCTTTCGCTCCTCTTATAGATGTGATAGTTCACTGCATGGAAACTACTCTTGCCCGTGTTTGAGAACTGCGTTTATGGATGACTCCGCGCCGGCATCCTGTCCTAAAAATATGTTCGAAGCTCCGGCAAGTCAACGCCGCACACGTCGTGCCCCGCAGGCGTGGCTGTCCTTACTTGTTTTCCTCCCGAAATTTTCCTATCCTATTCACGGAGGAGCGCCGCGCATGACAAGGCTCGCAATCGTGCAGAAACCGCCCGTGTTTCTCGACAAGGCCGCAACTATTGCAGCCGCGGCGGAATACGTCGCCGAAGCCGCCCGCGAAGGCGCGCGTCTGGTGCTCTTCCCCGAGGCCTACGTTCCCGGCTACCCCGCGTGGGTCTGGCGGCTCAGACCCGGGAAGGACTGGAAGCTCTCCGACGAGCTCTACGCCCGTCTGCTCGAAAATTCCGTGAGTCTCGACGGCGAAGACCTCGCCCCCATTCAGGACGCCGCGCGGAAGCACGAAGTCACAGTCGTCTGCGGCGTGAACGAGCGCGACTCTTCCCACAGCCGCGCCACGCTCTACAACACCGCCGTCGTCATCGGCCCCGGCGGCGAGCTGCTCAACCGCCACCGGAAGCTCGTGCCCACAGTGGCCGAGCGCACCGTCTGGGGGTTCGGCGACGCGTGCGGACTGAGAGTGGTGGACACGCCCGCCGGCAGGCTCGGCTCCCTAATCTGCTGGGAGAATTACATGCCGCTCGCCCGCTTCGCCCTCTACGCGCAGGGCGTCGAGATTTACACCGCGCCGACGTACGACTACGGCGACGGCTGGATCGGCACGATGCAGCACATCGCGCGCGAGGCCAGGTGCTGGGTCGCGGGATGCGGCTCGGTGCTCAGGGGAAAGGACATCCCGGGCGACTTCCCCGGCAGGGAGGAAATTTATCCCGACCCTGAGGAGTGGATAAACCCCGGCGACTCTGTCGTCGTCGCACCGGGCGGAGAAATCGCCGCAGGCCCCTTGCGACGCGAGGAAGGGATACTCTATTTCGACGTCGACCTCGCCAAAATCGCCGCCGCCAGGAGGTCGCTCGACGTTGCCGGTCACTATTCCCGCCCCGATATCTTCACACTCCACGTCAACGCCGGCCTCCAGGCGCTCGTCGAATACGACCGGGACGAATCATGAACCAGGTGATCGTTTATACGGGAAGCTGCTTCTGCGGGGCCGTCGAGATACGGGCCGAGGGCGAGCCTATACTCATGGGCTACTGCCACTGCAATTCGTGCAGGCAGTGGTCGGGCGCGCCTGTAAACGCGTTCGCCCTCTGGAGCGCGGACGATGTCGGCGTCACGAAGGGGGCCACGCAAATATGCACCTACAACAAAACGGAAGTCACGTACCGGAAATCGTGTACGACGTGCGGCGGGCACCTTTATCTTGAGCATCCCTCGATGGGGCTCGCGGACATCCGCCCAGCGATAATCCGGGGCCTTCGGTTCACGCCCACGATCCACATTTTTTACGCCGAGTCGGTCCTGCCGATCGACGACGGGCTGCCAAAGTTCGCCGCCATGCCCGACGAGGACGGCGCGGCGCTATGAGACGAATGCGGGCACAAGATATTCCGCCGGCACTTTTCCCGCGCACCTAAATCCGGCGCGCGGCATCGAAGAAAGAAAGCACAACTCAGGATACTAAGGAGGCAATCAGATGAGCGAGAACGGAAGATACACAGGCGCCTGCTTCTGCGGCGCCGTCGAGATAAAAGCCGAAGGGGCGCCCTTTCTCATGGGATACTGCCACTGCGACTCGTGCCGTCACTGGTCCGCCGCGCCCGTAAGCGCGTTCACACTCTGGGCGCCGGAGGCGTTCACTGTCACGAAAGGCGCGGACAACATCCTCACCTACAACAAAACACCCGGCACATTCAGGAAGTCGTGCAAGACGTGCGGCGGCCACATTTGCTCCGACCATCCCGAAAAGGGATTCGTCGACATATACCCGGCCCTCCTGTCCGGGCTCGCATTCCAGCCGGCGATTCACGTGAACTACGGCGAAAAGGTCCTTCGCATAAGGGACGGTCTCCCCAAGTTCAGGGATTTCCCGGCCGAAGGCGGCGGCTCCGGGGAGCTGGTGGAGGAGTAGCACGGACGCAGTCCGTTTTCCGACGAAGCTGCGGCTCGCAAGACAACGAATGTCAGAGATCCATCTTTTAAGTTTGTCATCCTGAACTTGATTCAGGATCTATCTTTGGTCTTTAATCTTTGCACGTTAG
>CAZUDM010000065.1:2791-7591 GCA_964618635.1 uncultured Spirochaetia bacterium
TTTAATCTTTGCACGTTAGTGAGGTTGGAACAAAAGCGAAATTTCTCGCGATGCCCACCGTTCGCACGGAAAGCCGATTTAATCCCGACCCTGCTACGTCGTTTGTCCACGGCGTGCGCCGCACACGTAGTGTGTTTTTCCGACGAAGCGCCGCCCCTGCTATATCACCGTCCGCACGGCAGCCGCTATCAGCACGAGTCTTGCCACGTCGTTTGCCCGCAGGGGATCCCCTGTCCGACGTAGCGAAGACTGCGATTATATCCACGTTCGCACGGAAAGCCGATTTAATCCCGACCCTGCTACGTCGTTTGTCCACGGCGTGCGCCGCACACGTAGTGTGTTTTTCCGACGAAGCGCCGCCCCTGCTATATCACCGTCCGCACGGCAGCCGCTATCAGCACAGCCCCGCAACGTCGGTCGCCAGCGGGGGCTCGCCGCTAGAATTCGTCGACTATGTCGCCGGCGTCGATGTGGTCGTTAAACGCCGGAACGAATATCAAGACGTCCCTCGGCACGACGCACGGCGCTTCGGCGGTACACTTGCCGTCGAACTCGTCTATAACAATCGAATCCCTTCCGAAATCAACTCCGTTGTCGGGGTCGCTGAGACAAACGCCGTTAAATGCATCTACATTCGTCACCGGCTCGTCGTCGTTGCACGGGTTGTATATCACGCCGTCCTCGACGAACGTGTCGGAGTTGTCGTCCTCGCACTCGTTGAGCCTCATCGTCGTCTCGAAGCCCCCGGGGTTTATAACGACGTCGAGATCGGCGAACCTGGGCGTGCAAACGTAATCGACGGGCGAGAGATCGTCCGTCTGTGGAATCGGCGGCTCGCCGTCGAAGTCCGTCGGCAGCGACGCGCCTACTATCTCTATGTCGTATTCCTCACCGTCGATGATAGCCGTGCCCTCGCCTCGCACGCGGCGGTCGTTGCGAGAGCCTAAAATCTCGATGAAGAGCTCGGTGACGGTATTTTCACCGATGCCCTCGGCTGTGAAGTTAGGCTCGTCCGAAGGCCCGTCGTCGAATATATCCTCGACGTCGTCGCACGCCGGGGCCAATGCGCAGAGCGCGGCGACGAATATCAAAAGCGGAATTCTGGCTGCGTTTCTCATGGAAGTACCCTCCTTAGAGTTTGTGTGTGAAAAGTCTGCACTTATAGTGGCAATATGCGTGCCGCGTTAACGAAGGGCGATATATCGTGTTATGACAGGGTATTACGCAGAAATGTAGCGGCGGAGCTTACAAGCGAGCAATATTTTGAACAATACGAACTGTAGGATTTTATACACGGACAGCGTCCGTTGGCAATCGAAGTAGCGGCGTCATGGCCTTTGTCACCTCCCACGCTTCAGGCGCTTATAGCATCCGGGTGTGCCACGTCGAAAAACACACTACGTGTGCGGACAGTGTCCGCCGACACCCGACGTAGCAAAGAAAGTGGGATAACCAGCTGTCGCGCGTCTATTCAATTGAATCGGCTGCGATGCCACGTCGAAAAACACACTATGTGTGTCGAATGAATGCGAGAAATCTGTCTTTTTCTTTTCATCCCCACTTAGGAAAAGGCCTGTCGCGGCGAAGCCTTAGCGAAGCCGGGGGAGTCAGAGGGATTTAGCGGACCACGTCCGCAGGAACCCGGCGTCGCATCAGCGGAGTACTTACCAACCTTGCACGATCCCCCCTGTCTGTCATTCCCGAATGCTTAAATCGGGAATCCAGTCTTTGCTTTTATCTTTAATTTCCCCACTTAGAAAAAGGGGGGTCAGGGGGGATTTATTCTTTTTATCTTATTCTGTCATTCCCGAATGTCGTTATCGGGAATCCAGTTCCGCCAGCAATCCATCAAGCGTCTTTGGCATTTCGAACGAACGTGAGAAATCTCGTTTTCATCCCCCCTTAGAAAAAGGGGGGGAGGGGGGATTTAGTTTTGAAGGCATTGCCCGCCTACACAAGTATCGTATCGAGCACCGACCCGAACGACGTCCCCGTGAGGCGGTGATACATCTTCACGATCTGCTTCTCCGTCATCCCCGCGATGAGGTCGACGACGATGCGGACGATCTGCTCGTTCTTCCCCGACGCGCTCCCGCGCCAAACCTCGTCTAGCCCGATGAGCCGCTCGGAAGTGTTCACGGGGAAAATCCTGTATCTCTGCTTCCGTGCGGCGTCTAAAAAAATCTCGAACAGCTCGGAGACGATCTTCCTCTGCCCGTGCTGCTGCTGGGCGAGCGAATGACTGTCGATGACGTAATGCCAGGTGAGCTCTTTTAACATCTCGACCTCCAGCTCCGCGCGCTCCTTGATGTATACGCGCCGGTCCGACTTTCTGCCGGAGGCGTTGAGCGAAATAGCGAAAACGTAGCGGCCGATCAGCGACGAAGCGAAGCTCTTCAGATTCGCGCGCTGGCGGCGCGTACCCTCGTACGGCTCGTCGATCGGAATGAATCCGATCAGGCTCGCGAACGCGCGGACTATGTCGTCCCTCGCCTGGGTCGACTGCCGCCTCCCCTCCCCTCGCCACCTCTGGAACGTGCCCCGGAGAAAACGCGCGACCTCGTTACTGCTCGAAGCCAGCTCGCCGACGGCGGCGTCGAGACGCCCCGCGTTCTCCCACTTCGTCACGAACTGCTCGGTGTCCTTCCGGAGCCTGTCGAGCGGTATGAGCCCCGCGCGGTAAAAATCCTCGAGGTCGTGAACGGCGTAGGTTATGTCGTCGGCCCAGTCCATCAGCTCGGCCTCGACTGTTTTCCGCGCATCGCCCTGAAACGGCTTCCGCGTCCACTTGAACTCGCTCTCCTCCGTTCGGTAAGCGCCCCACTTCCTCCGCTGCCGGCCCCTCGCGCCGCGTAGCCACGGGTATTTGAGTATGGCGTTCAATGTTGCGCGCGTGAGGTTGAGCCCGGGCATGTTCGGATGGCGGATCGAGAGCTTCGTCACGATCCTGTACGACTGCGCGTTGCCCTCGAAGCCGTCCGCGACGCCGCCCACGTCTACGACGAGCCTGTCGAGCT
The DNA here is from genome assembly GCA_964618635.1 of uncultured Spirochaetia bacterium. Classification (GTDB taxonomy): domain Bacteria; phylum Desulfobacterota_D; class UBA1144; order Nemesobacterales; family UBA2774; genus JADLGH01. Next base: position 5,809 of record CAZUDM010000065.1, read on the forward strand.
CCTTCTCCGCGATGTGTCCGAAGGGCGGGTGTCCGAGGTCGTGCGCGAGCGACGCGGCCTCGACGACTTCCGGGCTGATCCCGCCGAGCGCCTCCGCTTCGTCGGGCTGCTCACGGAGCATCTTCTCGGCCAGCCGGCGGCCTATCTGCGCGACCTTAAGGCTGTGCGTCAGGCGGTTGTGGAATATGTGCCCCTCTTCGGAGCCGACGACCTGCGTCACCCCGGCGAGCCTCCTGAAGGCGGAGGTGTACAGGATGCGGTCCCTGTCCCTTTCTTCGGGCGCGCGCTGATCGGGCCTGCGGTCGTCTGGATGGAATACTTCGAGTCTGCCTGGGAAGTGCATTATGCGCGGGGGATTAAGTGTGCGGCTCAGGCCGCCACTTCGAGCTTCATGTCGTCGGTGAGCCTGATGCGCTTGAGATCGATGAGCTGCCAGATCGCCTCGCGGATGAGCGTATCGTTCAAATGCTTCTCGGTCGCGAGCTTGTTGATCAGCTCCCTCGGGCCGAACGGCTCGCGGAACTCACCGAGCGCGTCCATAATCTCGCTTTCGACCTCTTTCGCCAAATCGCTTTTTCTCGGCACCATGTTCGTCTCCGGCAAGTCTCGGTTAATTGTGCAGCCGCTATCGGCTCATGCTATAAATATAACATATATAGTGTGTTTGCTGCTTCTCATCAAAGAAAAGCAGAAGTCTTCTGCAGTTAATGCTTTTTAAAAAGAAGATTCTGAAACAAGTTCAGGATGACAGATTAAAAAACTGGACTTCCGGTGTAGCAAGAACGGAAATTAATTGCCCCGTCCATGCGGCAAAAATAATGTCATCTCGGACAACGATTCCGAGCGAACGAGGAATCGGACGCCATAAGCCGATTGCAAGAGAGCATATCCTGTACTGCTCGGAAATACCTCAAATTAAAACAGTGAGAGATCTATCTTTTAAGTCCGTCATTCCTGCGCAGGCAGGAATCCATTCAGTTAATTTTTCTCTTTCCCCCCCTTAAAAAAAGCCTGGGGCGGCGAAGGCCCGCGCCGTAGCCGGGTTGGGAATCCACATCCGCAAGCAATTCGTCAAGAACTCTTTAGTCATTGCGAGGGTGCGAAACACCCGCGGCAATCTCATCTTGCCATCCCGAACGGGGTGTGAATCTCCAGTTACGCTATATCCACCGTTCGCGCGCATCCGATAGAATCACCAATCCTGTTACGCCGATTGTCGGCGGACACCGTCCGCCGACGCACCCTTGAAATGCCCCGGCGTCTTATTTTATAATTGAACTAATTCCTGAAAGGGGGTGTGGATATGAGTGGAATTCGGGCTTCGTTGTTCTCGATTATAGTCCTTGCCTTTGGATTCGTGTTTCTGGCGCTGTCCGACGAGGGATTTGCGGGCGTCATGCCCATACCGATCGCATGCTGCCAGCAGGAGGGCTCGTGCTTCGACGTCACCGAAGGGCCGGAGGCATGCGCCGGCGGAGTCTTCGTGGATAACGCGTTATGCAGCGAGCTCACAGGCCAGTGCGTGGGCGGTGGACAGGAAGTGAGCTCCATCCCGACGCTCTCCGAATGGGGGCTCGTGGCCGCTGCGGTGGTCCTGGGCATAGCGGGATATCTGGTCGTGCGAAGAAAGAGAGCCGCCGCGTAAAAGTTCCCGCAGTTAAGAACCCGGATATGGAAAAGGAGTCCGGGCTCCTTTTTTACGGCTGGCTTGACCGGACAGGCCGATGAGGGGGAGATATGTCTACGTGCTTGCCCTGCCCGGGTCTCTTCAACCTGTTGCTCC
>CAZUDM010000066.1:0-7575 GCA_964618635.1 uncultured Spirochaetia bacterium
CGTGCGAAGGAAAATCCGTAATACGTGAATCGTGCTAAAGGGGAGAGTGCGTGATAAGCCACCTTTGTCCCTCGGCGGGGAAGGTGTGAGGTGGGAGCCAATACCCTGCACGAGCCTTTGGAAAAATTTCTTTTTATTATTTGGAACTTGCAATTCCTAATTTTATATAATTAACTTGTTTTATTGACATAGAAATTTATAGGTTTATTTTTCTTGGTGTGAGAAACTTTGTTTCGGCAATTACATCATTAGTGGTTTTGGGAATGGGAGGAATAAGTTTTTCTCAGGACTTGAATTTCGAGTTTACGCCAGTTGTACCACATTATTATGGCAATATGATGTATGTGCAACCTTTCCCGTATTACAACCCGTGTGTTGGATGCTCGCCATGGATGCTGAATAACTCATATCCTGCAGGATCACGGCCAAATTATATGAGTGCTCCGACCGGAAGGATAGGAAGTCCCAGCAATATTCCACTAATGGAACGAATGAACAAATTTGATTATTATGTTATAGAAGAAAAAGAGGAGACAGAAATAAACATAACGATACAACAACCAGCACCACAAGTTATCATTGTTCCCGACCCTCAACCTAATAGGACCGAAATTCAAGTAATTGTAGAACCACCATCCAACCCAATCAAAGAAACTGAAGAGTCGTCGTCCAAAGATAATGATGAAGAGCCTGCAACAGGTGATGAATTGTATTTAGACCAAGTATATGAAAGATATTATAAGAATCTAGAATAAATCGCTCACTTCACCTGTTTGATAACCGTTGTGTTTTTTGCATTTGTTCTGAGATGTATCTAAAGTCTCTAAGCTACGATTCTTTTTCCTTGCAGCTACATCTTCGAATAACTACATAATTCTGAAACAAGTTTCCGTCTTTGCTAAAGCTACGCCGTGACAGGCAGAATGACGGATTAAAGGAATGGATTCCCGATAGAAGCATTCGGGAATGACAGGACTTGAGGTACCCCCTCACCCCGGCCCTCTCCCGCGGAGGGGAGAGGGAATGAAATACAAAGACTAAATCCCCGTGTCCCCTCCGGCTGCGGCATAGCCCTTTCGGGCTTCGCTGACGCTCCGACAAGCACCGCGATAGGCCCCTTTTTCTAACGAGGTGTAAAGCAAAGACAAGAAATGAAAGACGAGATTCCGAAACAAGTTCGGAATGACGGACTATAAGGATGACAGAAGTGAGGTGATTCCTCGCAGGCTCGGAATCGTAGCTCGGAATGACAATATACTTCCCGATTAATCACGGGGCGTTCGACTCTCCTCCACCGTTTTCACAAACTCGGTATAATATCTCCCTGAATGAGGGCGAGATATAACTCGTATCACGATTATCTTAAGGAGCGGTTCGGGTGCCGGGTGAACAAGGTTTCGGTGGATATGGGATTCACGTGCCCGAACCGGGACGGCTCACTCGCGCGGGGCGGCTGCGTTTACTGCAACAACGACAGCTTCGTCCCGCCCTACGCACGCACGCGGTTCCCGATGCACGACCAGCTTACGCGCGGCATGGAATATCTCTCCAGGAGATTCAAGGCGAAGAAGTTCATCGTCTATTTCCAGGCGTACACGAACACGTACGGCAGTGTGGAAGAGCTCGAACGGATGTACCGCGAAGCCCTTAAATACGAGGGCGTCGTGGGAATTGCTGTCGGGACGAGGTCGGACTGCGTCGACGAGGAGAAGCTCGATATGTTCGGGCGGCTGGCGAAGGAGTGCTATGTCTCCGTCGAATACGGAATAGAATCGATATACGACAAGACGCTCGAATTCATGAACCGGGGGCACGATTACAAGTCTGTCCTCGACGCGCTGCGGATGTCGCAGGGGAGGGGGTTCGAGATCGGGGCGCACGTCATAATGGGGATGCCGACCGAGACGCGGGGCGAAATGATGGCGACGGCGGCTGAGGTCTCGGCGCTCGGCATAGACTGCTTCAAGGTGCACAACCTTCACATCGTGAAAAACACGCCGCTCGAAAGGATGTACAGGGCGAACCCGTTCCCGCTCTTCGGGTTCCGTGAATACGTCGAATTCATAGTCGAATTCCTGGAGCGGCTCTCGCCGAACATGGTCGTCGAGCGTCTGTTCACGGATACGCCCCGGCAGCTCCTCGTCGCGCCTAACTGGGGAAAGTCGCACATACAGGTGATGCAGGCAATAGAGGCCGAGCTTGAAAAGAGGGACACGTTCCAGGGGAGGCTCTACGGCTCAAATGACGGGGCGGCGGCTGCCTCGGCTTTGTAATCCCGCTCGCTCCATACCCCGCGTTGACCCCAAGATGTCGCGTAACATTCTGCGATAATTCAATAATATCTACTGTTGACCGTGATCTCGCCGGGCATGACTGTGAGGGTGGTCGCGTAAGGTAAATCCGGGATTCGTTACCGTGCACCTTGCTTCCGGGCGGCCACCTACTGTGTGTAAGCTTTTGCGAATAGGCGATATACTTTTTCATATCTTGGGTTAATATTGATTGAGTAAAACCGGAGGGATAGATGATAAAGAGCTCGAACCCCGCGCTCGGGGATAAAACGTTCGAAAATCTCCAGTCTGCCCTCGCCGAAGGGCGGATGACGATCAACGGCACCATAAACAAGACGCTCATTCTGCTCGTTCTGGCGCTCGTTCCTGCGGCGTGGGTGTGGGATAAATTCTACAAGGGCGGGGCCGAAGCAGTCGGCAACTGGATACTCGTCGCCGTCATCGCGGGGCTCGTCGTCGCGATGGTGACGATATTCAAGAAGACGTGGGCTCCTTTCACTGCGCCTCTTTACGCCGTTATCGAGGGCGTCGTCATAGGCGGCATATCCGCAATCGCCGAGGCGCAGTTTCAGGGCATAGTGTTCCAGGCGGCGTCGCTAACGTTCGGTACCCTGCTCGCGCTCCTCGTCGCGTACAGGACTGGCGTCATAAAAGTGACGGAGAGGTTCAGGCTCGGCGTCGTCGCGGCGACGGGCGGCATCTTCGTCGTCTACCTCATATCCCTCGGGCTCGGGTTCTTCGGCGTGAACGTTCCATACATACACACGGGCGGCACGATAGGCATACTGTTCAGCCTGTTCGTCGTCGTGATCGCTGCGCTGAACCTCGTCCTCGATTTCGACTTCATAGAGCGCGGGGCGGAAGAGGGCGCGCCGAAGTACATGGAATGGTACGGGGCGTTCGGGCTCATCGTAACGCTGATCTGGCTGTACATAGAATTCCTGAGGCTCCTCACGAAGCTCAGGCAGTGATCGTTCGAAGTCAAAAAATCAAGCGGAGGCTTAATTTGAAATCCAACTTCGTTACAACATGTGCAATGCTTGTAGTCATGGCGGCGGCATTCCTTTTCGGCGCGGCGGGAGCTTCGTTCGCTCAGGGAACCCCCACACCGCAGGCTCTCGGCGAGAAGCTGGTCGCGGGAATAAATGCCAAGGACCGAAACGCCCTTACCGCCCTCATCAACCCCGAGGTCGTCGCCTACATGAAGAAAAACGACCAGGCCAAGCTCGAAGAGACGCTCCAGAACTGGCTGAATACGAATGTGCCGCAGGCCCACGAATTCGTCGTGCATTCCGTTAAGGACATCCCGGACTATCACGCCGATTCCAAGACGCTCACGTTCGGCGCGGTTACGATGTATTTCCCTGTCGCCCCGACGGACTTCCTGATACTGGTCGGCGAGGTCGAGGCGACGGTTAAGGAAGACGGCAAGGACGTCGTGAAAAAGGGGAAGGCTCCTATCACCATCGACGCCGTGATGCAGGACAAGGGCAACTGGTACGTCGTCCTCCCGGTCATCACGAAAAACCAGCAGCCGGCGCAGCCACAGTCACAACCACAGGCGCAGCCGCAACAGTAACGGGACGTCCACCATGTAGCCGAGCGGGCCCGATGCGGCGCGGCGGGTAAACTTTATCCCATGACGGAAGATGTGTCCCATCCGATAGTCATATTCGACGGCGAGTGCAATTTCTGCAGCTCGATCGTGGCGTTCGTAATAAAGCGCGACAAGCGGGGAGTATTCAGGTTCGCGCCTTTCCAGTCCGAAGCCGGTAAGACGCTACTTGAAAAACACGGCATTCGCGAAGGCTATTTCGACTCTTTCATATTGATAGAGGACGGAAAGCTCTACATCAGATCCGAGGCCGCTCTAAGGCTTTGGCGGAGGCTGGGCGGGCTGTGGAGCCTCACGTACGCATTCATCGCCGTCCCTGCTTTTATCAGGGATGCTGTTTACGATTTTGTCGCGCGGAACCGTTACAAGTGGTTCGGAAAGAAAGACGAATGCATGATCCCGGGGCCTGAGGTGAGAGAGAGGTTTCTGGATTGAATTCCAAATCGACCCGCGTGAACATCCTGAATTTTCCCTTTGAAACAGACAGTGATTCAGCCTGTATTGTCTCTGCCGAGTATAATGTTATTTTTTTATTCTGAGACAGGCATGGTGTGACGAGATGAGCGACGGGCTTCAGTTTAAAATAGCTTCCGAAAAGAACGAGTTCGACCAGATTCACGCGCTCAATTACGAAACCTTCGCCGAGGAAATACCGCAGCACGATAAAAACGACGAAAGGGCGCTCGTCGATAAATTCCACGAAGAGAATACTTATATCATATGCCTAGATGCGGGGGAGCTGGTCGGTATGCTTGCTGTCAGGGACAGGCGGCCGTTTTCTCTCGACAGGAAGATACCGGACCTCGATTCGCACCTCCCGCCGTTCCGCTCTGCCTGCGAGATAAGGCTTCTCTCCGTAAAGAAGGACAGGCGGAACAGGAAAGTAGTCCTGGGCCTGTTTACGTCGCTCGCCGCCTGGTGCGAGGAGGGCGGGTACGACATTGCCCTCATTTCGGCGAACGTCGAGCGCGAAAAGCTCTACACGAACCTCGGGTTTGCCCCCTTCGGCCCGCGCGTCGGCACCGAGGGTGCCCTTTACCAGCCCATGTACCTCACTCCCGAGCCCTACTACCGAATGAAGGCGGGTACGCGGCTACTCTCGAGGATGGCGGGAGCAGGAGGCGATGGCGGAAAGACGCCGCTAAATTTTCTGCCCGGGCCCGTGGACGTTGCGCCCGCCGTGAGAAAGGCGATGGCGGACAAGATGCTCTCACACAGGTCGGGGGATTTTGTCGCGGCCTTCGAGGACGCCCGGCGTAGGCTCTCGGCGCTCGTGAACGCCCGGCGTACTTCGATTCTCATGGGCTCGGGGACTTTGGCGAACGACGCCGTCGCGGCACAACTCTCATTCACGGAAGGGCGGGGGCTGGTTCTGTCGAACGGCGAGTTCGGCGAAAGACTCGTCGATCACGCGCGGCGTTTCGGACTCGATTTCGAAATACTACTGAAAGGATGGGGCGAGACGTTCTCCCGCTCCGAGATAGAAGACGCGCTCGACGCGTCGACTACGAGATGGCTCTGGGCCGTCCACTCCGAAACGTCAACGGGCGTTCTGAACGACGCCGGCACGCTAAAGAGCGCCTGCGCCGCGCAGGGCGTCAAACTCTGCCTCGACTGCATAAGCTCGCTCGGCACTGTGCCGCTCGACCTCGCGGGCGTTTACATGGCGACGGGAACGAGCGGGAAGGGCCTCAGGTCATACGCGGGACTCTCGTTCGTCTTTCATGGTGAAGCGGCCGCGCCGCCTTCCGGGAAGCTTCCCCGCTATCTCGACCTCTCGCTCTACGAAGAAGCCGAAGGACCGCCGTTTACCGTATCGTCCAACATGCTCTACGCCCTCCGGGAAGCGCTCGCCGATGATGCCATGTGGAATGCACGCTACGCCTCGATAAAGGAGCTATCAGCGTTCGTGCGGCAGCGTCTCCGCCGGGCGGGGCTGCAAGTCGTGGCGCCCGAAGGGCACGAATCGCCGGCGCTCGTAACCATAGCCCTTCCGGGAGAAGTCCCGTCCGGAGAGCTCGGCCCCGAGCTCGAAAAGTCCGGATATTTCCTCAACTGGAGGAGCCCGTATCTCGTCCGCAGAAACTGGATGCAGATAGCCCTCATGGGCGAGTACGACGCCTCCGCCGTAAGCCGTTTCCTGGACGTCTTCACCGAGGCCGCCCGCCCGCGAAGGCGCGCCTGAGATAATTTCGCCGTTCCTTTGACGATAAGCCCCGAAAGATTTATTATTGGCGTATCGGTAAATGAAAAAGGAGGTGCGAGATGGCAAGTTTAGTCAACCGTATGATAAGGGCCGCCAAGCTGGACGTGAGTCTCTACGAGGAAGTTGAGGCCGATAAGAGCGCGCTTGGGCAGGCGGCTATAGTGGTTTTGCTTTCCAGCATCGCCGCCGGGATAGGCTCCGTCGATCAGCTCGGCGCGGGGGGAATTGTGACGACCGCGCTGCTCTCGCTTGTGGCGTGGGTCATCTGGGCTTTCCTGACATTTATTATCGGGACGAAGCTCTTGCCGACGCCGGAGACGAAGACGGACCTCGGCGAGATGATGCGTACGATAGGTTTTGCGAGCTCACCGGGTGTGCTTAACGTGCTCGGCGTGATACCATTCGTAGGGCAGTTCGTGGCGCTGATAGTGGGCATCTGGGGGTTCATTGCCATGGTTATCGCCGTTCGGCAGGCGCTCGATTATACGAGCACGTGGAGGGCTGTCGGAGTCTGCGCCATTGGATTCGTCGTCTATATAATAATCGCGGTTGTGCTAGCAGGTGTTATAGGCACGGAGCATATGGCGCCCAGCGCATCCTGACGGCGGATAAAGCATCTTAACGTTCAGGCATGGCGGATGGAGGGGGCCGGGATTCGTCTGACTTTTTTTCATCGGGAGAGGGTTTTCATCTGTGTTTATTAAGAGGGTTATAAGGGCGCTTCTCCTCGACCCGGCCGTCTACGAGGAAATCGAGCACGACAGGCGCGCGATGTGGCAGGCTGCGCTCGTCGTTCTGCTGTCGAGCCTGTCGCGCGGGCTATATGCGTATAACGTCGGGGATTACGTCGGCCTCGTAGTCAGCACTGTAACCAATTTCGTGCTCTGGATACTGCTTTCGTTTCTAATATACATCATCGGCACGAAGCTCTTCCCGGAATCGGAGACGCGGAGCGACCAGTGGGAGGTCATGCGTGTCCTCGGGTTCGCGAGCGCGCCGGGGATGTTCAGGGTTTTCGCGAGCGTGCCGCACCTGACGGCGATAGTGTTTCTCATCGTCTGGGTGTGGACGCTTTCGGCGATGATTGTCGCCGTCCGCCAGGCGCTCGATTTCAGGAGCACCTGGAATGCGATATGGGTTTGCGTCGTCGGGCTTATAACGTACTGGCTGCTGTATATCATACTGTTCTTTGCGTTCGGGTTGCCGAAGCCGGCATGGTCGTGAGGTGGAAATTAAATCCCTCCTGTTTACTTTGATCGAAGTGATGCGCAGTACTGGATAAAAGCCGGGATGTTAAGCAATGGCGTCCGGTTCTTGCGCACGCTCAGAACCGTCCCCTTTTCCTAAGGGGGGGCTTTAAAATTGCGTAGTATGTCATTCCCGAGTGTCTCTATCGGGAATCCAGTTTTAAAAATAGATTAAAAACAAAAGGCGAACGGCTCCTACTTTTGCTTGACCAAAAG
>CAZUDM010000067.1:0-7525 GCA_964618635.1 uncultured Spirochaetia bacterium
ACGAAGGCCATGCCCCGGTTGTCGGTGAGAACGTCGAAAGGCGAATCCACCAGCGCGCCCATGCTGAACCATTCGGTTATTGACGTCGACGCGCACTGCCGGGGGCTGCACGCGCCGTTGTCGACGAGCTGAAGCGCCCTCGCGTCGGCGATCCCGTCGCCGTTCGTATCTATCACGAACGAATTCTGGTCGGCGAACGACAGATCCCATATCACCCGCACGTCGTTGAGCGGCTCGCCTTCCGGGTCGAGCACCTGAGCCTGCACGAGAATCTGAGTGAGGGCGTTAGGCCCGATGTTGATGTCTTCGGGCGGGTTCAGTATCTCTATCGTGGAGCCAAAGGGCGCGAACGGAGGATTCGACCCGCAGCTCACCGCCACCAGACCGGCCGCGAGGAATCCGGCGACGAGCGCCGGGAATATCAATTGACCCAAGAATTTCCTTCTCATCAAACCATCCTCCTGGAATATCTGTCCTTTACCTGATGATCCTCGGTGTTATGAATACTATGAGCTCCCTTCTCTCGTCGTTCGTCCTGTTGTTCTGGAAGAGCCATCCGAGGAGGGGGAGCCGCGAAAACCAGGGAAGGCCGTTGTTCGTCTCGTCCATCCTGCGCGTGAATATACCGCCTATGACTATTGTTTCGCCGTCGCTCGCAAGGACCTGTGTCGTGGCCTCGTTCCTTCTTATGGAAGGCTGGCCGCCGGCGCCTGTGAGAGCCGGGTCGGGCGAGTTGTCGGTTACGACTATCTCCATGAGTATTCTATTGTCGTTAGTCACCTGGGGCGTTACGGAAAGGCTCAGGGTGGCGTCGACGAACTGGGTCTGCGTGCCCGCGGCGGAAACGCTCAGGAACGGGATGGAGACGCCCTGCTCTATCCTCGCAGGCGTGTTTTCGAGCGTGAGCACTTTCGGCGAGGAAAGGATTCGGCCGTCACCCCTTCTTTCGAGTGCGGAGAGCCTGAGGTCGAGGTCGAACGCTCCCGTGAGGCTCCCGAGCACGATGCCGAGGACGCCGCCCGAGCCCGCGCCTGCTGCAGCCGGGAGGTCTATTATGAAGTTGTCTCCCGTGGTTCCGAACGGGCTGCCGACTGTGGTGCCGCCGACCTCTACGCTCGACGGAAACGTCGCTCCTGTCGGGTTGCCTGTCGCCGCGGAGGCCCTGTAGTCGAAGCCCCACTGCACGCCGAGGTCGCGCGTGAAGTTGAGAGTGGCCTGGACTATTCGGGATTCGATGAGCACCTGCGGGGTTCTAGTATCGAGGTCCTCGACCAGGGATTCTATCTGCCCCGCCCTGACCGCCGTATCGTTTATAAGAATGCTGTTTGTTCTCGTATCGACCCTGAGCTCGCCCCTGTCGCTCAGAAGCGGGTCGACGAGAGGAATGAGCTCGGCCGCCGTCGCGTAGTTGACGAAGACCTGGCGCGTGATGAGGGGCTCGAGCTCTTCGTTGGTTCGCACCGCTTTCCTTACGTCGCGCTGGCGGGCCTGAAGGGTATTGATAGGAGCAATTCTGAGGACGTTGCCGTCGAGGAAGGCTCCGAGCCCGGCGTCTTCTAGGATGACGTCCAAGGCCTGGTCCCAGGGGACGTTCGTGAGCTTTAAGGTCACCGTGCCGGCGACGTTACTGGCGATTATCATGTTGAGTCCGCTTATGTCGGAGATTATCCGGAGCACGTCTCTTATGTCGGCGTCCTTGAAATCGAAGGAGACGAGCTGGCCCCTGTAGGTTTTCACGGCCCCCGGCATGGAGGTGAGCCTGAAGTCGAAGGCATAGAGCTCTTCGGGGCGCACCGATACCTCGACCTCTTGCACGGATGCCGCCTGCTGGGCCTGCGTTTCTCCGAAATTAAGGACGAGGCTGTTGCCGTTCTGATTTACGGCGACCGGAACCCGGGACTCTTTTAACTCGATGACGACTATGACGTCGCTCGGCTTTATCGGGTCCCTGAACGAAGATATGAAGTTAATCGGGCTGTCGAAATCGCTTACGTCTCTCGAGACCTGGAACTTGTCGGCGAGGATGACGTTCGAGAGCTTGAGGCTCACTTTTTTGTCCTCGTCCGCGAGCCGCTCGTACTGTATGGGGGACGCGGTGCCTATAGTTACGATTCCCATCCCAGCTTCGACTTCGAAGCCGATGCTCTCGACGTGGTTAAACTGGCCGGAGGTATTGACCGCCGGGGCCTGCGCCACTTGAACCGGGGCGGCGCTGCCGGCCTGTGTCGCCGGGGATTTTTGACCTGTTAATGAGGCTTTATTGTAATCTGACTGAAGCGTTCCGCCTTCGGCGTACGCCGCAAGGGACAGCACGCAGATAATGAGCAGTGTGATTTTCCGGAACAGGGTTCTCATTAATCCATCCTCCTTCTGAAACATCCTCCTATTTCATTCATCCATCATTGACCGTCTTCGAATGCGAGAACCGACTTTTTAATTTCAACCTTTACTTCGCCGTACACGTCTTCGGACCTTATGGTTTCCTCTACCAGGAGGCCGTTTTCTCTCACTTCGACTATTTCGCCTTCCTTGTTGCCTATCCTGTCTCCGTCGCCGAGGAAGTAGGTGTTGCCCTCGGGGTCGACGACCATGGCCTGGGGCTTTCCGCTCATCCACACGATGCCGGATATCCTGAACTGGTCGAGGGGGTATCGCTGTAGCGGCGGGACTACCACCGGCGCGGGGCCGGCCGCAGGTATGTCGACGAGCCTTATGAACGGCTTGAAGGGGTCTCTCTTTCCGGCAGGGTCGTAGGGCGGCCTGTCGTCCGAGAGGGGCTGTATGGCGCTTGCCCTTTCCTCCATTGATTCATCGGCCCCGGACTCAGGCTCGCCGGCCTGGGCTTCGGCGCCTGAAGGGGCTTTTCCCTCGGCTTCCGCGTCGGCATCCGGCGCGGGCTCGCCTTCGGGCCCGGGCGTAGGCCCGGCTTTCTCCCTGGCGGATTTTATGACCTCCATCCCCTCGCCTATGGTATTTTCTTCCTTACCATCCTGCGAATAGGACGAACAGGGCAGACACAGGAGCATCGCCAGTAGTATCGCTGCAGCCAGCGCGGGAATGTCTTCAGACTTAAGCAGATTCATATTATTGCTCTTCTTATTCCTGTTCTGCGGTATTCCTTTTTTTCCTGGATTTCGCTTTGCCCTTACCCTTGCCTTTCTCGCTCACGGCGGGGGTTTCAGGCTGGGGAAGGAGCCTGAACGTTACGACGTTGAATTTCGCGTTGAGGACCACGTTGTTTCCCTTTACGTCCATGCGGGAGAGGACGAGGTCTCTCACGTTTACTATTCTCGGAAGCCTCGAAATGCGGTCGAAGAAATCCGTGAGGTTGTAGTAGCCGCCTACGACCTCCATCTGGATGGGTATCTCGGCGTATATTTCTTTGGCCACCTGGCCCTGCGGGGCGAAGATTATGGAATCGAGGCTGGAGCCGGAAATCTCGGAATAGACGCTGTCTATGAGCGCAGGTATTTCTTTTTCCTTCGGAAGCTTGAGGGATATGAGGTCGAATTCTCTACCCAGCCTTTCGAACTCCTTTTCGAAGGCGGGGAGCTCGGCGGCGACGGCCTCGTACTCCTTTATCTTCTTCTGCTCGGCAGCGAGCTTTCTTTCGGCCCTTTCGAGGGCTTCGGCGCCGGGGGACCAGAAGAAATACCAGTAGGCCCCGGATATCGCCCCGACGATGAGAAGGAGGAGGAGAAGCTTCATGTGAAGCGGCTGCTCGCTTAACCTTTCGGGTATGTCGTCGTAAAAAGCCATCGTTTATCGGCCCCTCTTTTTCCCGGCGTCAGGCGCTTCGGGCGCCTCGCCCGCCGTTTGGGCCGCCTCCGTCTTCTTCTTGCCGGCGTAGTCGAGCCTGGCGTTAATAATGAAATTCCTGAGGTCGAGATTGCGTATGTCAGTTTTTTTTATCACTCCGAGCTCGACGGATACGAAATAAGGAGAGGTTTCGAGCGATTTCATGAAATCCGCTACCGTGAATTCGTTGTCGGCTATGCCGACGAGCCTCGCCTGCTGACCCTTTTCGGTGAATTCGTCGAGCCAGGCCTTATTCGGTATGGCCTCGGCGAGGGCGTCCATGACGAAGAGGGGGCCCGTACGGTTACTTTCGAGGACCTTGATGATTTCTATACGCCTGTTGAGCTCTTCGTTTTTCGCCTTGAAGTCGTCGACCTTTTCTTTTATGGCTTCGAGCTCCTTGACTCGCTTTTCGGCGCGGGTGATTTTACGGTCCACCTCTTCTATTCGCCTTCCCTGCATGACGTGGAGGGCGCCTAGAACCGCGAACAGGGCGACTATGACGAGGAGCCCGAGGACGAGCTGCCCTACGCCCCGCATATCCCGTTTTTCGGGTTCCGGTATGAGGTTAATCCTTATCATTTATTGTCCCCCGGCTTTCGCGAAGCGAGCCCCATGGCCACGCTCATCTTGGGGGCTATGGACTGTATGTATTCGGGGTCGAAATCGTTGGGGTCGTAAGCGACGTTTCGGAACGGGTTCATGAAATCTACTGAGGCGTCGGTGATGTCGGACAGCGTATCCCTGAGCCCTTCCACACCTGAAGAGCCGCCGCCTATGAGTATCTGGTTGACCTTGCTCGTCCAGAGTGTGGAGGAGAAGAAATCGAGCGTTCTTTTTATCTCCCCGGATATCATGTCGACGAACTCGCGTGTCGCGGGCTCGATCTCGGGGGGAGCCTCGCCGCTCTTGAGGGAGGTTTTAAGGAGCTCCGCTTCCTCGAAGGCGGCGTCCGTACGCTTCATTATCCATTCCGTGTAGAGGTTGCCGCCGGTGGTTATGTCTCTCGTGAAAACGGAGACCCCGTCCTTGAGAATATTGATGTTCGTGACGGAGGCGCCGATGTTGACGAGGGATACGAGGCCGGCGGATTCGGGATAGTTCATCATGTACATGTTTTCGAGTGCGAACACGTCGACATCGACGACGACGGGATTGAGGCCCGCTTCTCTCACCACCGAGACGTAGGAGTTGGTTACGTCCTTTTTCGCGGCGACGATGAGGACGTCGATGTTGCCCTCGGGAGTTTCGCCGGGCATGACCTGGTAGTCGTAGTTGACGTCGTGGATGCTCTGGGGGATATACTGCTCGAGCTCCCAGGGTATGGATTCCCTGAGCTCGTTCTCGGACATCTTCGGAAGGCTAACCTTCTTAATGATAACGGAGTGGCCCGAAATCGATATCGCGACGTTTCTGGTTTTTACCCTGAGATCGCTGAAGAGAGAAGATATGGTTTCAGAGACGGCGTCGTAGTTATCTATGATCTTGTTTACAACCGCCTGCCTCGGCAAAACGGCCTCGCCGATATTCCTGAGCTCGTACCCCTTCTTCGTCGTTTTAAGCTCAAGGAGCTTAACGGTGTTGGAGCCGATGTCGAGTCCTACGAGTTCTTTTTTACTTAAAAACAAGTATTCCTCCCAAGTTACAATACCAATTTAACCACTTCTTTGAACTTTTTGCAATACTTTCTAAAAAATATCAAAGACCCCTTTAATTGTAGATGGTACTGCGCTGGAATACTTAATATAAAGCGAATCCGGCTTCCGGCATAGAGCTCGCAGCGACATGGAATGAGGGTCTATGGATATAATTTTACAGTAAATAATGGGAATTAGAGCGCAGTAATGCAAAAGGAAATGAATCGAGGGGCCGCGTCCGGAACTATCCCCTAATCCGGGAAGGGACTCATCAGGATGAGCATAAGACAGGGCGCCGCGTATGAAGAGTTAATTTTCTTCTATAATGGGAGGCTTAGGCAAAGAACTTACACCACATTTTGAGCAATAGCGTTCACGAATCCGGCTCCGGAAGATATGGTGTAGAACCCGGATATACGCGGGAGGAGGAAAACCTTAAAGTAAATCCCAAGCTTTTAGGACGGCGGAGGGGCCTCGCCCGGGTCTTCATAATATATTTCGACCTCGCGTGAGAAGACCCTGTTCGGGTTGGATGCGACGGACAGCCTGAAGAACGCCCTTTCGGAGGGATAGAGGAGGGCGTTCATGTCTTCCTCGAAGAGGGAAACGGAATTGGCTTCGATTATATTACCTGTCTTGTCCTTGAGGACTATTACTACATAAACTGAACGGACCGGCTGGCTGCTGGTATTTATAACGGCCCCGTTGAACTCGAGGTTGCCGTCGGCGTCGATGCTTTCGAGTATGGGACCGTCGAGCTCGACGACGCCGTTTTTCTCCGGACTGTCGCAGGCAGCGACAATCAGGAGAAGCAGTAATATAGGAATCAGCAGCTTCAACTTCGTCATTGCTTTCTCTTTTCCGCAAGCTCGGAAATGGATATCACGTTCTTGCCTGATTCCTGTTTCTTTGCAGGGTCGTCCCCGCCGTCGATGCGGTCCGTTTTATGATCCTCTATAATGTCGCCGAGGACCTTATGCATTATCTTGAGGGCTCCGATGGAATGCTCCTTGAGATACCCTCTCTCGAAAACTATCTCCTTCTTTTTCCTCATGAGGAGGTAGAATATGAAGGCCTGGTTATTCAGAACGATGAGCATCGCGGCGTAGAGGAGGTAGTTATCCGCGAACACTTTCTTCAATATAGCTTTTGTATCGGAATCGATCTTCACGATCCCGAAAGGCTCGGACTGGGCCTGGGACGTGAACGGCACGGATACGGAGATTATGCCGTTAAAGTCTTTTACCGTGTAGCCGTCTTCCGGATAGAACTCCTTCATGAAAAGCCCGTCGCCGGCGAGGTTGGCTTCTACGTCCTTTTTAAAGACGACGCTGAAAAACTTCGGCGCTATCTCGAAGGTGTTGAAGAGCTTCTTCCGCCCGAGGCGCTTATCGAGGAAATGATAAAACTCGCCGCTCGTAGGCTGCTTGCCTTCCTCGGCGTAGAAGTCGCTGGCGAGGTCGCCGATCGTTTCAGAGATGGCCCTCGTCTTGACTACGAACTCCTCCTTGGCCTTGTTGAACTGAAAAAGGAACACGAGTCCTATGAGAGCGAGAATGCAGAGCTCTATCCCTATGGCCTTGAAGATTGTCGAAAACTTTCCCATTACGCGCATTTAATGAATTCTTCCAGTATCTCCTGGACTCCTTCGTCCTGTGAATGCCTGAGGAGCATGAAGATCATACCCCCGAAATCCCTCCGCATGTCGTGGTCGAGGCTCCTGTAAAGATTGATAAGGGCCTTTTCGGCATCGGTGAGCACCTCGAAGCTGTCGTCCGTGATGTCCTCTTTTTCCATGAATCTCTTGAGGCGTTCTTTTTTCGCTACTGTCCATAATTCTTCGATGTTTACTTCGAGTATGGATGCTATCTGACTGCATCTCTCAATGGACGGGGCGTCGACCTTTCCCGTTTCGAGCTGGTGTATGAAAACGCTCGAGACGTTGAGCGCACGGGCAAGGTCTTCCTGGGTAATATTCCTCTGTTTCCTTTTGCTCTTCAGGTAATCGCCAAATCTCATTAGTGCCTCCAAAAAATTATGGAAATCAGTATTTTGAACAGAATGGTTCACTTAATTTTACATTATGGAGA
>CAZUDM010000068.1:0-7441 GCA_964618635.1 uncultured Spirochaetia bacterium
CCTCGACAAGGTGATGGAGCTTCAGCATGTACATGACGCCGACCGTGACCTTCTGATCGAAGGGCTCTCCGGTCTGGCCGTCGAACAGTATGGTCTTTCCGTCCTCCGGAAGACCGGTATTCCTGAGCATGTTCTTGATCTCTTCTTCCGACGCGCCGTCGAACACGGGCGACTTCACCGGTATACCCAGGCGGAGTCTCCTTGCGACCATCAGGACCTCGTCGTCGTCGAGATTGTCTATGAGTTTCGTAACTTCGTTCGATTCTTTATATATTTCCTTCAGCTTGACCTTTAGCGCCGAGGGGCTGAACTCCCTTTCCATTATCTCGTTAAGCTGATTCCCGAGCGCCTTCGCTCCCCAGCCGAGGTGCGTTTCGAGCACCTGGCCGACGTTCATTCGCGAAGGTACGCCGAGGGGGTTCAGTATCATGTCTACGGGCGTGCCGTCCGGAAGATACGGCATGTCCTCTTCCGAAAGGATCTTGGATATGACGCCCTTGTTCCCGTGCCGCCCGGCCATCTTGTCGCCCACCTGGAGCTTTCTCTTGACGGCTATGTCTACCTTTACGACCTTGAGCACTCCCGGGGGAAGTTCGTCGGGCTTTGTCAGCTTCGATATACGCTGCTCGTAAACGACGTTTGTAAGGTCTATCTGCTCGAGAGTCCTTTCGACTATGCGCTTTATCTCGGCCTCTATCTCGTCGCCTTTTTCGACGGTTATGTCCGCGAACTTCTCAAAGGGTATCGATTTCAGAATCTCTTCCGTTACCTTATCCCCTTTCTTGAGCACGGTCTTTCTCGAAACCGTGAGCTTGGCGGACGACGTCTTGCCGGCAACGAGGGCCTTGACCCTCTCGTAAGCATCGTCCTTAAGTATCTTGACCTCGTCTTCCCTGTCCTGCTTTAAGCGGGTGACCTCGAAGTCTTCTATGCTCTTGGCCCTCTCGTCCTTGTCGACGACTCGGGATATGAGCATCTTCACATCTATGACAGTTCCGTAGATTCCCGGTGAAGCCCTGAGAGACGTATCCTTAACATCTCCCGCCTTGTCCCCGAATATGGCCCTAAGGAGCCTCTCTTCAGGGGAAAGCTGCGTCTCGCCCTTGGGCGAAATCTTGCCGACGATAATGTCGCCGGGCTTTACCTCCGCCCCTACCCTTATGATACCGCTCTCGTCAAGGTTACGGAGGGCGTCTTCGCTGACGTTAGGTATGTCGCGCGTTATTTCTTCCCGCCCGAGCTTCGTTTCGCGCGCGATACACTCGACTTCCTCTATGTGTATGGACGTGAAGCTGTCTTCCTTGGCGAGCCTTTCGCTCATCAGAATTGCGTCTTCAAAGTTGTATCCGCCCCACGGCATAAACGCCACGAGAACGTTCTGCCCGAGCGCAAGCTCGCCGAAATCGGTCGAAGGACCGTCGGCTATAACCTGCCCCGCGCTTACGGGCTGGCCTTTCTTCACTATCGGCTGCTGGTTCCAGCAGGTGCTCTGGTTCGACTTCTGGAACTTGAGCAGGTTGTACATGTCGACGCCTGCTTCGGTGCCGGAGGTCTCCCCCGTCGCGCTCACGACGATCCTCGACGAATCGACGTACTCCACTATGCCTTCCCTCTTCGCGAGGACCGCCACGCCCGAATCCTTGGCCACCGTGCTTTCAAAGCCCGTGCCGACGAGAGGGGCGCTCGTGCGTATAAGCGGAACCGCCTGGCGCTGCATGTTGGAGCCCATTAGAGCACGATTAGCGTCGTCGTGCTCGAGGAACGGTATCAGCGACGCGGAGACGGAAACGAGCTGGGACGGAGAAACGTCCATCAGCTCCACCTTCTCCCGCTCGACCATCATGAACTCGCCGCCGTGCCTTGCCGAAATGAATTCCGAGGTAAAATTGCCGTTCTTGTCCAGAGGGGCGTTAGCCTGGGCAATAATGTATTTTTCCTCGGCGAGCGCGTTCATATAAACTATCTCGTCCGTAACCCGGGCGTCCTTGACGACCCTGTACGGCGTCTGTATGAATCCGAACTCGTTTATTTTTCCATACGTGCTGAGACTCGATATAAGACCGATGTTCGGGCCTTCCGGGGTTTCGATCGGGCATATCCTGCCGTAGTGCGAGGAGTGAACATCCCTCACCTCGAAACCCGCCCTCTCTCTCGTTAGACCGCCGGGGCCGAGGGCGCTCAGCCTTCTCTTGTGAGTGATTTCCGAAAGGGGGTTCGTCTGGTCCATGAACTGCGAAAGCTGACCCGTGGCGAAGAACTCCTTCACCACCGCGATGACCGTTTTCGGAATCAGGAGCTCGCTCGGCATCAGGTTTTCGACGGCCTGGTAACCCATCTTCTCCTTGACGGAGCGGGCCAGCCTTTCGAGGCCGTGATAGAAGCGGTCTTCTATCAGCTCGCCGACCGTGCGGACCCTCCTGTTGCCCAGGTGGTCGATGTCGTCCGTCGTCCCCTTCCCTCCCCTGAGACCGAGGAGATATCTTACCGTCTCCATTATGTCTTCCGGGGTGAGGGTGGACACGTCGTCCGGTATGCCGTGGTTGAGCTTGTAATTTATTTTAAGACGCCCGACCTGAGACAGCCTGTATGTGTCGGGATTGAAAAACATGTTGTCGAAGAACGACTCCGCGACGCTCAGCGTCGGCGGGTCGGTCGGCCTGAATTTCTTGTATATTTCGGTTATCGCGTCCTCGCGGGTCTTCACTTTGTCTGCAAGAACGGTGCTCCTGAGAGACGCAACCACAGATATGTTGTCGATGTAAAATACGTCGAACTCGCTTACGTCGGCGTCTTTTATCTGATCCAGCTTCTGGTCCGTTATGGTCTCGTTGAAGTTGACTATGACCTCTCCCGTCTTTTTATCGACGATGTCGGTCGCGGCGTACCTGTCGATAAGCTCGGACGAATCTATGGGAACGATGTCTATGTTGGCGCGCTTCAGCTTTTCGACTATGTTCCTTACGAAGCGCCTTCCCTTCTTGACGACAACCTCGCCCGTTTCCGGGTCGGTGATGTCGGCGCTCGCCCTCTGCGAGGGCAGAACGTCGTGGTTCACCTTCTTGCTCATGCCGTCGGGCCCGATGTAAATCGTCTCGACCGGGTAGAAGTACTGCATTATCTGCCTGTCGTTATAGCCGAGGGCTTTTAAAAGAACGCTTACCAGGAACTTTTTCTTCCTGTCTATCCTCACATGGAGGAGGTCCTTGGAATCGAACTCGAAATCTATCCACCTGCCGTCGTGCGGGACTATCCTCGCGGAGAACGAGGACCTTCCGGAGCCGGTGTCCTTGTTCCTTACCTGGTCGAAGAAAACGCCCGGGGAGCGGTGGAGCTGGTTTACGATAACCCTC
Organism: uncultured Spirochaetia bacterium; assembly: GCA_964618635.1. Lineage (GTDB taxonomy): Bacteria > Desulfobacterota_D > UBA1144 > Nemesobacterales > UBA2774 > JADLGH01. Next base: position 3,351 of record CAZUDM010000068.1, read on the forward strand.
TCCGTTCCGTTCACGATGAAAGAACCGTTGGGCGTCATGAGCGGAATCTCTCCGAAATAGACCTCCTGCTCCTTGACGTCCCTTATGGTGCGCTCCTCACCGGATTCCGTATCCCATATGACGAGCCTGAACGTGACGTAGAGAGGGGCCACATAGGTATAACCCTTGAGCCTGCACTCCTGCGCCTCGTACTTCGGCCTGTCGAACCTGTAGCCGATATACTCAAGCGAGGCCTTTTCGTTATAGTCCTCTATCGGGAATACGGTTTTAAACGCATTGTGAAGGCCTACGTCCAGACGGTCCTCCGGCTTTACGTCCGCCTGGAGAAACTCGTGATAGGACTTGACCTGCACTTCCAGAAGGTGAGGTATCTCGAGGATAGATGGTAATTTCGAAAAACTTTTTCTCAGTTTATAGGATTCCAGACCATCAAGGCTCAACGTTACTTACCCCCCATATGTGTATTTAACACCTGCTTCCTTAAAATGTCGCAGTTAATTCTCTCGGCAAAAAGGCATAGCTCCGCATAGACCGCTTAAAAAGCGTTCGCTCGCGTCAAAACCGATAATCTATCCGAGAATGGATGCATAGATTATTAGTAGATGTAAGGTCGGAAATTAGGTATATATAAATATCAGTAGCCACTTCGACACAATTACTGATACTATAGTATACCGGCTTTCCTGAAAAAAACCTAATTGACTTCTACTTCGGCGCCGGATTCTTCGAGCTTCTTCTTTACATTTTCGGCTTCCTGCTTGTCTACACCTTCTTTTACCGGCTTGGGGGCACCTTCTACGAGCTCCTTTGCTTCCTTGAGACCGAGCGAGGTTACTTCCCTTACTGCCTTGATAACCTGGATCTTGTTTGCTCCCGCTGCCTTGAGGATAACGTTGAACTCGGTCTTTTCGACCTGCTCTGCCGCAGCCTCTCCGCCTCCAGCGCCTGGAGCCGCTGCAACCGCTATCTGGGGAGCCGCAGCCTTAACGTCGAACTTTACTTCGATTTCCTTTATCAACTCCGAAATTTCGAGCATACTAGCCTTGCCGAGATATTCGATGACGTCACTTCTCGTAATGTCAGCCATTGTCTAAAAACCTCCTTAGAATATATAAAAATATGACTTAAGCCGCCTAAAACAATTAATTTCCTTCTTTTTCTTTCTTTTCCTTTACTGCGTCCAGTGCGTAAAGCACCTTGGTCTGCATCTGTGTGAGAGTACCCAGGAGGTTCGACATCGGGGCCGCCAATAGACCGATAAACTGGGCTATGAGCTCCTGTCTCGAAGGCAGCTTGGATATATCCGTAATACCGCTCTCGCCTACTACCGTGCCCTCTACTATACCGCCCTTGAGCTTTAGGTTGGGAAGCTTTTTGGCGGAATCGACGAAAACCTTTGCCGCCGCCGAGGCATCGCTTTCGCATATGGCGACTGCCGTCGGGCCCTCGAACAATTCCTCGATGCGCTCGATCTCGGTATCCTTCGCGGCTATCCGCAAAAGGGTGTTCTTAACGACTTTAAGGTCTGTCCCGGCCTGCTTCAGGTTCTTCCGAAGCCCTTCAAGCTCCTTTACGGTGAGGCCCTTATACTCGACGACCATAACCGAGGGATTGGCCTTGAAGACAGCACTGTATTTTTCTACCAGCTCGTTTTTTGCAGCTTTAGTCAGCATTGAAGCACTCCTTGATCACTCACGATTTCCCGATCCACCCACGATTTCGTCGGCGTCCTGTCCGCGCCCTTATGCCGAAGCGCGGGCACCTTTCAGCTCGTCGCGCACGTTAATGAAATCGACCTTGATCCCCGGCCCCATGGTGTTAGCGACCGTAATCCTTCTCACGAACGTGCCCTTCGAGGTCGCCGGCTTCATCTTGACCAGCGAATCCATGAACACGAGGAAGTTGTCCTTGAGCTTCTCGGCGCCGAACGAAACCTTGCCTATAGGCGCGTGAACCACGCCGCCCTTGTCGTTCTTAACCTCTATACGGCCGGCCTTGGCTTCCTTAACGGCCTGGGCCACGTCGAACGTCACCGTTCCGACCTTCGGGCTCGGCATGAGGCCCCTCGGCCCCAGCACCTTACCGAGCTTGGCCACGATGTTCATCACGTCGGGCGTCGCTATCGAAACGTCGAATTCGAGCCAGCCTTCGCTCGATATCTTCTCTATGAGGTCGTCGAGGCCCACGTGATCCGCCCCGGCGTCCTTCGCTTCCCTCTGCTTCTCGTCCTTGGCGAACACCACTACCCTTATGTCTTTTCCGATCCCGTGCGGGAGCACCATACCCGCCCTTATCTGCTGGTTGGCCTGCCTGGGGTCGATTCCGAGCTTGACCGCTACCTCGACAGTCTCGTCGAACTTCGCGGTTTTCGTCTCTTCCAGGAGCTTCATCGCCTGGTCGAGGTCGTACGCCACCTTCGGGTCGACCGCTTTTTTCACTTCATCGTATTTTTTACCGTGCTTTGCCATGTACTCTTCTCCTCGAAATACCCGGGCCGTTTTACAATGCCGGCCCCCTTTCCAACGCTTTTCCGCCGCATGCCCTTAAGGCTCAGACGACGTCTATCCCCATGCTCCTCGCCGCTCCGGAAACGATCTTCACGGCCGCATCGAGGTTATCGGTGTTAAGGTCCGGCATCTTCGTTTTCGCTATTTCCTCGACCTGCGCCCTGGTGATCTTGCCGACCTTTTTCTTGGGCGCCTCGCCGGAACCCTTTTCGACCTTGGCCGCCTTCTTCAGAAGGTACGAAACCGGCGGCGACTTCACCTCGAACGAAAATGACTTGTCCGCGTAAACCGTGACTACGACCGGGAGTATGCCCTCCATCTTCTGCGTCCTGGCGTTAAATGTCTTGCAGAACTCCATGATATTGACGCCCCTCTGACCGAGAGCTGGTCCAACAGGGGGCGACGGGTTCGCCTTTCCGGCCTCTACCAGGAGCTTTATGTATCCGTCTATCTTTTTCATTTTAGATCTTCTCCACCTGATTAAAATCCAATTCTATAGGCGTCGTTCTTCCGAAAATGGTTACAAGCACCTGAACCTTCGCCTTGTCCGGCCTGACCTCTTCTATAACACCCGAGAAGTTCGCGAAAGGCCCTTCGACCACCTTGACTGTCTCGCCCCTGTCGAAAGACACCTTCGGCTTCGGCTTGAGCGTCCCTTCCTCGATCTGCTGCTTTATCTTCAGCACTTCCTGCTCTTGTATGTCGGGCACGGAATCGGGATCGATCCGTCCGTCCTTGACCTTTCCACCGACAAAACCTATCACTTTCGGTATGTTGCGCACGAAGTGCCAGCTTCTGTCGCTGAGCTCCATCTTTATCAGTATGTATCCCGGAAAGAACTTCCTGACCGAGGTCTTCTTTTTGCCGCCCTTCACCGGCTCCACGATAGTCTCCGTCGGGACCAGGACTTCGAAAATCTCGTCGTCGAGCCCCTCCAGCTTGGACCTTTCCTCTATGTAGGACTTAACCCTGTCCTCAAAGCCGGTATTGGTATGAACTACGTACCATCTTTTAGGCATAAAAAATCCCTGTCTTCCTTTCCGTCTTAACTGAGCAGCAGCCTTACGGCAATCGAGAAAAGATAATCGACGAGGCCTAAAAACGCGGCGAATACGCCCGAGATAACCAATACAGCCAGGGTCGACTTAACCGCTTCCTGTCTCGAAGGCCACGTTATGCGTTTCGCCTCGTTTTCTATGTCTCCCGCAAAACCTGTGATGCTCGAGGTTACGTTCTTTATCTTGTCCATTCGGGTTTCCTGTGCAGGGCAGGAGGGAATCGAACCCCCAACCGCTGGATTTGGAGTCCAGTGCTCTCCCTAATTGAGCTACTGCCCTATTCACACATTTTTATGAATTCCTATTTCGTTTCCTTATGAGCAACGTGTCTCTTGCACCACTTGCAATACTTCTTAAGCTCGATCTTTTCCCTGTGAACCTGCTTGTTTTTTGTCGTCGAATAGTTTCTTCTCTTGCATTCACTGCACGCAAGAGCTATCACAATTACATTATCGCCCATTTTATCTCACGTCACTCCACGATTTTGGTAACAACGCCTGCGCCTACAGTCCTGCCGCCTTCCCTG
>CAZUDM010000069.1:0-7427 GCA_964618635.1 uncultured Spirochaetia bacterium
CCATATTTAATCAGCCTCAGGAAAAGCGCCGCCGGCCGTTTCCGGCCGGCAGCTTATCATTCAGATTGATTCACATATCAGAGCTCTGCGGGCGGACACACAGGCGAAGCGCAGAACTGCGGCGCTGGCGGGTTCGAATCCAGGCAGGAGCCGGCTATCTCCTTCGAAACCGGGCTGAAGCTCACGTTCCATTCCGTGTTATTCGGGAAGCAGCACGGCGCCGGAGGCGCTATGGGCTGCGCCGGCGGATCTTCCGTCAGGGTAAAGGTGAATCCGTAGCAGCCGCCCTCGGGGCAGTCAACAGCCCTCACCGCCCAGCTGCATACGTTGTTCTTGTTATCGCCGAGGGACTTCGTGCACTCGGCGTAGAGCTCTGGATTGCTCGTCTTCAGCTGGTCCGAGCATCCGCACGAGCCCGAGGAGGCCGAGCCCGTCCACGTACAGAAGCTCTCGGGCTTACACCTGTTCATCCTTGCGGTATCGAACTGCGACTTGAAGTCGCTGAAATCGACTGTCACGTCGAGAAATCCCGTGTCGGGGTCGTATTTTCTGACCCACTTCGCAGGCCAGGACGCCTGAACTATGTCGAGCGGCCTGCTCCGCTTGAGAGGAGACCTTATGGCTTTTACGATACCGTCGATCTGCGATGAGTCGCGGCCTTTTCCGACGTAGAGCTGATACGTCTGCTTCGTCGTGTCCTTCGCGAAGATGAGGAGAACGGAATACTCCTCGCCGCCCTTGAACACGTTCACGGACGGCTTCTGGAGAGGGGCGAGCTTGAGACCGGCCCTCTGGTTAGCGTCCGAAACCGTGGTGTCAATGTAATAGAGGCCGTGGTTCGCGGTGAGGTTACTCCGCTGGAAGAAGTTCATCCCCATCATGCGTATCTCGGCGCCTTTGGTGTTGCCCGATTCGTTTTTCGTAAGGAGCTGCCTGTAAAGCGGCACGCCGTAGCAGAAAGAGCTTCCGCAGTCGCTGTTCCAGAACGCGTTGCTGTCGTCGCAGGAATTGTCCTGGTTCTGGATGACCGCGCAGTTATCGGTATCCGCGCACGGCTTCCTGTCTATCCTGCACACGCCGCCGCAGTTCTTTTTCGCCACGCAGCCCGGATAGACCACTGTCGTCACGTAATCGTACGGGCTCGTTTTCGCCGTGCCTTCGGACTGGCACTCGATCGTTTCCGTCGGAGCGTTGAAGAACGCGTCCTCGTTCACCGATATGGTGTTCTTGAGCCCGGTGAGCGAGCCGTCGTCGTCGTTCAGTATGGTCTGACGGTCTATCGCCGAGAAGCTCCCGAACGAGCCGCCGAAGCCATCGGTGTTGTTAAGGGTGAACGTACAGTAGTTCTGTTTCGTGAGCTCGTCGTCGGCCTCGAACGCGAACTGACCCGGCTTGAACAGCGGCTCTATGACGAAGTGGCGTATGTCGACGCTGTCTCGGAAATAAAGATTAGCAGAGTGAAACGCCGGGGGATAATAAAAGCCGTTTGGCTGTTTCCACGCTATGGCCGCGTTCGGCAGATAGCACTTCTTGGCAGTCTTGTCGTAGGGCATGAGCGGCACCCTGCCGTACATCGACGCGCTCGTCGAGCAGTTCTCCTGCCCTACAGTGCAGTCGTCTATATACGTCTTTTTTATATCCAGGAAGGCGTTAGAGTCCTCGAAGCTCGGCCCGTCGTATATGTTGAACATCCGCTGATTGTTCGCGAAATTCGAGAGCTGTATGCTTATCCCTTCGTCCCGGAGAAAACAGAAATTGTTGACCACCACGCCGTCCGACTGGTTTTCGCATTTAAGATTCGTGCCCTTGTTGACAGGCCCGGCCGCCGACGCATAGGGGTTATCAGGCTGCGTCTGTCCGACGAAGACGTTCTGCCTCGCGAGCTGCCACTGTCCGGGGAAGAAATTGGATTCAGTGTAGTCCCCGCCCGTGACGAACGTGAGCCCCGCGTTCTGCACGTCTGAAATAACGCTGTTTATGACGAGGTACCAACGCGGGCGGAGCCATATGGCGGAAAAGTTCGTCTCGGCCCAGTGAAACGCGGTGGTATAGCGGTCGAGGACCGCGACCATGCAGTTCTTCTGGTCCCCCGGAGTGCAAACGGGCGCCGACTTGCAGTCGTTCAGGTCGCACCTCGTCGGGTTATGGTCGCCCGACACCTTGGGATAATATCTCTCCCCTTCGCCGCGGTTAGGCGCAGGCGAGAGGTTCCCGGCGGTTATGGGCTCGAACACGGGGAACGTCCCGCCCGGGCCGCCGACGCCGAGGCACGAGCTTATATCCCGTATGGAGTTAAAGGAATTCATGGCCGAGGAGCAGTAATTCCCCTTGAAATTCTTGAGAGGCGTGATGCCCGCCCTGGCGAGGTTACTCTGCTGGGAGGCGTAGGAATACCACTGCTGGTCCTGTGACATTCCGCTTATCGCGCCCGGCACCCACCAGAAGCACACCCCGCACGCGTTCGCGCCCGCCGCCATGTTGTACTCGAAATCGTTCCACCCGTTCATTATCCAGAACACGGTCGGCTGCGCGTAATCCGAGTGGTAGGGGACGTCGGTCGTGACGACCTTGTTCGCCGTGTAGGCCAGAATCCCGGGCACCTTCCGGGGGTTCTGTATGTTGTCTATCGCCGCGCGGGCGAAAATGCCTATGTTCGAATAGAGCTTGTTGTCGGTCTCGGTGCCGTCTTCGAGGTAGTACCCGTGCCCTATGGATTTGAAGCCCACGTTACGGGCGAGCGTCACGCCCTGCGTGCCGTGGAACGTGTACCAGCGCGTCATGGACTCGTTCACCGAGCAGTCCTTCACGAACGTATTCGCAGGGGTCTTCCGGAGGAGGTGCATGTGTACAGGGTAGCGGCCCTTGCGCCCGCCCTGGCCGAGCTGATAGAATTCGACACCCTGCACCTTTACCTCCTTGATTCCCTGTCTGAACATCGTCTGCGCGCCGTAATAATACTGATTAGCCGTGGGCTTCCCGCCCCCGTCCGTGTTTATCGGAGGGAAGCAGTCGTACTTACATCTCCTGCCCGCTTCGGCGGGGATGGCGTCTCCTGCCGATACTATACGAATGCTGCGGGTGAGGAGGGCGACCGCCGCGCGGGTCTCCGCCAGGAACTTCCCGTTATCCTCGCCCCCGTTAGCCAGCTTCACGTTCAGCTGGAGTCTCTTGAAGGCGTCGCCGTTGAAGTTGAAATCCTTGTCCGGGTAAAGGTCCCCGTTGTGGTGATATCTGAGTCCGCAGTTAGCCTCGTTTAAAGGAAGCTTGTCACATCCGGCCGGGGGCTTGTTCGTTATCGGGTCTATGATCGTGACCCTGAGCTTCTTCGGGCCTTCGATCTTCACGATCTCGAGCTCCTCGGCGTGGCCCGGGAGATAGTCCGTCGGGGAAATGGCTATCCTGTCGCCGACCTCCCAGTCGACCGGGCGGTCGAGGACGATGAGCGTTCTTTCGGGCTTCACGTCCTTGTCGTTCCTGAGCCTCACCCAGCTCGTACCCGAATCGTAGTTTGGAACGTTGCCGCCGTACTTCGCGCCCTTCTTGCCGAAGAATTTGATGGTGCCGCCGAACGATACGGCAAGCACCTTCCTGCCGAAGAAGCCCGTTTCGCCCGCTGTATTATCGTGAGCCATGTAGCGGTAAAAATTGTCTGTCACGCCCCCGGGAAGCGAAACCGGCGACGCCCCGTTCGACTGCCAGGCTTCTCTCGTCGCGCCGCAGAGAACCCCCGAAGTCACCTGCGGTGACTTGCACTCTATACCCTCCTTGTCGGTGTCGCTCCCGTAGAGGTGAATAGTAAGAACACCCTTGTTCGTGCCGAAAGGAGCCTGCTCCGTGCCCGCCAGTATCTCGCCGTCACTCTCCACGAGTATCGATTTCGCCCACAGATGTATCTCCGAGCCGTCGTCCTTAAAGGTAAGCTTTCCATTCCTGATTATGTTTATATTTCTGTAGAGATAAACGCCGCCTGAGACTTCGCACGGAACCGACAGCAGCAGGTCGTCCTGCCCGTTGCCGGGGGGCAGCTTTCCGTCCGTACATGAGACGGTGGCACGCGGCTCTCCTTCCAGATCTTCCGCGTCCGTATCTTGCGCATCGACTCCATGACTGCCCGGGGTGTGAACGCCTGTGAGACGGGTGCCGGAATATTTGGCGTCCGTGAGGTCCGCATCCACGAGGAGCGCGCCTTCGAGATTGGCATCCGTAAGGTCCGCGCCTATGAGCACTGCGCGGGAGAGGTCGGCCCCTGAAAGATCGGCGCCTGTGAGGTTCGCCCTCGTAAGGTCCGCGCCTGTAAGGTCTGCACCGGAGAGTTTTGCACCGGAAAGGTTCGCGTCGGTCAGAATCGCATCGCCGAGGTTCGCGCCGCTGAGGTCTACTCCCCCGAGGTCGGCCTTGAAAAAGTTGACCCCTCCGAGGTCGCATCCGGCGCATCTGTTCGTATCGAGGAACGTAGCCATGCTTTCGAGCGTTTCCCCGGGAGCGGTGCTTATAAGCGATTTATCTTCCTGCGGAACGATAAACACGGCGACGCTCTGGTCCGTCACGCCGTCGTGGCTGACGCGCATCACGTACTGCCCCGGCTCGATCGTCTTCGTAACGCAGTCGCCGTTCGCCGAGACCGTAAGGACATCCGTTCCCGCCCTGCCCGTAAGCGTCATGCTGTGCCCGGCGGCTTCGTTCCCGTCCTGCCAGCAGAAGGTTTGCTCGAGGCCCTTCGCGTACCTGAACGGGATCAGGTCGATCCCCTGGCTCCCCGTATCGTTATCCGGGGTATCCGTGCCCGGGGATTCCAGAAAGACAGCGACTATATCTTCATTCGGTATCGCGTAAAGCCCCGGGTCGTTCGCGAAATCGTTTTCGGTCAGAACGCTCGGGGAATTGTCCGAAGGATCTCCGGCCGCGTCGTTGAAATTTACGGATGCCATTAAAAAGAAAATAATTAAAACTGGAATAATTAGGGCAAGATACGGGAAGTAACTTTTTGACCTGAACATAACCCCTCCTTTAAAAAGTTAAGAAATGAACGACGACAAGTCCTTTAATTTTACATCCCTTGGGTGCTGTTAAACAATCCGGCATCCAAAATAAAGCCCTCCGTCAACAGTCCCGAAGACATCGACGGAGGGGTATAATGTTTGTTTTCACGCATTACGGCTGCTCACCGCCTGAAAAACGTTTTTATAAAGCCCTGTCTCCGGCCCTTAACCTTCTCCGGATCAGCACTGCCGCGGGTACGAGGGCATAGATGAGAAGCATTCCGAAGATGCCGCCCGTTCCGGTCCCCTGCGGCGCTATTGCACAGCCCCCTCCCGAACCTTCTTCAGGGGCCGGCTCGTCGTGGGTCGCGTCGAGGAAATCCGGTATGCCGTCCCCGTCGCTATCGGGAAGCGGCAGGTGCTCTCCGCCCGTTTCAGGGTCGTGCTCGTCGTGATGGCCGTCACCGTTCGAATCGATGAAATCATCTATCATTCCGTCGTTGTTCGGGTCGTTGTCTCCTCCGGCTTCCTCGTGATCGGTCATGCCGTCGCCGTCCGAATCGAGGTCCAGGTGGTTGGGTATGCCGTCTCCGTCGATGTCGTTAAGGTCGACTCCTTCGAGGCCCCGTGCGGCGGAGAAGCCCTCGTAGTTGGAGCCGTCCTCCCTGTCGTCCGGTATGCCGTCGTTATCGGAATCCGAATCGAGGTGGTCGTGCACCCCGTCCCCGTCGGTATCGACAGTCGGAGCCGGTGTCGGCGTCGGAGGAGGCGGTGGAGGTGGAGGCGGCGGTGTGGCCGTGGGCGCCGGGGTCGGTGCCGGCGTTGGGCCTCCCGTCGGCGGCGCGAACGTCGGCCGGGGCGTCGGAGACGTGCAGAACTTCGCGCTGTCTATCGAAGTCTCGGAGCACGAGCCCGCGACACTTGCGGAGGCGCGCGTAAGCTGTATGTTCCACGGAGCCTCGTTCGGGAAACAACCCGGGTCCGGCCTGTGCCCGCCCTTACTCTGAACGACGCTCCCCTGGTTGTCCGGGGTAAACTGCGCCGGGAGCTTGAACGAGAAGCCGAGACAGCCGTTCAGCGGACAATCTATGTCCTTCCCGGCGAATTTCCCGCATATGTTGCCTGCCTGACAGGCCGCGAGTTGGTCGGGAGGGAGGGAGCTCGAGCACCCGCACGTGTCTCCGCTCAGGGTACAGAAGCTCGCCGGCTGGCAGTAGTCGTTCTTGGTATTGGTGAACTCCTGCGCGAAGCTGCTCAGATCGACCGTGACGGTGAGAATGCCCGTCGTGCTGTTGTAATTCTTGGTCCAGTTCACGCTGGCCCAGTCGGTCGTGCCGGCGTTGAAGGTTATCGGGAAGCCCCCAATGTTCGCCCTCTGGATAAGCACGTCGTCTTCGAGATTGAGTCCCGTCCCGACGTAAAACTCGTAGGTCTGTTTCGTTGTGGGCTTCGCATAGAGGAAGAATACATAGTAAGTTTCCCCGCCTTTAAATACGTTCAGGCTCTGTGCGGACTTTCTCTGTTCCGGCTCGGAAACCGTCGTGTCTACGTAGTAAGCGCCGTGATTGAGAGTCATCATGCTCCTCTGGTAGAGGTCCATTCCCGCCATCCGTATCCCGGTGGTTGAAAGGTCCGCGCTGTCGTCGGAAGTAAGGAGCTGCCTTTCGAGCGGAATACCGAAGCACTCGGCGTTCGTGCAGGGCCTGCCCCAGGTCGCGGGACACTGCGCCTGGTCTGTCGGGCTGACGAAGCAGTCCGCATCCCAGCTGCATGCCCTGTTGACGTTAGGGCACTGCGCCTGACAAGTGTTATTCGTCGCACAGTGCGGATAGATGATCGTGGAGAGGTACTCGTACGGGCTCGTCTTCGCGGTGTTGAACGATTCGCACTCGGGGGCTTCGATAGGGGCGTTGAAGAATGGATCCAGATTTACGGATATTGTCTCGCCCTGGGCCGGGCTATTAGCCGGACTTAACAGCCCCGTAAGCGAGCCGTCGTCGTCGTTCAGCACCGTCTGCCTGTCGACGCTGCTGAAATTGCCGAACATGTTCGACGTCGGGAACGTGCAGTAATTCTCCCTGACCTGGGTCTCGTTCGTCGTGTAGGTGCCCGGGTTCCAGAGCGGCTCGAGGACGTAGTGACGCACGTCTACGTTATGGAAGTAGAGGTTTTCCGAATGGAACGCCGGGGGATAGTAGAACCCGTTCGGCTGCTTCCAGCCTATCGCGGCGTTGGGCAGCACGCACGTATTGGCCGTCTTGTTTACGGGTATGCCGGGGACGCGTGTGTATATCCATGCCGGCTGACCGACTCCCGGTCCGAACTGCGGGCAATTGCCGGGCTGGCATATCGTCCCTAGCGGCCTCTCTTTTATGTCGAGGTAGGCGTTCGAATCCTGGTAATTGGGGCCGTCGTATATGTTGAAGAAACGCTGATTGACCCCGAAAT
>CAZUDM010000070.1:0-7401 GCA_964618635.1 uncultured Spirochaetia bacterium
ACCTGCTTGTCGATGCCCTTTAAGATGAGCCTCGTGCCCCTTTCCTCGAATTCCGCCGATATACCCTGGGGAATCGTGAACTCGATAGGGTTCGAATACCCGAGGTTGAACTTTATCTGGCTGCTCCCGAGCGATTCCGCCCTGTAACCGACGCCGACAATCTCGAGGGTCCGGGAAAATCCTTCGCTGACTCCCGTCACCATGTTGGACAGGACGGACCTCGTAAGCCCGTGAAGGGCCTTTATCTTCTTCTCGTCGCTGTCCCTGTCTATGATCAGGTTTTCTTCTTCGAGCTTGGCGTTTATTCCTTCGGGTATGTCCCAGGAGAGCTTCCCCTTTCCGCCTTCGATCTCTACTACGCCGTCCTTAAGGCCTATCTTGACCCCGCCCGGCACTTTTATAGGTTTTCTTCCAATTCGAGACATTAATGCTCCCTCACAATATAGAACAGATAAGCTCCCCGCCCACTCCCTGCTTCCTGGCCTCGTTGCCGGTCAGGATGCCCTTCGAGGTCGAGAGTATGCAGGTTCCGAGACCACCCATAATACGGGGAATCTCGCCCTTGCCGACGTAAACCCTTCTGCTCGGCTTGCTGATTCTCTGGATTTCCTTTATAACGCTCGTCTTTCCCGAAGAATAGGCGAGGGTTATCGTGATAACCTTCCTCACACCTTCCCCTTCGAGCTTGTAGTCGCTTATGTATCCCTGCTCTTTCAAGATCCTCGCAAGCTCCGCCTTTATTGTGGAGCTCGGTATCGTAGCCGTCTTGTGACCCGCAATCAAGGCGTTTCTGATCCTCGTGAGCATGTCGGCTATCGGGTCTGTCATATCTTATTGCCCCCTGTAATAATCTGAAAAATTAATCCTCAACTATCCTTATACCGCTTACCAGCTCGACTTTCTTACGCCCGGTATCTTGCCGTGGCTCGAAAGGTCCCTGAAGCATATCCTGCACATGTCGAAGTGTCTGATGTAGGAACGCGGCCTTCCGCAGAGCGGGCAGCGGTTCCTCTGCCTCACCTTGAACTTGGGCTCTCTCATCGATCTTTCCATAAGTCCTTTGCGTGTCATCGAGCTTTGTCTCCTAGTTTGTTGTAAACGGCATTCCGAATTCCTGAAGGAGGCTCCTTGCCTCTTCGTCGGTCTCGGCCGTAGTCACTATGCTTATGTTCATACCCTTCACATGCTGAACCTTGCTGTAATCGATCTCGGGGAATATTATCTGCTCCCTTAGGCCGAGCGTATAGTTGCCGCTCCCGTCAAACGCCTTGGGGGATACCCCGCGAAAGTCCCTGACCCTCGGAAGGGCAAGGTTAACGAGCCTGTCCAGGAACTCGTACATCCTGTTCCCGCGAAGCGTGACCGCAACGCCGACCGGAAGGCCTTCCCGGAGCTTGAAGCCGGCGATGGACTTCTTCGCAGCCCTTACCACCGGCCTCTGGCCGGTGATTCGTCCGAGCTCCTCCACCGCTTCTTCTATAACCTTCTTGTCCTTGCCCGCATCGCTCAGCCTGCCGAGCCCCATGTTTATGACGATCTTCTCGATCGTCGGGACCTGCATCGGGTTCTTATATGAATATTTCTGATTTAAAGAAGGTATTACCTTCTCCTGATATAATTCTTTTAACCTGGGAGCCATTATTTCCTGATCTCCTCTCCGCTCTTTTTGCTATACCTTACTTTCTCACCGCTCGAGAGCACCTTCCGCCCTATGCGAACGGGCTTTCTTTCAACGCTGTCGAGCAGCATGAGGTTGGAAACGTGTATCGGCGCTTCCTTCTCGACGATGCCGCCTGTCGGGTTTTTCTGAGACTGCTTCTCGTGGCGCTTAACGATATTCAGCTTCTCCACGAGCGCTCCGTCCTTTTTCTTGAGAACCTTTATGACCTTCCCGGTCTTGCCCTTTTCCTTCCCCGCCGTTACGTATACCGTGTCGCCGGATTTTATGTTGAACTTCTTTTTATGAGGACTGTTTCTTTTCTCTGTCAAAGCCATTTCACACCACCTCGGGGGCCAGGGAAATAATTTTCATGAACCCTTTCGTCCTGAGCTCCCTGGCTATGGGCCCGAATACGCGCGTTCCGACGGGCTCGTTGTCCTTGTTTATGAGAACGGCGGCGTTGTTGTCGAATCTGACGTAGGAGCCGTCGACCCTTCTCTGCTCCTTCCTTGTGCGGACTATAACGGCCCTGTGCACCGTCCCCTTGTCCACCTTCGAGCTGGGTATGGCCTCTTTCACGGAGACGACCACCACGTCACCGAGCCGCGCGTACTTCCTCCGCGTGCCGCCCAGCACCTTTATGCAGTAAAGCCTCTTCGCGCCGGTATTGTCGGCGGAATCCAGATATGTAGACGACATTATCACTGCTGCTCACCCCCTGCCGGATCGGCCTCAGGCTCTATGTCAAGCTGTATGCCGTGCTCGATAATCCTGCTGACCCTCCACCTCTTCGTCTTGCTGACGGGCCTGGTTTCGATTATGAGCACCTTGTCCCCGACCTTGCACTGCTCGTTCTCGTCGTGGGCCTTGAACTTGGTGTTCCTCTTTACGGCCTTCTTATACCTCGGGTCCTTCTTGATCTGTATCACGTCGACGACGACAGTCTTGTCCATCTTGTCGCTGATAACAGTGCCGACCTTAGACTTATATTTCCCTCTAGGCATTACTTAACTTCTCCTGTGCTGAGTTCCTTTTCCCTTTTGATCGTCAGGAGACGAGCGAGATCTTTCTTGAGCGTCCTTATCCTCGTCACGTTGGTCGTCTGCTGAGTGCTTATCTGAATCCTGAGGTTGAATATCTCCTCGGTCAGCTCGACCCTCTTCTTTTCGAGCTCGTTGTCGCTGAGTGCCCTTATGTCGCTTGCTTTCATCCCACTATGTCTCCCTCGTGCCGGGTTACGAGCCTCGTCTTTACGGGCAGCTTGTGGGAAGCGAGCCTGAAGGCCTCTTTCACGAGCTCCATGTTAAGACCGCTTATCTCGTAAATCATCGTTCCTCTTTTCACGGGCGCGACGTAGCTGTCGACGTCGCCCTTTCCTTTACCCATCCTGGTCTCGGCCGGCTTCTTCGTTATCGGCTTGTGGGGGAACACCCTTATCCAGAGCTTGGCTCCCCTTCTGACGTGACGGGTAATAGCGATACGGGCGGCCTCTATCTGGCGCGAAGTCAGCTTCCCGAATTCGGTAGCCTGAAGGCCGTACTCGCCGTAGGCCAGGGAAGCCCCTTTCGTGGCCTTGCCGCTTATTCTGCCCTTATGTAATTTTCTGTATTTCGTGCGTGCTGGCTGCAGCATTTATATCACCTACAATACCTGTTTATGATGTTTTCTTTCGATTATCTCGCCCTTGAATATCCAAACCTTGATTCCGATTATTCCGTATGTGGTCCTCGCCTCGGCAAAGCCGTAATCTATGTCGGCCCTTAGAGTCGCGAGCGGCACCCTGCCTTCCCTGTACCACTCTTTCCTGGCGATTTCCGCACCGCCGAGCCTGCCCGAAACCATTATCTTCACGCCGAGCGCGCCAAGCCTGAGAGCGGACGATATGCCCCTTTTCATCGCGCGCCTGTAAGCGACGCGGCGCTCTATCTGAAGGCCGACGTTTTCGGCCACGAGCTGCGCATCCACCTCGGGGCGCTTCACTTCGCGTATGTCGAGGTAAATGTCCTTCCCCGTCATCTTCGCGAGCCTCTGCCTCAAAGACTCTATCTCCTGTCCCTTCCTCCCGATTATCATCCCCGGGCGAGCCGCGTTGATGATTATCCTCACCCTTTCGGAAGCCGCCCTTTCGAGCTCTATCTTCGATATCGCCGCCTGGTAGAACTCCTTTTTTATCAGCTTCCTGATCTTGATGTCCTCGTGGAGAAGACTCGTATACTTCCCCTTCTCCGCGTACCACTTGGAGTCCCACGTTTTGGTGATTCCCAGTCTAAGCCCTACAGGGCATACTTTCTGACCCAATTTATAGCCCCCTCTCGTCAAGCACTATTGTTATGTGGCTCATTCTCTTTTTCCTCGAAGCCGCCCTTCCTCTCGCCCTAGCCCTTATTCTCTTGAGCGTCGGGCCCTTGGAAGCGTAGGCCTCTTTGATGTAAAGCGAGTCGGTGTCTCCGTGCCCCTTCTCGGCGGCGTTTGCGACAGCCGATTTCAGGAGCTTCGCTATATCCGGGGCGGAGCGCTTGTTCAGCGAGGACAGAAGCGTAAACGCGTTCTCGACTGCCGAGCCCCTGATAAGCCCGAGCACCGGACCCAGTTTTTTAGGTGAAGATCTGTAATATTTCTTTACGGCCTGTGAAACCATGATCTATCCTTCCGCTATTTTTTCGCTTTCGTGATTTTCGCCTTTTTGTCGCCCGCGTGTCCGGTGAACGTCCTCGTCGGAGAGAACTCACCGAGCTTGTGCCCCACCATGTGCTCCGTAACGTAGACGGGTATGAACTTCCGCCCGTTGTACACGGCGAATGTAAGCCCTATCATTTCGGGGACCACCATCGAGCCCCTCGACCACGTTCTTATTATCCTTGAGCCTCCGGCTGCCTTTTCGGCCTCTACCTTCTCCATAAGCCGGCTGCTGACGAAAGGTCCTTTTTTACTTGATCTCGGCATAGATACTCCTTAATCCATTCCGTAACCGATTCTTCTGCGCTTGACGATAAATTTATCGGTTCTCTTGTTCTTTCTGGTTTTATATCCAATCGTTATCCAGCCCCAGGGAGATACGGGATGCGGGTTACCCTTGGCCGCCTTGCCCTCACCACCGCCGTGCGGATGGTCTACGGGGTTCATCGCGACGCCCCTGACGTGCGGACGCTTGCCGATGTGCCTCTTTCTTCCCGCTTTACCGTAAGATATGAGCTCGTGCTCGCTGTTCCCTATCCTGCCGACTGTCGCCATGCAGTCGAGATGAACGAGCCTTATCTCGCCGGAGGTAAGCTTTATCTGTGCATAATCCCCGTCCTTGGCCGCTATCTGCGCCGAGGCTCCCGCCGCGCGCACCATCTTGCCGCCGCCTCCCGGCTTGAATTCGATGTTATGGACTACAGTACCCACCGGAATATTCCTCAGCGGAAGCGCGTTTCCTATCGTCACTTCAACGTTCGGGCCCGACATTACGGTGCTGCCCACCGCTATATCTTCCGGGGCGAGTATGTATCTCTTCTCGCCGTCCGCATAGGAAACGAGCGCGATTCTGGAAGAACGGTTCGGGTCGTACTCTATCGAAACCACCTTTCCGGGGACGTCCGTCTTATTCCTCTTGAAATCTATAATCCTGTAAAGACGCTTGTTGCCGCCGCCCCTCTGAAAGCTCGTAACCCTTCCCTGCGAGTTCCTGCCGCCCGTCTTCTTTACGGTAGACGTAAGCGGTTTATGGGGTTTATCTGTCGTTATGTCCGAGTAGTCGGAGCCGGACCTGAACCTCGTGCCCGGGCTTGTCGGACGGAATTTTTTAATACCCATTTTTTAAACTCCCTCGAATAACTCTATTACGCCTTCCTTAAGCTCGACGTAAGCCTTCTTTATGGAAGACCTCTTGCCAGAAACGCGGCCCATCCTCTTTACGGCCTTCCCGGTGGTTACGAGCGTCCTGACCTTTCCAACCTTAACCTTGAAAATCTTTTCCACCGCGTCCTTTATTTCCTGCTTGTTACACCTCTTGTCAACGGAGAAGACGTACCAGTTCTTTTCTCTCGCGTCTGAGGATTTTTCGGTAACGAGCGGGCGCTTTATTATCTGTCTCGGGTCTTTCAATTCTTGAGGACCTCCTGAGCTCTTTCGAGTGAATCCTGAGTCATGACGAGAGCGTCGTACTTCAGGATATCGTATACGTTAAGCCCCTCTACCCTTATCACTTTCACGTTCGGCATGTTCCTGGAAGACTTTAAAAGATTCTCGTTCTCACCGCCAACGATTATAAGGGCCGACTTGAGCTCGAACTTCTTTACAAAATCCGCCACCTGCTTCGTCTTTATCGCCGGGAGCTCAAAGCCATTGAGCCCGAAAAGAACGCCCCCGCCGTACTTCAACGAAAGCGCGCTTATGAGAGCCTGCTTCCTGGTCTTCTTGTTTATGGAATAGGACCAGTCCTTCGGCTTCGGTCCGAATATTATCGCACCCTTACGCCACTGGGGAGCCCTGATGCTTCCCTGGCGCGCCCTGCCGAGGTGCTTCTGCTTCCAAGGCTTCTTGCCGCCGCCGCTTACCTCGCCCCTGGTCTTCGTGGACGACGTGCCGGCCCTTCTCTTCGTGAGCTGCCAGTTGACGACAGCGTGGAGAAGATGCTTCCTTACAGGGGCTTCGAATATTTCGGGATCGAGATCGAAGCTTCCGACCTTCCCCTTATCGATGTTGTATATCTCAAGCTGCGGCACTTGGTCTGCCCCCTTTGCTGGTTCTCTTTATTATTACGAGTCCGCCGTTCGGCCCGGGTACCGATCCCTTGATTACGATGAGATTCCGCTCGGCGTCAACCTTGAACACCGTGAGCCCCTGCATCGTTACTCTTTCGTTACCCAGGTGTCCGGCCATGCGCTGCCCCTTCCATACCCTTGCAGGATAGGAGTTAGAGCCTATGCCGCCCGGTCTCCTGTGAGCCATGCCTCCGTGCGAAGCCGGCTGACCTCTGAAGTGGTGCCTTTTCATCGCCCCGGCAAACCCTTTACCCTTGCTCGTTCCGACGACGTCTACAGTCTCCCCTTCCGTGAACACGTCCGCCTTTATTTCGTCGCCGGGGTTGTAGTCGCCTGACCCCGCGGAAAATTCGGCGATGTGCTTTAACGGAGAGACGCCCGCCTTCTTGAAGTGCCCAAGCATGGGCTTATTCACCCTCTGGGGCTTTGCGTCGCCAAACCCCACCTGTACGGCCTCGTAGCCGTCTTTCTCGGCGGTTTTCTTCTGGAGAACGTAACAGGGACCCGCTTCGATAACCGTAGCGACGACGGCGTTCCCGTTGTCCAGAAAATATTCGGTCATCCCGATTTTCTTACCTAGAATTCCCTCTATCATTATCAAGATCCTGTCAGTTTTATCTCTACTTCCACTCCGGAAGCGAGGTCGAGTTTCATAAGTGCGTCGATTGTCTGTTGCGTGGGCTCAAGAATGTCCACGATTCTCTTGTGCGTCCTGACCTCGAAATGCTCCCTCGAGTTCTTGTCGACGTGGGGCGACCTTAGCACGCAGTAGCGGCTTATGTGAGTCGGGAGCGGCACAGGCCCTGCGACCCGGGCGCCCGTTCTCTTTGCGGTGTCCACGATTTCGACCGAAGACCTGTCGAGCAGTCTGTGATCGAACGATTTCAGCTTAATCCGTATTTTAGCAGCGCGATTCATTTATCAATTCCCTTTAATCCCGATCACTCCACGATTTTGGTAACAACGCCTGCGCCTACAGTCCTGCCGCCTTCCCTG
>CAZUDM010000071.1:0-7285 GCA_964618635.1 uncultured Spirochaetia bacterium
GCATCTTCACCTTCGCTATCGCCGTCCCCATCTGGTTCCCGAGCGAAAGCATTATCTCGAGGTCGCTATTGTCGAACGACGCCTTTTCCGAGCTTCCGAAGTGGATCACGCCCATGGTCTGGAGCCCGTACTTCATCGGCATCGAGAATATCACTTTGGATCCGAACCGCCTCCCCGCCGGGCCGAGCGGGTTATTCTCGCCGGACGCGGTGCTGTAATAGACGGGCTCGCTCGACTTTATTACGCGCCACGTTATCCCCTCCGGCTCGGGGACGACGGATGCGTTCGCGATGTAATCCTCGCTGAGCCCCTTCTGGAGCTTGAGGACAGCGCGCCTGCCGTCATCGTCCTGCTCGACGAGGTAAAGAGCCATGGAGTCGTATACGCCGAGGTCTTTCGTCACTTCTAAAAACGTCTTGTACATGAAGCCGAGGTCGGCCGAGCGGTGCACCCTTTCCGCGAGCGCGCTCAGTATCGAGAGGTTCCTGTTCTTCTCCTCGAGCTCCTGGCGCTGCTTGGCCCGCGATATCGCGACGGCTATCTGGTTGCCGATCGTCGTCAGGAGCTCGACTTCGCTCCTCGTGAATTTTTCCTCTTTATATCTCGCGAACCAGATAACCCCTATTGGCTTGCCTTCGAGGAGTATCGGGAGGCCGAGGACTCCGTGAAAACCGGCCCTCTTGCCGGCCGGGCCTATCTCGTCCGATTTGAGTATGTCTTCTATATTGAGTATCTGACCCGTTTCGAGCACCTTCCCCGTGATGCCGGAGCCCCTGGGGATAACCGAGGCGTGCGCGACGTAGTCGTCCGGAAAATTCCGGTGCGACTGCATGACGGCGTTCTCCCCCGAATCGTCGAGGAGGTAAATCGCCGCCATGTTGACCTTATCCAGCTGGACGACGAGGTCGAGAGCGGTGTCGTAGATCTCCTTGAGGTCGGAAGACCTGTGAACCGCTTCGACTATTTTGATGAGCACCCGGAGGCTGTCTGCGATGCCTCTCGGGAGCTTGAGGGACTCTCGTATCTCCATCCTGGTCCCTTATTATAGCGTTTCAAGGCCATATTTCGCAAGTACATCCGGGCCCTTCGCCAAAAGCGGTTTTTGATAAAACCCGCCGATTCGCTATTATATTGGTACCACACG
The DNA here is from genome assembly GCA_964618635.1 of uncultured Spirochaetia bacterium. Lineage (GTDB taxonomy): Bacteria > Desulfobacterota_D > UBA1144 > Nemesobacterales > UBA2774 > JADLGH01. The sequence goes on from CAZUDM010000071.1 coordinate 1,145, forward strand.
GCGGACAGCGTCCGGAGAAAACGGGCAGCGGGGCTGTACCGTTTTACACCCCTGCCGCACGGCCGGTGGACCGATTCTTATCATTTGCGAGGTGTTAACGTGACTCTTTACTCGATCATTGCACTCGCCGCGATGGCATTCGTCGCGGTATCGATGGTAGCGGCAAGCGGCGAAACCGCCGAGCAGAAATCCGATAGTTCAGAAGGCACGAAAGAAATCCAGGCCCGCGAAGCCCGCTCGCTCATAGAGCAGAGGAAATCCGACGGCCTCGTTATTCTGGACGTCAGGACACCGATGGAATTCAGCGACGGGCACATAAACGGCGCAGTGAACATTGACTACAAGGCGGAGGATTTCAGGGAGAAGCTCTCAGCGCTCGACACTTCGGCGACGTACGTCGTCTACTGCCGCTCCGGCAGGAGAAGCGCCGAGGCCGCCGAAATAATGGAAGAAATGGGCTTCACCGACATCTACCACCTCGAAGGAGGAGTGCTCGGCTGGCAGAAAGCCGGCCTCCCCGTCACCCGCTAGCGGAGAACCTCCGCTGGCATACGACATAGCGGAGGCTGTCCTACTATCGGCATAGTCGCGAACCTCGGTTACATCCCCACCTTGCCATATCGAAAACCACACCACGCGTGCGGGAAACCGACGTAGCGGGAGCTGTGATATTACCGACCGCCGCGCGTCCGGCACCTTGAATCTCCTATCTTGCCACGTCTTAAATCACACACTGTGTGCGCCCAGAGTGCTCCGATACGACATAGCGGAAGCGGTGCGATTATCAACAGCCGCACGTCCGACGCTTTGAATCGTCTCACCAGCTACGTCGAAAACCACACTACGTGTGCGGGCCGCGCCCGTTGGCAATCGCCGTAGCAGGAGCATTGCCATTCTTCCCCACCGCGCGACAAGTTTTTGTCCCCCTTAGGAAAAGGGGGGTATAGAGGGATTTAGTAGTTTAAATCCGTCATCCTGCCTGTCCGGTGAAGTTTTAACGAAGACGGAAACTTGATTCAGGATCTGGTTTTATTCCTGTCATTCCCGAATGCTTGTACCTGCCGCGGCGAAGCTTTGGCGAAGCCGGGTCGGGAATCCACTTCCGCCAGCGATCCGTCAGGAATTCTTTGTCATTGCGAGGGTGCGAAGCACCCGCGGCGATCCTCTAACAGAGAAGATTCTACATCTATTAATTCAATTACTGTATTTACATGATAATATAATTATTTATACTACAACTAATTTCACGTGGCAGCACTTCTGCCCGGTAAAAAGGGGGATTAAAATGAGAAGATGGATAATTCTGTCCGTTCCGTTGTTGATATTAATGACGGGATGCATACCGACTATTATCGGCGCCGCGGTATACAAATCCAGCAAAACCCGTCAGGCCAAGGAAAGCTTCATCGAGCAGTTCAACCAGACCAACCTCGAACGCGAGAAGGCTGGCCTTCCACCGCTCGACCTTTGCACAGAAAAGTACGGCTTCGACAAGAAGTGGGCAGACGACGATCCTATTTGCGCCGAGCGCATCGCCAAATACGAAGCCGGCGACAAAACCGCCTTGGGTCACCCTACCCTTGAAGTGAAAGAGCCCGAGCCCGCACCCGCAGCGCCCGCCGCTCAGCCCCGGGTTACGCCCGGCCCGGGTTAACGACGGAAAATGAACGGTTCCTGTCCGAACAGGTCCTCACGAAACTCCCCTCTCTCCTCCGTGGGAGAGGGTAAGGGTAAGGGGGACACCTTTAATCTGTTAATCTGTCATTTCGAGCGAATGCGAGAAATCTTTCTTTTACCTGTCATTCCCGAGTGTCTTAATCGGGAATCCACTTCCGCAAGCAATCCATCAAGAATCCTTTGTCATTGCGAGGGTGCGAAGCACCCGCGGCAATCTCATCTTCCCCCCTTAGAAAAAGGGGGGTACGGGGGATTTAATTCTTTACCTTTCATTTCCCCTTCCCACTCCAAACATAGAACATTCCACAAGGCCATTATAGCGAGCGCTGAAGCATGCGGGGCTCTTGAACCGCCCCCCGTTTTTATCTCCCCCGCTTCAAGTATTCTATATGCCATGAGCCAGAATTCCCGGAGAGAGGCGAGGTAATCCCCGATGCCTGAGACGCGCAAGGTCTACGGCGTAACGATAAACGGCCGCTTCTGGATACTATCCGGGGTGAAGGACGGAGCCGCACACTTCTTCAACCACAAGGGGCACACGAAGATCCTTCCGATCGTCGCCCTGCCCGCGATAGAAAGGAAGGAAATCATCGCGTGGAAGGTGCAGTACACCGCCGCCGAGCGCCTTCCGAACGAGCTCAAAACCGGCCAGCTCGATTTGCTCTAGCCGTAAATCTCCCGCCCTATCCCCGTAATCAAATCCTGAAACGCCTTGTCGACAGCCTTCTTCGAGAGCTTGAGCTTCGCTTCCATGCTATCGTAATCGACGTCCTCCATCAGGAGATTGTCCACTGTCTTGTAGTAACCGATCGTCGACTCGTTGAGCGCCGCGATCCCGTCGTCGAGATTCTTCCCGTGAAGGTCGAGCTGCACGCCGAGCTTCCTGTAGTCGCCGAGGATGTTCCCGGCCGCTTCGAGCATCGATTTCAGACGGTCGATCTCCTCCCCGCGGTCGGCGGAGACGAGCCACGAGCAAATCTCCTTGTGAAGGTTGTCGATCTTTTCCTGCTCGATCGTCAGCATCAGCGCGAGGTTTTCGAGCTTCTCACGCCTGTAGAGCCGCAAATCCCTGTCGTTCGACTGAGCGTTCGTAATGTACGACGTCAGAACGCTCGAAGACACCCCCAGAATCCCGCCTATTACCACGCCGATCAACCCGGAATCGATATCCATCGCCGCACCTCGCCGAGCATAAATTCAGCCTGATTATATAATGGGGCTTTATTCAATTCAATGGAGGGTTTGTCCTCATAGTTTGTCATCCTGAACTTGATTCAGGATCTAACTTTTTTGCATAGTTTCGGATACCATAAAGACTAGTCCAACAAAATCACGAATGGATTATTTACAAATACATTATTTCTTTTATAGTTTATTCATGCCGACATACAAAATTCGATCAAATATTAGTCCATCTCAAGAAACCAAGATTGAATTGAAAGAACCCGTGTCTTACAGAAGTCCGTCTGGAGTCACGTCGACAATAAATACAGATGACAAATTTGAAATTATTGTTGAGATGCAAATTGAAGCGTTTAACAATGAACAAGCGAGTGAAATAGCCACAATTGAACTTAATAGATTAAGTGATGTCTTAAGCTGGAATTATGATATGGGAATTATTTATTTAGGGATATCTAGTATCACTACTGAGGGAGACACTGGCTCCCCTAATACAGTTATAAATGAGCAACTAATTATTTGCGACGCAGTTCAAGTAACTAAAGCAAATTCAGTCAAGAATCTTAAACTTCTCTCTGAGAAATTAGAACAAAATCTAGATATAAATCACGAAGGTGTCTCTCTCGAAGAAGCATTATATATGTGGCGTTAGGCACTTAAAGAACAATCCAAGGGGCTCCGATTTTTCCTATTATTTAGAATTCTCGAATGGATAAACGACGGAAAAAGAACACTTGCGGATCTGTGGATCAGGGGGAAAGAACCTGATGAACCTTTAAGAGTCTCGAATAGACAAACAGTAACTGTATACACATATTTAAGAGATAATGTACATGCAAAATCGGCTGAATTTCCATATAAAGAGATAGATGAGCACTTGCCAAAGCTACAGCGTTTAGCCAAAATGGCTATAAAGGAAAGATTTAATTTTTAATCTATCCACTTCCCCAACAAAGGCTTCGAAGAATTACCTCGGTCAAAGGGATTCGCGTTCTAAAGTAGCACACCCCTTCCCCACCGCTGCAGAGCCGAAGAAACAAACCCCACAGCGTGATCTTTTTAAACTATTTCAATTGTGAGCTAAACCAGCTCCCTCAGCGAATCAGCACGAACTCCACGCGCCTGTTCTTCGCGCGGCCTTCCTCGGTGTCGTTCGGCGCGATGGGGCTCAGCGGCCCGACTCCCACCCCGGCGAGCCTGTCGGCCGAGACTCCGTCCCTCACCAGCTGTTGCACAATGGCGTTGGCGCGGCGCTGCGATAGCTTGATGTTGTAGTTGAAGTTGCCGGTGTTGTCCGTATATCCGACCACCGCGACGTTGAGGTCCGGATACTGCTGCATCACGTTCGCCAGTCTGCCTACGAGCTGCACGGCGTTCGGATTTATCTCCGCGCTGTCGAATGCAAAGAGGATTCCCCCGCTGATTATAACGCGACCGTCGGCCCTGAGCGCGTTCGCGATGTCCTCTTCGGTTGCGGTATTGATGTCGAACTCGGCTATGCTCCCCATGTATCCGGGCGGCGGTCCGGGTGGCGGCGTTTCATGCTGCGTGCACCCGACGATAGCACCGCTGACGCCGATGATCGTTACAACGAAAAGCACGGACTTCCTGAAGTAGTTAAACATGTTTGCCCCCCTTAACTATGTCGTTATACGGCCTGATCGCACCCACTCCGGCTTCGATCCCGACCCTGCGAAAGCGTCGCTGCCTGCAAGAGCCGTGATACCGACAGATGCGCACACTAATAATTCTTATATCATATTATTCCTGCCGTCAGCAATGTCTAATCGAAATATATAAATAAAGCAATAGCACACGGTGTCCGCAACCGCCCCGTCACATCCTCATCCCCTCTTCCGTCATCTCCTTCTCCCTGACGTAGGCTTCGAGCGATATCCTCGGGCAGATGTTGTCCTCTATATAATGGATGAGGTTCGCCGCGAGGGAGCGCACGCGTTTTTCGACCGCGGCGTCGAGGCAGTTCCCCTCCTCGTCGAAAACGTCCCTTACGTTCGCGACGGATACCGGCCCCGGCAAGACAATCGCCCCTATGTGCTGGCACACGCTCCCCAGGCTTTCGAGCGACTTTATCGCGCCTATGGACCCCGCCGCCACGCCGAGCAGCGCGACGGGCTTCCCGGCCATGACGGACGGAAAGCCGAGATTCTCTATGACGAGCTTCATCGTGCTCGAAAAGCTCCCGTGATACTCCGGCGTCGCGAGCACGAGCCCCGTCGCCGCCTTCACGATCTCCCTTATCCGCTTCGGGTCGGCCTTGCCCTCTTCCATTCCCGGAGGCGAGAGGTCGAGCACCCCAGGGTCGATGACTTCGACGCTCACGCCCCCCTGCTTCCCGAGCTCGTCAATCACGAGCGCCGCAGCCATCGAGGTATAATTCCCCGGCCTGACGCTCCCCTTTATCACCACGATCCTTATATCCCTTTCAGCCATGCCCCTTCCTCCTGATTTCGTCTCATGCGGATATTATGCGCCCCGATTCTCATGCTGTCATTTCGATACTCTTATCTGCTCACAGGATTCCGAATGCGCACCGCGTCCGCTGACTTTCGAAGTAGCAGAGTATCGCTACTGGCACCTATCGCGCTTCCCAAGCTTGAGTCTCCGAACGAGCTACGTCGGAAAAACACACATACGTGTGTACTTTTGGTCAAGCGAAAGTAGAAATCCTTTATAGTTATCTTTAAAGAACTAGATCCTGAATGTTTTGATTTCTTCTGCGTTGGTGCCGTACTGAACGAGCTTCAGTGAATCAGCCAGGGGTACTCGTTTCTGTCATTTCTGCACCTGTCGGGGCGAAGCCTCAGCATAGCCCGAAAGGCTTACGCCGAAGCCGGGTCTGGAATCCATGTTTTTATCTGTCATTTCGAACGAATGTGAGAAATCTATCATTTGCATTTTTATTTTTTATCCCCCCTTAGAAAAAGGGGGGTCGGGGGGATTTAAAGTATAGATTCTACCCCTCCAGCATTCGCCCGAGCAACATTACAATCTTCCCCCCGTACCCGCCGCCAGGGAAGGCCCACCCTCTCCCGGTCGGATTATCCGCCGCGCCGAGCCACTCGACGTATGGCGCGGAGCCCCGTACGACGAGACCGAAGCGCGGATCGACGCATTCCCGGTTGAGCGCCTCGTCCGTGGCGTAGGCTTTCAGGTGCTGGATCTGCGCGCGGACGCCGAGCCTCGGAGAATCGAACCGCGCGGCGACACCCGGCCGGTCTTCGTAGAGAGCGCCGATGCCGGAGTAGTTGTTCATGTCGGGCG
>CAZUDM010000072.1:0-7046 GCA_964618635.1 uncultured Spirochaetia bacterium
TGGATAATCATCGTATCCATGCTTTTAGCTTTCTCCCTGGAGGCGCGCGCGAATCGCGGGGAGTCTCCGGACGCAAATCCGCCGACGCGTGGTTCAAATGCGAAGAAGCCTTCCCCGACGCCGGCTCCTACGCCCGCACCGACGCCTGAGCCTACACCGGCTCCGGATACGGCTGCACCCGTGATAGATGATTCGGGCGTATCCGAAGCTCCGATAGCGCCCGCCGACACCAGAGTCGTCGTGGTCGCCAAGGACGGAAGCGGAAAATATCGGAGCATACAGGCGGCCCTCAACAACGCCCGCCCCGGCGATACGATACAGGTCAAGGAAGGCGTTTACGTTGAAAGGGTGAACTTCGTAAAGAGCGGAACCGCCGAGAAGCCGATAGCACTTGTCAACTACCCCGGTCATGCGCCCGTGATCGATCCGGGCGACGGCAAGTATCCGACCGAGTGCTGCCCGGACTCCGGAACCCCGAGGGTGGAATTCAACGCAGAGTGGATAATACTGAAAGGGTTCGAGATCAGGTACGGCTGGGAAGGTATAAAGCTCTACAAGGGGCATAACACGATCGAGGATAACTGGATTCATCACAACAAGTACGGCGGTATAGTGATTGTGTCCACCAGCGACGTCCTCATTCGCGGCAACGTGGTCGAAATGAACGGCATCGACCCTGAGGCTTGCCCGAGTGGGAAGCAATGCCACGGCATATACATGAGCGACTATCTCTGCACCGGCATCTCGAACGTGACTATAAAGAGGAACGTCGTCAACGACCATCCCGGGAGGGGCATACAGTTCAACGGCGCCGACTGCGATTCGCTTATAGAGGACGTTCTCGTAGAGAACAATCTTCTCGAGAATAATTCCTGGGGCATGGTCATGTATTACAACGTCGAAAGGGCGGTCGTAAGAAACAACACGGTCGTAATACAGGAATACCCTGAAACGAACGACAGCGACCACACTTTTATAGGCATATTCGGCAGCGAAAACAATATATTCAAGAACAACATCTTTTACAGCACGAGGACGGATGTCGGCGGAGTCTTCATATACGATTCCTCATCGTCCAACAACACGTTCGATTACAACATGTGGAAAGTCAATACGGATTACTGGCAGTACAAGGGATCGGGCAGGGGCGACTTCAGCTCAAGGCTCGTATCCGCGACCGGCTGGGAGAAGAACGGCGCGATCAACACAGTAGATCCGCGGTTCGTGGATATCGAAAACAGTCTTTACTACCTGAATTCCGATTCGCCGGCCATCGACAACGGCGAGGACAGCGAATGCGCTTCGACCGACATGGACCTACAGGTCAGGCTCGAAGACGGGAACAGGTGTGACATGGGGATGTACGAAGCGAGCAAGTAGCAGTACACACCTTAAATCAGAGAATCGAATCATCATACCTGAGGGGTACATCCGACGATGACGGATGTGCCCCTTTTTTATTTGGCCGCGGAGCCGCAATTTTCTCATACATGGAATGTGTGCTTAAGCTCTTCGCTTTTTGAGCGCTATAGAAAGCCGGGACAATGGGTATGCGCTGCGGCGGAATATGATAAGGGTGAAGCCGGTAAGCGGGAATTACCTGACTGTGCCGTTTCTGTCCCATCCCGTAGTCTTTTTATAGCTTGATTTGAAGGAGCCGAGCTCCTTTCCGCCCCACATCCATTCTTCCCCGGTAGTCGCCCAGGTGTTGCCGTCGACGTCCTGTTTTTTGGAATTATCGTCGAATACCATAACGGGCTGATAGCCGGGCATAATACTGATAAAGGTGTTGTTACGGAAGAGGTTATTTTTGCTGCCCCAGATTCCGAGATGCGTAAAATCCGTGTGATTCGTGTCGGGATGCGAGGAGACGGAGAGCCTGTTGTTTCTGAAACTGGAATCCCTGACGTTGTAAAAGAGGGCGATACCCCAGGAGTTGTTGACGAGCTCGTTGCCTTCGACAATGGTGCCCGTTATGCCGCGGTCGCAGAAGGAGCCGTTGAAATTGATGCCCATTCCGGGGTGGTCCTTTATGACGTTATTCCTTATGATGTTGTTCCTGGCCCCCCGGCAGAGGTAATCGCTTATGTATATGCCGTGAACGTTCTTCGGGCTGAGGCGCTCCTCCCCGGGTACGTCGCACTCCTTCCCGCAGGAGCCGTTAAGCTCGATATCGTTATCGAGTATCAGGTTGTTGTCTGTGCTGACGATGAGTATGCCGGCGAACTTGTTGTCGTGTATGTGGTTGTTTCTTATAGTCGTATTTGGCTGGTATATCTTTATGCCCTCGTAACCGCCGCTGATTTCGAACCCCTCCACCCTCGTTCCGGTGGCGTTTATCTCGACCCTGTTACCGAGGCCGTACCCGGGTATTATGACGGGCCTGTGGCCGGGGTAGTTTTTGAGGACTATGCCGGTTTTCGATATGTCGACCTTGCCTCTGTAGATGCCGTTTTTTACGCAGACAGTGCTCAGCGGATTGGCGCTGTCGAGCGCGCTCTGGATGGAGCCGCCGTCGACCACGACGTCGCACGCACCGGGAAAGGGCATGGCGAGGCCGGTCACGTTACCGGGCAGGGTTTCACGTTCGGATTTATTCCACGGTAAATACACGGTGATCGTTAGAAGGAGGGGGAAGAATACAAATAGACAGATCTCGGGTAAAAAATCTCTGCCTCCGTTAAGATGAGGCAATCTTTTCTTTCCTTGCGTCTTTAGAAACGGCTCCGGCATCGTTGCGTAATATGATACCCAGTAGTAAATCGACGCTCCGGGAAATCTCGAATTCGTCGAGCACGATCTCTCTTCCCCTCTTTCCGAGCTTCTCCCTGAGCGCGGGGTCGAAGCGAAGAGTTTCGAGGGCGTCCGCAAGCTCGGAGGAGCTTTCGGGCTCGATGAGTATACCGCTTAAATCGTTTATCACTACCTCCGGTATGCCGGAGACCTCGGTCGATATGACCGGCATTTCGGTAGCCAGCGCTTCGAGTATCACGGTCGGTATGCCGTCCCTGTCGCCGCTCTTGTCAACTATGCAGGGGAGGGCGAGGCAGTCGGAGGAGTTGTAGTAATCGAGGATCTTTTCCTGGGGGACTTCGGAGACGAGCTCGACCGTGCCTTTCAGGCCGAGCTTTTCGTAAAGGGCGAATATCTCCCTGTCGTAGGCGTCGCTCACGTAGATTATGCGGCAGAGAAAGTCGACGTTCCGTTTCCGGAGTATGTCGCACGCTTCGAGAAGAAACTGAAACCCCTTGGTTTCGACGAGCCTTCCGACGCTGAGTATGACGAAGCCTTTGTGGCCGGACCTGTCGTGCGGGATGAACCTTCGGATGTCTATGCCTATGTGTATCACGGATATTTTATCCGGGCTGATACTCGGGAATTTTTCGAGGAGGTACTGTTTGTTGAAGGCGGATATGGTTCTTACGCCGGAGGACGCCGCCATCTTCTCTTCGAGCATGTTGTCGGCCTTGAATATGTCCCAGGCGTGGGTCGTGAATGTGAACTCGGCGTCGTTGAGAGCGCTCACTATCCAGGACGCCGTCGTGGGTATCGTAGCCCAGTGGGAGTGAATTCTCCGTATTCCCATTTTCCTGAGCCTATTTGCTATGGTCGTCGCTTTCGGGAAGACGGCGAGGGATTTGAGCAAAGTTATCGGGCTCGAAATATTCCTGGTAATTATTTTGCCGAGCATGCGGAGCGTCACGCCCGGTCGAGTGCCCAGATAATAAAAGACCGAGCTCCAGACCTCGAGTGAAAAGAAAAAGGGGATGTAGTGAGTTCCGGCCCGTAGCTCCTCCGCTTCGGCGTGTTTGCTTTTGTCGCCCTCCGCGCTCTTTAAGGAGAATACCTCGACTTCGATCCCTCTCCGCCTGATTTCGCGTATCTCTCTTATTATGAAGGTTTCCGTGAAGACCGGAAACTTGGAGAGTATGTAGGCTATCTTGATTTCAGGCACCGGCTGTCGTCCCGTTCAATAATGTGAGCTGCGTGAGCCCTTAGTTGGTTATCCACTTCTCCTTCCACATCTCGTACATGAGTATGCTCCAGAGAGTGTTTATATTGACCGACTTCCCGCTCGTGAAGTCGCGGACCATCGAGCTTACAGCCTTTGCGTTAAACGTCTCGTCTTTCCTGAGCCTCTCTTCGCCGAGGTACGTATTCAGGAGCGCCGAGAGGTCTTTTTCGAACCAGTGATGAAGCGGGGCGTTGAATCCCATCTTCGGGCGCTCGATGAGCTCCCTGGGAACGTGCTTGTAAAGTATGCGGCGGAGTACGTATTTGCTCTGGCCGTTCCTGTATATCATGTCCATCGGTATTCTCGCGGCGTACTCGACTATGCGATGGTCGAGGAACGGGTCGCGTCCTTCGAGGCTTACGCTCATCGTCGCCCTGTCGAGCTTCGTCAGTATGTCGTCGACCATATAAGTCTTGAAGTCCGTGACCATCATCTTCGTGCGGAGGTCCCTATGGGAAAGCCTGTTGAATGTGTCGTCGAACAGGTTGCCGGGGTCAGGTTCATGGTTGCGGCCGAGGGCCTTCTTAAGGTCGCGCGAAGTCCAGAGCCCGGCCGCCTCCCTGTACATGCCGGGGAGGTCGTCACTATTTATCCTGTTGAGCATCTGAAGTATCTTGCCGTACTTGTCCTTGAAATTTTCCGTTCTCGGGAGCGCGAACGAGAGCGAGCGATACGCTGCGTCGACGGCTTCCGGGCTCAGGACGCCGAGCGCTCCGAGCAGCGGGCCTCTGAGCGGGGCCGGGATGCCGAGGAATTTGTCGTGCACGCTGCTCGTGTGCCAGTATCTCCTGTAGCCGCAGAAGAGCTCGTCGCCGGCGTCGGCGGAGAGGGCGACTGTCGCCTCCTGCCTCGTGAGCCGCGAGACGAGGTACGTCGGGATGCCGGAGTTGTCGGCGAAGGGCTCGTCGTAGATTTCGGGAAGTAATCCTACTGTATCGAACGCCTCACGCGCCGAGACGTAATATTCGGTGTGGTCCGTTCCAAGATAGTCCGCAATTTTCTTGGCCCATTCGGCCTCGTTGAAGCTGCTCTCGTAAAAGCCTATGGAGAATGTTTTGAGCCTGACGTCTACATTCTTCTGGAGAAGGGCGGTGAGGAGGGAGGAATCTATACCCCCGCTCAGGAATACTCCCACGGGGACGTCAGACACGAGCCTGTATTTGAAGGAATCGACGAGGAGCGCTTCCAGCTCTTCGAGTATCTCGTCCTCGGATAAACGGAACGGCTCCATGAGGTAGTAATCGACGGCGTCCCAGTATTTTTTTTCCTCGATTCTGTCGGGGCCCTCGACGGAGAGATAGTGCCCGGGCCGGAGCTTATACGTGTTCTTGAATATGGAATGAGGCGTCGGGACGTAGCCGTATCTTATATATGAAGGAAGTATCTCGTAGTTTATCTCTTTCTTGAAGCCCGGGTGCTGCATGAGCGCCTTGAGCTCGGAGCCGAAGAGAAAGAGGCCTCCCACCCGGTAGTAATAGAGGGGCTTGACGCCGGCCCTGTCGCGGAGGAGAAGGAGCTTTTTTTTCTTCCTGTCCCAGATGCCGAACGCGAACATCCCGATGAATTTGTGGACGCAATTGATGTCCCATTCCTCGTACGCTTTTATTATTACTTCTGTGTCGGAATTACTCTTGAACGAGTAGCCTTTTTCTATCAGCTCGCTCCGTATCTCGGCGAAGTTGTAGACTTCTCCGTTATACGTGATCCAGATCGATCCGTCGTCGTTCGACATGGGCTGGTGGCCGAGAGGGGAGAGGTCGAGAATAGAGAGCCTTCTGTGACCGAGGCCGACGCCGTTTTCGTTGTCGATGTATATGCCGGAGTCGTCGGGGCCCCTGTGCGTGAGGGCGTCCGTCATCGAGGTCAACACACGCTCGTCTATCTGTCTTCTCGAATCGAGTATTCCTGCGATTCCGCACATGTGGGTTTTCGGCCTTGTTCTTTCTTCAGGCGGCGGTCCGGAACTCTGTTAAAGCTGCCTTCCATTCCCGTCGACGTTATTTCACTTGCTTAAAATTGTGTGTCGTAACAGTGTATTAGAGAGTTTCGACTTGTTTCGATTCACTGGAGTAAGTATAAAGCACAAAGCGCCTAATATATAGCGAAGGGATTAAAAATGGCCGCGTGTGAGGTCGTCGTAAAGGGCTGTTATCCTCTTCATCATCACGTCTTCGGAGAATTTCTCGGCGAGAAGCGAACGCCCGTTCGCCCCGAGCCTCGAAGCGAGGGCCGGGTCTTCGAGGAGGAGGTTCATTCTCTCGGCGAGCACATTGTGGTCACCGTTCGGAATGAGGAACCCGTTCTCGCCGTCCCTGACGACTTCGCTCACGCCGCCGACGTCGGTTGCGAGTATGGGCTTCGATGACGCCATGTATTCGAGGAGCGTCAGGGGAAGGCCTTCTCTTTCGGACGTAAGGACGCCGATGTCGAGAACGGAGAGAGCGTCTTCTATATTCTTTACGAATCCAGTGAATATGCAGCTCTCTTTTATTCCGAGCCCGGAGGCCATACTTTCGAGCTCCTTCATTCTCACTCCGCCGCCGATTATGAGGAAATAAACGCCGCTTCTTTTTCCGAGCACTTCTTTTGCGGCGCGGAGGAATACTTCATGAGCCTTTTCTTTCCTTAGCGCGGCGGAGATGCCGATTACGGGAGCGCCGGGTTTTATCCCGAGGCTTTCCTTGAATGCGGCGTCCGGGGACGACTTGTACTTGCCCGGGTCGATGCCGTTATATATCGTGACGACCTTATCCGCCGGAACCTGCGTCGTGAGGGCCTTTTTTTCGAATTCGGAGACGGTAATCAATTTGGACGACAATCTCCCGACGAAGCTGTTGAATACGTAATTCTTCCAGTTGTACACCTGCCCGTGGACGTGGGAAATGGCCGGAAGGCCGAAGACTTTCCCCAGCGCCACTCCCCAGATATTCGAGCCCAGCTTGTGTGCGTGTATGAGCTTCACGTTTTCTTCCCTTATGAGCTTTCCCAGGGGATAGAACTTGTATACTTCGTGGCGGTGCCTGCGTTCTAT
>CAZUDM010000073.1:0-6930 GCA_964618635.1 uncultured Spirochaetia bacterium
ATCAATTTGTCATTTCGAACGAATGTGAGAAATCTAGCCTTTCAATCCTTCCCCCCTTGGAAAAAGGCCTGTCGCGGCGAAGCTTCAGCAAAGCCGGATCGGGAATCCATTTCCGCACGCAATCCATCAAGCGCCTTGTCCTTTCGAACGAACGCGAGGAATCTCGTTTTCATCCCCCTTTGGAAGAAGGCCTGCCGCGGCGGAGACGTGAGCCGGAGGGACGGTTCTGAGAGTGCGCAAGAACCGGACGCCCTTTACTTACTCCACGAAAGTCCATCCAGCACCGCTCGGAAGTAGCAGACACCACGTCGATATCAGATGAGGGTTACCTTATTTCTGTCATTTCTGATTTCTGTCATTCCTGCGCAGGCAGGAATCCATTCATTTCCTGTCATTTCCGAACGCCCTTCCCCGCCACGGCGGAGGCTCGCGCCGAAGCGGATCGGGAATCCAGCACGCCACGCGCGCACGAATTCGACGTCGCGCCACCCAGCCGTGACTCAACAATTCCGTCATTGCGAGGGTGCGCCGCACCCGCGGCAATCTCATCCCACCCCGGAAAAAGGAGCGCACACTGTGCACCTATCCACCCATCGTTCGTTTAATACAGCTCGCCTCCAGGTTCAATTCACGTGCTGGCGCACACCTGATAATTGCACCGCCTCGGCTGCGCACGTCGCCCGCATGCGCTATCCGTCACACGCAACGTGGTTTCCGACGCAGCCCCTCCCCCGCTATTTTCACCGTTCGCGCAACCGGCGATTTGGCTTCTTCCTCGTTACGCCGGTTGCCCGCGGATGCTACCCGCCCATCGACGCGCGCTTGATCTCCTTCACCTCTTTTTCCGTAATACCGTAGAAAAGCGCGAGGCGTTCGACGGATTCCGTGCTGTGACGTATCGAGTAAATGTCCTCCTCTTCGAGCCCGTACTTGAACGCCAGCTTGAGCACGGGGCTCCGCTCGACCTTCCGGGCCGTGTTGGGAATGTTCGGGGCGAGCGGCTCGCCGTTTTCGACCCTCTTCTCTATTCTCTGCAAGAGCCGCATGAGGGAGAAATAATTCGTATTCCGATGATCGGTACGGAGGCTCCACAGCGTCCCGTGGCCGCCGCTCCCCGTAAACGACACCGCGAAGACGCACCCGGCTTTCGGTTGAGTCGCCCCCTCCCTGGCCATGAGTCCGGCGCTCCGCCTGAACCCCTTCCTGCTCACGTGCGGCCTGTCGGGATTCGTCGGGCGGGCCTTTCTCAGCCTCGCGCCGCCCCTGCCCGTCCGTCCCGCTCCCGTCGCGGGAGCGGCCGCCGAAGCGAGCAGTCCTGAGCGCGCCGTACCGGCCCCGTCACCCGCGCACGCACCGTACGCTTCCCTCTCCTCGCAAAGCGAAGACGCCTCGTACTCCCCGGCCGCCGCATAAATCTGCCCATCTTCCGTCGCTCCTTCCTCCCCCGCTTCCTGCCCGTTCCGCCTGCAGCAGAGGTCGTGCGTCCCCTCGGAATAAATCAGCTCGCCGCCGCACATCGGGCAGCGCAGGTAATCGAAATCTGTTTCCATCTAATCCTCCAAAGATATTTTCATTTGCGCGGACAGCGTCCGCTGGCAACCGACATAGAAAAGCCCCGCCATTAACTACAGACCGCGCGGCCGACTCCTAAAATCTCTAACTCGCTACGTCTAAAACCACACGCGGACCACGTCCGCAGGAAACCGACGTATCATAGTCCCTGCTACATCCACCTCCCGCGCGAACGGCGCAATAAATCTCCCACCCTTGCTACGCCGAAAACCACACTACGTGCGGGCCACGCCCGCGGGAAATCGAAGTAGCGGCGTCGTTGCCATTATCAACGTTCGCGCTTCCTGTGCTCGATTCTCCGAACGTGCTACGATCGAAAAACACACAATGTGTGCGCAGCTCTCCCGTTGCGGATACGCGTACGCATCCCGCGCTTTCACTCCTTGGAAACTTTGGATGTCTTTACGGACTGGTCGGGGTCGCCGGGCGCTCGGCCCGGTGCCGGTCTCCCCCGTGTCCGTTCAGTGGCCCTTCAGCCTTTCGGACTTGTTGTCCCAGGGCAGGTTGACTTCCCGCGGAGGCTTGGGCTGTGTCCCAGCCGTCACACGCTCGAAGTCCACCTTCCTCACGTTAAACTTCCGCTCGCCGTCGGTCCTTCGGAAGTGGAGGATGATATTCCTGTCGTACTTCTTGTTCGAGGCGTGGTAAATCTCGTACCGATCGTCCTCGAAGAGAAGCCCGATTATCCTGAACGTGATTCCGAGCCGTTCGTGATAGTAGAGGGCCTTTCCGCCCTTGCCGGTGGCCTGCTCCGCACGGCCTTCGGCCGGCGCAGACTTCGCCGCTGCGTGTTCTTTCGCATCACCGGCTCTTGTGATTTTTTTAGCCTTAGCTGCCATGTTGTCCCGACTCTCGTGCCCTTGGGCAGCATGAGAGTCTTCTACCCCCGTTTAATATTATACCTGAAACATGCATAATTATCCCCTAATTTTCTTATAAATTATCAGCTCTACGTTCTTTTCGCCTTCCCGAATGCCCCTTTTTACCGCGTTTCACCGTGGTCTGGTGCCATCGGCCTGAAAATTATCCCTCAATCAACACTTTAGCTTTATCACATAATAGCTTGTAATATCTCGTATAACTGTCAGAAAAACACCTGTCCGAGACGCCACAACGCCTCCCTGCTCACCCAAACGGCCATCATCCGAGGCGCCGGCTCCTTTCCATCATTTCTATACGGCCACACCCGGACATCCGCTTCGCCGAAGCCTTTCAGGGGACCCCTCGCCCGGTCTCACCGTCCCTCCTGGAAGAGGCCCCGCTCGCGGTTTCGCTCTCGTATCTCCATGAGAAGCGCGTCTGCCCCGGCCCGCGAGTTCTCCACCGGCTGCTCGTCCGCCCGGCACCTTTCGATCACGGCGCGGAGCCTCGCCCTCGTACCTTCGGACCACTCCTCCCACACAGGCGGATCGTACGGCGTTTCGACGGAGGCCGCGTTCTCCTCGTCGAGCCTTTCCTTGCAGAGCTTCATCCGCCGCCAGTCGTACGTCGCCTCGCGGCCGCCGAGCTCGACGCGGCAGTAGTCGTCGTTGCCGATTATGCCAAAGCAGGTGCGGAAGTACTCATACATGACGCCGAGCCCCTCCTCCGCGTCGCCGAACGCCGTTCGCCAGTAGGAAAAGCTCTGCCTGTAGAAGACGCCGTCCGTTGCGAGAAGCGACTCGGTGAACTTCTCCGAGTAACCGCACTTCCCGAGATATACGCGGCACTTCTCCCAGAACGCCGCGAAGGTGTTCACGAGCCTCACCCTCTCCTCGGCGCGCTTCAGGACGTAGTAGACGTATCTGAACCCTTCGAGAAAACGCTCTATAGTCCTCTGCGCCGGGTCCGCCGGGAAGAACTCCCTCTCGCCCGGGCGGACGTAGCCGGCGTTACGGTCGATCTCGCCGTACAGGGCGAAAAGCGCTTTCAAAACGGCCTCGGGGTCCTTACCCGGCTCGGCGTTTCTGAGGAACGCCAGCGCTTCCCGCATCATCTTCCTTTCCCTCTCGCCCGGGGATTGAGGCGCGTCCGCCCTCGACGCCGCGCGCGGCCGCGCGCCGTCGCGACGCGTGCTCGATACCCCTGAGCTCGCCGAAAACCCTTGCGTACTGTTCCCTTTCATTGCTTGCCTCCTCGATTCGTTCTATGTGCCGTAATGTGCTTTCTCTCACGCCTCCTCCGGCCGCCGAACCGCCCGCTGCAACCTTCGCACGCCCTCCGGCGCCGCCTTCGGACTCCCGCAGCCGAAGGTGATAATCCACCGACTGCGCCTGGCCGGAAAGGACGCATATGTCGGGCGGCTTGTGCATCCATCCGAACACCCCGCCCTCCATCTGCGAGCGAATCATCAGCTCCGCCCCCGCCGTCGCCCTCTCGAAAAGCCTCTCCGAGCCGAGGCCGGGGTTAAGGGCCGAGAGCCTCACGAAATACGCGACAGCCGCCCTGTACTCGCGCCCGCCCTTGAGGACAGGCTGGCCCGCAGCAGTCTCGTACATGCGGGCGAAGACGGTGTCGTACCACCTGGCCGGGGAATACGCCCCGCCGCCCGCCGCGGTCTTTCTGCAGACGACCGGGCCAGGCAACGGCTGCGACAACCTCGAAGCGCCGGGACGCGCTTCGGGCGAAGGACGGCGGCCCGCTTTACCTCCGGGGCGGGCCGCTCCGCCCATGCTGCCATGCCCTCCCTGCGCGGCATGATCTGAGCCCTCAGTATCCCGTACCGTCTCGTCTCTGAACGAGCCTCTGAGACTCTCCGAATCCTGAGGTAATTTTTCAACGGTTACGACGCGCGCAGCGCCGGTATTCTTATCCTCTTCTGATGATTCAAACTCTTCTGCTGTATTTGCGCGGAACCTTTCTTCACCCACGTCCCTGACGTTTTCATCACCCGCTGTGGGTGAAGGTTTCGTCATGAGGTCAGTGAGCTTACGGACTAGTGCGTCAAGGCTGAAAACGACGCCGTTCACGCGCCCGTTCTCCCGCCGGAGGACTCGCCGCGTGAGGAGCCCCTTCTGCTCGAGCGCGGCCAGCGCCCGACGTATGGAGCGCTCGCTCATACCGTTCACCTCCGAAAGGTGGCGGTACGGGTTCTCCGTGCCGCAGTAGGTGTAATAGTCGACATAGTCCAGCAATATGGTATATTCGTTATTGGTGAGCCCGAGCTCGGCGCGCCTCAAACGAAGCGCCCTCGGCACGCGCATGTAACCCTTCTTCGTCAGCAAGCTTTCCCACGTATCCCTTCTCATCTCAGACCGCTCTTCTCCTTCCCGCATGATTCGCATAATGTGCCTTTATTCAGACAACGTCTCGCAATTCCTTCACTCCGCTTTGTCCACCCCACGCTACGCCGGCTTCCTGCACACATGATGTGTGTAGTGTGCCTTTCGACGTATCAGCCGCCCTGATAACCCCACTGTCCGCACGGCAAGAGATTTCATCTCTCTGCCTCGCTACGTCGATCGTCCGCGGACACCGTCCGCCAGGCGTGGCCTGCCTCTCAATCTCCCACTCAAGGAGCATCGACTCGACCACCGGATCGTATCCCTCGAACATTCCCAACCCGTTCCCCATCGATTCCAACCGCTTCCTTTTCATCCCACGCTTCCTTACCTTTTCCGCCGCTCTGCCCTGCTTCCACCCGCCGGCCCTTTTACCCCTATACCCTCCTCCCCCTTCGCCAAGGGGAACGAATGCGAGCGAGCATTCGGACGCCCTTCACCGACTGCACCAGAGTCCAGCCAGTACTGCTCGAAAGTAACCGAGACCTAATCAGATTAAGGTGGGGGTCACCTTAATTCCAACTCTGCATCAGCAGCACTGGAGCCTCACCGCTTCCGCTACGTCGATCTCCTGCGCACGTGTATACCCCGTCAGAGACTTGTACCCGTACCTTATATATGCGAAGCGTTATTCCGCCATGCTCGGCGCCCTTTTCGACTTTGCAGCCGTTACTACACGTACCATTCGCCCAATCGCCGACTAAATCTCGACCTTTGCTACGCCGGTTTCCGGCAGGTGTGACCCGTTTTTCAATCTGCCACCACCTTGCTACGTCCGCCGTTCGCACCACGGCCCCGCCACCCATCCACCCCTTCCTACGCCGATTTCCCGCGCACGTGGTGCGCTTTTCCTACCTGCAATCGCCTTGCTACACGCACCGTTCGCGCTGTAGACGGTTTAACGCCCCGCTTCCGCTACGCCGGTTTCCGGCAGGTGTGACCTGCCCCCATACCCGCCCTTCCCTCGCCCGGAGATTCCGCCAGGGCCCGGCAGCCCGCGCCTGAATCATCCCGGAGCAGTTTCCAAGGAGTGCGCCCCGGCCCTCCGCTTTTCTCTACGGAGCCCCCCGCGGCTGTCGCGCAATCGGACCACGGGCCGACCGGAGAAAATTACTATTGCGCTCACCTCTTGGTGAATTCGAGCCTCGGCTCGGCACCCCCCGGCGCCGACATGTCGAGCTCGTCCGTCATCGTGTCGTAAACGTGCATGAAGTCCCCGAGGCCGACCTCGACGGAGCTGCAGTCGATCGAATCACCCCTCTCCCTGCACGTCGTGATCGTAACGCCCTCGTCCGCGCCGCCGTCATTCTCGAACGACCGCCCCATGTGCCAGCTTATATATAGAAAGCCGAACACCAGGACCAGATAGCTCGTATACCTTAAAAATCCGTATTTCATAACCGCCTCCTCGTCTGCGCGTCTTCCGCGCACCGTGAATTTTTACCGACCCGGCCCCGGCCCCCGTTACAGCCGCCCATCACCCGCTACGCCGCCTTTTTACCAGCGCTGTTTCCGACCTCTTTTTCAAGCACTGCCCAGTACCCGTCCCTCTTGAGCCCCGTCACCACGTTCGGATGAGCCTCCTTCATCCTTAGAGTCTCGATAAGCTCGACCGGATTTAGCCCGTCGCCCGAAACGTAGTCCGAAAAAGTCCGCCCTCTCTTTCTTAGTTCCTTCTCGAACCGAAGAAGGTTCAAATATCCGTACTTCCTGAGCGCGTCCTCGACGGGCCTGCTCCGCGCGCCCTCGACGTAAATCACCATCTTCGTCGACGCCGGGCTCACCCCGTGCGACGCCGCAAACTTCTCGATGCTCCCCCACTCGCCTATGATCTGCTGTGTCGTAATGTGCTCTATACGTCCCATCTACTCTGTCCCCTCCCTTTATTGAATTCCGTTTTATGAGTTTTGTTTTGACCATCGCTACATTTGCCATTCGCGCTGTGAACGATTCCGGCACTGAATTCGCTACGTCGGCATCGTCCGCACGTGGTGCGGTTCCCAATCCCGCGAACACCGCTCCCGGCATATTCCCAGATTCATACTTGCAATTCACAATATTGTGTATTAATATAGACATTGTGATATTCACTACGTAT
>CAZUDM010000074.1:0-6865 GCA_964618635.1 uncultured Spirochaetia bacterium
TGCCCTCGTCCTGGAATATGTCGAGCAGCTGGTCGAATTCTTCAATCGGGACTTCGTTCACGACGAGCTGGTATATGAGCCTCCTTCCGCTCTGCGCGTGAATGTATCCGCCGAAGGCCTGACCCTTTATCACGAGCCCGGACTCGTCGCCGGCGGCATATGTGCCTGTTTTGGCGAAGACCTGTCCCGTCGCCCCCGCGAGGGTCGGGTCGGACTGGAAGTCGGTGACGAAACCGAGAGAGCCGTCGATCCCGAGTATGGGCAGCGCGTCGAAGAAGCTCTGGAAGTTAGGCTGCCCTGTCATGATGTGGAGCCACTTCGTCACGGCGCGGCTCTGCGCTGTCGTGTCGCCGCCGCCCGAGCCGTCGATGAAGAAGAACTCGCTACCGGGGATGCCGTGCTCGCCCACGAGCGACTGCCTTTCGGCCGCGAGTGCGTCGTCCATGTTGTCTACCCCCCGGGCTACGCCCCAGAGGAGGAGGCTCGTATCGGCGCCGATGTTGTAGCTGACCTTGAGCACGAATTTCGCGTGGTCCGCTTCGGTGAGCGATTCAAGCTCAGCGACTATCGTATCGTCGGTGTAGGAATCCTTCGGAGGAAGGAGGCCGACGGGATTGTCCTTGACCGTGTCGGCGTCGACTACCACGCCCGCGGCTTCGAGCTGCTCGATGAGCACCGTGCGCGCGTAGTTCTGCGGCTCGACAATCCTGAACGTGCGGATAAGCGGGAAGGCG
Source organism: uncultured Spirochaetia bacterium (assembly GCA_964618635.1). GTDB lineage: Bacteria > Desulfobacterota_D > UBA1144 > Nemesobacterales > UBA2774 > JADLGH01. The sequence continues at coordinate 735 of CAZUDM010000074.1, forward strand.
TTCGTCAGCGCCGGCACGAAATCCACCGGGAGATCACCCGAGACTTCGCCGGTGCATCCCGGAGTGCCTATGCACGCGGGGAAATCGGGATCGATACCGACTGTGAACTGGGTGCCTGCGGCCGAAGTCTCGACTGTGGAATCCACGTCGAACGCGGCGGATACCGGGCGCCATTCGACGGAGGACGGCTCGCCCGGAGTCGTCGGGTTGATTATGACGTCGACGCAGTCGTCGTTCACGAATATGGGCCTGATGGCGAAATTGCCTTCTTCCCTGAAGGGGAAGGGCTGGAAGAGCCTGTCGTCTATGACGACGTCGCCCGTTACGCGCGTGATGCCGGCGGCCGCGACCTGCTGCGCGAGGCTGATGTAACCCTGGATCGGGTTGGGCGTTGTGAGGACGGCATTACCGAGGGAATTGGCCTCGTTGTGGTCGAAGTTACTAATGGCTATCTGGCCGTTGGGGAGGGTTCTCCCGCCCATCGTGAGGTCGCCCGTCGCGACGAGTATGAGGTCGCCGTCGAGGACGCCGCCTTCGCCGACCGTTCCCTGAATGTGAATCGGGGTCGTGGTCGTATGGTCCCCGCCGACTTCGTTAATAAGCTCGCCCACGGAGAAGACTTTCCTGACCGAGCCGATGAAGAAATTGTAATCCGGCCTCAAGTCGATGAGAACTTCGTTCGTGTCCTGGTCGAGCACGCGGAGGCCCCAGATCGCGCCGTTGTAAAGTGGCTTGTCGAATATTGCCTGTATGTCCGGCGGTATTTCTGTCCCGCCCTTGTTGTTATTGCCGCAGCCGCCCGACGCGCCGAATGCCGCCGCGACGAGAATCAGCAGCGCGAATAAGAACCCGTTCCTTTTCATGCCCTATCCTCCTTGAATTAAATTACTAACTTAGAACTATAACCGCGAATTTTGCCGGGGGGCAGGGTTTTGAAAAAAATGATTTTATAATGGAAACATGAAAAGAAGGAAGGGCCTGCGCCGTCCGAAAAGGGGAGGGGGAGCCGAAGCGGGCTCCCCTTCTGTAAGATGCACTCCTCATTCCAATATTGCTGCACCAGATATTTTACGCCGAGACTCTCCTTCTGCGTATCGCGATGAAGCCGATAACGGCAAGAACGGCGGCTGTGGCCATCATGCCCCATTCGGACAGGGTCGGGATTTGTTCCACGGCCGGAGGCGGCGGAGCCACGCCCGTATCGCAGCAGAATATCTCGATCTGGGTCTGGTCCTCCGGGAAGCACTCTGTTTCGACAAACGGCTCGCACGGTATAGTTCCCTGGCAGTACATGCTGATCGGGCCCGTGCCGCCAACTACCGGCCCGCCCGGCCCTCCGGGACCGCACCCTTCCTGCTTCCTGCCCGTCCATATGCCGACGTCGTAGCCGTTCGAAGCGCAGACGAACTGCGCCCATGCGTTGGCATGATCACACGCGTTCGTATCGCAGTTGCCGAAGCTGTTAAACGGGTTACATGCCTGATCGGGCCACGCCTCGGTGCCTTCGCTCCATTTCACGAGCATTCTCTCGGGGTTCTGGCACCCGGAAACAGCCTCGGTCAGGCAGGCTTCGGGGGGCAGGTCTGGGAGCTGTGCGTGAAGAGTCGGAGCGGCGGCGAGAAAAGTCAAAAACAATAACATATAAAATAGTTTCATCATTCCTCTCCTTTAGAGTTGCTTAATTATCGGATCATTATACTATGGGCGCGGGAGGGAGGGAAGTGAATGCTCGTGCCATTTTAAGACGAAAGAGAGATTTCTCACTGTTTTAATTTGAGGTATTTCCGAGCAGTACCAGATATGCTTTCTTGCAATCGGCTCAGGGCGTCCGATTCCTCGCTCACTCGAAATCGTTGTTCGAAATGACGGATGAAGACTGGATTCCCGATACAAGCATTCGGGAATGACAAAGTGAAAAGACTAAAGACGAGATCCTGAAACTAGTTCCCCGCTTCGCTTCGGACTTCGCTTCCGACTTCGCTAAAGCTACGTCGGACAAGAAAGCTCCGACCGACTAGAAAGCTACGCCGGGCAGGCAGGATGACGGAAGTGTGGAGTCGCGACGGGGCCGCAACGTCGGATTCCTGCACGCGTGGCGTGCTTCCTCGCTCGCACACATAGTGTGTTTTCCGACATAGCAGGAGAGGAGATTTAAAGCACTGGTCGGCGCGGCTGGTGATGTTTGCGGCAGAGATGCGTCCGTCCATCGTCAGCGCATACTGTGCGCCCCTTTTCCTAAGGGGGGATAAATGCAAAAAACTAGATTTCTCGGCAAGCCCGGAGTGGTATACTGAAGTCGGCCCGGACGGATCACAACAGCTCGTGGAGGTCTTGCGAAAGCTCGGGATCGACGGGGTGTTTCACGCTCTCGTAGAATACTGAGAGGTTGCAGTCGGGGGTGGTGACGTTCTTTTTCGAGTCGAGCTCGATGGAGATGTCGGTACGGTCGCGCACCGTCGGCCACATGTGCTTCAGCGTATACTTCCCCTCGCATATCTCGGCGGGGTCGGAGTACGGGTCTTCCTTTCGCGGGTTGTCGCCGTACTCCGCGACGCCCATCGCCGGGGATTCGAGCTCCTTCGATATAGCGAGGGATTTCTCCCTCATGAGCTTGATGTAATCCGCCGGGTCGTCGAACGCATCCCTGAGATGTATGACGGCCATGGCCAGCTTCCCGTTCTCGAAGACGTAGACGAGGTCGTAAGACGGCTCGCTGCTGATCGTCTCCACCGTCACAAGCGCGTCGCGCGTTTCGCCGTTTTCCTCGACCGTTACCTTGACCGTCCCCTCGGTTTTTTCAGGCTCGCCGCCGAGCCTGTAGGTGAGGATGTTCTCGCCCTCTTTCATGAGCCCGGCCGTCTCCGCCTTTTTGACCTCGGCCTTCGACATGCCCCATCTCACCTGTCTCACGTCGGGCGTTTTGTCGCGCGAGCACGAGGCCGAAAGAAGACAGGCGAGCAGGACTATCGTCGTTATAAGGGGATCTTTCATGATGGCGTCTCCGGGGGCCGCTATCGACAGGGATATATTATGTTCCCCCGGACGGATATGTGCAAGGCGGACTGTGTCCGCTGACATTCGAAGTGGCAGCGTCGTTGCAATTACCACATTTCGCGCTTCAGATGCTTTTTCCGAGGGGGGATGAAAGACAAAAAGGATTAGATTCTGAATGTTTTGGTTTGTGTCGCAATAGAGCGGTACTGGATAAGCATCGGTGCAGTTAGCCAAGGGCTCTCGATTCCTCGCTCGCTCGAAATCGTTGTTCGAGATGACACACGTAGTGTGTTCCTCGACGTAGCGGATTCGCGCGCTAAAGCGTCTGGGGCGCAACGTGTGATAATGCCAACAATGCTGCTCTACTTCGGTTTCCGGCGGGCGTAGTCCGCCCGGGTGATTACTGCACGCTTCCCTGAACGGAAAAGTAGCCATCGAGAAATCCCGCGAGAGACTCCGCGTAGAGTTTGTGTCCGGCCGGGGTCCAGTGCATATCGTGGCTGTAATAAAGGCGCGCGTCGCCCTTATATGCCCTGAACTGCGGGAACGCGTTGAATAACACTATCCCGTTCTTTTCGGAAAATTCCTCGAGCCTGGTGACTGTCCTGTCGGAAAGGGCCGCGCCCTCGGGAACGAAGCCGTGGCGACCCGGTATCCATTCGTCTTCGCTCACCTGATGGGCCCACGGATAGATAGCCAGTATGAAGCCGCTCCCGTGCTCCTCGCAGAGACGCTCAGTCCTCAGGATGGTGTTCTCGACGATGGCGTACATCTCCTCGTTCTCGGCGAGCTGAGGGACTTCGAGCGTGTGGAGGAGCATCATGAAATTTTCGGTCTCGACGGCGTCCCTGACGTCGAGCTTGCCGAGCACCCTGTTCCTTTCGCCGGACTTGTGAATCATTTTCATCAGCGCGCCTGTCAGGAACAGCCTGCTTCTGACGAACCTTGATATCCTCTCGCGCATGTTGTTGCGCCGCCTGTTGTATTCGGGATATCCGTCCACCGCGACGACGTTGCCCTCCTCGTCGAGAACGCCTGCTTCCTGCACGAAGACGTACTCGCCGACTACGTCCGACATGTCGAAGTTCATTATGACGAGGTTCGGCTCGAGCGTTTCGATGTGGGTCTCGAGCGTCAGATATTCGAGGATGGGCGTGTAGCTCTGTATGCCGAGGTTTACGACTTCGTACCTCCGCCCGCCGCTGCCGTTGAGTATGCTTTCGAGGACGTGCGAGAACGTCTCCTCGTCGGTGACGCCCTCGCCGATCGTGAACGAGTCGCCGAGCATGATTATCCTGTAGACGTCCGCGCGCTTTTCGCCGACTTCTCTGCCGCGGTATCCCATGCTGTTCGTCGTCATTTCGATCTCGAAGTCGAAGGGGCTGTACATGAGGTATGTCTTGTTCGGGAGCATTTTGTGGTGGACGTAGCTGTCGGGGCTGGTGAGGAAGGGCTCGGGACGAAGGAATATCATCCCGCCGACGACGTCGAGGAGAACGTAGAAAAATACGAACGCGAACAGCATTACCCAGATTCTGGCCGCAGCCGCGCCGCGCCCTTTCCTGACCGCGGCGAGGCTGAGCACGGATAGAAGGACGTAGAAGACAAGAAACGCCGCTGCCGTCAGCACGGCCAGGCCGGGCCGCTCGCCTGCTATGAGGATCTTCCAGCCGAGAAGCAATACGAGGAGCGCTGCCGACAGTGCGAGGGTGACGTAGAGGAAGGTGGCGAACGCTTTCATCCGCCGCCTCCGTGAGCGGTTTTTCTGAACATCCATCTCCGGGGGATGTGATGTCTGTATACGCTCATATCGATTTCACATTATAAAGTGAATTCCGGACGGGTGGTAGGGAAATCGGCGGCGGGGGAATGTGCTGCGCCGGATTCCCGTGGGTGCGCCGCGCCGTGCGCTATAATATATGGATTAGCAGGGGGCGGCTCATTTGGCTCACGACGTATTCATTAGTTATTCCGATAGCGACAGGGAGATTGCGGAAGCGCTCGCCGAAGCTCTGAAAGTCGAGGGTGTTTCGGCGACGCTCGGCCCGGACGGCGTGCGCGGCAAGGCGCGCGAGGAAGCGGCGGGCCGGGAGATAGACGCGAGCGGGACGCTGCTTCTCGTCTTTTCCTGGAACGCGCTTGGATCAGAGCGTCTCCGGCGCGAAGTCGAGCGTGCGGCCGAAGCCGGGACGCCTGTCGTCTCGTTCCACGCCGACAAAACCCCGCTCGATCCCGAGCTCGAATATTACGTCGCGCCCGGGCACAGGATCGCTTCGTCGACGGCCTCGGCCGAGCGGAGCGTAGCCCGGCTGGTCGAAACGGTGAAGCGTCTAGTTCCCGGCGGCGAGTCCGCCGAGGGCGGTAGCACGGGCTTCGACACAGGGGTATTCGGCAGGCCCGACACGGGCGAGCTCAGCGAGTTCAAGAGACGCCTCCGCAGGGAAGGGGAGCAGGGGCTCGGTGACGTGCTGCCGCCTGTGCAGGCCCTGGGGAGGCGGCGGTGGCCGCGCATCGCCGCGCTTGCGCTCGCCGGGCTCTTCGTCCTTTACCTGCTCGGCGCGCAGTTCGGCTACTACACTGTCGGGGTTATGACGGCGTGCGTCGCGGGCGCGTATCTGCTCGTGGGGCTGGTGCCGGACAGGCGGCGCTCGCCGATGTTCCCTGCCCTCGTCCTCACCTTCGGGCACCTTCTCTGGTTCGCCTCGGGGCTGCTGATTCTCGTGCTCGCCGGCGGGGCGGAAGCCGTCCTCTCGAACCCCCTCGGGCTGCCTCTCGACGCCGCGATATTCTCGGTGTTCTTCGTGTGGCTCATCGCGCGGCCCGGCGTCGTCTCCGGCATCGCGAACATCGCTCTCTCGCTCTTCTTCATGTACGGCGGGCTCGCGTCCGTTTCGGGAGAGTGGGCGGCGGAGGATCTGGTGAGCGGGGTCGTGCTCCACGCCATATTATACGTGGCGACGATCATCGCGCTGGCTTACGGGATTGTGAAGCTGTGGGGACGGCGCCGTGCGTAACCGTTATTCCATTCCATTAGAATAAGGATGGGGCTTATTCCATTATTTTGCGTTTGAGTGGAATAAGGGAGGCGCTTATTCCATTCGAATGGAATAAGGAGGGCGGTTATTCTAATAATTTGC
>CAZUDM010000075.1:0-6801 GCA_964618635.1 uncultured Spirochaetia bacterium
CCCGGCCGGTCTTCGTAGAGAGCGCCGATGCCGGAGTAGTTGTTCATGTCGGGCGTCACGATGCGGCCATACTTGAAATATCCCGTTTCCAGCAGCGACTGCGCCCACGCGACGTCGCCGCGCACGCCCTCCGCGCGGCCCTCTTCGAGAAACATTTCGGCGAGCTGCTTTACGGTGCAACCCATGAGCTTCGGCGCGGGGTTGACGCTGAGAGCGTACGCCGTCATCCGGGCCGCCGTCGCCACGGCTTCGCCCATGATCAGCGTGAGGCTTCCGGAGTGCCGCCTGTCGCTCCGTGACGTATCAACATCGCTGCTACGTTCGGTCTCGTCTGACGCATCGCTTTTCACATCCCTGTCGGTCATGCGCATAATTCCTTATTGAGTTCGATATCGACATTATGCACGCTTATTCCGGTCGTGTCATTTCCGCATGTCAGGCATCCGGGAAGCCGACGTCGCGGCACCTTGCCGCGACTCCACACTTCCGTCATTCCGAACTTGTTTCGGAATCTCGCCTTTATCTTTTGTCTTTGCATTATTATCCCCCCTTAGGAAAGGCCTGTCGCGGCGAAGCCTTGCGTAGCCGGAGGGGTCAGGGGGGATTTACAGTATTCCCCCCTCTCAGCGTCAACGATTCATCACCCACGGGTCGTCGATAGTTATCCCTTCGACGCCCTTCCACACGAGGAACCGCGCTAAAATTTCGCTGTTCACGTTCCACGCCCAGGCAGTATGCCCAGCCCGCTTCATCCTCCAGACGAGCGACGGATCGAGCACGAGCGCCGGCCAGAATATGCTGACGTATTCGACCGCGTCCGCCTGGGGAACGCTGTAGGGATAAATGTAGAGAACGCCGAGCGGAGTATTCGGCAGTTCCTTCGGCAGAGCTTTTATCCAACCCGTGTCGAACGATATGATGACGATGCTCCGCTCCATCCCCTGCTCGCGAATCGTATCTAGGAAGGTGCGATCCCCGCCCGGCCAGCCGCGCGGCCGCTTCGCCTCGACCACGAGAGTCGACTTCTTCCCCTTCATGTATTCGAGGACGCTCGCGAGTTTTGGCACGGGCTCGCCCTTGAATTCCGGCGAGAAATAACCGCCTGCGTCGAGGCCTTTTACGTAGTCCCACGCGAGCTCGCCGACCTTCCCCTTCCCGTCGGTGGTTCTGTCGACGGAGCCGTCGTGCATCAAAACCGGAACGCCGTCCGACGTCGCGCGCACGTCTATTTCGATGAAAGGCGCGCCGGACACGACACCCGCGGCAACGGCGGCAAGAGTATTCTCCGGCGCGATCGCCGCCGCCCCCCTGTGCGAGACGGCGTACGCCCTTCCCCTCCCCGTCATCCCGGCGAACACCACGTGCAGCAATGCATTCACTGCAGCGAGCGCGACGATTGTCAGCGCCACTCTCTTCAATCTTTCGCTGCGCCTTCGATTGAAAGACATATCAAAAAGAATACAGCACGCCGGCTCCGAGGGCGTAACGCCGTGCAAGCGCCGTGTGCCTACATCACTCCGCGATAACGGAATTTGGAGCTCTGCCGAAAGTCCTTCCCTCGATTGCACATTCCTCCCCAACCGAGCCCTGCGCTGGCCCTGGACCCGGCAAATTGGGAGTAATTACAAGTATTTATGTCGAATAAAGATGATGGCAAACGCCATTTTAGCATTATATAATTATGTTTCCAGATGCATGTTCATGCAGAGAAATGATGGCAGCGGCTATTAATCCGGACCGCCCGGGCCGATACGAGGGCGATTTTGGGGAGGGGAAAGCGGCATGACCTTATCCACGTTCTTCAGGCGTCTCCGGAACAACCGGATTACCAGGAAAGCCACGGCCATGACGCTCTGGCCGATGCGCTCCATCGTCAGATCCTTCGCAGCCAGACCCGGCCCGCGCGCGGCGCTCAACCGCTATTACGACCACCTCGACGCCGGAGCCAGAGCAAGGTTCCAGTCACGATACTCCCGGGTCTTCCGGCGGGAGGACACCCCCATGTCTCCGGGCGAATGGAACGTCCGTTTCGCCGGCCGCCGTATGAGCGTGCCGCTGAGGCCGGAATGGGCGTGGCTCGACTGGGATCTGGCCGTCTCTATAGTGGGACACGACGTCGAGGTCGTACAGACTTACGAGGCGCTCCTTCTTTCGGACGAACGTCCGGATTTCTTCCTCGACGTCGGCGCGAACTACGGCACGCACTCGATCCTTTTCCTCTCGGCCGGCGTACCGGTAATTGCATTCGAGCCCAATCCGGGCTGCTATTCGTACTTTCAGGCCGCCTGCGAGCTGAACGGGTTTTCGGGCCGCTGGGAGCAGGCAGCGGTCGGGAGCGGTCCCGGTGAAATCGAGCTCGTCTTCCCCGAGAAGGAGACGTGGCTCGGGTCGGTATCCTCCGACGTCACCCCCGGTCTTAAAGAATGGGGCGACGTGACGAGGCTCCGCGTCCCGGTCAGGACTCTCGACTCATACCTGAGCGACATTCCCCGCGGCAAGGTCCTGATCAAGATCGACGTCGAGGGCTACGAGATCGAAGTTCTGAAGGGCGCAGCGCGGGTGCTACGCGACTACAAGCCGACGATCATTTTCGAAAGCAACGATGCGAAGCTGAGGACCGAGCTCTTCCGCTTGTTTGAGGAATCCGGTTACTGCATACATTCACTCCCTTACCGACCCGATGCGCATTCGAAAGCCTTCGGCCTCGACGAATTCCTGGCCTCTGCGGCGACCAACTTCATCGCGCTTCCGCGGTAACTCTAAGAACCCAGATATTCTGACACGCACATCGGCCTGGCTCCGCCGCCGCGTCCTTTAATAGACGCCGACCTCGACCCGCCGAGCTTTAACGGTATTGCGAGCGCTTCGTTCCCCGACGAAGCGCACAGCATCCTTACACTTTCGGAATGGAGCATGTCCGCACTCGTCTTGGTTATCGGTGCGGCAGCCGCGATAACACTCCGCTGCCGTTCGGCTTCGGCAAAAGCCTGAGCGGGTTTAATTCCCGGCTTACCTCCCCACCTCGAACTGCTCCAGCGTCTCTTCCTCGTTCTCGGAGGCCGCTTCCCATTCCTTGAAATACGGGTCGGCAAGCACAGTCCCCATGTACTCCCCGGCGAGTCCGGGGGGCGTAACGCCGTAAGTGCGGAACCTGCACGCGACGGGCAGGTACATCGCGTCCGCCGCCGAATACTCCCCGAATAGCCACGGCCCGCCGCTACCGTACTCGCGCCTGCACGTCTCCCATATCCCGATAGCCCGCTCGACGTCGCGCGCGACGCCCGGCGTAACGACGGCCTGCCTCCTGCGCGCGCGGATATTGTTCGGCATCTTGTCCCTCATCGCGGCGAACCCGGCGTGCATCTCCGCGCTGACAGACCGCGCGGCCGCCCTCGCCTCTTTGTCACTCGGCCAGACCTGCGGATAGCTCTCCGCCAGGTATTCGATTATCGCCAGCGACTCCCAAACTGTGACGCCGCCGTCGATGTAAACCGGCACCTTCCCCGCGGGTGAATACTGGAGTATTTTTTCCCTCGATCCCTCGATATAGAGCGGTATCCTCACCTCGTCGAAATCGACGCCCAGGTGCTTCAGTATGATCCACGGCCGGAGCGACCACGACGAGTAATTCTTGTTCCCGATAACGAGCACAGGTTTCGGCATTCTCATACTCTCCAGTAAAGGATATTAGCTAATAGACACAGAATATTTTACACGAGGCCGCAGTCTTTACGTCCTTTATAAAAGGGATCATACGCTGCATGTCTGTCATCTTGAATTACGATTTCGAGCGAGCGAGGAATCTACCTCTATTTTGTCATTCCCGAATGCCTGTATCGGGAATCCAGCCTTTGCTTTTTCTTTTCATTCCCCCTTACGAAAAGGCCTGCCGCGGCGCTTGTCGGGGCGTAGCACTGCGAAGCCTGATAGGCTGTGCCGAAGACGGAGGGGTCAGGGGGGATTTCTCATTTCGCCCATCCAGCACCGCGATTAATCAGAATCAAAATAAACCAGGGGGATTTCTCACCTCTCCCACCCCCCAAAAAATCCACCGAAGGGTTTTCACGCCCCCGCTCGTATAAACTTTCAAAGCATGCTTGCAAAATATCTTACATGGGAGGCAGTAATGAAGAAATTAGTCACATATCTCTTGATTTTAGGACTCGGACTTTCGTCCGCGATAGGAGTCTATGCGGGCGAAGGCTACAAACACAAAGGCTGGCTCGACGAGGAAACCCTGAACCAGCTCCCGCCGGACAAAAAAGAGCTCGTTCTGAACGCGCTCAAGCAGGCCAAGGAAGAGAGCCAGAGCCAGAAGGACGACATCAAGGCCGCGATGGAAAACGTTAAAACGATTCTCACCGCGCCCGAATTCGACGCCGCCGCTTACAAAGCCGCGACCGACGAGCTTCAGACCCTCATGGCTCAGCGTTTCACGACTTTCTCCAACGCCATAGCCGAAGTCGCCCCTCAGCTGACGCAGCAGGAGAGGCAGATTCTCGCCGACGCGATGAAGGCCAAGTTCAAAAAGCATCACGGCCGCAAGTATGACAAGACCGGCGCAAAGGAAAAGCTCAAGGACGGGGCCGAGCAGCTTAAGCAGAATCAGGAAGCGGCACCGGCGCCTGCTCCGGCACCGGCGGAAAATCAGTAAACAGGCAGTCGTAAGAGCATACCCCTTTATACATCCCACTTGTGAACGGGCGGCCATGAATACTCGACACACCGTTCTCGGCCGTCCGTTCCGGTGGTATCCTGTAACAGGTGAAACTGAAGACCCGAAGGCCGGATTCACCATGACGCGTGAGATTGCAGCGCGCACCGACGAAGAGCTCATGACGGGGGTACGGGAAGGTAACAAAGACTGTTTCTCCGAGCTCGTCGCGCGGCACACGCCGAGGTTCTACAGGCTAGCCTACAGGATGACGTCTAACAGGGAGGAGGCGGAGGATATCGTGCAGGAATCTTTCCTCGCCGTCTGGACGAAACCCGCGAGCTGGAACGAAGACAAAAAGTCGAAATTCACGACGTGGTTCTACAGGATAGTGGCGAACGCGTGCATCGACAAAAAGAGAAAGCACGCGCCGCTTCCGCTCGAAGACGGGTACGACCCGCCGGCCCCGGGAGGCACCGCCGAAGATATAGTCGAGATGAAGCGGACGAAGGAAGACATCGACGCTCACATCTCCGCCCTTCCGGGCTCCCAGCGTCTCGCGCTCGCCCTATGTTTTTACGAAGGCGTAACAAACAGAGAAGCGGCCGAGATAATGGGCATAAGCGTTAAGGCGCTCGAATCGCTGCTTATGCGCGCGAAAGGCTCGCTAAGGACGAAGCTTGGAATTTACCGGCACAAAGAGGCAGGCCATGGATAAGAATCGATTCCTCGAATACATCGACATTTACGGCGCCGACATTACCGCGTGGCCCGAAGGCGTGAGGGAAAGCGCGGCGTCGGCCGTGGAGTCGTCGCCCGAGCTGGCGTTCATTCTCGAAGACGAATTCCGCTTCGAAGCGCTCCTCTCCGGAAGCGCGATCGAAGATCCCTCGCCCGGCCTCGAAGCCCGCATCGTCTCGGCGGCGTCCGACGTGAAGCGTCCCTCGCCCGCGCGCGGCCCGGGCTTTCTCGCCGGAATCTTCTCCGGCATTCCGCTGTTCGTGCCCCGTTTCGCCCTGCCTCTTCTCCTCGTCGTCGGAATAGCGGCCGGCTACGTTCTCGCGAATTACTCCGAATCCGGCAGCGACGATCCCGTTCAGCTCGCCGGCGTTCTCTTCTACGAGGAGGGGATTTATGAGTAAGACTGTGAAGATACTTTTCACGCTCTCTATCATACTCAACGTCCTCTTCGCCGGTGTGGTCATAGGCATGTATTCCCACGGCTTCAAGATGAAGGTTTCGATGCGGCAGGACCTCGAAGAAGTCATAAAAGAGTTTCCCCCGGACAAGCAGGCCCTCGTCACGGAGTCCATAGAATCCCTCCGCGAAAAGACGAAGGCGACGAAGAAGGAGATACGCGTGAAGCGTAAGGAGATCGTCGCGATTCTCTCCGCGCCGGATTTCGACCCCGCGCTTTACGACCGGAAGGTCGCCGAGCTGCACTCGCTCATGGACAAGCTCGGGAACGAGTTCGCCGACACAGCGCGCGACCTCGCCTTGAACCTCGACCAGGACGAGCGCAAGGCCCTCTCCGGGATAATCATGAACAGGCGCGGCGGCGGAAAGCACATATATAAGGAAAGGTGGGACGACGGCTCCGAAAAGGAGAAGCGCCCCGCGGAAACGGAAGATGAATAACGACGCCCCAGGGCCCGGCTCGCCCGAAACGGATCATCCTGATGTCATCGCGCTCCCGCCGCTCATTCTCCTCGGGTTCGTCGCCGTCGGCCTCCTCGCGAACCAGTTCTACGCCCTCCCTTTTGTAAGCGGAAACGCACGCTACGTAACCGGCGCAGTCCTCGCCGTTCTGCCGTTTTTCATCACGGCCCTAGCCATGAGGGAGATGGGCAAGGCCGGCACGAACATCGACGTCCGCAAGCCCGCGACAGCCCTCATCACCGGCAGCATCTACTCTCTCACGCGTAACCCGATGTATCTTTCGATGGTGCTTATACTCGCGGCCGGCGCGTTCCTCCTCAATAACCTCTGGCTACTGATCGCCGTCCCGATATTCGTCGCCGTCATTCAAAAGGGCGTTATACTCCGCGAAGAGTCCTACCTCGAAAAAAAGTTCGGCGCCGAATACACAGCCTACAAATCCCGCGTCCGCCGCTGGCTCTAGGCGGATAGCATCCGCTGGCAATCGA
>CAZUDM010000076.1:0-6642 GCA_964618635.1 uncultured Spirochaetia bacterium
GGAATCGTTGGGTATGGCAAAAACGAGATTCTGAAACAAGTTCAGAATGACTACAACTGCAAATACAAATCCCCCCTCACCCCTCCGGCTTCGGCACAGCCTATCAGGCTTTGCATGGCTACGCCCCGACAAGTGCCGCGGCAGGTACAAGCATTCGGGAATGACACACGCATCGCGTGTTTTTCGACGTAGCCAGACAGGCGATTCAAAGCACCTGTCGCGCAGCAGTTTGTAGATGCAGAATTGGTGCTATGCCGGGTTGCCAGCACGCGCTGTGTGCCTCAGGGGACGAGGTTGAGTGTGATTCTTCTTTTCTCGACGTCGGCTTCGGTGACTTTCACTTTTACTGTCTGGCCTATGTCGAACCAGCGCTTTCTCCAATTGGGGACGCTGTCCCTGGGGACGAGACCTTCGACGAATATTCCTTTTACCTCGACGAACATGCCGAACGGAAGGACGCTGAGGACGACCCCCTCGAACTCCTTGCCGACGTAGGACTTCATCAGATAAGCCCTTTCGAGGTTTATCGCCTCTCTCTCTATTTCGTCGGCGTAGCGCTCTTTCTTCGAGGAGTGCTCGGCCATCCAGTCGAGCGATTCTTTGTCGTAGGGAGGCGTGCCCTTTTTCATTACCGCGTTCATAATCCTGTGGACTATGAGGTCGGGGTAGCGGCGTATGGGGGACGTGAAGTGAGAGTAGTGCTTTATGGAAAGGCCGAAGTGTCCCTCTTCCTGGGTCGAGTATATGGCCCGTTTTAACGAGCGGAGTATGAGCATGTTGACCGCCATTTCCTCGGGCCGGCCGCGGCTCTTGTTGATGACGCGCTGGAGGTCGAGCGTCGTAATCTTGCCGTCGGCGGGGAGGGTGTAGCCGAGCTTCTTGACACCCTCCGAGAGCTCTATCAGGGATTCGATGTCGGGCCGCTCGTGTATCCTGTAGATCGATGGTATCTGAAGGCGGCAGGTTTGCGTGGCGACCGCCGTATTTGCCGCAATCATGAATTCTTCTATGAGGACGTGGGCCATATTGCGCTGTGTCCTTACGACGTCGACGGTTCTTCCGAGCTCGTCGCGGATGAGGTTGGGCTCGGGGAAATCGAAATTGAGCTCTCCCTTTTCGCTCCGCCTCACTCTTATGAGCCTGAAGAGCTCGCGCATGACGAGGAGCTTTTCGACGACGTGTTTCTCAATGTCTGACTCGGCGGCGCTTTCTTCGATGACGCCCGCGACCCGGGAGTACGTGAGGCGGGCGGCGCTCCTGATGACGCTGTTGTAGACCTTCGAGCTCATCATCTGGCCCTTACGGTTAAAGTCCATTTCTACTGTCTTCGTGAGCCTGTCCTTGAACGGCACGAGGCTGCAGAGGTCGTTCGAGAGCTTTTCGGGGAGCATCGGTATGACCCTGTCGGGCATGTAGACGCTCGTCGCGCGGTTAAGGGCTTCGTTGTCGATCTCGCCGCCGATGGGGACGTAATACGAGACGTCGGCTATCGAGACGAGGAGCCTGTAGCCGAAGTGGGTCCGCGTGATGCCGACCGCGTCGTCGAAGTCTTTGGCGTCGTCGCCGTCGATGGTGAATATGACCTCTTCCCTGAGATCGGTCCTTCTCCTGATCTCGCTTTCAGGAATTTCGTCGGGTATCAGGGCGAGCTCCCTCTCCACTTCGGGCTGGAATCCCTCGGAGAGACCGTACTCCCTTATGATGCCCTTCTTTTCCGCTTCGAGGTCGCCCGCCTTGCCGAGGACTTCGATTATGCGCCCGTTGATCTTGCGGCTGGGCGAGACGCGGTTACTGACCTCGTAAACGACGAGGCTGTGGTTCCGGAGGTTCTTTATCTCGTCTATCCTGAGCGGGATGTGAGGCACCCGGTCGTCCTTGAAAATGATCTTCCCGGTCTTTCCGGTCTTGACGAATTTACCGAGTATCTTACCGCCCTTGAGCATGCCCTTTATGGGGGCTGTCGTGGGGGCGGTCGGGAGGACCGGCTCTGATTTCCTGCCAGCCTCGGTTACAGCGGCTGCCGGGGAGCCGGCTGCGACGTAGCCGCCGTCGGCCCTTCCTATCTGGCCGTCCCTCACCATTTTCCGGAGGATCTTCTTGAGGAGAGCTTTCCCCTCCTTGGGCACGCCGAGCCGTCTGGATATTTCCTTCGGCCTCATCGGCCGGAAATTCGAGCCTTTAAGGAGACGTACTATTTCTTTAGGTTTGGGGATTCTCATTTAAGGATGGTGATTAAGAGTGCGTAGAGGCAATTATTACCTGCATATCAATGATTATTAGCATCTTAGGTTACACTTTATATCGGAAGACCGCAATCCCCGCCGTTCTCGGCACGGAGAGGCCTGGCAGAAATCGCCGTTGACAAAAAGTTGAACAGGGGCGAGGATTCAGATAAAATTCTGGCTTCTGTCTGATCATAATAGAGAAGAAGGAGTCGGACTCTCATGTTAAGGAAGAACCTGCCGGGCGCAATACTCGTATGCCTGATTCTGTTCAGTTTTATAGCTATCGGCTTTCACCTCGGTATTAACATACAGTGGGCAAGATTTTTCAAGTATCTCGCAGTCGTCGCCGTCATTGCGTTTATAGTTTCAGCAATCGTCAATACCGTCCCGTCCGCCGGGAACGACAAGCACTGATCACGAACGTCAGGGCGTGATTATAAGCCCGCCAGCCGATTTCGGCGCGGGCGTTTCCTCGGGGTGATAGCGTACGATGTGTACCAGGTAGCTCTGGGGATTCGGGTCGTTTTCCACGTAGAATTTCGCTTCCCTTAAAAACTCATCTACGACCTTTATGGCAAAGTCGAGGTCTACCCTGTCGCCGGTGATTTCGGGATTGTCCTTGTAGTCGGTTATCGCTATAAGGATGTTCGTCGAGAGCTCGTTGGCGTAGGAATTCTCGCCCTGGTGCTGGTAGATGAGGCCTTTCTTTTCCGTATCCAGCGTGTTTTTCGTGAGCTCGAGCGCGGAGGCGAGGTCTTTGTTCGTGAGCCTTCTGTTGGCGCGGTAGGCGTCGGCGAAGAGTTTTTCGAGGCGGGCGAAAACGGCGGGGTTACGGTTGTAGAGCTCGGCACGGCGGACGTAGCTGACGCCGCCCTCTTTTTTTACCCTCTGGTGCATTACCTTGAGCTGGTGCTGCTTCTGGCCTTCTACGTAGTACACGCAGTCGAGTGGGCAGTTGATTTCAACCCCCCTTTTCTCTCCGCAGCAGACGGCGCAAATGGAGCCGCCGAGCGCAGGGCATGCCCTCTTCCCTTTCCTGTTACCGCAGCTTACGCACTTCATTACCTTAGCTAAAGAGCCCTGTGGGAAACGTTTTCCCTGACCCAGCTGATTATCTCGTCGGTCGACGTTCCGGGCTCGAAGACGGCCTTTACTCCCTTTTGCTTGAGGCCGTCGATGTCTTCCTTCGGGATTATGCCACCGCCGAAGACGGTTATGTCGCCGAGGCCCTTCTCTTCGAGGAGGCGTATTATCTCCGGGAAGAGGTAGTTGTGGGCGCCCGAAAGTATGCTGAGGCCGACGGCGTCGACGTCTTCCTGAAGGGCCGTTTCAACTATCGCCTCGGGGGTGTTGTGAAGCCCGGTGTAGATGACCTCGAACCCGGCGTCTCGGAGGGCGCGTGCAACTATCTTGACCCCCCTGTCGTGTCCGTCGAGGCCGGCCTTGCCGATAAGTATCCTTAACCTGTTTTCCTGTCCCATCTCAGACCCTGTATCAAGCTTATGAGGTTACGCGATTTATAGAAAATTTAAAAGGTGCCGCCGGTCGCAGATTAAAAATATCCCGGGTCGCGGTAAACGCCGTACGCCTCGCGGAATATGTCGCTTATTTCGCCGAGTGTGGCGTATTCGCGGACGGCGTCCACGATAAACGGCATAAGGTTGTCGCCCCTCCGCGCGGCGAGAAGAATTTCTTCGAGCCTCGCTTTTACGGCTTTGTTGTCACGGCGGCGCTTGAGGTCAGCGAGTTTTTCCCTCTGGGCCGTTTCGACCTCATCCTCTATCTTGAGGAGAGGGATAGGGATTTCCTCGTCCTCGTCAACATACTTGTTTACGCCGACTATCGTTTTTATTCCGGTGTCGAGCTCGCGCTGGTATTTGTAGGCGGCGTCTGCAATCTCCTTCTGGGGATACCCCTCTTCTATCGCGGCTACTATGCCGCCCATGCGGTCGATCTTGTCAATATAATCGAATGCCTCTTTTTCGATGCGGCTCGTGAGGGATTCCATGAGGTAGCTTCCGCCGAAGGGGTCTATCGTGTTAACGACGCCGCTTTCCTCGGCGATTATCTGCTGTGTCCTTAGCGCGACCGTTACTGCCTCTTCCGTCGGGAGGGCGAGGGTTTCGTCCATGGAGTTCGTGTGGAGGGACTGAGTGCCTCCAAGCACGGCGGCAAGGGCCTGTATCGTCACCCGCGCGACGTTGTTTATCGGCTGCTGTGCCGTCAGGCTCGCGCCTGCCGTCTGCGCGTGGGTTTTGAGCGTGAGCGACTTCGGGTCTTTCGCCCCGAACCTGTCTCTCATTATCTTCGCCCACATGCGGCGGGCGGCCCTGAACTTCGCCACCTCTTCGAGGAAATCGTTGTGTACGTTGAAGAAGAATGACAGACGCGGGGCGAACTCGTCGACGTCGAGGCCGCGCTTTACACTCTCCTCGACGTAGCCTATGCCGTCGGCGAGTGTGAACGCGAGCTCCTGTACGGCTGTCGAGCCTGCTTCCCTTATGTGGTAGCCGGAGATCGAGACCGGGTGCCAGCCCTTGACGTGCTTCGCGCAGAATTCGATTACGTCGATGACGATTTTGACCGAAGGGCTCGGCGGGGATATCCACTCCCTCTGGGCGATGAATTCCTTCAGCATGTCGTTTTGAAGTGTGCCGCGGAGCCTGTCCCAGCTTACGCCCTTTTTCTCGGCCATGACGAGATACATCGCGAAGATGATACTGGCGCTGCAGTTGACTGTCATCGAGGTGGTGACCTGGTCGAGGTCTATTCCGTCGAATAGTATTTCCATGTCTTCAAGCGACGATACCGAGACCCCTTCCCTTCCGACCTCGCCGCGGGCCATTGGGCTGTCGGAGTCGTAGCCCATGAGGGTCGGCATGTCGAACGCCGTGCTGAGGCCCGTCTGGCCCTGGCTCAGAAGATACTTGAATCTCCTGTTCGTATCTTCAGGGGTTCCGAAGCCGGCGAACTGCCGCATCGTCCAGAGGCGGCTCCTGTACATCGTGCTGTGTATGCCGCGCGTGTAGGGGAACTGGCCGGGGTAGCCCAGCTCGGCTTCGGGGTCGAAACCGCGGAGGTCTTCGGGATCGGCGAGCGGCGGCATGTCCATGCCGGAGATGGTGGTAAAGTCGGCGTCCCGTTTTTGAGCCCGGCTATACTCCCTTTCCCAGCGTTCCCTCGCCATCCTTCTCTTGTTAAGATCGGATTCCCTGACGGACATTTGTTACCCCTCTGAAATATAATGCGCTCCCGCAAACCGGCACGGGCATACTCCTATTTTATAAATAGTAAAAAGAGCGCCGGGTTAAGTCAAACGGTAATTTGCAAAGAAGCGGCTTTCCGGGAATCGATACCGATCCGGAAACTCCCGGGAACTGCCGCGGGGCCGGGCGCGGGCTTCGTACGTCCGGCCCCGGGTATGAGTGTTCGGATTATCGAAGAAACCGGACGTCCCGGAATCCCCGCTATCTTCCTACGGACCCGGAGTGGGTCCCGGCGTGGGCGGCGCGGCGACTTCCTGCGTTATTATTACTATAACTTCGATGAGCCCGTCCTCTTCCGATATGAGGGGACACACGATCAGGAATTCCGGCGGAATCTGGAGCTGAGTTCTGGCCAGAATTATCTGTGTTCCGGGCTGTCCGACAAAGGCGTTGTACTGGACGAAGAACTGGCCCGCATTTACGTTGCCGAGTATAGGAGCGACGTAAATGGCGTCGCCGATCTCGGGGTCGCCGCCGCCGTTAAGGGAGCCTATATCGGGATTGCTGAGCGATATTTCGACGAGGGTTCCCGGCTCGAGCCCCACGGACTGGAACGTGAGCGGGACCGCGATGTTCGTCGGCGCGGGAGTAGTCGAGGGATGCGGCACTATGAGGGGGTCGGTGTCGGGACCGGGCGTCGCCGCTATGAGGCCGACGCCGTCGAGCGTGAGCGTCGTGAAATCGCTCTCGCTCCTGCCGTCGGCGAGCCTTACAGTGGCCGAGATATTTATCGAGGCCGTTTCGTTTATCCCAATGAGGACGCCCGAGAGATAATTGACGAAGGCCTCGTTGTTTACTACCGTACCGCTGCTGTCGAAGAGGCACCCGCGGAGCGCCGGCGGAAGGCCGCTGCTCGAAAAGGTTATCTCGTAATCTATTTCAGAGCCGTCCGGAACGAGGAGCGTATCCACCTGTATGAAGGATTCCTCGGACGCGTTTCCGAAGAGCGTGTTCGGGTTCGCGCTCATGTTCATGATGAACGTGTTTACCGGGTTTTCGGACTGGTCGCCGCCGTCGAGGCTGTCGACGCAGGCGTGCTGCGACAAAACCATGAGCCCGAGAAACATCAGTATGGAAATTACCTTTACGGATTTATGTTTGAACATCCTGTTAAGCATCATCTGTATCCATCCCTCCTTGCCTGAATAACC
>CAZUDM010000077.1:0-6262 GCA_964618635.1 uncultured Spirochaetia bacterium
CTTCGAGCCAGTCGATGCTCTCGATGTCGAGGTGGTTCGTGGGCTCGTCGAGGAGAAGGAGGTCGGGGTTTACGAGGAGAAGCTTTGCCAGCGCGACGCGCATCCTCCAGCCGCCAGAGAAGGTGTCGAGCGGCCTCCCGAGGTCTTCGGGCTCGAAGCCGAGCCCCATGAGGAGCTTCTCTGTCCTGTACCGGACAGTGTGCGAGTCCCTCGTGTTGAGCTCCGTCTGTATAGCGTCGAGCCTGTGAAGGGCCCTTTCGTACCCGGCCGAGCCCTTGTCCGGAATGTGCCCGAGCGATTCCTTAACGGATTCCATCTCCCGTTCGAGCTCCCCTATTTCTTTGAACGCAGTAAGCGCCTCTTCGAGAACCGTGAGCCGGGAGCCCACGTCCTCGACCTCCTGCGGCAGATAGCCGACACGCTTTCCGGGCGGCACGAGTATGGAGCCGGAGTCGGGCTGCGTTACGCCGGCCATGACGTTGAGGAGCGTCGTTTTACCTACGCCGTTCGGGCCGAAGAGACCAATTCTCTTTCCGTCCTTCACGTGCCAGTCTAGGTTCTTGAACAGCTCTCTCGAGCCGTACGAGAGTGAGATATTATCGAGTTGAATCATCTAAAAATGAATCCGGGGCAGCCCCGAGGCCGTGGCTACTGTCTCGTGAATTTAAGCCTCGTTTGTATGTAGTCTGAATCCGTCATAGGATCGAGGACCAGCCTGCTCTTGTCGTCGACGAATTCGTAGGAGAGCTTGAGCGGCTCCCCTCCGTCGAAGGAGAGGAAGAGATTTTTTTCGTCGTACGTGTACTCGCCGTCGAGGTTGAGCGAAACCGCCCTGCCTATGGTAAGGTAGAACTTGCCGTCTCTCGTGAACACCATCTCGGTTATGCCGGATTTCCATTTGCCGGCGAACGGGTTGAAAAGCCCCTCGATAAACCCGCACCCTCCGAGCGCTGCCATTAAAACCACCGCCGCCAGGACTACCGTCTTTCTTTTCATACCCTGATCTCCTCGTCTATAAAATTTATACGCTTACCCGGGCGGGAGCAACCCGTACATGCGCATCGACGCATAGGCGAGCGCAAGGGACAGCACGGCCACCGAGGCAAGCACCGCCTCAGAAAAGAAAGGGGGCCTTTTCCATTCCCTCCAGAAGAAAACGAGCCAGGCTGTGCAAACCGCGGCCAGGGCGAGCCCGGCGTAAAAGAGTATTAGAAGGTGAAACATCGCCATAGGAACGGGGTAGAGGCGAATGAAGGCGCCGGCGGGGAAAACCGCGGAGAGGATTAGCGCCGCGATCACTATAACCGCCGTCTTCCTGACTCCCGCCCTATGCGCCGCCATGTCCCCCTGCGGAATGCTGCGGAAGGAGAGGACGTAGACCACGCCCGCTACGATCAGCAGAAACGCCATGAAGAGCGGAAACAGGAACAGGTTCAAAAAGGCGTGTGAGAATCCCGAGGCCGCCGCGAGGACGAGATAATACACGCCGCCCGACAGGACGGAAACCATAATGAAATATAGCGGTTTGTGAAAGCCAGGCACCGGGTCGCTCATTCAGATAATGATAACCTTTAAAAAGTTAAGACATAGGAAATTTTCTCCTGCCGGTATAATCGACCTTGCAATTCAGCCGCGCGCAAATATCTTTAACCGAAGACACGACCGCAGCGAGGCCGGAGACGAAATGAAAGGAAGCCGCCCTGTAATAGGAATAACGACCGACCTTGAAAAGGGTCACAATTCGATAGAGGCGGAATATGCTCAGGCTGTAGTCGAGACGGGCGGCCTGCCAGTGCTCATACCGACAGTCTTCGAATCCGGCGGCATGCATGCGGAAACCGTGCGCCTCCTCGACGGCCTCCTCCTTCCCGGCTCCCGCGACATGGACCCGAAATACTACGGCGAGGAGCCTCACGAAAAGCTGAGGCCGATGAGCCTCGACAGGACGAAAAACGAAATCGAGATACTCGGGCAGGCCGTCGAAAGAAATATCCCCGTCCTGGGCATATGCGGGGGCATGCAGCTCCTTAACGTCTTTTTCGGTGGCACGCTATACCAGGACATCGCATCGTTTCTTCCCGACGCCCTCGGGCACGAGAAAGGGGCCATCCACGAAATAAAAATTCTCGACGGAAGCAGGCTCGCCGATATAACGGGGCAAAGCGGATTTACGGTGAAGAGCTATCACCACCAGGCTGTAAACAGATTGGGGAAGGGTCTTAAGGCGACGGCGAACGCGCCGGACGGCGTAGTCGAGGGGATAGAATCGGAAGACGATTCATCCATACTCGGTATACAGTGGCACCCCGAAAGAGACCTCGGCGACTGGGTATCGAAGAAAATATTCGATAGTTTTATAGAAGAGTGCCGTAAGCGGAGCACGCGGGATTGAAAACCGGCCGGGTGCCTACCTGGGAGAGCCGCTTCCTTTAAAAGTCATCAGGAATTCGGCCATGGTCTTCCGGGCGTCGGGCGAAGAGCCCGCTATGAAACCTGCCACCGCCGCTGTAAGACCGGATTCCAGCGGATACTGCTTTATGAGCGCAAGCGCCTGATCTACCTCGGGCGAGCCTGACGCTCCCTGCGCAGAAGCCAGCGACTGAGCAGCTTTCCGCCTTCTTTTTCCGTTCCTTTCTATAAACCCGGTCAGGAAAAGAGCTCCCGCGACGAGAATCACAGCCAGGAGTATGGCTATACCACCGCTTATGAGCGCCGCGACGTGGGGATCGAACATGGTGCCGAGGTAGAGGAACAGCGACCATACGA
The DNA here is from genome assembly GCA_964618635.1 of uncultured Spirochaetia bacterium. Taxonomy (GTDB): domain Bacteria; phylum Desulfobacterota_D; class UBA1144; order Nemesobacterales; family UBA2774; genus JADLGH01. The sequence continues at coordinate 2,767 of CAZUDM010000077.1, forward strand.
GGAACGCGAATCCTAGAGACGCGGTGAGTGATGCCAGCACGAGGACTGACAGCAATATCACGGCCCTGAGTATCATCCCCCTTATAACCCGTGTGTCGGGCTTGAGAGCGCTCGCGAGACTGCCCAATATTTGCTTCAATCAGACTCCTTCCGCCGGACCCGTTTTTATCTGCGCTCGAAGAGCTTACCCAGAATGAGACCCGCGAGGAACGCTATCAGGAGGCTTATAAACGGCTTTTCCTGTATCGTCTGCTCGACGGTATCCATTTTTTCGAGTCCCTTGTCCCGCGCCGCGAAGAGCTCGTTGCGGATATCTCCGAGCACCTTTTCCCTGGCGCTGTCCGTCTCGTTTTTCCCCTTTTCGAGAAGCGACTTCGCTATATGAGACAAGTCCGTCCTGAGCTTGGCGACGTCTTCCCTTAAAGTCTCAAGGTCCTGCCCGAGTTTTTCCTGAGCCATAACAATCACCCCGTGTTTTAAATTACTAATATAATTTTAACACCCGCATTGGCGAATATATACCGGAATTTTTCCGGGTCAGCGGGTTTAGGAAGAAGGCAGTTACATCGAGTAACGGCGGAAAACAGCGGATAAGTGCCCAAGCCGTCAGTTGGACTGCCGGTAGCCCGAAATCTGGGCGAGCCTTTCGAGGCTCAGAGTGCCCTGATAATAGGCTCCATTTATCTCCCAGGTCGGGTAGTTCTGGATGCCCCTTGCGAAACAGAGGGACGGGTTGGCGTCCGGCCCCTGGGGATGGCACTCGACGTATTTCACGTATTTAAACGCCTCGCCGAACATCTTCTTCTGGTCGATGCAGTGGGTACATTTAAAAGAGCCGTACATTACAGCGCCTATCTGCCCGAGGTGCTTCGCGAGCCCCGTCTGATACGGATCGGACGCAGAGACGCCTGACGACTGCTGGAGGTGCTCCCCCTGCATGACCGCCGCCCCGAAAAGGACGACGCCCGCTACGACGAGGCCGAGACCGACGGCCCTGAGCCCGTTCATTTTCGGATACTCGATCTTCTTCAGAAGAAGAACCAGGATAAAAATGAGCGTGATTATAACGGCCGAGACGACGCAGTACGTGCATATTGCCTTTATTACGAACAGCTCGAGATACGTCAGGTAGAGCGTGAATACGAAGCCGCCGAGCGAGAGGACGAACAGTATGAGCCATCTCTTCTTCCGGGCCATCGAGAGGAGAGAAACAGCGAATATCGCGCCGTAAGCCGCTACTCCCAGGGCTGCGACCGGTATGCCGAGGATCTTGGCGAAGGCGCTCTGCCGGACGACGTCGCAGTCCGAGCCCGCGGTGCAGAACGCCGCCTGCCCGCCGCCGGAATCGACGTACGTAAGGTATAGAGACAGCAGAATGCCTATGGCCGACAGTATGGTTATGGCAAGGAGATTGTAGCTCTTCTTTTCGATTTTCTTCTGGCTCATCTTGGATATGTCAGGGCTCCCGAAGATAAATTATGAAAATTATAACCCGGCCCTGGAAACTGGCACCCGGAATATGATAACCGGCGTTCCGGCGCAGGCAACAAAAAAGCCGTCAGTCCTCGTAAAACCTGCCCCCGCCGACAGCCATGTTCTTGAGCGATAGCGGCGGCGTATAGCGCGTCCCATATCTTACGCTCAGGTTGTGGAGCTTCTTTAAAACGTCGCCGGGCCCGGCGGTGTCCACGTACCTGAAAGGCCCTCCCCTGTAGGCGGGGAACCCGAGCCCGAGCACCGCTCCCACGTCGCCGTCCCTCGCGCTCTCCACGACTCCTTCTTCGAGGCAGCTCATCGCCTCGTTCACGAGCGCGAGTATAAGCCTGTCCTGGATGTATTCCTGGGATATGCCGTTCGTATCGTCCTCGTGAAGCGACAGCAGCCTGCTCACCGATCTGTCGAGCCGCTTCTCGTCGCGGTGGTACCTGTAAAAACCCGTCCCGCTCCTGACGCCCGTCTTCCCCTCGGAAACCATCTGGTCGAGCATCGCCCTCGGCTTCGCACACTCCGGGGAATGTCCGTATATCGCCACCGCGCCCTGTTTTATAACGTCGAGGCCCACGTCGTCCATGGCCGAGAGCGGGCCTTCGGGGAATCCGAACTGCACCATCGCGTCTTCGATATCCTGCGCGCCGACGCCCTCGCCAAGAAGCTGTAGCGCCTCTGTGAAGTAGGCGAGCTCGACGCGGGTAAGGTAGGAGCCGGCCTTGTCCTTAACGACGAGCGGGGTTCTTCCCAAGAGCTTTACCAGCTCGAACGTCTCGGAGACCGTCTCGGGCAGCGTACCCTCCCCTATCGAAATCTCTATGAGGTCGGAATCGCTGACGGACCCCGACATGCGCATCCCTATCACCTTCCCCGGGTTTTTGGAAACGCCGGAGATGTTGGAGACCGGGACGGCGTAGGAATTGGAGACGTAAACGAAATTCCCGCCGGGAATGGCTTCCACTTCCTTTAAAATCCTCCGCTTTACCTCAGGGTCTTCCCCGGCGGACTCGATTATGATGTCCGCCCTCCTGAAGCCCGAATAATCCGCGGCGGCGCTTATGAGGTCGAGCTTTCGCTCGGCGTGTACGGCGTCCTCCTCGTGTTCCGACACCTTCTCCATGAAATGGTCGTAGCATTCCTTCAGGCTCTTGCCGACGCTGGCGTCGTCCTTCGCCTTGAGCCTGACGCGTATACCGCTCTCCGCCGCGAGACACGCAATTCCGGGCCCGAACGGCTCCCCGCCCGCGACGGCGATCTTGGATGGCTTCTTCGCGGCCCTGTGAGCGGCCCTCGAGAACCTGCCGTCGTTCTTCACTTCATCGATGGCGACCGCGGTCCTTATGAGCTGCCTCGAATAACCCGTCACGGCGAGCTCGCCGAAGTAAACCGACTCGACGTGGAGGCCGCGGTTAAAGCTCGCAACCCCTATTTCGAGGGCCTCGACGGCCATCCTCGACGCAGACAGGTGAAGCCCGCCGCTCTCCCTTATATCCTTTTTCGCCTTGTCGAAGAACATCTTCCTCGACACAGGATTTTCTCTTATGAGCGCGTTCGCCACTCCGCCGAACCGAAACCTCTTCGGCTTAAGCTCCTTGGCCGAAAGCTCTAAAGCGCGCTTCCTCGCTATCTCCCGGAGAAGCTCGGGGGGTACTATTTCGTCGAGAAGCCCCGCCTGCCTCGCGTATTCGGCTTCGAGCGGCTCCCCTGTGAGTATCATGTCGAGGGTCTCTTTCGTGCCGACGAGCCGTGCGAGCCGCGGCACTCCCCCGGCGCACGGTATGAGACCGGTTTCTATTTGATTTAATCCGAGCGAGACACCCTTTCCGTTTGAAGCGATCCTGTACTTGCAGGCTATGATCAGCTCGAGGCCCACACCGAGGCACGCCCCGTTGACGGCGGCCACGAATGGCGCCCTCGAAGCCTCTATCCTCTCGGATATCTCCTGCGCCTTCAGGCTGTATGACCGTCCCTCGTCGGCGAGCGTGAATTCGAGATACTCTCCCGCGTC
>CAZUDM010000078.1:0-5796 GCA_964618635.1 uncultured Spirochaetia bacterium
ACGTGGTTCACAGCCCCCGCCGATGCCTTTATGACAGCCGGGGTAACAGATGCCGCGCGGTCCTTCGGGATTACGACGCCGTGCGCGCCGAGGACGTCCGCCGTCCTTATTATCGCACCCAGGTTCTGCGGGTCTTCTATGTGGTCGAGGATTACGACGAGCAGCTTTTCGAGATTCCCCTGCGCGCGCCCGATTATGTCGCCGACGGACGAGTATTCCCATTCAGGCACCCGGGCTGCCACGCCCTGGTGAGACGAAGTGCCTGTAAGCCGGGTGACGGCGTCCCGCGGCAGCGTGAGGACCCTGATTCCCCTCCCCTTTGCGAGCGCGAATATCTCAGGATCGCCGTCCTTACGGGAATCCTTCGAGACGATAATCTCGTCGATCCTGGAGCGCGGATCGGAAAGAAGCTCCCTCACGGGATTTTTGCCGTAGATTATCAAGCCAGTCCCCGCGTCAGTTCTGCGCGGCGCTTCCGCCTTCGCCGAACTCTTCCTTCGCCTGACGGATTTTGAGAAGTATGTTGTCGTTAAGCCACTTAGGGTCCCACCACTCTATAGGCCTCACGGCGACGCCGTTAACGTAAACGCCGTAGTGGAGGTGGTCGCCGGCCGCGAGCCCCGTCTGCCCGGTCTTGCCTATGATCTGTTTCTTCTTGATCTCGTCGCCGACGTTGACGTCTATAGAGCTCATGTGGCCGTAGAGCGTCGAGACTCCCATGCCGTGGTCGATTATGACGGTATTGCCGTATATGCCGAGCGGTCCGGAGTAGACAACTATTCCGCTGTTTGCCGCCTCGATGGGATAGCGCTTGGTTACGGCCAGGTCGTAGCCGAGGTGATACTGCTTGTCTATCGCCTCGTCGCCGTAGATGTAGGTCCTTTCGTCGGCGAAGTTGGCTTCGACCTTGGAATTCGAAAGCTGGTGAAACGGGCCGTCCCAGAGTATGGCGCTTTCCGATTTGGAAGATGCGTTGCGAATGGTTTCGTCGTTCTCCTTCCTGAGCTTGCTGTTCACGCTGAGAAAAGCCGTTTCGGGGTCGGCCCCGGAGGAGTCGCCCGCGAGCGGCCTTATGACGTCCCTTATGAAATTGTCGCTTATATGAATGTTGCTCTGCCTGTACGGGATGTTTTTAAGCCTGTAGGGCACGGAGGCGGTCTTGCGGTTGCCCGCGGCGTCCTCGGCTATGAGTGTGATCGTTTCACCCGCGGGGACGTTGTAGGGATACGCGAAGAATACGAAATGCACGTTACCTTCGGCGAAGTCGCTCTTGTAGCCGGGAAAGAAATACTCTCCCACATGGACCCCGCTCCTGACGGTGTCGGGCGAGGTCTTGTAAATCGCCAGGTGAGATCCGCCGTGGTTGATGTTGTGCTCGGTCGTCATGAGGTCGGCGGTCGGAGGAACGAGGTCGACGCTCACCTTCTTTTTGACCTCGGTCTTGTTCCCGGAGAAGAACCTCAGCCTGGAGCCGTCACGGACCGTTACTTTCAGCTCGGCGGGGCCTTCCTTAACGCCCAGCTTCCCGGGGTCGGCTTCTATAGTTACGTTGTCGGCCATCACGCCGTCGGGATAGCTCTTGTCGAGAAGGGTCGTTTCGCCGCTTTCGTTCGCGAGCGTGACCTTCACGCTCTTGAGCCCCTTCCCTTTCTCATTTATCTCTATATTGAAGGGCTTCGTGCCGAGGTAGTCTGAGTCGAGCTTGAGATTCACCTCTGGCGAGTGCCATTCTATATTAGGATAAATATATATGAAGCCGCCTATTATCAGCGCCAGAATAAGAAGCGTAAAGATTTTGCTCATGCGTTATGACCTCATGCTCTCCTGGAATTATTATTAACGATATACCCGGCGGTCAAAAGCGTTTTTTTATCACGTCCGGATACTTCGGGAAGTACCGCGCGATCACTGAAAGATCGAAGCTCCCGAGTATCGATTCCTTGGGCTCGTTCTCTAGAAGGAACTCGAAGGACTTTCTGACCAGCTCGTCGGGTGCCGTGCGCCCCTCCGTCAGCTCGATGTAATATTCCTTTTTGAGCTTTACCCTGTGCGACGTCTGCGAGCCGCCTTCCCTGACTACGACTTCGTACTCGAAGCCCCCGCCGTCGGATTTGATTTCCGTAACCGCTATCTCCGCCAACTGAGCCGCCTTTTGATTGTCAAAGTGAAATATTATAACCTAGTCTCCGGGAGGCATAAAACGAAGTGGGCAATCAAAGGTTTTTACAATGAATATCGCGAGGTTCGACGAGCGCACGCACGACATAGACAGAGTCGCGGAGCTCATACTCTCGGCCGAGAACACAGGCCCGGGGGCAGGCTCTCCCCAGGGATCGCTCAAGGTGATAAAGAACCTGATACGCACCGGCAACAACTTCCTCGGCCGCGAGCATATAAATGTCGCTACGTACGAAGGGGGTATCGCGGGCCTCGTCGTCGGATATACCGGCAGGGGACATAGTGAGCTGAGGACGCTTCTGAGGCTCCTTTTATCCCTCAGGCTGGGCGAGCTCGCGAGCTATTTCACGGTCGTATCGAAGATGGTGCACGGGGAGTATACACCCGACATCGCGCCCGACGAATATTACATTAGCCTTATAGTCGTCGACGAGCGCATGAGGGGAAAGGGAGTCGGGTCCTTTCTCATGAATCACGCCATAGAGTCGGCGAAGGCCGAGGGATGCACGGCGATACTGCTGGACGTCAACGGTGCAAACGACGCGGCCAAAGCACTCTACGGGAAATTCGGTTTCGAGCCTTCGGGGAGGAGCACGTTTCCGGGCCCATATCCCGGCCCCCCGAGGACGGTTACGCTCGAGCTCAGGCTCGCCTGAGATAATTACGACATGGGAGACTTCAAAAACGAATTCAGCTGGTCCGTTTCACGCGACGCGGCGTTTAAGGAATGCAGGCGTAAATATTATTACGCCTACTATGGCTACTGGGGCGGTTGGGACAGGAATAATTCCGACCACGTCACTCGGACGCTTTACGTACTGAAGCAGCTCCAGAACAGGTGGCTCTGGAAGGGCTCCGTCGTGCACCACGAGATAGAGCGCGTGCTTAAGGAGCTCGTCACAACCGGGCGGCTCGTGCCCCTCGAAAAATCCGTCGAGAGGGTGAGGACCATGATGAGGGAAGGATTCAGGTATTCCCGCGACGGGCTGTACTGGGAGCACGACGGCAGCATGAAGAACAAGACCGCCCTCTTCGAGCATGAGTACGAAACCGGCACGCCGGATGCCGTGTGGAAGAAGAACTACGACGAGGTGGTCGACTGCCTGAATGCGTTCTACGAGTCGCACATATTGGAAGAGATCAGGAACACTCCCCGGCAGAATATAATTTCCATAGAAAGCATGAACGGGGCCCACTTCTCATTTTCGGGGGACAAGTATTTCGTCAAGCTCGACCTCGCTTACGAAAAAGACGGCGGCGTGGAGATAGTCGACTGGAAAACAGGGGCGAGCGAGGCGGGCGACTTTCAGTTCAGGCTCTATACACTCTACGCCGGGGAAGAGCTCGACGCAACGCACGAGAAAGTATCGCTTACGGAATACAAGCTTCAGTCGGGTGAGTCGGCCGTGCACAGGTTTACCAAGGACGACCTTTCGGCCGCCGAAGAATACATAAAAAACAGCATTCAGGAGATGAAAGACTGCCTATCCGACCCCGTGGAAAACGCCGCCGTCCTGAAGGATTTTCCGAGGACGGAAGACGAAAAGATGTGCTCTTATTGCAACTTCAGGAAGATTTGCTTCGATCTCGATTAAGGCGGCCCCTGCCCTCCCCGCCCGCTCCCGGCTTAACATTAAATTCGGAATAAGGGTGTAAAATGATAGAATAAGGAATGGGAGAGCCATGTCCGAACTCATAAGAAAAATCAATTTTTTCTTCTCGCGGCAGCTGTGGCGTATAGACACGAAAACCCTCGACCGTCCGAGGTCCATACTCGTAAACGTCACGAGGCTCGCATACATAACCCTCCGCGAATACAGGCATAATGAGCTGGCTTTAAGGGCGATGAGCCTCGTTTACACGACACTTCTATCCCTCATTCCGCTTCTCGCTTTCAGCATTTCGATCCTGAAGGCGTTCGGCGTCGTGGATACCCAGCTGGAGCCGTTATTGCTGAACTTCCTTACTCCGCTCGGCGACAAGGGTCCCGAGATCACGGGGCGCATAATGGAGTTTATAGGAAAGATAAATTTCGGGGTGCTCGGCGCGGCCGGTCTCGTCATGCTCATATACACGTCTATATCCGTCATACAGAAGATAGAGGATTCGCTCAACGTCATATGGAAAATAACCAAGGGGAGGAGCTTCGCGAGGAGGTTCAGCGACTACGTCGCCGCGCTCCTGATAGGCCCGGTGCTTCTCTTCGCGTCGTTCGGTCTCACGGCGACGCTTTCGAGCAACACCCTGGTCGCGAAGCTCGCCGACATAGAGCCTTTCGGAACGATTCTCATCGCATCGGGGAAGGTCATACCGTTCACCTTCGTCATACTGGTATTCACATTCATCTACTACGTAATCCCGAACACGAAAGTCAGATTCGGCTCGGCGCTCGTGGGAGGGATACTGGCCGGTATAGCATGGCACATCACGGGCTGGATATTCACCCTTGCCGTCGCGGGCTCGACAAATTACGCAGCCATATATTCGAGCCTGGCAGTCCTCGTCATATTCATGATATGGCTCTACATCAACTGGCTTATAGTGCTCGTCGGGGCGGAGATCGCGTTCTGCCACCAGAATCTGAAATTCCTTACGCTTAGAAAAGAGGTCTTTCATCTGAGCTCGAAGCTCATGGAAAAGCTCTCGGTAATAATCATGTATATGGTGGGGTATAACTTCTACAACGAGCTCAAGGGCTGGACCCTTAGCTCGCTCACGGCTGAGATCGGGCTCCCGAGGGAACCGGTAATGGAGACAGTGATGGAGCTGAAACACAGGAATCTTCTTGTCGAGACGCTCGACAACCCGCCCATGCTCGTGCCGACGCGGAGCCTCGAAAAAATAACCATCCGGGAAATAGTCGAAGCCGTAAGAACCAATGAAGAAACGGGCGTCATAGAAAAGAAGTATCTGTCGGTGCCCGCCGTGGATGACGTTACAGCAAGGATGGAAAATGCAATGAACGAGGCTCTCGGAAGTATTACTCTGAAAGACCTCGTAACGAAGGATAACAAGTAAAAGAAGGGAGCGGACGCGCCGCTCCCCTCCTGATGTTTTCGGTTAATTACATCTCAGCTGGCCCCTGTCGTTATAGACGCCCTTGTTGCAGTTCTTGTACTTTATGCTCGTGTGCGAGTACTTGCCGTTACGGTTGAGGCAGTCGGCTTCGAGCACGTTCCCTTCGACATAGATGTTCTTGCAGGAATCCTTGTAGCTGCCCTTCGGAAGTGAGCCGCTTCCGCCGCCCCCGCCTCCGCATGCGAGCTCGCCGTTATCGTTCCATATGTCCTTGTTGCAGTTCCTGTAGTTGATCGAGGTGTTGCGCCAGCCCCCGTTTTTCTTCTTGCAGCTCGCGTAGAGGCGGTTGCCCTCGGTGTAGTAGTCGGTGCAGCTGTTCTTGTAGCTTCCGCGGGGAGCGTTGCCGCCCGAGCCGGAGCCTTTGCATGCCAGGTCTCCGTTGTCGTTCCATATGTCGCCGGAGCAGTTCTTGTAGTTGATGTTCGTATTGTTCCAGACCCCGTTTCTCTTCTGACACTGGGCCTTCAGCTTGTTGCCGTCGGTGCGTATATCGCGGCAGGAATTCTTGTAGCTCCCGGAAGGAACTCTGCCCGAAGGATT
>CAZUDM010000079.1:0-5653 GCA_964618635.1 uncultured Spirochaetia bacterium
GCGTTATTCTCGGCGAGCTTGCCGACGGCTTCCGCTACCCTCTGCGGCTCCTCCCAGTCGAGCTCTCCGCCCCTTCCTGTTTTAACGTGGCAAAAGCCGCAGCTCCTCGTGCATACGTCGCCGAGTATCATGAAGGTGAGAGTCCCCGCGCCCCAGCATTCGCCGATGTTAGGGCACCTGGCCTCCTCGCACACGGTATGGAGGTTGAGCCCCCTCATGAGGCCTTTTAAGTGCGTGTAATTCGGCCCCTGGGGTATCTGGGCCTTTATCCAGCTCGGCTTTCCTGTGTTTCGCATAACGGTAAGTTTAATCGATCGGGCCCGGTTTAAGAAGCGGGCCCCTCTTGAAGTGCTGAAATCAGCTGCCGTGCGGTGTATTTCCCTCGTCTATAACAGTCGGAGACGAAAACGGAGACTTGTCCGCTGCTGTGGTGCCGGACGTTGCCGTAGCGGCGGCGGTGGCCCTTTCCTTTTCCCTCTGGAGCTTCTGGTTTTCTTCCGAGAGCTGCCTGTTCCGGGCTTCGAGCTCCTTTATTCTCCTGCTCTTGTCGCGGGAGTCCGCGCTTGCGGATAAGGACTGAAGCGCGCCGAAGAATATAGTCACGAGTGCGCCCACGAAAAATGCGCCGAGGATTATTACTACATTTTTCGTTATGTAAGGCCCTATTACGTGGGTTTTAAGGTCGAGCTTAAGCTGAAAATCGTGGGTGAAGACATCCAGATTCTGTGTGTAGACGATTGCGAACAGAAGTATTATGAGGACTATGAACAGGATCTTTATAAATTTCATCTTTCACCTCTCTAACGTATTTAATTGCCGGATAAGTGTTTCATATGTGTCTTCAAGGTACTCCGGCATCACCCTGACGTCGGCTATCACCGGCATGAAGTTATTGTCGCCGCTCCATCTGGGGACCACGTGAAAATGAAGGTGGTCGTCTATCCCCGCCCCGCCCGTCTTGCCGAGGTTCATGCCGATGTTAAACCCGTCGGGCGAGAGCGCTTTCAGTATTTCGGTACATTTTATCGTAAGACTCATGAGCTCCAGTCTCTCTCCCTCGCTCAGGTCCGAAAGATTACTCGTGTGTCTGTACGGAACGGCCATAAGATGCCCGTTCGCATACGGGTACCGGTTCATGATTATGAAGCTCGTCTGACCATTATATAATATGAGGTTCTTTTTGTCATTTCCTTCCCCGGGCTTCCGGCAGAAAATGCATCCCTGTTCCTTTTCCCCGGTTATATATTCAATTCTCCAAGGAGCCCAGAGCAGCTTCATTTCAATTAATTATATCGACGAGGTAAAAAAGTCCAAAGCTCGCTTTCGACGGCAAGGCGGTTATGCCGGGTATCTCCACCTTAGACTGGAGGAGCTCCATGAGCTGTGATTTTTTCTTGGGATAATAAACCAGGTTTGGCTTTCCGGTTATGCCGACCGATTCGGAAACGTAGTCGACGGCGTCGTTTATGGTGCCGAGCTCGTCCACGAGGCCGAGCTCCCTGGCCTGGGCGCCGGTGTAAATCTTGCCCTCGGCTACCTTATCCATCTGGGCTGCGTCGAGCCCTCTCGACTCCCCGACGGCGTCCTTGAACTGCGTGTAAACGTTGTCGATGAGCTCCTGTATGTACTGGCGGTCGGCGTCGGTCATTTCCCTGAACGGGGAGCCTATGTCCTTGAACTCTCCGCTCTTTATGACCTCGACGTCTACCATAGCCCACTGAAGGAGCTTTTCGTAGCTCACGAACTGGGCGACGACGCCTATGCTCCCCGTTATGCTTCCGGGGTTGGCGTAGATCTTCTCGGCGGCGCAGGCGATGTAGTAGCCGCCCGAAGCCCCGACGTTCCCTATGCTGGCGACTACGGGCTTCTCTTCTCCTAGCTGCTTTAATTCGCTGTAAAGCTCCTGCGACGGGCCTACAGCCCCGCCCGGGGATTCTATCCTCAATACGACGGCCTTTATCTGGGAATCGTTTTTTATCGCGGTGATGCTGTCGAGATAGGTCTGGTCGTCGAGTATCACGTCCTCGACCCTGAGCACGGCCACCTTGTCCCCGGACGAAAGCGCGTCGTCCCCCGAAATAAGGAGGCCGCACCCGACGCCGGCTATGAAAGTGAAAAAGAGGAAGATGACCGCCACTATGGCGAAGACGACTCCCCGCAAGCTCAGACTACCTCGCCGTTGTTGATGTCTTTAAGCTTTTCCCTGAGCACGTCTCCAAGCTTCACCGAAGGCTCGCCCTGAGAAGACATGAAGTTGGAAACCCTCTCTTTTTCGAGCTTGTCGTCGTGCCTTCTCTTGCTGAGGTTTACCTGGCGCTTAATTTTGTCGAACCCTGTCACGAGGGCGGTTATCTCGTCGCCCACGCTTATGTTCCGGGGGACGTCCCTGTTTTCCTTGTCCTGGCTGAGCTCGCTGGCCCTTATCCAGCCCTCGATGTCGTTTTCGAGCTCGACCGTAACGCCCCTGTCCCTGACTTCCTTTATCCTGCCCGTTACGACTGTCTCGCCCGACTTGTACTTCTTCTGGGCGCTCTCCCACGGGTCGGAAGTGAGCTGCTTTATGCCGAGGCCTATCCTCTGGTTCTTGTCGTCGACGTTGAGAACGACGACCTCGATCTCGCTGCCCTTTTCGAATGACTCGTCTTCGGGATTGACCCTTCCCTTCCAGGTTATGTTGTCGGGCCTGACGAGGCCGACTATATTCTCCGCGACTTCGACGAATATTCCCTTGTCTGTCACGTTCCTGATGATGCCCTTTATCCTGGTGCCGGACGGGTGCGTTTCCTTGAACTGCTCCCACGGGCTCTGCTCTATCTGCTTAAGGCTTAAGGATATGCGCCTGTTGGCGGTATCGACGTCGAGCACTACGGCCTCGAGCTCGGTGCCGGGCTGAACGACTTCTTTCGGATGGCGGAATTTCTTGGTCCAGGTGATTTCGGATATGTGAACGAGCCCCTCGACTCCCGGCTCGAGCTCTACGAATATGCCGAAATCCGTAAGCGACACGGCCTTTCCGCGGACATTCGTCCACGGCACGTACTTCCCTTTCACGGATTCCCAAGGGTCGGGCGTCGTGTCCTTCAGGCTGAGGGTTATCTTCTCGCCGTCTTCTATTTTTATGATTTTCGTGGTTACCTGCTGGTCCCTCGAAACGACGTCACCCGGGTGGGCTACTCTTCCCCATGCGATCTCGCTTACGGGTATGAATCCCTCGACGCCTCCTATGTCGACGAAAGCGCCCTGGTTTATGATGTTGAGAACCCTTCCTGTCACCTCTTTACCGACCTCAATGGAAGCCAGCGTTTCCTGCCTCAAGCTGTCGCGCACTTCTTCGAGGTAAACCCTTCTCGAAAGGACCACGTCACCCTGGTTGAGCTTTATTATTTTGGCTTCGATGGTTTCGCCGATGAGGTCGTCGAGGTCCTGCCTGGGGACGATGTCGATCTGGGAGGCCGGGATGAAAGCCCTTATGTTTATCTTCTCGCCGATGTCGGCTATCAGTCCGCCCTTCACCTTCTGCTGTATTACGGCCTTTACGAGCTTTCCCTGCTCGAAGTTTTCTTGTACGACCTTATTTTCCTTGAGGAGGTCGGCCTTCGCCTTCGAAAGCCTCGGGAGTCCCTCGCTTACCCAGTTGTCGAATACGACTTCTACCTCGTCGCCTACCTTGACTTCGAGCTCGCCCTGCTTATTGTAGAATTCCCTTATCGAAACCGCGCCTTCGGACTTCGAGCCGAAGTCTATGAATACGTCTTCCTGGTCGACCCTGACGACGATGCCCTTTATCGCCACTCCCCTGTCCGGGATGGCCATGCTTTCGTCGACCATATCTGCAAAATCTTTTTCTTCTGCCATATACCTGCCTTCTTTGTCGAGTATTGTCCGTCTAAGCTAACTGCCCGAGTTCACTATTAGAAGTAGAATGGGGTAGTGTTGACTTCTTACTATCCTTGAACTGCCGATATTATTTTGCTTATTACTTCGTCGGTCAATAGATTTGTAGTATCTATTATGACCGCATTCGGGGAGGGATGCAAGGGAGATTCTGCCCGCTCGCTGTCCTGTCTGTCCCTCCTGACGAGCTCTTTTTCCACCTCCGAAAGGTCCGCCTCCTTCCCCGATTCCCTCAGCTGAGCCCATCTTCTCCTGACCCTTTCTTCCGTAGTGGCGGTAAGATAGAACTTGAAATCGGCGTCCGGGAATACGTACGTCCCCATGTCCCTCCCCTCGGCCACGATGCTCCCCATGCGCCCTGCCTCGCGCTGAATCGCAACCAGTTTTTCCCTCACGGGTTTCCTTGTCGCCACGTCCGAAGACAGTCGCGAGATTTCGGGAGTCCTTATCCTGCCCGCGACGTCCTCACCGTCGAGAAGAACCGAAAGGCTGCCGTCCGGGTTCTTTCTGAACCCGACAGAAGTGCTTTCGAGCATCCGCAGGAGCTCGGCCCCGTTCTGTATATCGACCCCCGCAGTCACGGTCTTGAGGGCTATCGCCCTGTACATCGCGCCTGTGTCGAGGTATATGCAGCCCGTCTTCTCCGCAACAGCTTTCGACACAGTGCTCTTCCCCACGCCCGAGGGGCCGTCTATCGTTATGATCATCGCTTTCCGGTTGTCATGAGATGGTATTTACGTTCTGCGCAGTTTCAAGCGGTACGCATCTAGCTCCTGAGCCCCTTAAGCACATCGAAGAATTCAGGGAAGGATACGGCGACCGCTTCGGCGTCGTCTATCTCCGTCTCCCCCTCGGCCCTGCTCGCCGCGACCGCCACGGCCATTGCTATACGGTGGTCGCCCCAGCTGTCACACTTGGCTCCCTTCAGACTCTCCTTTCCGGTAACCGCCATCCCGTCGTCGAATTCCTCTATTTCGGCGCCCATCTTCCCGAGCTCGGCGGCTATGGAGTTTATGCGGTCCGTCTCCTTCACCCTGAGCTCCGCCGCGTCCTTTATTAGTGTCGTCCCTTCGGCGTATGCAGCGGCAGCCGCGATTACGGGAAGCTCGTCTATGGCCCTGGGTATAAGCCCGCCGCCTATAGTTACGCCCCTGAGAGCGCTCGACCTTACGAGGAGGTCGGCGACCGGCTCCCCGGACACGTCCCTCTCGTTAAGCATGGAGATATCGCCGCCCATGTCCTTGAGTATATCTACGATGCCTGTCCTGAGCGGATTCACGCCGACGTTTTTTATAAGCACTTCCGAGCCGGGATTAATAAGGGCCGCCACCATGAAAAACGCGGCAGAGGAAATATCGGCGGGCACAGAAATCTCCCTTCCCGCAAAATCCTTCTCCTGCGGCGAGATGATAATGCTCTCGCCGTTTCTCCGTAGCGTGACGCCCATGTAGCCGAGCATCCTCTCTGTGTGGTCCCTCGTGGGCTCGGGCTCTATCACCTCCGTCTCGCCCGAGGCGTAGAGGCCGGCAAGCAGAAGCGCCGACTTCACCTGCGCGCTCGCGACGGGAAGCCTGTAGGAGATACCCTTTAGCCCGCCGCCGTCTATGGCGAGAGGGAGCTTGTTGCCGCCCTCTCTGCCACTGATGCGCGCGCCCATAAGGCGGAGGGGGTCTGTCACCCTCTTCATCGGCCTCGCCCGGAGGTACTTGTCCCCCGTCATGACGGAGAAGAAATCCTGGGCCCCGAGTATGCCCGTCAG
>CAZUDM010000080.1:0-5592 GCA_964618635.1 uncultured Spirochaetia bacterium
GGGGGTGATTCCTCGCTCGCTCGAAATCGTTGGGAATGACAGACTTAAAAGACTAAATCCCCTTTCTTCTAAGGGGGATGAGATGATAAAGGCTAAGGACGCAAAATGGGTGATTATATAGCAGCTCTTGCCGCGTCGATTCCCAACAGGCGGGGCCTGTTATTTGAACCAGCCGGCGCGGTAGAAGAAGTAGATCATCACCAGGGCCACTGCGGCCATGAAAAAGAGTATGGTGTGGTAGGCGAAATCCCAGTGTAGAATCGGCATGTTGTCGAAGTTCATGCCGTATATCCCGGCGACAAGGTTCAGCGGGAGGAATATCGCCGCTACGATGGTGAGTATCTTGAGCCTGTTGTTCGTCCTGTCCTGGAGCATGAGGTCGTAGTGCTGGTGGAGGTCTTCGAGCCTTCGTTCATAACGGCTGAGGAAACGGAAGCCGTTCCTGATCTCCTCTTCGAGGTTCTTGAAATTCTTCCCGAGCTTTCCGATGTCGAACGCCGGGCCTTCGTAGACGCTTAGAATGTCGATGCAGTAGAGCTGGTCCTCGACCATGATGTTGACCC
The DNA here is from genome assembly GCA_964618635.1 of uncultured Spirochaetia bacterium. GTDB lineage: Bacteria > Desulfobacterota_D > UBA1144 > Nemesobacterales > UBA2774 > JADLGH01. Next base: position 564 of record CAZUDM010000080.1, read on the forward strand.
TGTCGACGTTCTTTTTGACGTGGAGTATGGCGTCTATGTCTATCGTGAGCTTCTCGGCGATCACCTTGGTGCTGAGGGCAGTGATGTCTTCGCGGAGGGCCATGTAGAGGGCGTAGTTCTTCTCGACGAGCTCGGCGAGGATGTAATAAATGAGTGATGCGATCGTGGCCCGTTTCAGATGAAGGCTGTCGCAGAGGTTCGAGGCGAGCCTGCTCATCATACCGACCTCGTTTCTGTGGACCGTTATGAGAAGGGTCGGCGTGCTGAGGAAGGAGATGTACTCGATGACGAATTCCTCGGTGTCAGTTATAACGGGAAATTCGAAGTAGAGCTCGAACTCGGAGTGGGCGACGGGGAGGTTGCGTTCCCTGAGGATGTAGTCGTCTATTATGGAATCGTCCTTCAATATGGGGCGGAGAAATTCTCTCAGCTCCTCGGGGTCGGGGTCGAGTATGTCGACCCACCTGAGCCTGCCGTCGTATATCCTCGCGGGATCGGGAGGCCCACTGGTTTCTTCCGTCAGAAGAAGATTCTCGCCTATCGTGTAGGATTTGATCTTCAAGCGCGTCCTCCCGGGCCCTGCCGACGAAAGCCCTTTGCGGCTGCCACGTGCGAGTAGTATTGTAATGCGTGTGGAATAAATTTGGAAGGAGCTTCATATGCTCTACATAATCGTGAAAACGGCTCTCACGGCTGTGATAATCGTCGGGGCTTCGGAGCTCGGGAAGAGGTATACGACGTTCGCCGCGCTCCTGCTGGCGCTTCCGCTGACGTCGCTTCTGGCGATGATATGGCTATACGTCGATACGAAGGACGCGGCGCGCGTGGCGGAGCTTTCGACGGGTATCTTCTGGCTTGTGCTGCCGACGCTTCTCTTTTTTCTCGTCCTGCCGTGGCTGATAAAACAGGGGGTCGGGTTCTGGGTATCGATGGCGGCGTCGGCCGCGGTGATGGTGATCTTCTTCCTCGGATACGCGGCTATAGGCAGGAAGCTCGGGCTTCCGCTCTAGGCTGCCGGAGCGGGCGTTATCCCTCGCAGAGCCTCTGCCTGAGCCTGGCCATGCCCGCGCGCATCCAGCTCTTTACAGTGCCGAGGGGCTCGTTCATGTGGGCTGAGATTTCTGTCTGACTCATGCCGTGAAAGTAGGCGAGCTCTATGGAGCGCCTCTGGGACGCCGGGAGCTCGGAAAGGACGCTCTCTATGAGTTCCCTCTTCTGGCGGGTTTCGGTTTCCTCGTCGGGCGAGCCGGAGTGGTCGGGGACGTCGTCGGGGAGAGGGTCCTGGAGGAACTTTCTCTTCTTTCCGGACCTTAGCCTGTCTATCGCCCGGCTGCGTGTGAGGGTTATGAGCCATGCCGACGGGGAGCCCCTGTCGGGGGAGTATTCGAGCGAGCGCTGCCAGACCTGGTTGAAGACGTCGAGCGAGACCTCGTCGGCGTCGTCGTGGCTGGCTAGAATCTTCACGGCGAGCCCGTAAACCTGCGATATGGTCTTGTCGTACAGCCTGCCGAGGGCCGACTCGCATCCGCGCGCTATCTTGGAAAGGAGCTCTGCGAGCTCCTGCTCTAATTGCGGAAGGCGGCCGCGGCCGCCGGAATTGTCAGACATTCCTCCTCCGAAGCTCCGGTTACTAAATTTAACCTAATCGCGGTTTCATTACCAATCAATATTTACTGCGTATTTAAAGCGGCGGTATACATTTCCGCTCCCGGGGTTTTGCGCGGTTATAATATTTGGAAGCGGGTCAACCGAAACCGCATCCCCGCCCGTATATTTAAATAAGCGGCGGTTTTATATATAATGTCAGAAAATCCCGAACGTTACACCCGGAGAAGATGCCCGACCAGATGAGCGAAGTGTCGAGAGAAGAGGAGTTGATTCTGCTTTACGTGCTCGGCGCGCTCGAAGGAGAGGAGCTCGAAGAGGCGGAGCGGCTCATCGCCTCGAATACGGAAGAGGTGAGGCGAATGCTGGCGGATTACGAGTCCGTCGTATCTCTCCTTCCCTACGCCGCAAGGCCCGCAGTACCGTCGTCCGATCTCAAAAAAAAACTCCTTTCTGACGTGAGGCGTAAGAAATCACGCGAAACAGGTGAAACGGCGATTCCTGCGAAAGAGGGTTTTCTCGCAGGCGTTTTCAGGCCTCTATGGCTCGGGTTCGGCGGGCTCGCCGCGGCCGCGCTCGTGTTTTTGGTGGTTACGAATATCTCGCTCAGGAACACGATCGGCGAGAGGGACGCCACGATAAGCTCGCTCAACGAAAAGCTGACGGCGAGCGAGGGGAGCGTGGAGAGGCTCGAAAATCTCCTTGCGGCCAAGGAAAGCGAGCTCGGCTCGCTCGAAACCAGGCTCGCGAGCCTCGAGCAGGTGACGGAGTTCATGAAAGACCAGAAAATAGTTCTCGTTCAGCTGGAGAGTAAGGCACCCGAGCTCGCGGCTTCGGGGAGGGTGCTCTGGGACAAGAACGAGCACGACGCCCTTCTTTACTGCCTCGACATGCCGGACGCCCCCGAGGGGAAGACGTACCAGTGGTGGGTCATCATAAAGGGCAAGCCCACCAGTATGGGCGTCTTCGACGTCAACGACGAGGGGGACAGCGTCGTGCTGATAGATTCGCTCAGGAAGTTCGGCGACGTAAAGAAGATAGAGGCGTTTAAGGTGACGGTGGAGCCTGAAGGGGGCGTAACCGCCCCGACCGGCAAGGAGCTCATAGCGGGGGCGTCGATATAATCTCTTGGAAGTTACGGTTTGCCGACGGTCTGCCCGCGCACCCACCGACATGCATCTGCAATATTCCTTGTTTCCCGGATTAAAGCGCCCGCCGCGCACCATTCACCTTGCATTTTTTTGCAACATCTTTTAAATTCTCTATTGGGGACAGGGTTCCGAAGTAAAACCACATCAGCCTCGGAGGTACGGTAATGGCCAGAAGCGCCGACAATAAGGGAGATAACGGCAAGACGAACGGAAAATTCGTCTTGAGCGAGCGTTACCAGAAGGCGCTCAGCTATCCGCTTTTCGATTCGATCTTCAACCGCCGTTCGAGGAGATTCGGCCTCGGCATGAAGCTCGAAGACCCGACGCTCGGGTTCGAGTCGAAGTACGACCCGGTGCCCCTGGAAGAGATGGAAGAAGCGCTTCTCGTGTGGGCTGGGACGGGGCTCACGGGGCTATGCCTCGCCGACCTTCCCCCTGAAACGGGTATAGACCTCCTCTGCCAGTGGACGGGCAGGACGTGGCCTTCCGCATGCAACAACCACGGGACGGAGCTCTTCTTCACGAACGACACGGGACTCTATCACGTTAACGTCAAGAACATGCTCCCCAAGAATCACGAGCTCGACATGTTCTTCAGGATGAGCAAGGAAGAGCGGATGGCGAGGATTTTAGAGCTCTACCGCGAGAGCCTCGTGAAGCTCGAAGACGGAAGGGCCGACCTTCCGGACCGCATGCCGGGCCTCTTCGAATTTAACCAGTGGAATACCAACAAGCCCGGGACGTCTGTCTTCATACCCGTTACGGACGTGACCGAGGAATACATAAACCTGCTTCACCTTTACTGCAGCAACTCCTACGGCTTTACCATAATCGACGACCTTACCGGGAAGCCCGCGGGCGTCGAGAAGTGGATACAGAAGGGAAGGCTGAAGGACAACATAAAGCTCTCGCTCTTCGACCTCGAAGTGAGGATACTCACGGGTCTCAACGTCGAGCAGGCCTTTATCTGCCAGAACATGAGCCTTGCGCTCCAGGCCCTCGGGCTTGCGGGGTGGACGTTCAGCGGGTTCATACCGAGGTTCGCCCTGGGCGGCGCGCCGCAGCTCTTCAAGGGGCTCGGGTTCAGGTTCATACAGCCGAAGAAGGGAACGATAGATCCCCCGACTACGGTGCCGGTGGGAAGGGACGGTATATTCCAGGCCTATTGCCCGCCCTACTATAAGGACATGAACGAGGCCATTGACGCGTTCCACGAGCACAAGGAATCCGCGTGGAAGCCGGAAAAGCCGTTCCCGTATGCCGAGCCCGACAAGCACCTGATGCGCGCGCCGAGGCCGACGGAGAGGACTATACAGATCGTGAAGGATGTCGCCAATTACATCTACGACACATACGGCAGGTTCCCGGCGTTCGTCGACCCGATGTATATGAGGCTCGTCTTCCAGGCGATGAATATTGACGTGGAGTTTTACGACAAGTACTACCCGCAGGGTTCTTACTCCGAGAGGCACATGGACGCGTTCCAGAGCCACACCGGGGCGGCGCATTCCGCAGCCGCCGGACGCGAAAACGTCAGGACGGCCGAAGAAAGGGCTTCGAGCGGGAAAAAGATCAAGGCTTAATTAAATTCTGAACACACTTTGACGATATGCGCGCCCGCTCAGACCGGCGGGCGCGATTTATTCCTCCGTCGAGTATAACACTTGACAAACACTTAATAATTATCTACATTGGAATTGTGGGCGGGGGTATGCGCCGCAGCTCACTAAAACGGTTGGGAGTTCCAAAAATATGAAGCGTTCAGATATTGAAAGGGATTTAGCGGATAGATTCAATCTTCAACCTTCCCAGTCCGAGCAGATACTCGATACAATCATCGAGCACATGACGGGAGTCCTCGAAAACGGGGGCCGTATAGAGATAAGGGGATTCGGCAGCTTCTTCACGAAGAGCTACGGCTCGTACGAGGGCCGGAATCCCAGGACCGGCGAAAAGGTCACCGTGTCGAGCAAGAAGCTCCCGCATTTCCGCCCGAGCCGCGAGCTCATAGCCAAGCTGAACGGCGAAGAATAAAGTCCCGGCGCTTTCACGGAGCGGCAGGCATCGACGCGCCTTAAAACGAGGCGCTGAAGCTGCCCGGGAACGATTGACAATTACGCGCCATCCGCTAGCCTCTTCCCTATGTCTTTACTCAAGATACTCAAATATCCTGACCCTTTCCTGAGAAAGAAATGTGCTCCCGTCGAGGAGATAGACGAGGAGATTCTTACGCTCCTCGACGACATGAGGGAGACGATGTACGCCGCAAGGGG
>CAZUDM010000081.1:0-5527 GCA_964618635.1 uncultured Spirochaetia bacterium
CCCCTTTTTCTAAGGGGGACTTAATATGCGTCTGTGATAGGTTGGATTCCCGCAGGCGCGGCACGGACACGTAGTGTCTTTTTCGACGTAGCACAGGAAGTGCTATAGTCACTCGAAGCGCGTCGGGAGGTAAATGCAAGACGCTGCTACTTCGATTGTCAGCGGACACGGTCCGTCTGCCTATTCCTCGGCCGGGTACTCGGCCGTTATATCTATGTCGAAGTCGATTATGGAGCGGGCGCCGCTGCCTCTGTAGGAGCCTGTCACGGGCGCCGCTTCTTCGGGGATGACGCCCGCGGCCACGGTAACGTGAGAGTCGGCCACGGCCAGCCCGTTCGAAGGATCGTATCCCCTCCACCCCCCGCCGGGCAGGTAGACCTCGGCCCAGGCGTGTAGCTGCCTTTCGCCGCTCATGATCTCTGCCTCTCTATAGCCGCTGACGAACCTCGCCGCGAGCCCGACCGACCTGCACGCCTCGATGAAGAGCATGGTGAGGTCTCTGCACGCGCCGCGGCCGTATCCGAGCGTGACCTCGGCGGGGTAGGGCGGCCCCTCGTGCCTGATTATCTGCTCGAAGTCGTTGTAAATGCGCGTGTTGAGCGCCAGGAGAAACGGCTGGGTATCGGGGCCCGACTCCTCCAGCACCGAGAATACGAACTTGTCCATCTGCCCGTCGGGCTCGGTGTTCCGGGACATGAACGCCCGGAGCGCCGGGATGTAATACTTCGGATAGAACGCCGGTATCTTCATCACGCCCGGCTCGATGATTATATAATCGAACGGGTTTACCCTGAGCGTATCGACGACCGATTTCGTCGTGATGTTGAGGCTTCCGTGCCGCCCGGAGAACCAGGCGCATATGCTGTCGTTCCCGGCGACGTCGACGATGTTCGTCATGCCGTCGGGCTTCGGATCGACTTCTATCTCGAAGCTTACGAGCGTCTGCGAGGCGTCGCACTTGGGTCTCAATCTTATCGTGTGCGGGTCTAAAAAAACCGCTTCGTTGTATTTGTAGGTCGTGCTGTGGGTTATGGATATTCGCATATCTCGATTCCTTTACTCTTTTTTACTTCGAATCTTCGAGCTTGTCGAAAGCCGCCTTCACCCAGTCGTGGGGCAGCTCCCTTATTCCCTCACGGAGCCTCTTCTGCCACCAGTCGGATATCGCCAGGAGCTCCGACCTCTCGTATCTGTGCTCGACGATGTCGTACGAGTCGGCCCTGTAAAGAACGACGTCTATCGGGAAGTCGACGTCTATGGCGCTCGTCCTCGTTGCGTCGAATGCGAGGTAGCCTATCTTGAGCGCCGTTTCCATGTTGAGTTCGTAGGAGAGCGCCCTGTCCATTATGGGCTTTCCGTAGCTCGACTCGCCGATGAGGTAGTAGGGCGTTCCTTGCCCGACCTCGACCCAGTTGCCCTGGGGATACAGCATGTAGAGCTTGTGCTCGGAGTCCTTTTCGAGCTGCCCGCCGATTATCGAGAAGAGGTTGAAGTGAAGCCCTGCCTCTTCGAGCGCTTTTCTGTCTTCCTCGCCGACGCGCCTCACCTGCTGCGCGAAGGCGTTCACCGCCTTATACAGCTTGTCGAACGTGTTGTCGTCTTCTTCCAGCACCTCGTTGAAATACGTGAGCGCCTTGTCACGTACGGAGCGGAGCCCGGACGTCATGAGGAAGAGCGAGTGTCGCCCATACTGGTGTATCGTAACCTTCCTCGCCGTTATGCTCTCGGCCCCCGTCGTAACGAGCGTATCGGCTATACCCACGAGCCCCTTTCTCACCTTCATGCCTACGCAAAAAGTCACTGCACAGCACCTCCGCCCTGCGCCTTTACGGGCTCCATGGAGAAGAACGAGCTTCTTATGGCGTCGTCCACCTTGTTGAGCCGCGTCTGGAACGTGTCGAGGTATTCGTGGAGCCCCATTTCTATCATTTCGTCCATGCTCGCGAAGACGAGCTCGGAGTGAAGGAGCCCCATGCGCCGCTCGGCCTCGTTCTGGTAGCTGTCCATCGGCGAGCCGGTGATTGCGTGAAGCGAGTTCTCGGCCTCCATTATGCAAAAGAGTATGGCGCGGGGGAAGTTGCGGTCGAGTATGAGGAAATCCGCCACGCGCTCGGGCGATATATAATCGAACTTTCTTCTATACATGTCGAGCGCGCTCGCGGATTTCAGGAGCGCCGCCCACTGTATGTTGTCTATAGGAGTGCCGACGTCCTCGGGCTTCGGAAGGAGGAGGAAGTATTTGACGTCGATGATTCGGGACGTTTTGTCGGCGCGCTCGATGAGCTTCCCCATGCGGGCGAAGTGCCAGTCTTCGCCGCGGTTCATCGTCGCGTCGGCGATGCCGGCGTAGAGGTGGCTCTCCATCTTCACCCTCGAATAAAAATCCTGCGGCGTGTCGGTGGCCGCGTCGCTGAACGCCGCCTCCTTCACGAAGAAGTAGAACTTGTTTATCTGCTCCCACATTTCGGACGTGATCGTCTCGCGTATCGTGCGGGCGTTCTCCCTGGCGCGGGTGAGCGTCGAAAGTATGGAGTTCGGGTTCGACTTGTCGAACGTCAGGAACTGGAGGACGTTGTCCTTCGTCGCCGCCTCGCCGTACTTCTCCCGGAAAGGGTCGAGGTCGCCCGTCGTGCTGACGAGCGGCTCCCACTGCTCGGTGTGCTCCGCCCCGGCGGGCCTGTCGAGCATCAGGTGCAGATTCACCTCTATGAACCTGGCCACGTTCTCCGCCCTTTCTATGTACCGTGACATCCAGTAGATGCTATTCGCTACCCTGCTGAGCATTGTCGATTAATATACCATCTTCTCCTGATTATTTTTTAGTGCGCGCCGGGGTGCGGCTCAGGGGATGTCCCTTAGCACCCAGGTGTCCTTGCTTCCGCCGCCCTGCGAGGAATTGACGACGAGAGAGCCCTTTTTGAGAGCGACCCGGGTGAGGCCGCCGGGCATGACGTAAATATCCTCGCCGTAGAGGATGTAGGGGCGGAAGTCGACGTGCCGGCCCTCGAAGCGCTCGCCCGCGAGGATGGGCACCCTCGAAAGGGAGAGCGTCGGCTGGGCGATGTAGTTCCTGGGATCGGCCAGTATGAGCTTCCGGAATTTTTCCCTCTGCGCCTTCGTGGACTTCGGGCCTATCAGTATCCCGTAGCCGCCCGATTCGTTGGCGGGCTTTACGACGAGGTCTTTAAGGTTTTCGAGCACGTACGACCTGTCGCTCTCGCGGGAGCAGACATAGGTCGGCACGTTGGGGAGTATCGGCTCTTCGCCGGTGTAATATTTAATGATTTCAGGTACGTATGCGTAGATTATCTTGTCGTCCGCGATGCCGGTTCCGATGGCGTTCACGAGGGCGACGTTCCCCGCCTTGTAGACCTCCATTATCCCCGGGACTCCCAGGAGCGAGTCGGGCCGGAAAGTCAGCGGGTCAAAAAAATCGTCGTCTATGCGGCGGTAAATCACGTCTACCTTCTGGAGGCCGCGCGTCGTTTTCATGAAGACGTAGCCGCCCGAGACGACGAGGTCCGAGCCCTCGACGAGCTCGATGCCCATCTGCTGGGCGAGGTAGGAATGCTCGAAATAGGCCGAGTTGTATATCCCGGGAGTGAGGAGGACGACGTTCGGGGAATAGACGCCCTTCGGGGCGACGTAGCCGAGGGTGTCGCGGAGGCGGTTAGGGTAGTTATCCACCGGGCGAATCTTGAGGTCCTCGAACAGTTTCGGGAAGGTTCGCTTGAGCACCTCCCTGTTTTCGAGGACGTACGAGACGCCGGACGGCGAGCGGAGGTTGTCTTCGAGGACGTAATATTCGCCGTCGCCGTTACGGACGAGGTCTGTCCCCGCGATGTGGCACCATATACCGCGCGGCGGCCTGAACCCGACGCACTGCGGGCGGTAGACCTTGCTCGACATCAAAAGCTCTTCGGGGACTATGCCGTCTTTTAAGATTTTGCGGTCGTTGTAGACGTCGTCTATGAAGAGGTTGAGGGCGTATATCCTCTGCTTGAGGCCGCGCTCGAGGACGTCCCATTCTCCGGGCTCGATGACGCGCGGGATGATGTCGAACGGGAAGATGCGCTCCGTGCCTTCGTCCTCGCCGTAGACTGTGAACGTTACGCCCATCTGGAAGAGGCGGGCCTCCGTCGCCTTCTGACGACGGAGGAGCTCGCCCTTCGGAAGATCCTCGATCCTCTTTAAGAGAAGGGAAGCGCCGGGCCGGGGGTGTCCTTCGTGAGTGAAGTACTCGTCGAAGAATCCCTCTGTATCGTAATTTTTGTAATACGTTACCATACGCATAATTATATCATCCCGACCTTTCTTTATAAGACTTCTAAACCTTTCATCCGCCGGAGCGGGCGCGCTTTTACTGGAACCGTCTCGAAAAAAAAACGCCCCGGGCCATAAGAGACAGGGGGGATGGCCCGGGACTAGGCTAAAGGTGTTGGAGACTTTCGTTAAGCACCCATTTCGCTCCAAAGCGTTTCATTTTCATTAGCTGGAGGCGGGAATCTCCTCTAGTATTCCCGCCGCCCGCTACACATAAGGAGGTATCGAAGAAATGAGTCATCTTATCTTTTCAGTTCATGCCGGCGGTCTTCACTGCACCGTACGGCTTCCATTCTTTCGTTTCAGATACTTCGCCCTTGAACGTCGAGTAGTCGTCGATGTATGACCCGCTGACGAGGCGGCTCTCGATGAGCTCGGGTATCTTGTCCTTCACGGTCTCGTCGTAGGCGCATACGCCCGACATGAGATAACCGAGAAGCGCTATGTCGAGCAGGTAGTCGACGTTGGCGTTGACGACCTCCTTCGAATATTCGCCCTCTTCGGGCTTGTCGATGTTGTAGAAGATTGTCTCACGGAGGGCCCTTCCGGCCTCGAAGATGTTGTCGGCGGGGGCGTTTTTCCTTATCCAGACGCCGAGGTTGAAAGCCGCCTTGATGGATGTCGATATGCTGTCGTTCTTCATCATTCTCCTCCTTCGAAAGAGATTTTTCAAACGACCCCTTATCCCGCCCGGTTACCTGCCCTCAACCGGTAACCTTTTCGCGTTTGCGTTTAACTCTGTGCTAACCGCGACGGCACTACTTGCCTGATAAATAGAGCAATATTCGTGCCATTTGGGCGGTTTTGGAGAAAAGCCAAGGATTTTCGGGGCTTCCGTTGTTCGCAGGTGCACAATGGAATGCCGGGAGGCCTGCCGGATGCTTACTAAGTAATCACGAGGTGCCATATTATGATGCACAGGGGCAGCGCCAATACCTCAGGGAAAGTGCTCAAAAATCCCCCTAAATCCCCCTTTTTCTAAGGGGGACTTTTAAATACGGATGTCTCGGAAAGGCATTGTTTTGCCGTTCTCCTTTCTCTAAAGGGGACTTTAAATACGTCTCTCTGCTCGCAGAAGATTAGTGTAGCGAGGGGTGAATCTAGCGGGGGGAAGGGCTTCGTTCGAAGGCATACTACGGGTATCGAGTTTTTTTATCCCCCCTTAGGAAAAGGGGGGAACGGGGGGATTTACACACAACGTGTG
>CAZUDM010000082.1:0-5203 GCA_964618635.1 uncultured Spirochaetia bacterium
CTTAGGAAAAGGGGAACGATTTCGAGCGAACGAGGAATTGGACACTCAAGTCTGTCATTCCCGAATGCTTTAATCGGGAATCCAGTCTTATCTTTCAAAAGTAGAAGTAGTTTGTTTTAGAACGCTTTAAAAGATTTTAGATTCTGAATCAAGTTCAGAATGACTACAAGAGGATGACAGAAGTGTGATGTTGCGGCTCGTTGCCGTGAACGGCTGGCCCGGAACAGGACGCAACACTCAGGCACTAAATAAAACCCTTCCCCGAATGGGGAAGGGAAAACAAAGAGGAAAGGAGAGCGGGTTTCAGTCGGCGCCGGGAGCCTCGATCCGCCCCGGGAGGCTCCCCTGGCGCCACTCCTCAGGAGGTTGCCGATGTCTCTATCTATATATACGTACCGACCTCCTGAAAAGGATTAAAAGCGGCAACAATAGCAGCGCGAGCCACGAAGCCGCTCCCGTGTCTCCGCTCCCTGAAGCCGCCAGAGAGCATCCCGGACCGGTTTCGAAAACCCCTCCCTCGGCCGCGTCGAGATGATCCGGAGTCCCGTCGCCGTCCGAATCCTTAAGCCTGAGCGGCTCGCCGCCTATGATGTATAGAGCGTCCGCGAGCCCGTCCCCGTCGAGGTCTTCCTCATTGTCGTAAATGCAGTCGCCGTTGCTATCGACGCCCCCCTCGACTTCCGACACGTCGCACACCCCGTCTCCATCCGAATCGCCGTCGAGATAATCCGGTATACCGTCGCTGTCGGTGTCCGGGAGCGGCGCAGGCGTACCCCCCATGCCGGGGTCGAGCGAGTCGGCGAGGCCGTTCCCGTTCTCGTCAGTGCTGTCGTCGTAGCGGCAGTCGCCGTCTTCGTCCGCGAGACCCGCCTCGACGACGTCGCATATGCCGTCGCCGTCGGAATCGAGGTCGTGATTATCGGTAACTCCCTCCCCGTCGGTATCCCTCTCCCCCGTCCCCTCTTCTTCGTCCGGTATGCCGTCGGCGTCCGTGTCGAGGTCGAGCGCGCCGTGCAGCCCGTCACCGTCGCCGTCGGGCTTCACTTCCCTGGTGAAAACGACCACGCGGGAATTTCCCGAGTCCCCGACGTATACCAGGCCCGCGCGCGTAACGGTGACGCCATCCGAAAAATCGAATTTGCCGGGCTCCCCCCTGCTGATCTGGCGGCCCCCGAACTTGTATATAAATTTGTCGTCCGGCCCGAACACCTGCACGTAATCTATGTGGTTATCCGTCGCGTAAATGTTTCCGAGCTCGTCGATATCGAGACGCTGCGGGCTGTCGAACTGCCCGTCGCCCGTGCCCGGCCGACCGATAACCTTGATCAAGTCCCCGCCCGGCCCGAACTTGAGGAGCTGCCTGTTCCCTATATCCTGCACCAGCAAGTTGCCGGACGAGTCCACAATGATATCGGTGGGCCTGAACGGCGGCGTCGGCCCTCCGGTATACGTAAACTTCATTTCGAAAGAGCCGTCGGACCTGAACTTCTGAATGCGTGCGTTGCCGAAGTCGGCGACGTACACATTCCCCGCCGGGTCGAGCGCAACGGCCTCGGGTAAGCTGAGCTGGCCGTCGCCGCTGCCCTCCGTGCCGAACGACGAGAGGAAAGCGCCGCCCGGGCTGTATTTCGCCACCCGGCTCAGCTCGTATTCGACGACATAAACGTTGCCCGAGCCGTCGATAGCCGCGTCCACGCAGTTTTCATTCCCTATACGCGATATGAATTTGCCGTCCGGGTCGAATTTCTGAACGCGGCCCCCGGAGACCTCCGCGACGTACAGATTCCCCGCCCCGTCCCTTCCTATTCCGGCAACGCCCCTGAACTGGCCGTCGCCCGACCCTCCGGAGCCGAAGGAAAAGAGATAGTTCCGCACCATGTCGACGTTCATAACCCTGCCGTTGATTGAATCTATGACGTAAACGTCGCCCTGCCCCGCGGTGTTATGGAGCCCGGTGTTGCCTATGACGATCGCCGAGGCGTCCGGAACCGCGAGTGCCAGGAGGAACGAGCCGTCCGTCCTGAACTTCTGGATACGTTTGTTGCCGGCGTCCGCGACGTAAACCATGCCGTACGTATCGTCAACGGCCACCCCCGTGGGAGCGCTCAACTGTCCGCTACCCGCACCCGGCGAGCCTATGGCGCGGAGGAACCGTCCCGTCTTGTCGAAAACCTGGACCCGGCCGTTTCCGCTGTCGGCGACGTATATCAGCCCGCTCCTGTTAATCGTCAGGCCGGCGGGCCCGTTGAACAGACCGTCGCCCGACCCTGCGGAGCCGATCTTGAAGAGAAACGCGCCGTCAGGTCCGAAAACCTGCACGCGGTCGTTCTCCCTGTCGGAGACGTATATCCTCCCGGCGGCGTCGAGCGCGATCGCGGCCGGCTGGTTGAACTGGCCGTCGCCGCTTCCCCTCGTTCCGATTTTAAATATGAACTTTCCAGACGCGTCGAGCTTCTGCACGCGGTCGTTGAAGGTATCGGCGACGTAGATGTTCCCCGCCCCGTCCACCGCGACGCCCTCGGGGCTGTTGAACTGGCCGTCCGCCCTTCCCCTGACGCCACCGATTTTCAGAAGAAAATCTCCATTCCCGTCGAATTTCTGGATTCTGTCGTTGAACGAATCGGCTACGTAAATATTTCCGCTGCCGTCCCGCGCGATGCCTGCGGGCTCGTTGAACTGCCCGTCGCCCGACCCCTGCCCGCCGAAGCTCGAAATGATTTTTTGAGCCGACGCAGTGACCGCCGTCGCCGCCATGCACAGCATCAGCAGAAAAGTGAAAGAAGCCGCTTTAAATTTCATCGAATCCTCCGAGCCTTACGAATTTTCCCCATCCGTCAGACCACCGGTCCGCGTCATTCCCCCGTTACGTCGAAGTCCACTCTGAACACACTCGCGAAAGAAGCTCCGCCGCGTGATAACTCCCTTGTAGAAAATTACGTCCGAAGGGGCGGGTGCGGATTAATGCACCCCTGTCCCGGATGAATATCCCCCGGGCAGGTGCATAAAGATAATGCCGATTTAGGGAAGAGGGTAGTGGGGCAATCCGTCCGGGATTCTTTGTCATTCCGAGCAACGATTTCGAGCGAGCGAGGGCCACCTTTCTGTCATTCCTGCAACGATTCGGAGCGAGCGAGAAATCGGACGCCCTCGGTCGACTGCAAAAAAGTAAGTCCAGTACTGCTCGAAAGGAACTCAACACAAAATAGCAGGAATCCATTCATTTTCTGTCATTCCTCAAGATTCCTCACTTGTTCGGAATCTCTTTCCCCCTTTGGAAAAGGGAGTATAGGGGGATTTATCTTACGTCATTTCTTTTACTGTCACCCCTATTGACTTACCCTCCCCGCTTCTCACACTATTATCATTCAACCGACTACGGAGGCCCCGCCATGTTCGACCGAAACGCGATCGAAGAAATAGCCGAAAAGAGCAAGGCCGAGAAATGGCCCTACCCTAAAATATTCGATTCGCTCAAAGCCGCCGGAGTGGAATATTACGAGACTTCCGTATCGACGCACGAGATCGTCTACCACGGCTCGGGCCAGTCGTGGACGGAGCCCGCGCCCGAAGGATTCGTGACGCTTGAAGTGAGCTCCACATTCGACGGCGCAGGCGTCAGGGACGCGATACTCAAAAACCAGCGAAAGGAAACCGACTACACGGAATTCCTCCAGGGCATCGCCGCCGCGGGCTGCACACACTACAGGGTAAACATGAACACCCGCGAAATCGCCTACATGGGCCACGGCCAGCAGTACGTAGAGAAGGTTCCCGACTTCAAGGAGTGACGCCGGCCATTTTCCCTCCCCCTTAGGAAAAGGGGGAATGAGGGGGATTTATTTTTTGCTTTCCTCCCTCTCTCCTCCCAGGGGTGGACGCACCGCTTGTATCTTCTGCTCGCTCGGAGGATGCAACATGAAACGCTTGAGTCTTCTCGTATTGTTAACTTTCTTTTTTATGTCTGGTTACGCTTCGGCGCAATGCCCGTGCGATACCGCGTCGCTGTCTAACGGGCCCACCGGCAACGAGATCGTTGAAATAATATGCCCCGGCGGCAGTGTGGGCGAAAACACAGAAGTCTTCACGGGCCCGCAAGGCATCTACAGTGCTTTAGCGGATTCCCCGCACACTGATTACGGCGTAGAGACGTTCGGCGCGGGCAACAACTTTCTGTACGATCGATACCGACGGCATTGAACCCGTATCCCTGGAGCTTACGGACGAACAATTTCTGCTATGCTCGGCAAGCCTGAGCGAAAGGTGCGGCCTGTCAACCACAAGGAATATCCCGACCCTCTCGGAATGGGGGCTCATAGCCATGACGGGAGTTCTGGTGATAGCAGGCGCAATCGCCCTCCGCAGGAAAAAGCCGCGGCGTAAATATTAATTTCAATCTTGGCGTCAAAGGGAGCTTTTGCTCTCTTTGACGCATTTCATTTAAGCAATTCTGCAACCGCCCATCATCCCGAGCATCTGTCATCCCCAACGATTTCGAGCAAGCGAAGAATCACCTCACTTCCGTCATCTTTATAGTCTGTCATTCCCAACGATTTCGAGCGAGCGAGGAATCGGATGCCTTAATTTACGCACATGCGCTTATCCAGTACCGCTCAGAACCTGCCTTCTTTAATATCAAGGCTTGTACTTGCCGCGGCGTAGCCCAGAGGGCGAAGCCGGGTCGGGAATCCATTTTTATCCTTGTTTTTTGTAGTCATCCTGAACTTGTTTCAGGATCTAATATTTTCATCCCCCTTAGAAAAGACTCGTCGCGGCGCTTGTCGGGGCGCCTGTCGAGGCGAAGCCTCAGCGTAGCCTGATAGCCATGCGAAGCCTGAAAGCTTTAGCGAAGCCGGATCGGGAATCCACTTCCGCAAGCAATCCATCAGGAATTTTTTGTCATTGCGAGGGTGCGCAGCACCCGCGGCAATCTCACGGGTCACGCCGCGGGAATCCTGGGCAGCTCCGCCGCATTCATCACCCGCCGCACGAACGGTGATTCGAAGCGCATCCCCTGCTACGCCCAAAAACACACTATGTGCAGACCATTCCTGCTGAAATCGTCATAGCAACTTCGGTGCATTCACCACCCGCCGCGCGAACGGTGATTCGAAGCGCATCCCCTGCTACGTCGGAAAACACACTACGTGTGTTGCATTTCAATCAATCGGTGTTTTAATAAACCGCTAATGGGAATGATCGGCAA
>CAZUDM010000083.1:0-5025 GCA_964618635.1 uncultured Spirochaetia bacterium
CCAGATCATCAAATTGCTCGCTGCCCCGCAGCGAAGCAATACACTTTCGGGACGTCAAAATTGGCGTTAAAAAAATCGAGTGGATGAGCGTTAAAAATCTTATCAGGGGGTGGGGTGGGTATAAGATTTAGTGAAGACACGATGATTTTTAGCACAATTTTTCCCCGTCCCGTGACTTTTGCTACTTTTGGTCAAGCAAAAGTAGAAAAGCTTTCGAATTGCCATTGTCTTTCTCAGTTAGTACCTTTTAGACAACGCGTGCGTGCTACCCCTTCTTTTCCTTCTTTTTCTTCTTCAAAAAAACCGACAAACTATCGTCCACGAACTCATCGAAGGTCCGCGGCTGCTTCTCCGTCACCTGGTAAAAAGTATCCGTCACGACGTCGCAGAGCCCCTCGCCTATCAGCTTGTAAAATTCCGTCACTGCATCCGCCACCTGCTCCGTCATACCGTACGAAATCAAATCCTTCCGGAACTCCTTCGGCTTCACGTCGACGTACTCGACCTTCTTCCCGAGCCTCTCCGAAAATATTTCCGCTATATCCTTACCCTTGAGCGACTCCGGTCCCGTCACAGTCAGTACACCGTCGCTGTTTCCGTTTTCCGTCAGGAGCTTCGCGATCAAACGCGCCGCATCCCTCACGTCCACCCACGCGCACCCCGCCTCGCCGAACGGCAGCCGGAACTCCTTCTTCTCCCTTATCGACTGCACGTAGTGCGACGAAAAATTCTGCATGAACACGCTCGGCCGGACAATCGAATGCCTCAGGCCCGCCGCGCGCAGATACTCCTCGGCCTCGCCGTGCCAGCGCAAAAGTCTGCTCGACGAATCCGGATTCGCCCCGATAACCGAATATTTCACGAGATATTTGACGCCCGATTCCCGTGCGGCGTCGATGAAATTCTTTTCAAGCTCCGGCTGGTTCCCGCAATCAGGAGACAGCATGAACGCGTGCTCGACGCCTTCGAGCGCCCGTTTTAGACTGTCGGGCTTCCCGAAGTCGCCCTGCACGAGCTCGATCGACTTCGACTTCAAATCGGCGGCTTTCTCCGGGTCCCTCACCATCGCGGTGAATCTGTAGCCCCATTTCGAAAGACGCCGCGCGACCCTACGGCCCGTCCTGCCCGTAGCGCCGGTGACGAGTATCATTTGCTCTCCCCAACCTTGCGGATGTCCGATTATTCTAACAGGGATGTCGATACAAAGAAAGCGGCACGCCGCGCGTGTGCAAACCCGGTGTAGCAGCGATACCTCAGCCACCTCCTATCGCGCATCACATCTATAATCCCCTCCCCCTTCCCGAAGGGGGAGGGTACGGGTGGGGGTTACCATTTCTTTAATCAGTCATCCTGAGCTTGACTCAGGACCTCGTCTTTTTGTCATTCCCGAATGTATTCATCGGGAATCCATTTCCGCCAGCGATCAGTCAACATTTTCTCCCTCTCCCTTCAGGGGAGAGGGGCAGGGGTGAGGGTGATATATTAATCTGTCATCTCGAACAATGATTCCGAGCGGGCGAGGAATCGGACGCCCCAAGCCGATTACAAGAAAGCATATCTGGTACTGCCCGGAAATACCTCAAATTAAAACAGTGAAAGACCTGTCTTTGCCTTTTCATTTCTCCCCCTCACCTCCTCACCCCAATCCTGTAAACCACCTGATAAACCACCGGCAAAACCATCAGCCCGCCTATAAACCACAAGTCCTTCCTGTTCTCGGGATTCCTCGCCGTCTCCACGAACAATATCAAAAGTGCGGCCGCGCACACTGCCGCACCCGTGATACAAATCCACCGCTTCGCACCTGTAACCGGAGCGAGACGAGCGCTCGCCACGTTCACCATCAGAAACACCAGTATGAACCCCGTGCTCGTCGCCGCCGAAAGCGAATGAAGGTTCAGAAAA
The DNA here is from genome assembly GCA_964618635.1 of uncultured Spirochaetia bacterium. Classification (GTDB taxonomy): domain Bacteria; phylum Desulfobacterota_D; class UBA1144; order Nemesobacterales; family UBA2774; genus JADLGH01. Next base: position 1,906 of record CAZUDM010000083.1, read on the forward strand.
TTGGCGATAAGAAGCACGAGCGCCGTGATCACAAAAAGCCCCACGGGATACCGCCCCTTCACCTCCGTCTCGTACACCTCCTGCGCCTCGTGGGCCTTCGCCAGCATCAGCGGCAGCTTCGACGCCCCGAAAAGCCCGGCGTTTATCGCGGAGGCGGTCGCCAGTATCGCCCCCACCGCCAGCAGCACGAAACCGAGCCTCCCCATGAATATCTCCGCCGCCGCCGAAAGGGTGTATCCCTTCGACGCCTCCACCTCTGCGAACGTCATATGCCCGAGCACGACGATAATTATCAAGGTATAAAACACCATAGCCGTCGCGACCGACCCGTAATACGCGAGCGGCAGATTCCGCTCCCTGTTCTTTACCTGGTCCGACACGTTCGCGATCAACTCGAATCCCTCGTAGCTCAGGAACACGAGCATCCCCGCCGCGACCATCTGCGGCACAGGCACCCACTCCGAAGGTCCGAGCCTCCCGAACGTAAGCCCCGACGCCGCCAGTCCCGCCACGACGAATACGAAGAGGATGAGCAGCTTGCTGAAATTAAAAAATCCTTCGGACTTCTCCACGAGCGCTGGCCCCGCGAAATTCACGAGCGCGAGCACAGCCATCACACCCGTCAAAAGCACCCTGTGCCAGAAGTCGTAATCCTCCCTCGGGAAAAAAGTCGCCGCCGCATAATTCGCGAACGCATACGCATACACGGCCAGCAAAACGACGTAGCTCATCACGAGCAGCGTGTTCAGGCTTCCGGAAAACAGCCCCGGCCCGAACGCCTTGTTTATAAACGTCACAGTCCCGCCCTTACTCGGAAACGCGATAGAAAGTTTTACGTAGGAATAAGCCGTCAGCAGCGCGACCACGCCGCCTATGAGGAACGAGATGAACGTTGCGCCGCGCGATTCTACGGTGGCCAGCCCGAGCGTCGCGAATATGCCGCCACCCACGATGCCGCCAATGCCGATCGAAAACGCGTCCAGGAAGCCGAGTGCGCGCGGTCCTGCTGAAATGTCCTCGTTCGGGTTCTCGATACCCCGGCGCACATTCCCGATAAATGCCATGAGGACACCCCTTTTACGGCTCGAATATTTTCGGTTAGCTGAATTATATATCAGACAATCGGAAAAAACATGCGGACAGCGTCCGCTGGCATCCGAAGTAGCAGCCGACGTTGCCACTATCACCAACCGCGCTTCCGGTATTTATTGCACCTAAAGGTGCTTCGTCGAGAAACACACTACGTGTGCGGACCACGTCTGCAGGAAATCGACGTCGCTGCTCCTGCCGCGACCCCACACTTCCATCATCCCTCAATCCGTCATCCTGAACTACGATTTCAAGCGAGCGAGGAATCGAGAGCCCTTGGCCAACTGTACCAATGCTTATCTAGCACTGCTCCACAGAGACAGAAACCAAAATTTTCAGGATCTCGCTTTTAAAGTTTTTCCTGTCATTCCCGAGTGTCTTAATCGGGAATCCAGCACGCCACACGTGCACGAATTCGACGTCGCGGCGCTCAGCCGCGACTCCACCCCTTCCGTCATTCGTATAGTCTGTCATCTCGAACAACGATTTCGAGCGAGCGAGGAATCGGACGCCATAGGCCGATTGCAAGAAAGCATATCTGGTACTGCTCGGAAATATCCCCAAATTTAAACAGTGAGAAATCTATCTTTTGCATTTAATTCCCCCTTAGAAAAAGGGGGGTAAGGGGGGATTTAGTTTTTTTAGTCTGTCATTCCAGCGCAGGCTGGAATCCATTCATTTTTCAAGAATTTTTTGTCATTGCGAGGGTGCGCAGCATCCGCGGCAATCCCTCTTTTTAATCCCTCATCCTGTCCGTCCCCACAAAAAAAGCCGACAGGCCCCTCCCCGAAGGCAGAGGCCCGCCGGCTCAATCTAAACCTTTTTCTAATTCAAACCCGAATCAATAAGCCCAATACGGACGCGGATACGGCCCGTAGTAATACGGTCCCGGGAAACGGCAATGCCTGAACCCAGTGTAGTAATTCCTCCAGCAAACCGCACCGGCTGGCCCTACCCACCAGTCTATAACGAGCGACGTCAACCCGCCCTTTTCCGGCAGCGTACCGTCGAGGACTCTCACGTCATAGGTCAAATCGCCCTTCTCGCTGAGCGACGGATTCGAGATCTCGACGATCACATCCGTCCCGCCTTCCTTCTCTCCCAGAATCGAAACGGCGGCGTTCGGAGGATCGTTCTTGAAGCTGTCCTTGCCCTCGTCCCATATCTTGAGGAACTGCGTCACGGGCACGTGCCCCGCTATCCTCTCCGGCCTGTCGGAGAAGAAAATCATCGACGGAGAAAGCCCCGTCAGCGTCATCTTCCCGTCGGCGAACGTCACTCCGGTAGCCGTCTGCACGAAGAGAAAGTCTGCGCCGCTGAACTCGTCCGAGCTGCTCTGCGCGAAAGCCGCAGCCGACATCATCACGGCAACTGCTAAAGTCAAGCAAAAACCGCCCAATCTGAACATATCATCACCTCCTGATGGATTTGACTGCGAGCGCGAATCGGCTGAACCGACCCGACTTTTTGCTAAGTATATATCAAAATTTCCGCAATCTTCACACAATTAATTCACGTCAGAAATCGCATTGGATGTGAGATGAATTTTCTGTTTTCACCGGGCCATTACGATGAGCCTTCAGCGTCAATCTGGTCTTCTCCCCCCTTTCCGGGGGGAAGGATGAAGGTGGGAATTACCTTTTTGCTTTGCTTTCCATCCCCCCTTAGAAAAAGGCCTGTCGCGGCGTAGCCTTGGCGAAGCCGGAGGGGACAGGGGGGATTTAGCCTTTGTAATTGTCATTCCCAACGATTTCGAGCGAGCGAGGAATCTACCTCATTTCTGTCATTCCTGCGCAGGCAGGAATCCATTCATTTCCTGTCATTCCCAACAATTCCGAACGAGTGAGGAATTGGACGCCGTTGATTTACGCACAAGCGCTTATCCAGTACCGCTCCAAACCTGCCTACTTTAGTATCAAAGCCTTTACTTGCCGCGGCGGAGCCTGCGGGCGAAGCCGGGTCGGGAATCCAGCCTTAGCCTTAGCCTTAGCCTTAGCCTTAGCCTTAGCCTTAGCCTTAGCCTTAGCCTTA
>CAZUDM010000084.1:0-1476 GCA_964618635.1 uncultured Spirochaetia bacterium
CTTTGCTGCCTGCGCAGGGCCCTATGATGTGGCCGAGACTATAATTTGTCATTGCGAGTGAAGCGAAGCAATCTATCCTTTACCCTCCCCTCAGGAAAAGGGGCTTAACTGTGCCATTCCCACCACGATTCGGAGCGAGCGAAGGATCACCCACACTTCTGTTTATTCTTATAGTCTGTCATTCTGAACTTGTTTCAGAATCTCGTCTTTCTTTCATCCGTCATTGTGAGGGAGCGTCTTCCGCACGGCAATCTTCTTTTAATCCGTTTCTCCGTAGTTTGTCATTCCCAACAATTCCTCGCTCGCTCCGAATCGTGGGGAATGACAGACTATAAGAATATGAAAAGGTGGAATCGCGGCGTCCAGCCGCGACGCTACCCATCCGTCATTAAGAGCATGCGGCAAAATCTCCATGCGTTGGTGCTGAGGGACTGCCTGAGTCCCAAAGGTTCCGTCAGGGGAGTGTGGAGTCCCCTGCGCATGTTCAGGGGGCTGTCAGGGAGCCCCTTTTTTAGAGATTAACGCACCGATTGCTCCGTGCAATGATGGGTTAGGGTGTATTTCCACTTTGTAACGCCTTCCATACAGCCTTAATGATTAAACCGGATATATCATCCGGATGTGCAAATAGATAGTCGTCCGGGTTATCAATTATTGACTGCTCGAGCTCCCAGGAATTTTCATTATTGTGAATAAAGTTGTTCCTGATCCACATGCCAAAATGGAAATGAAAACGTCCGAGCTCCGATTCTGAACATGATTTCAATTCTTCCTTCTGTTCACTTGTCAGAATATCCAATATAATCCCGACAGCCTCATCCAGCGTCCTGGGAGAATATCTTTTCATGATATGAATATTATTGAAGCTTATCGCATGTTGCAACGGCAAGCTTAAGCTGGAGGAATTGATTTAGGCGGGAGGTTTTACCATATTACTCAAGGGCACATGGCATTGTCCGCACGTCCCGGAAGTGTATTGCTCGCTGCACGGCAGCGAGCAATTTATGCCGGGTTAATGCTCAGCTAATAATTGCAATCTATATGATACTTATTCGAATTACACTCAAATGTCGTCTCACCGGGTTTATACGGGCATTCGATAATTCCCGAGCCGAGAGATAATTGCTGCCATCCCCCGTTACAACATGCCTGGCACGTTGACCGTCCATCCAGCGCTCTGCACTGAGTAACCCCGTCATCTATACCCAGGCAGCTATCATTTGGTATGGGCTGTGTTTTGACTGTTTGTGTTTCTTCTACGAAATTCACGGACGCCGGTTCTTCGTAAGTTGAACAGGCGATTATTACGATAGAAGAAATGATCGTTAAAAAGACTATTATGAATCTACCCATTACTTCCCTCCCCATATGTTTTTGTTACGAATGCAATTAATTCGATTCTCTCATATGATATACCAGTGTCAAGCTTAATTTCGGGAGAAGTTATAGAGCTGATTTGCCCCCTATAATAAGCCC
>CAZUDM010000084.1:1576-5127 GCA_964618635.1 uncultured Spirochaetia bacterium
TCAAGCTTAATTTCGGGAGAAGTTATAGAGCTGATTTGCCCCCTATAATAAGCCCAGGAGTTAAGCTGGATTTTCGATAAAGGGAGATGGGTTAGTGCCGCTCTCACTATATTTCCGAACTATCAGTCACAGGCGCTGAAGCGCAATAGTGATGCGGCCGGAGACGCCGCTGCTTCGGATGCCAGCGGATGCTGTCCGCACACATAGTGTGTTTTTTCAATGTAGCACCGAAGTTGCTGAAACCACCGGAAGCGCGGCTGGTGATAATAGCAATACCTCGCTACTTCGGTATCCAGCGGGCGTGGCCCGTTACTGAATCGCCATCGAACCCCTCGCTTCCTCTTCGAGGAGCTTCTTCCGCTCCTGCTCCGTCAGCTTCTGGGGCTCGAGAACCACCATGAATTTTTTCAGATCACCCGTGAACTCGAACGGCATCTTGTCGACGTAGTCTTCGACGACCGGAGTGCCCGTGTCCTCGCCCACGTCGAACGTCTCGTCGAGCGAGAAGCGGACACCTATAGTCTGCGGTATCTTGCCCTGCGCCACTTCCTTGCCGTCGACGAACAGCGTCCCCGTCGCTCCCTTGCCGATGCCCCCGCCGTCGTACTTGAAGCTGAACCTGACGACATGATTCCCCGCCGGGAGAGCCTTGTCCGAAGCGATGCGGTACTTGTGCTCGGGCTGGTTCGAAAGGGCGTATACGAATTCGGGCTTGCCGTCCTGAATGAGCAGCGCCCAGCCGCCGAAACGCCCGCCCATCGTCGCCAGAACGCCGTCGGCGCCGCCTTCCGGAACGGCTACCTCGGCCGCTACGGCCCACGACTTGTTCTTGAAGTCGGGCGCGGAGCCTTCGGGTATGCGTATCGCCCCCGGGTAGTAGGTGAATTCGGTGCGGCCGCGCGTAAGGCTCGGCCTGATGGCAGGGTCGGCCCGTGATGCGAAGCTCGAGTCGAGCGGATAGACGTTATACTTCTTCGCCTCCGCGTCGAAGGCGTCCTGGAGCTCCTTCAGCTTTTCGGGATTCTCCGCCGCGAGGTTATTCGCCTGGCTGAAATCCTCGCTGACGTTATAGAGCTCCCACTTGAAGTCGTCGGGGTTGGGCTCCTGCCCGACAGTAACCCACGGCAGCCGGAGCGGAGTCGTGCTCGCCATCCAGCCGTCCTTGTATATCGCGCGGTTGCCCACGAGCTCGAAATACTGCGTGCCGTGCTGAGTCGGAGCGTCGGGCGCGTCGAACGTATATACGAGACTGACGCCCTCTATCGGCTTCTGCTCCACCCCGTCCATCATCGTGGGAGGCGTGATATTCGCCGCTTCGTATATTGTCGGCACAATGTCGATAACGTGGCTGAACTGCGAGCGCACGCCGCCCGTGTTCTCGATGCGCGCCGGCCACGAGATCACCATGCCGTTCCGCGTGCCGCCGAAATGCGAGGCGACCTGCTTGTTCCACTGCATCGGCGAATCCATGGCGTGCGCCCAGCCGACCGGGTAGTGGTTATACGTCAAAGGGCCGCCGAGCTCGTCTATCATGGAGAGCAGAAACTCCTGGCTCTCCGTCACGCCGTTGGCAGCCGTGGCCACCTCGTTCGTCGTGCCCTGCATCGTGCCCTCGGCGCTCGCGCCGTTGTCGCCCATGATGAATATGACGAGGGTGTTGTCGAGCTGGCCCGAGTCTTCCAAAGCGGCGATTATGCGTCCGATCTGGTCGTCGGCGTACGAAAGCGCCCCGGCGTAAACCTCCATCATGCGCGAGTAAAGCCGCTTCTGGTCGGGGGATAGTGTGTCCCACGCCGGTATCTGCTCCGGACGCTTCGTAAGCTGCGTTCCGGCCGGGACGACGCCCTCTTTTATCTGCCGCGCCAGCGTTTCCTCGCGCACTTTATCCCAGCCCTGGTCGAACTGCCCCTTATATTTGTCTATCCACTCCTTCGGCGCGTGATGCGGGGCGTGCGCTGTGCCTGTCGCGTAGTAAAGGAGCCAGGGCTTGTCCGGCGCGAGCGCGTGCTGCAGCTGCAGCCACTCTATGGCCTTATCCGCCAGGTTCTTGTCAAGCGGCGCGTCGGCCTCCATCTCCACCTCTATCGGCCTCGTGTTCTCGAAGAGGGCCGGGTGCCACTGGTCGGTGTCGCCGCCGATGAAGCCGTAGAAATACTCGAAGCCGAGGCCGCTCGGCCAGAGGTCGAACGGTCCCGCCTGGCTCGACATCCAGTCGGGCACATTGTGCATCTTCCCGAACCACGACGTGTTGTAGCCGTTCTCCCTGAGAACTTCCCCGACGGAGCCCGCGCTCTTCGGCACGAGCGAGTTGTATCCCGGGTAGCCGGTCGCGAATTCCGTGATCACGCCGCTCGCGACCGAGTGGTGGTTACGCCCTGTAATAAGGGCGGCCCGCGTCGGCGAGCACAGAGCCGTAGTATGAAACATATTGTAGCGGAGGCCGTTGTCCGCCAGGCGCTGGAATGTCGGCGTCTGGATAGGGCCGCCGAACGTGCTCGTCGCGCCGAAGCCGACGTCGTCCGTGATTATAAGGAGCACGTTCGGAGCGTTCGGAGGCGCTGTGACGCCCTTCGGAAAGTCCGGCGTCGAATCCTTGACAGTCCGCCCGATCTTGCCCTCGAACGGCTGCTCGGGCCGGGGCAGAACTTCCTGCGCTGCGGCGATGGAGGTCAGACTGAAAAATAAAACGGCCAGGTAAATCGGGACGGCAGACGGGAATTCCTTAAATCCGCTCTTCATTGCAGCACCCCCCCGCTTGGACTGCGGATTGACGGATAACTAATTTCCGCGTGTAAATCTCAGGGTATCACAATGAATTATTTTTTGTCAAATTAACTTAAAATATATCGCGTTGGTTATTGTTTATAAAAGATGATTAGAGAAGGGGAGAGCTGTGGAGCGCATTCCAGCTCAATCCACAGTTGCGGCTGCGAGCTGCGACTCCATGCTCCTGTCATCCTTATAGTTTGTCATTCCCAACAATTCCGAGCGAGTGAGGAATTGGACGCCTCGGCATTGAAGCGCAAACGTTTATCCGGTACAGCTCGTCACTTGCTATTTTTAGTATCAAGCTCGTATCGGGAATCCAGTTTTTATATAAGCAACTATAAAGGCTTTTCTACTTTTGCTTGACCACACACGTAGTGTGTTTTTCGACGAAGCACCTTCGGAGACTCATGCACCGATAGCGCGTCGGGCGAAACAGCAATGACTCTGCCACTTCGATTTCCCGCACGCGTGGCGTGCCGTCCCGGAGGGGGATTGCTTCGCTGCCATGCAGCGAGCAATTTGATGATCGGGCGGAGAATAAACCGGGTCTGTCATTTCGACCGGAGGGAGAAATCTAATCTTTAAAATATAGATCCTGAAACAAGTTCAGGATGACAGACTTAAAAGATGGATCTCTCACTGTTTTAATTTGAGGTATTTCCGAGCAGTACCAGATATGCTTTCTTGCAATCAGCCTATGGCGTCCGATTCCTCGCTCGAAATCGTTGTTCGAGATGACAAAGACTCCTGATTTATTGCTGGCGGAAGTGGATTCCTGCCTG
>CAZUDM010000085.1:0-1815 GCA_964618635.1 uncultured Spirochaetia bacterium
CTCAAGATCGAGTCCTGCGCCGCCCTGTCGAATTTTATTTCCTTTGCTGCCATTTCTTCTGCCTCCTGGGAATCTGTATTTTTGGATTTGGTTAATCGACTACGGCCAGAATCTCTTCCTCGCTCAGTATGAGGTAGTCTTCGCCGTCGATTCTGATTTCGGTACCGCCGTATTTGCTGAAGAGGATCTTGTCTCCCTTTTTAACGTCGAGCGGTTTGGTCGAACCGTCTTCGAGAAACCTGCCGTTACCGACCGCGATAACCTTCCCTTCCTGCGGCTTCTCCTTTGCCGAATCGGGGATGATAATCCCGCCCTTGGTGGTCTCTTCGCTGTCGAGTCTCTGAATTAAAACCTTGTCATGTAGTGGCCTAACCTTCATTACAAATCTCCTCCTATTTTTATAATAGTGTTATCTGAAATAAGGACTGGCTGGAGTTTCAGTATCTATTATAGTAAAAGCCGATTTTTCCGCATTAACATAACCACACGCCCATCTTTGTCAAGTTTAACCAAACTAGTGTACCCAATGTATGAAATAATAAAAGGTCGCGCACAATCCTTGAAAAGGCGGCGCAAACGGGATATGTTTGAGACCTAATTATGCCTAAAGTTGGAATAATAGTAGGAAGCGATTCGGACCTGGGAAGCATGGAGGACGCCTGGAAGGCCCTCGAGGAGCTGGGGATAGAGTATGAGCTCAGGGTAGCCTCGGCCCACAGGACGCCGGCCAGGGTTAGAAAGTACGTCGAAACCGCCGAAAAGAGGGGAGTCGAGGTAATAATAGCGGGGGCCGGATGGGCCGCCCATCTTCCGGGGGTCGTTGCGGCTTACACGACGCTGCCTGTGATAGGTGTCCCCGTAGACTCGTCGCCCTTAAACGGCCTCGACGCGCTCTTGTCGATAGTGCAGATGCCGCCGGGGATACCCGTGGCCTCGATGGCTATAGGCAAGGGCGGGGCACGAAACGCCGCCCTCTACGCCGGTGCGATACTCGCCCTCAAGTACCCCGAAATAAACAAGCGGGTGAAGGAATCGAGGGCGAAGCTGGCCAAGAAGGTTGAAACAGCGGCGAAAAAGCACGACAGGTAGAAGACTCGCAGGCCTTTGACCGAGGTAATTAAAGCCGAAGCCCCCGGATCGCCCGAGAAGGCGGCGGGGGTTTTAGAGAAGGGGGGCGTAATCGTCTACCCGACGGAGACCCTCTACGGGATAGGTGCGCTCGTCACCAGCGCAGGCGCCGTCGAGAGGATCTTCGACATAAAGGGCCGCCCGAAGGCTATGCCCATACCCGTCCTCGTAAGGGACGTGGGGATGCTCAGGTCCATAGCGGGGCCGACGCCCGCGGCGGAAAGGCTGGCCCAGAGATTCTGGCCCGGCGCGCTCACCATAATATTGAAGGCTGCGGGGGAGCTCGACCCCATCATCACGGCGGGGACAGGGAATGTCGCCGTCAGGATTTCCGCGCATCCGTTCGTAAGGACGCTCTTCGAATACATAGACACTCCAATCACATCCACGAGCGCAAACCTGAGCGGCGCGGGTAATATATTAGAATCGAACTACATATACGACACGTTCCGTGATAAGGTTGAACTTATAGTAGACTCTGGTAACATTCCGCCCTCGAAAGGGTCTACCATCGTGGATCTTACCGCCAGCTCTCCCCGAATCGTGCGAGAGGGAGACCTTTCATCCCGGGAGTTGGAGGAGTACTTATAGATGCCTATAGTGAAAGGGTTTAAAGGTATAAGGTATAACCCGGCCAAGATCGGGGACTTTGCGAAGGTGCTCGCGCCCCCCTACGACGTAATCAGC
>CAZUDM010000085.1:1915-5120 GCA_964618635.1 uncultured Spirochaetia bacterium
TATTCGGACCCGGAAGGGGGCGTGGAAAAGGCGATCGAGGAAAATCTCGGGGAGCCGATATTCGACGTTACGACAGCGGACGGCGTGAGAAATATTCTCTGGAAGATATCCGACCAGGGGCTTATCTCCGGGATCACGGAGCGCCTCGCGGACACGAGCTTTCTCATCGCCGACGGGCATCACAGGTATGAGACCGCGCTCGACTACAGGCGTATCCAGAGGGAGAACAACCCCGGGGAAGAAGAAAAGCCTTACGACTATGTGATGATGTTTCTCGCGCGCGGCGAGGGCGACGGGCTCGTTATCAACCCCACTCACAGGCTCGTAAAGAGCATAGGCCAATACACGACGGAATCGTTCATCGCAAAGCTCGGCGAGTATTTTAACGTGAGGGAGATGGAGCTCGGCGAGGCCGTGTCTGACATAGGGCACGAGGAATTTACCGTTATAACCGGGGACAGGAAGAAGGCGTACAGGGTTTCCGTGAAGAATAAATCAGGCGAAGGGTATTCGAGCCTCGGCGTGATGCTCCTTCACAAGATAGTCTTCAAGAACATACTGAACGAGGAAGAATCCGGCATTTTCTACACGAAATTTCTCGAAGAGGCCGTCGATCTCACGGGCAGCGGGGATTACATCCTTGGCTTTATTCTCCCCGAGCTCAAGGCCGGCGACATATTCGACGTCGTCCGCGATGGCGAGAGGATGCCGCACAAGACCACCTACTTTTATCCGAAGATACTCTCGGGCCTCACTTTCAATCCGCTCTGGTAACGAAGCCGCCATAGAGACAATCGTTAATTAATTCCGAGTCCTTCACGCGGGAGGATAAATTGTTTTATAATGTATCCGGACCCGGGGACGAGGGGCGTATTTCCTAAAATAAGGGAAGAGAGGCAGAGAATCATGACCGCAACGCTTATAATCCTCGCCGTTATAGCGGCGGTGGCATTCGCTTTAGTCGGGATTTACAATGGACTCGTAAGGCTGAGGAACATGGCCGAGCAGGCGTGGTCGGACGTGGACGTTCAACTGAAGAGGAGATACGACCTCATCCCGAATCTCGTCGAGACTGTGAAGGGCTACGCGACTCACGAAAAATCGACCTTCGAGAGCGTCGTCGAGGCGAGGAGCCGTGCCATGCAGGCCACGACGCCCGAGGCCAAGGCCGAGGCCGAGAACTTTCTACAATCGACGCTCAAGAGCCTCTTCGCCCTCTCCGAAGCCTACCCGGACCTTAAGGCCAACCAGAATTTCCTCGAGCTCCAGGCCGAGCTTGCGAGGATAGAGGAGCAGATACAGCTCGCCCGCCGCTACTATAACGCCGTCGTCAGGGACCTCAACACGAAGATAGAGTCCGTGCCGAGCAATATCGTGGCCAACATGTTCGGCTTCCAGAAGAAGGAATATTTCGAGCTCGATTCCGAAGCCGAGAGAACCGCTCCGAGAGTAAGCTTCGGCCAGTGAAAAGGCTTCTCCGGGAGACGCCCTCTTACATGACGAAAGCGCGTGCCGTCCTTATATTCCTTGCCCTCACCCTCTTTGCCGTCTTCCTGCCGGCAGCCGCGAATTCCGAGGAGATAAGGAAATTCCATTCGGACATATTCGTAGACGAGAACGGCAGCCTCACCGTCGTCGAGGACATAGAGTACGACTTTCAGTACGCCCAGAGGCACGGCATATACAGGTACATCCCTTATAAATACGACTACGGTTACAAGCGCTACAGCATAAAGATAGACGTCGAGAAGGTGACCGACTTCGACGGGAACCCTTACCAGTATGAGGTGAGCACCGAGGGCGCCGTCGTCAACGTCAGGATAGGGGACCCGGACAAGACGATAACGGGCGTCCACGGGTACAGGATCGAGTATACCGTCCGCGGCGCGGTGGCGTTCTTCGAGGACCACGACGAGCTCTACTGGAACGTGACGGGGGACGAGTGGAGGGTGCCTATAAACGAAGCCGGGGCAAGGGTGTATCTCCCTGAAGGGGCGCGCGAAGATATTAAGGCCGAATGCTACACGGGCCCGAGGGGGGCTACTGGCAAGGACTGTTCAGCATCGGTTACGGGCGGCGAGGCGGAATTCAGCGCGTCGCGGGTTCTCTGGGCCGGCGAGGGGCTTACCATAGTGACCGGCTTTCCTAAAGGGATCGTAAAGGAGCCGTCGGGCTTGGAGAAGCTTTTGTGGTTCCTTTCGGACAACTGGTTTTTCATCCTGCCGTTCGCGACATTCTTCGGGATGCTGTACATCTGGCGGACGAGCGGACGCGACCCGGAGGGGAAGGGGTCTGTAATGGTGAGGTACAGCCCGCCCGAGGGATTCACGCCGGCCGAGGCGGGGACGCTTATCGACGAGAGGGCCGACGTCGCCGACATAACGTCGACTGTTATAGACCTGGCCGTCAGGGGATATCTCAGGATAGAGGAGCACCAGTCGACCAAGCTCTACTTCTTTACCGACAGGGATTACAAGCTCGTAAAGTTGAAGGAGCCAGCGCCGGGAGAGCTCAAGCCTCACGAGCAGAAGGTGCTCGCGGGGATTTTCAAGAGCGGGGGAGAGGTTGAAATTTCCGACCTCAGGAACAAGTTCTACAGGGAGCTTCCGGGAATAACGAAGTCCCTTTACGGGGAGCTCGTCGAGGGCGGCTACTTCCCCGGAGACCCGGAAAAAGTGAAGGGGATATACAAGTGGATCGGGATAATACTTCTCATAGTGGGATTTGCTCTCTTTACGAACTTTTTACTCAAGGTGTCGATCGCGCTTTCAGGGGTAATCATACTGTTGTGGTCGGGATTCATGCCGAAAAAGACGAAGCAGGGCGCCCTCGCCAACGAAGAGCTTCTCGGCTTCAGGGAATTTATAGACAGGGCGGAGAAAGACAGGATAGAGGCGCTGGCGAAGGACGATCCTACCCTCTTTGACCGGGTGCTGCCCTTCGCGCTCGTTTTCGGCCTCGAAGAGAAATGGGCCGAAGCCTTCAGGGACATATACAGGGAGCCGCCGTCGTGGTATTCGTCGCCGGGCTACATGAATTCCTTCACTCCGAGGCTTTTCGCGGCGGACCTCGGAAGGAGCCTCGGGGTAATGAACAGCACGTTCGCTTCGGCACCGAGGAAGTCGGGCGGGAGCGGGCTCGGAGGGGGCGGGTCGAGCGGAGGCGGGTTCGGTGGTGGAGGCGGAGGGTCGTGGTAGAAGGAGGG
>CAZUDM010000086.1:0-5045 GCA_964618635.1 uncultured Spirochaetia bacterium
GGGACAGCCCTTTTCGCCGCGGTCATCATAGGTCTCATAAACGCGACTATCGGCCTCTTTCTCAAAATCATCACGATCCCCCTGTCCATACTCACGTTCGGAATATTTCTGCTGGTGATAAACGGGCTCATGCTCATGCTGGCGAGCTCGCTCGTCTCGGGATTTCACGTCGCCGGGTTCTGGACGGCCTTCTTCGCAGCCCTCATACTCGCGATCGTAAGCACGATTTTAAGGTCGCTCCTCGGCGCGAAGTAAGGCACCTAGAGGCTCGGCTGCACTATGACTTTTATGGAATCGCGGGCGTCCTCGACCATCTTGAAGCCGCGCCCGGTTTCGGCAAGCGGGAGCCTGTGCGTCACCATGCCGCCCACGTTCACGCGGCGCGCCCTTATGAGCTCCAGCGCGAGCGCCAGGTCCTCGGGCGAGGCCGCATATGAGCTTACGGTCTTTATACCAGACCACCAGTAATCGTTGAAGGGAACCGACATTTTCGCATCGGGACCCGACGGGGCGAAAAAGAGGATCGTCCCGCCGCTGTCGGTGAGATCGAACGCGCTTTCTATGGCCGAAACGGCCCCGGTGCAGACTATGACCATATCGGGGAGCCTTCCGCCGTTAAGCTCCTTTACGCGGGATGCCACGTCGCCCTGGGCATCGATTGCTGCGTCGGCGCCGAAATCGAGCGCCGCCTTGAGCCTGTAGTCGTTGACGTCGGTGGCCATGATACGTCCCGCGCCGAGGGCCTTTGCGAGCTGAATGTGAAGGAGGCCCGTGATGCCGCTCCCCATGACGAGAACGCTGTCGGTCATGCCGAATCCCGCCAGGCGCTGCCCCCTTACGACACATCCAAGCGGCTCCACGAAAGACGCCTCGTCGTATGTGACCTCGTCCGGGAGCTTGAGGACACCCCTGTCGACGTTGATCGCGGGCAGGCGTATATATTCGGAAAATCCGCCCGGATCGAAGTGAGTCGTCCGAAGTGTCTGGCAGGAGGAATGATTTCCCCTGAGGCAGTAGCGGCAGGTGTTGCAGGGCACGTGGTGCGTCACTACGACACGGTCGCCGGGAGCGAATTTTTTAACTCCTTCGCCGACCTCCACAACCTCGCCCGCGACTTCGTGGCCGAGGACGAGCGGGGCCTTCGGGAGACGGTACCATTCCATGAGGTCGCTCCCGCATATGCCGCTCGCGTGAACCTTCATGAGCAGCTCGCCGGGGCTGATAGTGGGCACCGGCATCTCCTCGAGCCTCACGTCGCTGTTTCTATAATACATCGCTACACGCATATGAGTCCTCTACGCGCTACGGAAATTGTTAAGCGGCTCGGCGGATATGATTCTGACCGGCTTTATGCACTGGCTACCTTTCTCGACTCGTCGCCCTTGAGAGAAAGGTAGAGGTCGTGCGCCTGCTTCGGATTGTTGTTTTCGTGAACGATAGACCGCACGGCGCGGAGCATCGCGACCGGGTGGCTGTTCTGCCAGATATTCCTTCCCATGTCGACTCCGACGGCACCCTGCTGAATCGCGCTGTGGGTAATCTCGAATACGTCTATCTCGGTTTCGAGCTTGGGCCCCCCGGCTATCACTATCGGAGCCGGGCAGCTTCCCGTAACCTTTTCGAACTCCTCGCAGTAGTACGTCTTCACGATGTGGGTCCCGAGCTCGGCGCATATGCGGCAGCTGAGGGAAAGATACCTCGCGTCCCTCTTTTCGAGCTCCTTTCCGACGGCCGTGATGCCGAGAACCGGAATGCCGTACTCCTCGCCAAGATTCACGAGCTCGGCGAGGTTGAGAAGGGTCTGCCGCTCGTGGTCGCTCCCGACGAATACGGATATGCCGACGCCTGCGACGTTGAGCTTTATCGCGTCTTTAAAGGAAGTAGTAAGGCCTTCGTTCGAAAGGTCTGCGCCTACGATGCTCGTCCCTCCCGAAACCCTTAAAACGACGTTCGCACCGGAATCGGGGTCGACGGACGTGCGGAGCACGCCGCGGGTCAGCATAATGGTGTCCGCGTATGGCATTAACGGGGCAATCGTATCCCTCGGCACTTCGAGCCCATGTGTCGGCCCGAGAAAGTAGCCATGGTCGAAAGCAAGCATAACCGCCCTTCCTGTCTTGGGGTTTATTATCCTCGCCATTCTGTTTTTCATGCCCCAGTCCATATCGCGGCACCTCCGTTTTCGGATGATTTTTCTTCCAAGAATTTAAAGGACGTGATGGGGATTGTCAATCGATCAGTGGCGGCCCGGACGGCTGTGTAACCTGCGTCGAGAGCACTGCGAAGAGTGCGAAGAGGGCGCAGGTGTCAAATTAGCAATTGCACATAAATCACCCCTAATATCCTTCAATATAGCCTAATTACAGCATTTTATCGCAAGATAACTGTAAGCAGATGCGAAAATTTCACTTGACTAGGGGGTTTTGAGTCTTACATTATATTCATAGGAGAAAGCCATGAGCAGATACAAACAGGGTATTGAGAAATTCAGGGAAATCAAGGGTGAAGGCGCGGAGAAGTCCCTGGAGCGTCTGAAGTCCCTGAACCCGGACCTCACCCGGTATATTATGGAATTCGCCTTCAACGACATCTACAGAAGGCCCGGTCTCGACCTCCGGTCGAGGGAGATCGCTACGATTGCGGCCCTCACCACGCTCGGGAATGCAGAGCAGCAGCTCAAGGTGCATACGATCTGCGCCCTGAACGTCGGTGTTACAAAGGAGGAGATAACCGAAATTATCCTCCAGATGGCAATTTATGCCGGTTTCCCGGCTGCGATTAACGCGATGCAGGCTGTAAACGAGGCGTTCGAGGAGTTCGACAAGCAAAGGCCGGCGCCGATAAACTCCGCAAACGGGATCGATATACATAGAAAGAAAGCCATATCCGCATGAGAGAGCCTTCGTCAGGAACCGTTAACGTTAACGGCATAAACATCTATTACGAGGTGCACGGCTCGGGGGAGCCGCTTCTCCTGATAGAGGGCCTCGGGTATTCGAGCTGGATGTGGTACAAGCAGGTCCCCGTCCTCTCGAAGACCCATAAGGTCGTAATATTCGACAACAGGGGAGCGGGGAATACCGACAAGCCGGATTCGGAGTACACCATCGAGCTAATGGCCAGGGATGCGGCCGGGCTTTTAAAAGAGATAGGTATCGAATCGGCGCACGTGCTCGGCGTTTCGCTCGGCGGATACGTAGCCCAGGAGTTGGCCATATCGGAGCCCGACATGGTCAGGGATCTCGTGCTGGTTTCGACCAACTCCGGGCCCGGAAAGCTGGTTACGGGGAAGTCCCCGTTCCTTAACGGGTTCCTCAAGCTCTGGGGATTTCTTCCGACTGCATTCGACGCCTCGCGCGGCCCCATACGGCTGGAATATGCCATGAGCGGGGAGGAGAGGATGAGATACGGTCTCTCGCTCGCACTCTCGGAAGAGTACTTCAAGAATAACTCCGATGAAATCGACCGGATAATGGAATGGAGACTCGAAAACCCGCAGCCCGAGTACGCGTGGAGGAGGCAGCTCCTGGCCGGAATAGGCTACGATTCGTCGCCGCGCGCGGGAGATATAAAATCCAGGACCCTTCTCATTAACGGCGCCCAGGACAGGATAGTTTCGCCAGAGAGCGCGCTTAAATTATCGAAGAGGATACCGGATTCCACGCTCGTGGTTCTGGAAGGGGCGGGACATCTCCTCTTCATCGAGCGGTCTGAAGAGTTCAACTCACACGTGCTGGGATTTCTGAAGGATTCCGGGGAAAAGACCGTGAAGCCCGAACCTGACGGAATGCAAAGCGCATTTTGGAAAAAGGTAAAGTCTCTGATTCAGGCCAACGGTAAAAGAAAGAGCCCGAATGCGGGAACCTGATCCGATCAATTTTTCACTCCGACTACTTAACTCCGAAAACTGAGTCTCTCGCCGCCCTGAACGCATCGAGCGCCGCGTCTATCTGCCCTTCCGTGTGAGTCGCCATAATGGTCACCCTTATCCTGCACATACCGGGCGGCACCGACGGCGGCCTGACGGCAGGTGTGTACACGCCGCGCTCCCTCAGAACGGCCGCGAACTTAAGGGCCGGTGCGGCCTCGCCTACAAGCACAGGAATTATCGCCGAATCGGAGGGCATGACCTTAAGCCCCATTCCCTCGATACCGGACTTGAAGCGGCGTATCAGCGCCCAGAGGCGCTCCCTCCTTTCTGGCTCGTTTTCTATGATGTCGATCGCGGCCATGGACGCCGCGAGTGAGGGCGCGGGAAGGGACGTGTCGAATATGTAGCTCCTTACGCGGTTCCTTATGAAATCGACGAGCGTCCGGCTCCCGGCGACGTAGCCGCCGAGCGAGCCTACGGCCTTCGAGAGCGTGCCCATGACGACAGGCACGCGCTCCTCGACACCGAAATGCTCAGTGGCTCCGCTGCCCCTCTTCCCTAGAACCCCTGCAGCGTGTGCCTCGTCAACCATGAGCGCGGCCCCGTATTTCTCGGAGAGCTCCGTGATTTCGGGGAGCGGCGCGACGTCGCCGTCCATGCTGAACACGGTATCCGTCACAACGAGCCTTCTGCACCTCCGACCGCTGTCCTCGCGGAGAAGCGATTCGAGGCGGCCGGTGTCGAGGTGTGGATAGATTCTTATATCGGCTTTCGAGAGCCTGCATCCGTCTATTATGGAGGCGTGGTTGAGCTCGTCGCTGTAGATAACGTCGCCCTCGCCGACGAGTGACGATATTGTGCCGACGTTGGCGAGATAGCCCGAGCTGAATAGTATGGCGGCTTCGGTTCTTTTAAAACGGGCGATCCGGTCTTCGAGCTCGCGGTGAAGGTCGGTGCTCCCGCTCACGAGACGAGAGCCCCCGGAGCCCGTGCCGTATTTTTCGAGCGCCTTTCGTGCGGCCTCTTTCACGGCGGGGTCCACTGAAAGCCCTAGATACCCGTTCGAGCCCAGGAGAATGTAGCTCTTCCCGTCTATCGTTATCCCGGGGGACTGCCCGGTTTCAAGCTCGGTGAGGACGCGGAAGAGGTCTTTCTCCCTTATCCGCTCCAGATC
>CAZUDM010000087.1:0-4863 GCA_964618635.1 uncultured Spirochaetia bacterium
ACTCGCGAGCAAGTCAGGGAAATCGACCGGGCGACGATAGAAGACTACGGCGTCCCGGGCCTCGTGCTTATGGAGAACGCAGGCCGGGCCGCGGCAGACGTCCTCCTCGAAGAATACCCCTTCGCCGAAAGCGTCGCTGTATTCGCCGGGGCGGGGAACAACGGCGGCGACGGCTTCGTCATAGCCCGGCATTTAATCGGCCAGGGCCTCGACGTAACAGTATATCTGGCAGCCGACCCCGCGAAATACAGGCGCGACGCTCTCACCAACTTCAAGTCGCTCAAAAACCTCGGCTGCCCCATGGTCGAGCTCAAGGACTCCACGCGGAAATATAAGCCGGCCGACGTTATCGTGGACGCCCTCTTCGGCACCGGGCTCGATAGGAACGTCGAGGGATTCTATAAAAAACTGATCGAATTCATAAATGCACAGCCAGTGCCGAAGCTCGCTGTCGACGTCCCCTCCGGGCTCGACGCGAATACTGGCCTGCCGCTGGGCGCGGCCGTGAAGGCCGACATCACCGTAACTTTCATAATCCCGAAGGTAGGCATTTCGATATACCCCGGCGTCGATTACGCGGGGAGGCTCTACGTCGCCGACATCACGACGCCGAAAGCCCTCGAAGAGAATATCCCCTTCGAATTGCTGACCCACCATAGCATACGCGGCCTCGTACACAAAAGGCCCGCCGACACGCATAAGGGAACGTACGGTCATCTCTTCATACTGGCGGGCTCGCCCGGGAAATCCGGCGCGGCTGCGCTGGCGTCGATGGGCGCGCTCCGGGCCGGCACCGGCCTCGTAACAGTCGGCATCCCCGAAAGCCTTAACAGCATAATGGAGATTAAAACGACGGAGGCCATGACCGAGCCCATTCCCGAAACCGCGCAGGGGACGTTCGGTATGGCATCCATATCCCGGGCCACGGAAATAATCGCAGCGAAGAAAACTGCGGTCGCCATCGGCCCCGGAATCACAGTTACCGACGACGCGCGCGACTTCCTCTACGAAATAGTAAAGTCGTCGCCGGTGCCTCTACTCATCGACGCCGACGCCATAACGCTCGTCGCCAAAAACCCCGGCATACTCAAAAAGGCGAAGTCTCCCGTGGTCCTCACTCCACACCCGGGCGAGATGTCACGCCTCGCGGGCATATCGACGGCGGACGTGCAGGCCGACAGGATAGGCGTCTCTCTAGGATTCGCCCGGGAGCACGGCGTTTACGTTATATTAAAGGGCGCGAGGTCCCTCGTGGCCTGCCCGGATGGGAAAGTCTTCGTCAACACCACCGGGAACCCCGGCATGGCTGCTGGCGGAATGGGCGACGTCCTCACAGGCATAACCGGCGGATTCCTGGCGCAGGGCATGAGCGCGGAAAGCGCCTGCAGGCTCGGCGTATTCACCCACGGCGCCGCCGGAGACAAGGCCGCTTCGGAAAGAGGCGAGGCCGGCATAACGGCTTCGGACCTTGCCGACGCCCTCCCGGCAGTAATTAAAGACATCCCGACTACGGACGACGAGCCTTTCATCCGAATTAGATGAAAAGAGCCCGGTCGGCCTTCCAAATCAAAAAATGAAAACGGAAGATACGATGGAAATCGAGATAGTCGTTCACAGCAGCGACGAAACAGCGGCGCTCGGCGAGGTTATTGGAAAATCCCTCAAGCCCGGTAGTATTATCGCCCTTAGGGGAGACCTCGGGGCAGGGAAAACGGTGCTCGTCAAGGGGATTGCCAGGGCCCTCGGGATAGAGGACGACCCGGTCAGCCCGACGTTCGTAATCATGAACGCGTACGAAGAAGGCGAGATGCCGCTTTACCACTTCGATCTCTACAGGGTCTCCGGGGCGGACGAGCTTTACGGCATAGGATTCGAGGAGTTTCTCTTCGGCAAAGGTGTTTCGGCGGTCGAATGGGCCGAGAGGATAGAGGAAGAGCTCCCGGAATATACGATCGACATTGAAATCGCGATACCTGAGACAGGAAACGAAGTCTCGGAAACGACGCGCAATATACGGATAAAAGGAAAAGAAGAATGGGTCTCATCGTTCAGAAATACGGCGGAACGAGCGTTTCGAACCTCGACAAGATAAGGTGGGTCGCGGGGCACGTCATCAGGACGAAGGAGAAGGGTAACGGCGTCCTCGTCGTCGTCTCGGCCATGGCCGGGGAGACGGACAGGCTCGTCAAGCTCTCTCTCGAGCTCAAGGACCCGCCCGACGAAAGGGAGCTCGACGTCGTCACGTCCAGCGGCGAGCAGGTCTCGTCCGGGCTCCTGACAATGGCCGTGAAGGCGCTGGGACACGACGCCGTCTCCTACCAGGGGCACCAGGTGCGCATAGTCACGGACAACGCCTACTCCAAGGCGAAGATAGTCCGCATAGACGCCGAGAGAATACGGAAGGCGCTCGATGAAGGCAAGATTGTCGTCGTCGCCGGATTTCAGGGCGTTGACGACGACGGCAACGTCACGACGCTCGGCCGCGGCGGCTCCGATCTCACGGCCGTCGCGCTTGCCGCGGCGCTGGGAGCCGATTCGTGCGAGCTTTACAAGGACGACGTCGACGGCATTTACACGTCCGACCCCGGCATAGTCCCCAACGCGAGAAAGCTGGGCAGGATATCTTACGAAGAAATGCTCGAGCTCGCGAGTCTCGGCTCGAAGGTGCTCCAGGCCCGTGCGGTCGAATTCGCGATGAAGCACGACGTCACGCTTCACGTGCGCCCGACGGCGAAGCCCGATCAGGAAGGAACGTGGGTAGTAAAGGAGGAAGACATGACGCACATGGAAAACATACTCATCTCGGGCGTATCGTCCGACAGGAATCAGGCCAAGATCACGATCACGCAGGTCCCGGACAGGCCGGGCATCGCGGCCACGATATTCTCCCCGCTGAGCGCGGCCGGAATCAACGTCGACATGATCGTCCAGAATGTCAGCATAGAGGGTCATACCGACATGACGTTCACCGTGCCTAGGACAGAATTTAAAAAATCAATTATACTAACAGAAGGCGTGGCGCGCGAGCTCGGGGCGAAGGACATCATCTCCGACGACAAAATTACGAAGGTCTCCCTCGTCGGCGTAGGCATGAAAACACACTCGGGCGTCGCGGCGAAGATGTTCTCGGCGCTTTCGAAAGAAGGCATAAATATATTGATGATAAGCACTTCCGAGATAAAGATTTCATGCGTTATCGAGGAGAAGTACACGGAGCTCGCGGTAAGGGCGCTTCACGACGCATTCGAGCTCGGGGAGGAAAAATGAGCGCACGGCAGGTGAAGATATACGACGTTACTCTCAGGGACGGCACCCAGGGGGAGAGCATTTCGTTCTCCATTCACGACAAGCTGCGAATCGCGCAGAAGCTCGACGAGCTGGGCGTGCATTACATCGAAGGCGGCTGGCCGGGCTCTAACGAGAGGGACGAAGGATTCTTCGAAGAGGCCAAGAAATTAAGGCTCCGGAAATCCGCCATAGCGGCCTTCGGCAGCACGAGGCGCTCCGGCAAGACGTGCGAGGAAGACGGCAGCATACAGGCCCTCCTCCAGGCCGAAACCCCGGCCGTAACTATAGTCGGCAAAAGCTGGGACTTTCAGGTCAAGGAAGCCCTCAGGATACCGCTCAAGGAAAACCTCGAGATAATCCACGATTCGGTAACTTACCTTAAAAAGCACGTTGACGAAGTCTTCTTCGACGCCGAGCATTTCTTCGACGGCTACAAGCGTAACCCGAAGTACACCATCGAAGCGCTGACCGCCGCAAAGGAAGCCGGGGCCGACGTCATAGTTCTCTGCGACACCAACGGCGGCACCCTCCCATGGGAAGTCGAGGAAATAGTCAGGGAGGTCGGCCTTGCCCTCGGCGACGCCGAGCTCGGCATACACACGCACAACGACGGCGAAGTCGGCGTCGCTAACAGCCTCTACGCCGTAAGGGAAGGCGTCAGACAGATCCAGGGTACGATGAACGGCTACGGCGAAAGGTGCGGCAACGCCAACCTCTGCTCCATCATACCGAACCTTAAACTAAAGCTCGGCATAGACTGCATAGGCGACGAAGAGCTCAAGCGGCTCTACGACGTATCGCACTTCATACACGAGCTCACGAACCTCCCGCCGCTCCGGCACATGGCCTACGTCGGCGAGAGCGCCTTCGCGCACAAGGGCGGCCTTCACGTGAGCGCCGTCATGAAAAACCCCGACACTTACGAGCACGTAAAGCCGGACGTCGTCGGAAACCACAGGCGCGTTTTAATATCCGACTTGTCCGGACGCAGCAACATCGTCTACAAGGCGAACGAGCTCGGCATAGAGCTCGACCCGCAGGACAAGCGCGTCAACGCCATACTCAACGAGCTCAAGAAGCTCGAAAGCGAGGGCTACGAATTCGAGGGCGCGGACGCGTCGTTCGAGCTTTTAATCCGAAAGGCCCTCGGCGAGTACAGAAAGCCGTTCCAGCTCCAGAGCGTCCGCACGCTGACAGATAAAAGGGCGGACGACGCGGAGCCGATAACCGAGGCCACCCTCATCGTGCAGGTGGACGGCGTCGTCGAGCACACGGCCGCCGAAGGAAATGGCCCCGTGCACGCTCTCGACCAGGGCCTCCGCAAAGCGCTCGAAAAGTTCTACCCGAACCTCAGGGAAGTACGCCTCAAGGATTATAGAGTCAGGGTCCTCGCCGCCAAGCACGGGACGGATGCAGTCGTGCGCGTTCTCATAGAATCCGGCGACGGCGAGAGCGACTGGAGCACTGTAGGCGTATCGCAGAACATCGTCGAGGCGAGCCTGAAAGCGCTGGTCGACAGCATCGACTACAAGATACTGAAAGACGAAGCGCGCCGCGCCGCCAAAGCCCGCGGCT
>CAZUDM010000088.1:0-4836 GCA_964618635.1 uncultured Spirochaetia bacterium
GCTACGTCGATTGTCTGCCGACACTGTCGGCCCGCTTTATCCCGAGCTTCGCCATCCGCGATTCGAGAGTCGACGGCTTCATCCCGAGAGCCTCCGCGGCGCCGTTCTTCCCCCTCACCTTCCACCCCGTCCGCGCGAGCGTCGCGAGTATGTGCTCCCTTTCCATCTCCCTCAGCGTCGCGGCGCTTCCGGCCGAGGATTCATGCTCGGGAAGCTCGATGCGGAGCACGTTCCCCCGGGCGAGTATCATCGCGCGCTCTATGACGTTCTTCAGCTCCCTGACATTCCCCGGCCACGGATACCGGCGCGCGGCCTCTATATCCCTTTTCGAGACGCTCTCTATCCTCTTCCCCATCTTCGCGGAGAATTCTTTCACGAACATCCATACGAGAGAGGGTATGTCTTCAGTCCGCTCCCTCAGCGGCGGGACGTGTATCGGGAAAACGTTAAGCCTGTAGTAAAGGTCTTCACGGAACCTCCCGGCCCTGACCTCCTCGGCGAGGTTCCTGTTCGTCGCGGCTATGACCCTTATGTCCACCTCTATCGTCCCCGGCGCGCCGAGCCTCTCGAACCGCCCCTCCTGGAGAACTCTAAGAAGCTTTGCCTGAAGCTCGGGCGAAAGCTCGCCTATCTCGTCGAGGAATATCGTCGAGCCGTTGGCCAGCTCGAAGCGGCCTATCTGCCTCGTGAGCGCCCCGGTGTAGGCCCCCTTCTCCCGCCCGAATAATTCGCTTTCTATAAGAGTCGGCGGGAGATTGGCACAGTTCACCTTCACCATCATCTTGCCGCGCCGCCTGCTCTGTGCGTGAATGACGTGCGCAATAAGCTCCTTCCCGGTGCCCGTCTCTCCAGTGAGGAGAACGGTAGAATCCGTCCCGGCCACACGGCCGACCCCGGCGAGGACCTTCTTGATGGCGCCGCTCTGCCCGATGACGTCTTCGGACGAAAGATCGAGGCTCACCTCTTCCCTGAGATATATGTTCTCGGCCTGGAGCTGGTCCTTGAGAACCACTATCTCGCGGAGCGCGTACTCGAGATCGCCCGCCTGCTTGGCGTTCTTCACGGCCACGTCCAGCTGCCCGGCTATGTCTTTGAGGAATCCGGTCTCGTCGTTGTCGAAGGCGTTCTTCCTGCGTGAGTTGATCACTATGCAGCCGATGGTTTCCCCTTCGTAGCTTATGGGCATGGTCGTGTAGCTCTTTATGCCGGCGCTCCACTCCGAGTCGCCTATCACAGTATCGCAATCGGCGTCGGGGCAGAAGAGCGGCTTCCCCTCACGGATCGTTTTCCAGATGAAGCCATCCGGAGGGGCGAGGATTCTGACCTTCTCGACGAACCAGTCGGGAAAGCCCCTTTGCGCCTTGAGCACGGCGTTCTCGCCCTCGACGAGAAAAACCGCCACCTGGTCCGCGTTTTCGATGTTCCTGCACATCGACTCGACGGCGTTTTCGAGTATGTCGGCGAGGTTTATAGACCTGTGTATGCTCTCGGTGATAGTCCTGATTATCTTCTCGTGGCTGTTAAGCCGCGAAAGCCTGTAGAGCGCGTCCCTGTGCGCGCGCTCGATGAGCTCGTGCTCCGTGATGTCGACGTCTGTGCCTATTATCCTCGTCGCCCTGCCGTCTTCGCCGCGCTCTATAGCGACTCCCCGCGCGAGGAACCATCTCTCGCTCCCGTCCCTGTGGAGCATCCTGTGCTTGACCTCGAACCCCGGCGTCTCGCCCTCTATGTGGCCGCGCGCCGCTTCGCCGACGAGGTCCATGTCGTCCGGGTGAACGTGAGAGCCCCAGTCGTCGAGATCGTTTTTTATCTCGTGGTCTTCAAAGCCAATGAGCGCTTTCAGGACAGGGTCGACGAATATCTCGCCCGTATCGACCCGCCAGTCCCATATGCCGACCCTGCCGGCCTTGACCGCCAGCGCGTAGCGCCTTTCACTCTCGGCGAGGGACTCCTCGATCCTCTTCCTGTCGGTAATGTCTCGCCCCGTCGACTGGAAAGCGACGAGCACCCCCCGCTCGTCGTATATAGCCTTGTCCGTCCACTGCTGCCAGCGCTTCTGTCCGGCGGGCGATACGACCTCGTGCTCTATCATCGATGAAGAAACGCCTTCCTCCGCTATGGATTCGAGGTACCGCCTGCATCTCTCGTGTTCGGCGGAAGGAATCAGCTTCCATATGCTGCTGCCTATAAGCTCGTCCTTCATCTTCGAAAAGTAGCGGCAGTAGGAATCGTTGACGAATGTGATGGTGCCGTCGGGGAGGAACCTGCACACGAGCTCCGTCTGGTTTTCGACTATGAGCCTGTACCGCTCCTCGCTCTCCCTCACGGCGGCCTCTGCGTGCTTTATGTACGTCGTGTCCTGAACCATGACGCCCACGGCCTGAACGCGGTCGTCCTCGTCCTTGAGCGGATGGAAATTCGCGAGCCAGTATTTGTCGTACACGTGGCCGTCCACCGGAGGGAGCGCGATTTCGACGTTGACCGAAGCCTCGCCCGAAGTGAACACGGCCCTCCACAGCGGCTCGAAAACGAGCGCAGTGCCGGGAAGGAAGCTCCCGAAGAGACGGCCCGTCAGCTCGTCGGGAGTGAGCCCCGAGAGCGAGGCGAATTTTTCGTTGACGAGGATAAAACGGGAATCGGGGTCGATGATGAAAAAACCGGCAGGCGCCGTGTGGAAGAAGAGCTCCAGGCTCTCCCTCAGCCTGCCGTCCGGGAGAGCGGAGAGAATGTCCTGCTGTATGGAAGCTTTGGTTCCATCCAGAAATTTACTCACACGAAGTCACCCCGGCGAAGAATGGAATAATTTCTAATTGCGCTTATTATTCGTTATTCAACCCCATTAACTTTGATTCTAGCACATTGCATATTTCGTGTCGACGATAATATTTTAAGAAAGAAAACACACGTGCACATACATACAACCCTGCGCCGCCCGCCCCGGGGGAGTCCTGCGAAAAAAGGTCTATTAAATACATGCGGATACATCGATAGCATGCGTTCTCGCGGCTGAATATTGCAGTAGGCGGGGGTGCCGGATTATAATTCAGAGACGGCGCATGCCGGCCGCGAATGCGCCGGACCTTTCACACGCGAACGAGGAGAAATATCAGATGGACAATATCGAGATAGAGCGGCTGATACAGGCTAAGGAGGAGAAAGCCCCCTGGAAGAAGTGGGGCCCCTACCTCAGCGAGAGACAGTGGGGGACAGTCAGGGAGGATTACAGCGAGTACGGCACTGCGTGGGACTACTTCCCGCACGACCACGCCCGCTCGCGCGCATACAGGTGGGGTGAGGACGGCCTCGCCGGCATCTCCGACGAAAGGCAGATTCTCTGCTTCGCGCTCGCCCTCTGGAACGGGAAGGACCCTATATTGAAGGAGAGGCTCTTCGGGCTCACGAACGCCGAGGGCAACCACGGCGAAGACGTAAAGGAATATTACTACTACCTCGACAACACCCCGACGCACTCCTACATGAAATACCTCTACAAGTACCCGCAGTCGGCGTATCCCTACAGGGAGCTCGTCGAGAGGAACAGGAACGCGTCGAGGGCAGACCTCGAATACGAGCTGATAAACACGGGCGTCTTCGACGGCGACAGATACTTCGACGTCTTCGTCGAGTACGCGAAGGAAGGGCCGGAGGAGATACTCGTAAACGTCACGGTCTGTAACCGGGGCCCGGAGGCGGCGGCCGTTCACGTCCTTCCGACGCTCTGGTTCAGGAACACCTGGTCATGGGGAGACGGCGGCCCGAAGCCCCTTATCAGGAGCATAAAATCCCCGAAGGGCACGCAGGCGATCGAAGCCTTCGACGAAGCGGCGGGACGAATGTACTTATACTGCGAAGGGAAGCCCGCGCTTCTTTTCACGGAGAACGAAACCAACCGCGAGCGTATTTTCGGAGCACGCAATCCGTCGCCTTATGTCAAAGACGGCATAAACGACTACGTCACTAAAAAGTCCGAAGGCTCCGTCAACCCGGCGGGCACGGGCACCAAGGCGTCGGCTCATTACGTGCTCAACATCCCCGCCAGAGGGGAGACTTCCGTAAGGCTGATACTTTCACGCAGCCCGAGGCGCGCGGCCGGGGAGGAACTGTTCTCACAGTTCGGCGAGGTCTTCGCCACCCGCAAAAAGGAAGCCGACGTCTTTTACTCCTTCATAACGCCCGAGTCGCTGGACGAAGACTCGAAGGGCATCATGAGGCAGGCCCTCGCCGGGATGCTCTGGTCGAAGCAGTATTATTTCTTCGACCTCGACAAGTGGCTTCGCGAGCACGGGGCCGGCATCGCCGCGCAGCAGCCCAACGGCAACGTCCGCAACAAGGAATGGTTCCACATGATAAACGACGACATCATCTCAATGCCCGACAAGTGGGAGTACCCGTGGTACGCCGCGTGGGACCTCGCCTTTCACACGCTCGCTCTCGACATGGTGGACCCTGACTTTTCCAAGGGGCAGCTCGAATTGATGCTGAAGGAAGTCTACCTCCACCCTAACGGCCAGATACCAGCCTACGAGTGGAACTTCAGCGACGTGAACCCTCCCGTCCACGCCTTCGCAAGCCTCTTCCTCTACAACACCCAGAAGCAGATATCGGGAAAGGGAGACGTTACGTTTCTCAAGCAGATATTCGACAAGCTGGTCCTCAACTTCACATGGTGGGTCAACAGGAAAGACCGCAGCGGGAGAAACGTTTTCGAGGGCGGCTTTCTCGGCCTCGATAATATAGGCGTATTCGACAGGAGCTCGCCCCTCCCGACGGGCGGCTACCTCGAGCAGGCCGACGGCACGGCGTGGATGGCGATGTTCTGCCAGAACATGCTCGAGA
>CAZUDM010000089.1:0-4642 GCA_964618635.1 uncultured Spirochaetia bacterium
TTTGCGCTGGTTGGTGCGTTCTATGCGGTGAGGCGTAAAAGAGCGTCGGCTTGATTTATTGGCGGTAGTGTAAACCCCCACCCTGACCCTCCCCCTTTGAAAAGGGGAGGGGAGAATTAAGGAGTGGGGGATGATTGTTGCAGCTGTCGGGTTCGCGCTCGTAGGCGCGTTCTATGGCTGTGAGGCGGAGAAGGGCGTCGGCTTGATGCGGACGCGGCATCTATAAATCCCCCCCTGCCCCCCTTTTTCTAAGAGGGGTAGAAAGAGTAAAAGCAAAAGATAAATTTCTCACTGTTTTAATTTGAGGTATTTCCGAGCAGTACCATATATGCTTTCTTGCAATCGGCTCAGGACGTCCGATTCCTCGCTCGCTCAAAATTGTCCATTTCCCTAAGGGGACAAAAAGATTTCCGATGGATTGCTTTGTGGAAATGGATTCCTGCTATTTTGTTTTTAGTCACTTTCGAGCGGTACTGGATGACCTTCCTCTTAGTTGTTCAAGGGCGTCCAATTCCTCACTCGTTCGGAATCGTTGCAGGAATGACAGACGAGGACGCGTAGGCGTTGGTGTGCAGTGAAGCTGCTACTTCGATTGTCAGCGGACAATGTCCGCCAGTGCGGCATGCTTGTCGAGCGCGGGCAGGACTACGCTGCGCGTGCCGACCGGGGTGCTGAACACTATTCTCTCGACACCCGCTTCGGTCAGGGTTTCTATATCCTTTTTTGAAACATGGGGACGGGTGATGTAGGTAACGGATATTTCCGACGGGCTGCGTCCCGCCGTTTCGGCCTTTGTGAGAAGCTCGCGTATGTGCCCTCCCATGTCGGCCGGTGGAAGGCCTATCGGAATCCAGCCGTCGCTGAACTCGACGACGCGGTCGAAGGTGCGCGGGCCGAAGCCGCCCATGAGTATGGGAGGGTGGGGCTTCTGCACGGGCTTGGGGTACGAGAGAATCTTGTCGAAGTCGACGAACTCGCCGTGGAACTCGGCCTCGTCGTTTGCCCAGATTTCCTTCATCGCCAGCACGCGCTCGCGGAGTATGCGCCAGCGCTTTTTGAATTCCGTCCCGTGGTCGGCCATTTCCTCGGCGTTCCATCCGCCGCCTATGCCGAAGAGGAACCGGCCCTCTGAAAGCGTGTCGAGGCTGGCGATCTTCTTCGCCGTGACGATCGGGTCGTGCTCCACCATGAGACATATACCCGAGGCGATTTTCAGCCGCGTCGTCGCTGCGGCGGCGAAGGAGAGCGCGACGAAGAGGTCGTGGGTGTGCCAGTACTGTTTCGGTATCTTGCCGCCGCCGGGGAAGGGGCTCTTCGTGTTCACGGGTATGTGCGTGTGCTCGGGCAGCCAGACGGATTCGAACCCGCGCGTCTCGATCTCGCGCGCGAGCTCGGCCGGGTGCATTGAGTAATCGGTGGCAAATATCGAGATGCCGAATTTCATAGGGCCTCCGGTGGATCGAGAGAATTGTTTTAATTGTACTGCACTTGAAGGGCGTAATACTACATTCGGCCCGGGGGAATGGTATCTCTATGGATTCAACGGATTTAAAGAAGATTGCCGTGGTCGCGGAAGGCGCTCCCTCGCAGTGACAGATAAAGGATTGCCGTGCGGGGATGGCTCCGCCTGTGCGCGTAGTATCATCCCGCGTTATCGCATGGGGAGTTAGCTGTGCCTGTCTCTTTTTCCCGGGGGCGTAATGCCTACCTGTGGTTCCGGGAATTGCCGTTACTGCCGTTTCGCCGCCTGCCGTGCGCGCCGTTGCCGTTACGGCTGCCGTTGAGCTCGTAGATCTCGGTCGACATGATCTTCAGCCTGAAGCGCGAGTCGTATCCCTTCGTGCACTCGCTGCAGGAGTAGCTCCGCTTCACCTTGCGGTAGAAGTAAATCGTCTTGTTGCACGCCGGGCAGAGGCCGACGTACTTGCCGCGCGGCATTGTGAGCCCGTCAACCGGGGCGCATCTCTCGGGCCTGCACCCGACGCGCCGGGCGACGTCTCTCCAGCCGTTGTCGTGGTTGGTCTTGCCCGTCTCCATGTAATGCAGCGCGTGCGCGATCTCGTGGAGGAGCGTGTCCTTCATGACCTGAAACGAGTTCGTGCTCAAAAAGGCGAGTGAGAGCGAAACGATTCTTTTCCGGGGTTTGCAGTAGCCGAGGTGCCGTTTCTGGTTGGAAAACAGGAGCACCCAGTCCTCAAGACCCCATTTTTTCTGCTCTTTCTCCCAGACTTTGATAATCCTTTCGGGGGAAACCATATTGAAACAGAATCTATTATACCGGTGTATAATCATTCTTGCAGGGGGATTTCGCTTGAGCGAAAAAAATTATTTCTTCGTCATCTCCATACCGCGCGACGAGCTCATCGAGTATTCGACGAGGCTCGGCTCCTTCATATCCCGGTTCTTCCCCGGCAGGACTAACCCTTATATACTTAAACCCTTGGAAATACAGGAAAATAATACGGTGGCGAAGGTCACCATCCGCGCCACCGAGGCCCAGATACGCGAATTCGCAGACCGTTTCTTCACGGGAGGGTACGAGCTCAGGGAGCGGGGAGGGGACGAGGTCGAGATAGCCCGGCCGTCGGGGCAGGAGGAGAGGGCTCCCGACGGAGGGGAGACCCCCCTTCATTAGCAGGTCACACCGGTGCTTTTTGCCAAGGGAAGAGTAGAAAGATCTTATAGTAATGTTTTTAAAAACGAGATCCTGAAACAAGTTTCCGTCTTCGCTTCGGACTCCGCCAAGGCTTCGACCGACAAGAAGGCTACGCCGGACAGGCAGGATGACGAAAGCGTGGAGTCGCGGCTGAGCGCCGCGATGTTGAATTCGTGCACGCGTGGCGTGCTGGATTCCCGATTAATACACTCGGGAATGACAATCTAAAATTAAATCCACCCATCCCCCCTTTTTCTAAGGGGGGGGATGGAAAGACAAAACAGAAGATTAAAAGACTGGATTCCCGACCCGGCTTCGCTTCCGACTTCGCTTCCGACTTCGCTAAAGCTACGTCGGACAAGAAAGCTCCGACCGACTAGAAAGCTTCGCCGCGGCAAGTACGAGTTTGATACTAAAGTAGGCGGGTTTGGAGCGGTACTGGATAAGCGCTTGTGTGTAAATCAACGGCGTCCGATTCCTCGCTCGCTCGAAATCGTTGGGAATGACAGGAAAAGGATAGATTTCTCCCTGCGGTCGAAATGAGAGATGCAGGATATTAATCGTAGGGTGGGAGATTTCTTAGAGCCTCCCCTCCCCGGTTAAGAGGGAGGGGAGTTGTCATGCAGCTTAAATCAGGCATGGGCCTTTCTCTTCCTCGCGGCGTAGAAAGCGCCGAGAAGGAGGAATCCCGCGGCGGCAGCCATCATTCCCCACTCTGAAAGGGTGGGTATGGCGGCGGTGTCTGTATTGAATACGGTGCAGACGGTCGGGAGCGCCGGATTGAAGCACTCCTGCAGCCATCCGGTGGATAACGATATTATCTCTATGCCGCCTCCCGGCTCGCACTCGATCCTGTCGAAGAACCAGCCTGGCGGGGCGATCTCTGTGACGAATCCCGGGCCGAAGTCGGTGAAGCCGGTAGATGAGACACCCGGTGTGAGGACGAAGTCGAACGGTCCTCCCGCGTCCTCGCCTGTGAACAGAAATTCCAGCTCTGCCGGGGCTCCGGGAGCCACCAGGGTCAGTGTAATTTCACATTCTGTCGGCTGGGCACGCCCAGAGTCAGCCGAAGAGAAGAATACTGCTAAAGCTAAAAACGCAAAAAGCACGCCGAAACACGATTTGAGCATTCGGTCCATCACAGCCTCCTTCAAGGGTGTTATTTTACGATTCTACAACCTCGATAATTAAGGGTCAAGACAGATTAGAAATTAAGAATTTTGTGTGAAGGACTGGCAAAGTGGGAAGGCTGGACAGGGTTGGGTTCTTATTTAAGTGGATGCAAGACAAAAGAAAAAGATAGATTCTGAATCAAGTTCAGAATGACAGAAGTATGGAGTCGCGACTCTACCCCGCGACGTCGTAATCCTGCGGACGTTGTCCGCCTAGTCGCCGACGGCTTCCGTGCCGGGGGAGGGTGGGGATATGCAGCAGTAAAATGCGCCGTTAATGGTGTAGCAGCTCTGGTCGGAGTCGGGGCAGGCTTTGGCCGGGCTGCAGTCGGCGGGGGTGCATATGTCGGATATGTCGGGGTCTTGCGGGGCGAGGGGGATTTCCTCGACGTCGCCGCCGTTACCGTTGCCATTACCATTATCGTCGGCCAGGGCTGACGAGAGGGGGAAGGTGAACAGGAAGAGGAAGGTGAGTATCAAAAAACACTTCGATATTTTTTCCAGGAATCCGATCATGAATGCCTCCTGTGCGGCGTGCGGGACACCGACCCGCTCGGGGATGATGGATAATTTTACATTATAAAAGAGAGATTTCTCGTGGGCGATCGAAATGACAAATAAAGACGAGATCCTGAATGTTTTGGTTTATGTCTTCAGAGCTGTACTGGATGAGCTTCGGTGCAGCCAGCCAAGGGCACTCGATTCCTCACTCGTTCAAAATCGTAGTTCAGGATGACGGAAATGGGGTGATTCCTCGCGCGCTCGGAATCGTCGGGAATGATAGAACGAAAAACTAAATCCCCCTGTTCGCTTT
>CAZUDM010000090.1:0-4553 GCA_964618635.1 uncultured Spirochaetia bacterium
GAGTGTATGCCCCTTCTCGATGAAGACATTGGACCCGGTTCTATTTTACAAGAGCGCCGGAAATTTCTCCAGCGGCGGGCCGCACCCGCGGGAGATCGAAGTAGCAGCGGTATTGTCCTTGGTTCTTGTCGCGCTTCCGGCGCTTCGAGTCTCCGAAGGTGCTTCGTCGAAAAACACACTACGTGTGGGCCACGCGTGCTGGAGACCGGCGTGGCAGCATCGGAGCTATTATCAGTAGCGCGCGAAGGTTGTTTCAGAATTACGAATCTCGCTATGAGAATCATAATATTGCAAGCTGCATAAGCAGCGCAGCAATACACTTCCGGGACGTCAAAATTGGCGTTAAAAAAATCGAGCGGATGAGCGTTAAAAATCTTACCAGGGGTTGGGGTAGGTGTAAGATTTAGCGAGGACGCGATGATTTTTAGCACAATTTTGCCCCGTCCCGTGACTTTTGCTACTTTTGGTCAAGCAAAAGTAGAGATTCTTTGCTTTTGTACTTCTCTTTCTTGTTTTAAATACTGGATTCCCGATTAAAACACTCGGGAATGACAAACTAATAAGACTAAATCCCCCCTTGCCCCTCCGGCTACGCAAGGCTTCGCCGCGACAGGCCTTCTTCTAAGGGGGGATAAAAATCTAATGCGTCGTTCGCGCGGTGGCTGAGGACTGCACCGTAACAGCCACGTCGAGAATCCAGCTCAGTCCATAGTCACGGCTGTAAGCCGTGGCTCAACACTTCTGTCATCCTGAACTACGATTTCGAGCGAGCGAGGAATCGAGAGTCCTAGGCTGACTGCAAGAAAGTCTTTCTAGTACTGCTCAATAGCAATAGAAACCAAAACTTTCAGGATCTTGTTTTAAAAACTTTTTGCTGCAACAGAAATTCAGAATGACTGATTATAAAAACTGGATTCCCGATACAAGCTTTGATACTAAAGTAGGCGGGTTTGGAGCAGTACTGGATAAGCGGTTTGTTGTGTAAGGGACCGGCGTCCGATTCCTCGCTCGCTCGAAATCGTTGGGAATGACAGATTAAGATAACCCCTCACCCTATCCCTCTCCCCTAAAATAAGGGAGAGGGGATTATATGGAGCGCGATTGGTAGAGACAGCATCGTTGCTGCTACATCGATTGTCCGTGTACACCGCCCGCTTAATATGGAATTCATAATCGTAGGGTATTCTTTCTCGTATGATAGAAACGAAAAGACTAACAGCGATACCGGATGGACCGGTAGGCGGCCCCCGGAAGGGCCGGAACGCGGTAACACTTTACTGCGTGTTATTTCTCGACATGTACTCGAACAGGGAGCTTGTCTCCGTGTACAGCGACTGGGCGAACGCCGAGGCGTTCCGCAACTGCTCTCCGAGGAAGCTCTACATAGAGCCCGAAGAGGTGCGCGGCGTAGGCGCGGACGGCACGCTCTGGTGCTCTAACGAATGGGGACCCGGGGGCGCTCTCTCCTTCATCAGTTTGCACAGGACTTACGACGAGGCGATGGCTGCATCGGACGGACGCACTAAACCGACGCCGGTGAGAGTAGCCGACCTCGGCGTGGTTTACGACAGCTGACACACCCGGTGAGTTTTCAGGGGTAGCAAGTTCGGTGATTTAAGCCTCCGTTCGCGCGGCGGATAGTATAGTCCCGTCTTTGCTATTCCTGCGGACATTGTCTGCGAGATTACTCGCACAAGAAACTGCAAAGGCTTCTACTTTTGCTAGACCACACACGTAGTGTGTCTCCCGACGTAGCAGATTCCAGTGCTATAGCATCTGAAGCGCGACTGGTGATAATAGCTATACGTCGCTACGTCGAATGCCTGCGGGCGCTTCCCGCCGGGACGGGGGACACGTAGTGTCTTTTTTCGACATAGCCCGGTTGTTGCTAAAGTCACTGGAAGCGCGTCGGTGGTAATAGCAAGACTGCTGCTACTTCGAAAGTCAGCGGACACGGTCCGCCTGAAAATCATCGTGTCTTCACTAGGTCTTCCGGATTACCCCCACCCTGACCCTCCCCCTGGGAGGGGGAGGGAACAGTAAAGTGGGTCAGATTTTTAACGCTCATCCACTCGATTTTCTCGACATAGCAAGGAAGGTGACCCAAGCGAAGAGACGCACGAACGGTGCTTTGAATTGAATACTTCCCTATGCCGTAATCCTGCGGACGTTGTCCGCCCAATTTCGACGTCCCGGAGAGGTATTGCTTCGCTGCGGGGCAGCGAGCAATTTGATGTAAGGCCGAGGTCGTAAGCAAGGGACGTGCTTGCAGCGAAGATAGCATTTGGGTATGCCACGTCGATTCCCGTGCACTGCCTTGCTTATATCGGCGGTTGATATATGCTTAAGCTCCCTGAAATGAGCATTAGATTCGCCCACGCAAGCATAACGGCGCGCGACCTGGCCCGGCTCGCCGAGTTCTACGGCAGGGTTTTCGACTGCGCCCCGGCGCTCCCGGAGAAGAGTTTTTCCGGCGAGTGGCTCGAAAAGGGGACGGGTGTGCCCGGCGCGGCGTTCAGGCGCGTGCACCTGAAATTCCCCGGCGACGACGGCGAGGAAGCCCCGATACTCGAGATCATCGAGTACGAAGTTTCGCACGACGGCTCGCCCGACGCGCCCGCCAACAGCAAGGGACTCCGGCACATCGCCTTCGAGACGGAAACCGTCGACGAGCTGAAGCGCCGGAAGGAGCTCGTGATCGCCAACGGCGGCGGCAAGCTCGGCGAGATAACGTCGCGCAGGATAGAGGGCGTGGGAGAGGTCACGTTCGTCTACCTTACCGACCCTGAGGGCAACATCGTCGAGCTCGTCAACTGGCAGGAGCCCGACCCGATGCCGGCCGCGGAAGAGTGATCGCTCGAAACGATCTCACCACTGCGCGAACATCGGCTTGATGGATAAAAGTGAGATTGTGAGGGGGCGGCGCACCCTCGCGACGACAAAGAATTTTGGACGTGTTGCTTGCGGAAGTGGATTCCCGATTAAGACATTCGGGAATGACAAAATAAAGACTAAATCCCCCCTGTTTTGCTTTGATTAAGATGATGCGCTGTACTGGATTAGCTCCGAGGATTTAAGCTAGGGCGTCCAATTCCTCACTTGCTCGAAATTGTTCCCTCCGGCTTCGGTCTCTGCCTACGCCGCGACAAGCCTTTTTCTAAGGGGGGATAAAAAGGCAAAGACTGGATTCCCGATACAAGCATTCGGGAATGACAGACTTAAAAGATATATCTCTCACTGTTTAAATTTGAGGTATTTCCGAGCAGTACCGGCCTTACTTTCTTGCATTTGGCCGAGGGCGTCCGATTCCTCGCTCGCTCGAAATCGTTGGGAATGACAAACTAATAAGACTAAATCCCCCCTGTTTTGCTTTGATTAAGATGATGCGCGGTACTGGATGAACGCCGAGGATTTAAGCGAGGGCGTCCGGTTCTTGCGCTCGCTCGGAACCGTTCCCCTTTTTCTAAGGGGGGATAAAAATTGCAGATAATAGCATTGTTCGAGGTACGTCGGCTTCCCGCGCACGCACACAAAGTGTGTCTTACGGCATAGCAGGAGACGAGATTCATAGCACATGCCGCGCGGCGGGTGAAAACAGCACTACTGTTGCTGCGTCGATTGCCAGCGGAGGCTCTCCGCTAGAAGTCGTAGCCGAGGAGGTCGATTTCGGGGCGGAAGAGGGTTTCGACGGCGGTCTTCCAGCCGGGCGTGTAGACTTCCCGGTAGGGCCGCCTGTCCTGGCGGTAGTGAGATTTTTCCGTCGCGCCGAGGGAGCCGGAGAACGGCACGCCGAGCATGCCGAACACCTCGGCCAGCTCCTCGTTCAGCCTCTCGTAACGTATCACCCGGTCGACCATCAGCTTTCCGTCGAGGTCGGTGTACTTCGTATAGTTATACGGAAGGTCGGCGACCTTCAGATATTCGTCGAAGGTTATGTTGCTGTCGTACCTGGCGTACCTCTGCCGGACGAAGTGATAATGAGAGAGCACCTTGTCCCACGGGTTCCGGTCTACCGTGAATTTATAGTAGCTGTCCCATATTTCGCAGGGAATCCTGTCCTTCACCTCGCGGGCCTTGATGTGAGACTGGAACTTTTTCAGCGTGACGAACCGCCAGAGCGTCCGAATGTACTGGCGCGCCGTGGTTTTTTCGGCGAGCTCGGGGAGGGGGTTGAAAAGACCCCTGAAATTGCGGGGGTGATAGTCCTGCTCGGGCCTGTCGATCGGGGAGATTATGTCGTCTTCGCCGCAGAGGCGCGAGAGGTAAATCTGGATGCTGGAGCCAGCGGTTTTCCTGGTCTTGATGAAGATAAACTTATACTTATGGGATAGAATCATCCACACCACCATGTGCCCGGGGCGGGTGTGGGCTCCCGCTACGGACTGCCTTGGACAAAATTGTACCACGGCTGTGAGGCGTAGCAACAGGGCTATATTCGCACCCCCCGCGATTGTCGTTCCCGCAACGATTTCGAGCGAGTGAGGAATCTCCACATTTCTGTCATTCCTGCGCAGGCAGGAATCCATGTATTTCAAACCAATTCCAGATACAAA
>CAZUDM010000091.1:0-4543 GCA_964618635.1 uncultured Spirochaetia bacterium
TCGCGCCGGTCTTCGATTTGTTCCCCATGTCGAACCACGATTCGATGCCGGGGAGGAGCGCCTGAAATCCGTTGTCGCGGAGACGCTTAAGGTGCGGCTCCGACAACAGCGAGAGGCTGCTTTCGGCTATGAAGTCGATGCTGTTCCTGGGCACCGCCTCTTCTATCGCATTCATGTAGTCGTCGAAGCGGACGCCGAAGTTAGGGTCGTACCAGCTCACCAGCGGGCGCTTTATCTTTGTTAGGACGAATCTCAGGTCTTCTTTCAGAGCGTCGAAGTCGAGCGGCTGGTAGGGCTCGTTCGCGTCTATACAGAAGCTGCAGGTGTATGGGCATCCGAGGCTTCCTATCATGGGGACGACCTTGAAAAGGCGAGTCGTCTTTTCAAGCGCCTTTGAAATGAACTTCCAGCGCTCCCTTACGCCGGGCAGGTATTTGGGCGAGCTTTTGGCGGAGAGGTTTATCCCGACCGGCCTGTACTGCCTGCAATCCTTGAGCACGCTCCGGCAAAGCTCTTCGTCCGTGAGCCCAAGAACGTAATCGAAGTATTTGACGGCGTCTTCGGGATAGCAGCGGGCGTGCGGGCCGCCTAGGACGGTGATTACGCCTTCCTTCCTGTATTTGCCGCTCAGCGCGTAGGCGTGTATGGCCGACTGAGTGAACGCGCTGATGAAGACCATGTCTACGTCTTTCGGCGCGTCCTCAGCCAGGTCTTCGAGACCGGTAAATATGAAGTAATCTACGTCGTGTCCCGCGTCTTCGCACCATCTGGCTATGACCTGGGGCATTATACCCATGAAATTCGCGTGCATTACCCGCGCCCAGATAGAATGGTTGGGGGATTTCGTGATAAAGTCGATTATTCCTATCCTGAGTTTCCGCATTTAGCTCCCATACAGCTCTACCAGTAGGTCCAATCTGGATCGGAAAGGAATAAGTCAGAAAGGTCTACCTGATATTTTCAGCAGACCTCTGAAGAAGATTGGAGTCAATCCAAGGATCCCATACAGTCCACGTTTCTATAGACACGATACATTATGTGATGTTATAAATCAATTCGTGAATTTTGACGGCTCCGGCGGTGGGGAGTTGCGGACGCCGGGGGTCCCAACGGATTTCTACCGGGTGGTGTCTGTTGCCGGAGAGCGTGTCTCGGGGAATTTCGGGGACGTTCCACGGGCGTATAATGCGCTGCCTCGGCGCCAGCCCGCTTCCAAAAAATGCTTGATAAGGTATACGTCGTCATTTAGCCTTGGAAATAAAGGTATTACGGGAGGCAGTTCATGTTTAGTAAAAAGCTTTCTTTGTTTGTTTTAATGTTTGCCGTCACCGGGGCGTATCCGCTATATGCCCAGGAAACGCCCCCAGCGCAGCAGCAGCCGGCGCTACAGCAGGGGGCTCAGGATATTAAGGTAAGCGATCAGGAGCTGGAAAGCTTCGTCAAGGCAGCAGTCAAGGTCGACGAATTACAGAAAGAGTCCGAGACCAAGATGGTAAAGGCCATTCAGGATGAGGGGCTCGAGCCCAACCGCTTTATAGAGATAAATACAATTCAGCAGAACCCCTCCGCCGCTGAAAATGAAGTATCGGAGAAGGAGCTGGATAATTATAATAAAGCGATGAAGGAAGTGCAGTCCATTCAGCACAATGTGCAAACCGAGCAAGTCAAGGTCATAGAGCAGGAAGGGCTCGATGTAAATAGATATATACAGATCGCAAAAGCTGCACAGCAGGACCCGGGCCTGATGAAAAAGATTCAGGACATGCAAAAAAATTAATCAGCTCGGCCACTTCGCCGGCCTTACCTCGGATAATCGATCAAGCGCTATGAGAGTGCCGGCCTTATTTACAGCCAACATAAATATCCCCCGCGGCGTATGCACACCGCGGGGGCTCTCTATTCGATCTTCACGTTCTGTCTAATCTACGACCACGTACTGCGGATAGACGAAGCTCCCCTTCGTCCATATGGCCCAGACGGGGTCCCCCTCCGGCTTGATTTTGTTGAGGGGATGGCCTTCGGGGGCGGTGAAGGTGATTTTCGGATTCTTTATATCGACTGTCCCGCCGTTCCAGGGTATCGGATATTTGACTATCTGCTTCGTGGTCTTGCCGTCTTTTTCGGTTTCGAGGAGGCCGAAGTAATTGAGATGTCCACCGCCGAAATTCCCGAGCTCGCTTCCCACGTCGGCCGTGGCTTCGATAAATTTCTGCCCGCCGACAGTGAGCACCGCCGTCAGCTTGCCGTCCTTCACAGTCGTAGTCGTCATGCCCTCCTCGGCCGGAATGCCTATCAGCTTCGTATACTCGCGCATGAAGGGCGAGCTGTTGAAGTAGTAGGCGAAATACCTTCCCGGTATCGTCGTCTCCGAGTTCATAATATAGGAATCGTGCCCCTTGAGCTCGACTGTAAGGTAGGTCAGGGTATAAGCGCCGAAGCCGGATGTCTGCGTCGCCTCGGGGACTGTGTACATGTTGATGACAATGTTTCCCGTGGTTTCGAGCCCCTCGGGAAGGAGCGCCTTCAATGCCTCGGGATCGGCCTTGTATGCCGCCATGAACATCCAGGCGTCCGTTACGAGCTGCGGGGCCGGGAGGCTCGCGGCATCCATAGCGCCGGCCGTTCGGCCGCCCGGAACGAACACGGCGGCGAGCAAAGCCAGTAAAACGAACAGCTTGATTTTTGCCATTCTCCTCATCTCATTTCTCCTCTGTAGCGGGGTATTACTACTTAACTACGCTCAATATTAATATGAACGGCCCGGATATTTCAAGGGGATTATTGGATATATGGAAGTACTCGACGGCCTTAAAGCCCTGTTATTCAAGATAAATTTTTCGGACGGAATTTAGCGGGCAGACCGGTGACTATGGCGGCATGCTTTCATTCATTTGTGCGAATTGCCCGGAAACAGGCTGAAGTAAAATAGCCCCGGTATTGACCACCCTCCAATCCTCCTTTATTCAATCGAAGAAAGGTCAATCGGCTACACAATATTCTTATCAAATTTTTTGGAGGATGTCAAGAATTATCTGCACGCGCGTTAAAAAGTTATCCGGCAGGGGCCTTCTCGCATATGTAAATGAAGGCGGGGGGAATGTTGCTCCATACTATGCTGCTTTTGACTACTTTGTCGAATTTGCTTCTGAGAAGGCGCCTTAGCCTCCAGGCGGAAGGGAAAAGGAGGCCGAGCGAGTAGGCGTAGGTAAGAAACTTGCCGCCAGGGTTCAGCGTTTCATATATCGAATTTAGTATGAGCTCCTGAGTTTCGCCGTTAAAAGTCGACCACGGGAGACTGCTTACTATGCGGTCGCAGCCGCTCTCGCCGTTGACCTCGAGATAGAACCTGGCGTTCTCGGCGGAGGACTGGTAAACGGTCGCGTCGGGGCAGCGCCTGAGCGTCGCATCGACGAATGTGGGGTTTATCTCCATCGCGAAAAATTTTGTGTCAGGGCCTTTTTTCCTGAGGATCTTCTCGGTTATAACCCCCGTTCCCGAGCCGAGCTCGACGACCGTGGAAACGTTGCCGAGGTCGGCCATGTCCGTCATAAGCTCGCAAAGCTTTTCGTTCGACGGCAGAATGGCCCCTGTTTTTGTGGGGTGAATTATGAATTGTGTAAAGAACTTAAGATTGTATTCGAGCTCCGTTTCAACGCCCGTATTCGTCCGCTTCATATAGTTCTTCCCGGAGATGGAGTAGAGTCCCAGATTTTATAAGATTCACGCCGAACCGATTTCAATAAGCCATGTATATACACCGCGGAAAATCAAAAGTCAATTTTTCGGGAGAGGAGAGTTCCCTCAAAACGCGCCGCCTCTTTTTCTTTACAAACCCGGAGCGTATAATTACAATCCCACATGTTCCACGGAGAAAATATTACTGTTTTCGGTAAATTCAAGCGGGCTCGACGGTGACCCTGATGCAGGACGACATAATAATCGACCTGGTAGACGTTTATAAATCCTTCGGACCCAAGGAAGTCCACACCGGGCTTTCCCTTTCGATAAGGCGGGGGGAGAACATCACCGTCCTCGGGGGCAGCGGCTCCGGGAAAAGCGTCCTCCTTAAAGAGATAACAGGGCTTCTTAAGCCGGAATCCGGGCAGGTGATCATAGAGGGCGAGGACATAGTGCCCCTCGACGAGAGCGACCTCGTCGACGTAAGGAAAAAGATGGGGATGCTCTTTCAGGGGGCCGCGCTGTTCGATTCCCTGACCGTCGAAGAGAATATCGCGTATCCGCTCAGGGAAAACACGAAGCTCCCCGAAAACGAGATAAAGGAAATAGTCGCCCGGAACCTGGAGCTCGTGGGGCTTCCCGGAATAGAAGACAAGATGCCGTCCGACCTCAGCGGCGGTATGAAAAAGAGGGTGGGGCTCGCCCGCGCCATGGCGATGAATCCGAAAATCCTCCTTTACGACGAGCCTACCACCGGCCTCGACCCGCCCAACATAAGCAGGATCAACCTGCTTATAAGGAGCATGCAGAAGCAGTTCGGCATAACGGGCGTTATAATCACACACGACGTGCAGAGCGCGTTCGA
>CAZUDM010000092.1:0-4397 GCA_964618635.1 uncultured Spirochaetia bacterium
TTAAATTAACGAAGGAAAATCCGCGAAACAGGGACCGCGCCGGCAGCCTCACGTTGCCGTCGGCGCCGCATTGTTATCCCGTTCAGTTCGCAAGAAGAAGCCATGAGCTCCATGTATAAAATTTGTCTATTTTCCGTCTTAATACGCAGTTAACAATTAATTCCAAAATGTATATTCGAGGAGACACACGATGGATTCGATCCCCAAAGGCAAAATAGACAAGCTCGAGCAGCTCATAATAAACACCATAAGAACTCTTTCGATGGACGCCGTTCAGAAGGCCAACTCCGGCCATCCGGGCACGCCGATGGCGCTTGCGCCCGTGGCGTTCGCGATATGGGACAGGTTCATGAAGTTTAATCCGAAGAACCCCGACTGGCCCGGCCGCGACCGCTTCGTCCTTTCGAACGGCCACGCCTCGATGCTCCTTTACAGCCTCCTTCACCTGACGGGATACGACGTCTCACTCGACGACATAAAAACCTTCCGGCAGCTTCACAGTAAATGCGCGGGGCACCCGGAATACGGCCTCACACCCGGCGTCGAAACGACCACCGGCCCCCTCGGCCAGGGCGTCGCTACGTCCGTCGGGATGGCGATAGCGGAAAGGTGGCTCGCAGCTTATTTTAACAAGCCCGGCCACGAGATCATCAACTACAACGTATTCGCCATCTGCGGCGACGGCTGCATGATGGAAGGTATATCGGGCGAGGCTGCGTCGCTCGCGGGGCACCTCGGCCTGAGTAACCTCATATGGTTTTACGACAACAACCACATAACTATCGAAGGCCACACAGCCCTCGCGTTCAGCGAGGACGTCGCCGCGAGGTTCATGGGATACAACTGGCACGTCCAGCGCGTGGGCGACGCGAACGACCTCGAATTACTCTCCGAGGCCATTGAAAGGGCGCTTCACGAAAACGAGCAGCCCTCGCTGATTATAGTCGACAGCCACATCGGATACGGGAGCCCGAACAAGCAGGACACCTCCGCCGCTCACGGCGAGCCCCTCGGCGAAGAGGAGATAAGAAAGACCAAGATAAACTACGGCTGGGACCCGGACAAAAAGTTTTACGTCCCGGAGGAAGTGAAGGAGTACAGGGAAACAATCATAAGAAAGGGCGCTGTTGCCGAAGAAGAATGGAACAAGAAATTCAGCGCCTACGAGAAAGTCTATCCCGACCTTGCAAAGGAGTTCCGGAGGCTCCAGGATAGAGAGATGCCCGAGGGATGGGAGAAGGCCCTCCCTGTCTTCCCGCCCAACCCCAAGGGGCCAGCGACGCGTACGGCCAACAGCAAGATACTGAACGCCATAGTTCCCGTGTATCCGTTTCTGCTCGGCGGCGCGGCGGACGTCGGCTCTTCGACCAAGACATACATCGAGGGCGCGGCCAGCTTCGAGAAAGGTATTTACGACGGCAGGAATTTTCACTTCGGCATAAGGGAGAACGCCATGGCCGCCTCGGCGAACGGCATGGCACTCAGCAAGCTCAAGCCCTACACCGCGACTTACTTCGTCTTTTCGGATTACATGAGGGCTCCTCTCAGGCTCGCGTGCCTGATGCGCATACCGGTCGTTTTCATCTTCACCCACGACAGCATCGGTCTCGGCGAGGACGGCCCGACGCACCAGCCTGTGGAGCATCTCGCGTCGCTGCGCGCCATACCGAACCTCGACGTCATAAGGCCGGCCGACGCGAACGAGCTGAGCCAGCTCTGGAAATACATAATGACCGTTAAGGACCGCCCTGTCGCGCTCATACTCACGAGGCAGGACATACCGACGTTCGACAGGAGCGTCTATGCCCCGGCCGAAGGCGCGCTCAGGGGCGCGTACATCCTTGCAGACAGCGACAAAAAACCGGAATTGATACTCATAGGCACGGGGTCCGAGGTGCAGCTCTGCCTCGGGGCGTACGAGGTTCTAAAGAAAGAGGGCGTGAAGGTCCGCGTCGTGAGCATGCCCTGCTGGTCGCTCTACGAGATGCAGGGGCCCGAGTACTGGGAGGAGGTGCTTCCGTCTTCCGTCCATGCGA
Organism: uncultured Spirochaetia bacterium; assembly: GCA_964618635.1. Lineage (GTDB taxonomy): Bacteria > Desulfobacterota_D > UBA1144 > Nemesobacterales > UBA2774 > JADLGH01. Next base: position 2,037 of record CAZUDM010000092.1, read on the forward strand.
GGGTGTCGGTCGAGGCGGGCTCCACCTTCGGCTGGCGGAGGTACGTCGGCCCATACGACAGGGGCGGCGTGATAGGGATAAGCACGTTCGGGGAATCGGCCCCTATAGGCGCCCTTCTTCCGGAATTCGGATTTACAGTCGATCACGTCGTCGCCAAAGCGAAAGAGGTGCTCGACAACAACGCGAAAAAGAAATCGGGTAAAACCGCGAAAAAATGACGTAGATTTAATAAGATATCGCCAGAGGTTCCGTCGGGCGAAGCGAAAACTCAAAGTATGGGGGAAAACGAATGTCCACAATCAGTGATTTGACTAAGCTTGGTCAGTCGATTTGGTACGACTATATAAGAAGATCGTTTTTAACCTCCGGGGAGCTGAAGGCTCTCATAGATGAGGGACTCAGGGGTGAGACATCGAACCCTTCCATCCTCGAAAAGGCGATAGCCGGGAGCTCGGATTACGACGAGGATTTCAAGGCCCTCGCCGCCGAAGGCAAATCGGTAAACGACATATACGAGGCGCTCGCGCTCAAGGATATCGCGATGGCGGCTGACCTCTTCAGGCCGCTTTACGACGAGACGGAAGGGCGGGACGGCTTCATAAGCCTCGAGGTCAGCCCGACGCTCGCGAACGACACGAAGAAAACGATACGCGAAGCCAAGCGTTATTTCATCACGCTCGGGCGGCCTAACGTGATGATAAAAGTCCCGGCGACAAAAGCGGGCATCCCGGCCATAACGGAGCTCATCGCCTCCGGCGTAAACGTCAACGTAACCCTCATATTCGGCCTGGAGCAGTATAAGGCCGTCGCCGAAGCCTACATCCAGGGGCTCGAAAAGCTCGCGGCGAGCGGGCCGTCCGTGTTCAAGGGACACAGGGTGGACAGGGTTGCGTCCGTAGCCTCTTTCTTCGTGAGCAGGGTGGACACGGCAGTCGACCCGCTGCTGGAAAAAATCGGCAACAAGGACCTTCAGGGCAAGATCGCGATCGCCAACGCGAAGATCGCATACGACGAGTTCAGAAACATATTCAAAGGCAAGAGATGGAACAAGCTCTCAGGCGCGGGGGCGAGGGTGCAGAGGCCCCTCTGGGCGAGCACGAGCACGAAGAACCCGGCGTATCCGGACACGCTTTACGTCGACGAGCTGATAGGGCCAGATACCGTGAACACCGTCCCGCCCGTGACGTACAAGGCGTTCAAGGATCACGGGAAGCCGGCGCTCACGATAACCAAGGGCGTGAAAAAGGCGAAGGAGGATGTGAAGAAGCTCGGAAAGCTCGGCATCGACCTCGACGACGTGACGAAGAAGCTTCTTAAGGAAGGCGTTGGCCTCTTCGCGGATTCCTTTACTACCCTTATGTCGAGCATCGAGCAGAAAAAAAAGCAGCTCGAAGCCGACAAGGAGGCATATACCGCTTCCCTGGGAAAGTATCAGGCGGCCGTTGATAAGACCCTTCAGGAAATCGCGGCCGACAACATCGTACAGAAAATCTGGAACTTCGATTACATGGTCTGGAGGGACGATCCGACCGAGATCAGCAACCGGCTCGGATGGCTTCACATCCCTGAAGTTATGGTGGACGCCCTCCCGGATATAAGGAAAGTCGTCGACGAGGTGAAAGCCGACGGGTACAAGAACGCACTCCTTCTTGGTATGGGCGGGTCGAGCCTCGCGCCTCTCGTCATACGTGAAACGTACGGCGTGAAGAAGGGCTACCTCGACGTCGCCGTGCTCGACAGCACCGATCCCGGGGCCGTTCTCGAGCAGCGGAGGCGCCTCGACATGTCGAAGACGGTCTTCATAGTTTCGACGAAATCGGGAGGCACGGCGGAGACGCTTTCGTTCATGAAATATTTCTACAACGAAACGCTGGCCGAGGTCGGCAAGAAAGATGTCGGCAGGCATTTCATAGCCATAACCGACCCGGGAAGCGGGCTTCAGAAGATAGCGACCGACCTCAAGTTCAGAAAAATATTCCTTAACGACCCCAACATCGGCGGCCGCTACTCGGCCCTCTCGTTCGTGGGTATCCCGCCCGCGGCGTTTCAGGGAGTCGATCTCGATACGCTCCTCGGAAGGGCTATAACGATGCTCCATAACAACGAGAGCTGCAGCGATTCCGAGAAGGGCGACCAGTCAGGCGTCTGGCTCGGTGCGATACTGGGCGAGCTCGCCAAGGCCGGCCACGATAAGGTTACGCTGGTCGCATCCCCGCCTATACAGGGCTTCGGCTCGTGGGTGGAGCAGCTGATAGCGGAGAGCACGGGGAAGGAAGGAAAGGGTATACTCCCCGTCGACAGGGAGCCACTCGCCGCCCCCGAGTTTTACGCCAACGACAGGCTCTTCGTCTACCTTCGCCT
>CAZUDM010000093.1:0-4349 GCA_964618635.1 uncultured Spirochaetia bacterium
ACGGGAAGGTCATAATCGTCGACGAATTCACCGGAAGGCTCATGCCCGGAAGGAGGTGGAGCGACGGCCTTCACCAGGCCATAGAGGCGAAGGAAGGGGTAGAGATAGAAAACGAAAACCAGACCCTGGCGACGATCACGATTCAGAACTACTTCCGTATGTACAGAAAGCTCGCCGGCATGACGGGTACGGCCGACACCGAGGCCTTCGAGTTCAAGAACATATACAAGCTCGACGTGAACGTCATACCGACCAACAGGCCGATGATCAGGGCCGACAGGAACGACCTCATATATAAATCGGAGCGCGAGAAGTTCGACGCCGTAGCCGCCGAGATAAAGGAGCACAACGGGAAAGGCCGCCCGATACTAGTCGGCACGACCTCCATCGAAAAATCGGAGAGGCTGAGCAAGCTCCTCGAAAAGCTGCACATAGAGCACCAGGTGCTGAACGCCAAGCAGCACGAGAACGAGGCCGAGATAGTTGCCCAGGCGGGAAGGATAGGCTCCGTAACCATCGCGACCAACATGGCCGGCCGAGGAACGGACATCATACTCGGGGGAAACCACGACTCGCTCGCGAGGAGCATACTCAAGAGGAAGTTCAAGGTGGACCCTCAGGAGGCCGAGCCCGGGCAGTTCGAAGCGGCGATGCTCGAAGCGAAGTCGATATGCGAGGACGAAAAGAAGCGCGTCCTCGACCTCGGCGGCCTTCACATCATAGGCACCGAAAGGCACGAATCGAGAAGGATAGACAACCAGCTCCGCGGGAGGTCGGGAAGGCAGGGCGACCCCGGCTCGTCGAGCTTCTTCGTATCCCTCGAAGACGACCTCATGCGGATATTCGCCTCGGAAACCATAACCAAGATCATGGACAAGCTCGGATGGGAAGAAGGCGAGCCCATAGAGCACAAGATGATAACCCGCTCCATCGAAAACGCGCAGAAGAAAGTCGAGGGACGGAACTTCGACATCAGAAAGCACCTCCTAGATTATGACGACGTCCTCAACAGGCAGCGCGACGTCATATACAGGAAGCGAAGGGAATTCCTCGCCGGCGGCGAGAACCTCAGGGAAAACCTCTACGAGATGGCCGACGATATTATCGATGCGCTCGTGGCGGAGAGCATCCCCGAAAAGGGCAGCCCCAACGAGGAAGCGCTGGAAGAGCTGAGAGAAGCGGTCAAGGGCACCTTCAACATCGACATCGAAGTTTCGGAGCTCACGGCGAACGGCGTCAGGCGCGGCGCTGTCGCCGACGTGATACGCGAAAAAACGAGGGCGTTCTACGAAGCCAAGGAGGAAGAGTTCGGGGCCGAAATGATGCGGCAGATCGAGCGCTACGTCATGCTTCAGACGCTCGACTATCTCTGGAAGGACCACCTCCTCAGCATGGACCACCTGAGGGAGGGCATAGGGCTCAGGGGCTACGCCCAAAGAGACCCGCTCCAGGAATACAAGCGCGAAGGGTACGAGATGTTCACGGGCCTCATGGAGCGCCTCGGCAACGACATATGCGAGAAACTCTTCAGGGTTCAGCCCGTGAGCGAGACAGACATGGAGCGGCTCGAAAGGCGCAGGCGCGCCGAGCAGCAGCGCATGACCCTCAGCAGAGGCGAGGAAGACGAAAAGAAAAAACCCGTCAGAAACACGGCGGCCAAGGTCGGAAGGAACGACCCGTGCCCGTGCGGAAGCGGCAAGAAGTACAAGAAATGCCACGGCGCTAACGCCTAGGGATTTGTTTTGGACTCATTCGAATTCACGGACAGAATAAAGAGCCTCGAAAAAAACATCAGCGGCGTCGTAAGAGGGAAGCCCCTCATAGTTAAAACGGCGGTCATCGCGCTCCTGTCCCGCTCCCACATGCTCATAGAAGACGTCCCCGGCGTCGGGAAGACGACCCTCGCCCAGGCACTCGCGAGGTCGACGGAGCTCTCATTCAAACGCATACAGTTCACGAGCGACCTCCTTCCGTCGGACATACTCGGCGTCTCCGTACTCGACCAGGCGGCCGGCGACTTCAAGTTCAAGCCCGGCCCCGTCTTCGCGAATATAGTCCTCGCCGACGAGATAAACAGGGCGACGCCGAAAACCCAGAGCGCTCTGCTCGAAGCGATGAACGAAGCCAGGGTAACGCTCGACGGGGTGGAATACGAGCTCCCCGCGCCGTTCATGGTAATCGCCACGCAGAACCCCTTCGAATATAAGGGCACATTTCCGCTCCCCGAAAACCAGCTCGACAGGTTCGCCGTCAGGATAAGCATTGGCTATCCGGACGCCGCGAGCGAAAAGGAGATACTCTCCTCTTTCGGCCCGACGAATACCTGGAGCGGCATAAAGCCCGTCATATCGAGGGACGACATACTCGCTCTCCAGGTTTTGTCCGAGAAAGTCAGGCTCGACGAATCCATACTCGACTACATACTCGCGATAATAAACGAAACGAGGGACAGGAAGCTGTTCACGCTAGGCGTTAGCCCGAGGGGCGCTATAGCCCTCAAGAGCGCGGCCCAGGCGCACGCGCTCACCGACGGGAGGACGTACTGCATCCCGGACGATGTGAAGGAGATGGCCGTCCCCGTGCTCGCTCACAGGGTAGTCCTCCGGGACGACCGCATCGGCGGACAGGGCGGAGAGGAAGACGCCATAGAAGAAGTCCTCCGGAACGTCCGGGTGCCGGTGTGACGCCCGCACCATACTACGGGAACGACATTGCGTGGTAAACTATATGCATGCCGGACTCCGGCTTAAGCCCGGAGTCTTAACGGAGGCAAAGAATGAACTACAACAGAAAGATATATTTCTACCGCGGGGGAGGTAGCCAGGGCAAGCCGCCCGTATTCTTCCTGCCGCTCGCGCTCATAATAGGCATTGTCCTGTTCGCGCTGCTCGCAGTCTTCGGGCTCGTCATAGGTATCGTAATCGGAATAGCTGTAATCGTATTCGGAGCCATGAGGTTTTTATCGTCCTTCGGAAAGAAGAAGAAAGTGGTAAACACAGTCGAGGAAAACGGGAGGACGACGATCATACTCGACAGGCAGGACTACGAAATAATAGAGAAGAAAAAAGGCTCCTGAGTCCCTACAGTCAGGAAATCCCGTCTATCTCCTTCGCAAGTCCGAAATCCTTTTCCGTAAGCCCGCCCTTGCTGTGCGTTGAAAGCGTAAGAATAACGTTCTTGTACTGAATCAGTATGTCGGGATGATGGTCCGCCTTTTCGGCCAGAACCGCGACTTTATTCACGAAGCCGACGGCCTCTTCGAAATCCCTGAGCTTGAAGACTTTTTCTATTTCGTTCCCCTTTCGCTCCCATCCCGAAAGCCCCTTCAGCCCCTCGGCTATTTCGGATTCATTTAAAAGCGGCATGATCTCGCCCCCCTTTTCACTAGATTAATTAACGACGGTTGCATAGTCAAAGGAATCTCGATTAATCTTAGAGTATGGATAAGACCTACATAAGCGTCGGATCGAATATCGGAGACAGGCTCGAAAACTGCAGGAAAGCCGTGGCCGCCGTCGCGGACCTCGCCAGGGTCACGGCCGTTTCCTCAGTTTACGAAACGGAGCCTGTCGGCCCCAAAGACCAGCCGGATTTTATAAACTGCGCCGTAGAGATAGAAACGGACCTCCCGCCGGGAAAGCTCCTCTCGGAATTATTATCGATCGAAGACGCGCTCGGGCGCGTGCGCAAGGAGAGGTGGCGGGAAAGGGCCGTAGATCTCGACATCATATTTTATGGGAGCCTCGTAATGCATTCGGACGAACTCACGATTCCCCACCCCCGCGCTCATTTGAGACGCTTCGTCCTGGAGCCTGTAGCCGAGATAAGTCCCGGGTTCGTTCATCCCGTGCTCGGGGCTACCGTGTCGGAGATCCTTGAAAAAGTGGAGGGCACGGAAAGGGTTATCAAAACCGCTCCCCCCTCGGAGTTATATCCACAATAGCCCACAATCTATCAACACGCCTGCAACAGAGCACCCCGAAATCCATCCACCGATCCATACACAGACTCCGGGCGGCATATTCCGTTTCGCAACAATCGCTTACGGATAATTCCGGGCAATCTGTTTTAAAGACTGTGGATAAATTTCGCCGCGAAGCAAGCGCGTTATCCACAGCGCGAACGACGCTGCTACGACACCCACTTCTGTCATTCCCAACGATTTCGAGTGAGCGAGGAATCGGACGCCGTCACTGCACCGCACAAATGTTTATCCAGTACCGCTCGCCACTTGCTACCTTTAGCATCGATGGCCTGTATCGGGAATCCAGCCTTTGCCTTTTGCTTTCCATCCCCCCTTTGGAAAAGGCCTGTCGGGGCGAAGCCATGCGAAGCCCGAAAGCCTCGGC
>CAZUDM010000094.1:0-4322 GCA_964618635.1 uncultured Spirochaetia bacterium
TAAGGAACAAGAACAGCAGGATCTTCGACACGTCCCTGTCAAAATGGTGGAACAATATCTCTCAATGGCCCGTATGGGACGACGGGGATTCGTTCTTCACCAACTGGGTCACGCACCCGATCGTAGGCTCTCAGGACTACCTCTTCTACAGGGCCATGGGGCATTCGAGGTGGGTGTCCGCGCTCGGCGTCGTCGTTCAAAGCACCCTCTTCGAATATACTGTTGAGGGTCTTGTCGAAACCCCATCGCTTGTCGACCTCGTTTCCACCCCGGGGGTGGGCGTCCCCATGGGTATGCTTCTGGAGGAATCCTCCAACTGGCTTGTCTCCACGGATTTCGTCCCGGCAAAAATTCTCGGGCATATCCTGAACCCCATGAGGAATTTTATTCACGACAGGCAAATCGGGGTCTATAATCCGTTCTCGAAACAGTTCATGTCTATAAGCGGTCCGCTCGAATTTGCGCCAGGAAAGCCCGAGGCCATAGACCTCGCCTATCCGTTCTTTTTCGAGCAGCCGTTCCCGCTCGGGAGATTCCGCGCCGACCTTGAAGTAGTGAATCTCAAGAAAAGCATGGGGAACGGCGAGTTCATTTTCTATTCCCTCCGTGTAGACGTTCCGTCCAAGAGCCGCCTGTGGGGGGTATACGTCCAGATAGCTCAGTCGGGCATCAATTCGCTCAGTATAGACGGAGAAGGGCAGAGAGACGGCTTCGAGTTCGCGAACGTCCTCGTGGGCGGAAAGCACATACTCTTCAAAACGCACAGCTCCATAGTCTCGGCCGGTCTCGGCCTGATGCTGCCTACGTCATACAAAGACAACGTGGGCCGTCTCCAGACCATTACGCTCTTCAGGAGGAATTTCCCGCTAAATCTCCAGAAGGCGTGGACTGTGTCTCCATATCTTACTGCCGCCGCCTGGGGCGGGCCGTTCAATCTTCAGGCAATGGTACAGAACGATTTCGTTCTCAACGCCAGTGGGCTCGAAGGAAATTCTTTCGAGTACAGGATAAACTACAGCGCCGTCACGGGGGTGAATATCCCGGTCATAGCGTCGCCGGTGCTTTTCGCCGAGTTTAACGGCTACTCGGCTCTTACGGCGGACACGTTTAAAAAGACCGACCTCTTCGTAACGACTGGCGTCCGGCTGGGCCGCAAATACAGCCCCGGTTTCGCTATGCAGTTTCCCCTGACCGGGCCCGACAAAAGCATAGACAAATACAGCTACATGTTCGATTTTCAGGTCAGGTTCTAGCCTCCTTTTTTTCGTCTCCCGGGCGTTGCCTATCCGCAGTATATACATGTTTCTACTTTAAAACGGCTAAAAAAGTCGTTACAATTCAAATAGTTGTATGCGGTCCACTCTTCGGCCGTCCGCCCACCGGCTACTTTTCCGCATGCGGCAATATGGAGGATGCGATGAGGCTCAGGGTAACATGTCTTATCCTGCTCGCTGTATTGAGCCTGCCGGCCGGAACGGGCGCATGGGCCGGCAATAATCAACAACCTGGGCTCGCGGAAGAAACTGCGGAGAATCCCGCCGAAGGGGACGACGTTATTCTTCCCATGGGCGGCGAATACGAGATAGGCTCATATCATGATACCGAGCTCAGGCCCGCCAACCTCGAGACCTACATGTACGACACCCTCATCTGGTACACCGTGCAGTGGGGCGGCAGGCTCTGGTGGGTGAGGGACAAGAATATCAAGATATTCGACGCCTCCTTCTCCACATTCTGGCACAACCTCACTTCCGCGCCCGAATGGAACGACGGCGACACATTCCTCGTCAACTGGGTTATGCATCCCTTCTTCGGCATGCTTCACTACCAGTTCTACAGGGCCAGGGGGCACAGCGTTTGGGCCTCGGCTCTGGGTTCCGTCATCCAGAGCACTCTCTTCGAATACGCCATAGAGGGCTGGGTCATCAAGCCCTCGGGTACGGATCTTATCGTCACCCCCGCTGTCGGCATCCCTCTCGGGTGGAGCATGGAGAAGCTCTCCGACTGGCTCATCGAGCAGGACAGCGGTGTAGCCCGCGTTGCGGCGTACGTCGCGAATCCGACTCGCCTCTTCGTGCAGAACAGAAACCTCGGCCTCATAAACCCCCTCACGGGTGCGTTCCAGTTCCAGGGGCCTTTTACCATCTCGACGACGAAGGGTAAGGCGCTCGAGCTCGCCTACCCGCGCTACTTCGAGCCTGTTCTTCCTCTCGGAAGGGTGGGGATTGATTTCGAGGTCGTAACCCTCAAAAAGGTTTTGGGCAGCGGGCAGATCATAGTCTATCCCGCAAGGCTCGAATTCCCCTCCGAGAGCGGGTTCTGGGGTATATACCTCGACGTCCCGTACGGCGGCGTCAACAGCGTGGAGGACGGCGACACGAAGATAAGGGACGGGTTCGAGTTCGGAAACCTCGGCATCGGTGCGAAGGGCGTCCTGGCGAAGTCTTCGAATTTCGCACTTTCCACCGGGACTAAAATCTTCTTCCCAACTTCGTTCACCGACGATCAGAACAGGCTCCAGCAGGTGATAAAGTACAGGAGATACATACCGACCTATCTTTACGAGGCTTACGGGGTCTCGCCCTACATTACCGCCGGGGTGTGGCGTGGGCCATTCAGCGTTCAGACGTCCATTGGCTTCGACTTTATTTTCGGCGCGAAGAACTTCGAAGGGAACGATTTCGAAAACAGGTTCACCTACCACGCTGCGGCCGGGCTCGCCGTTCCCGTGCCGGGCTCGCCTATGCTCTACTTCGAGTTCGACGGCTACACATTCACGACCTACGACAGCGGGGGGAGCGGCACCGACCTCTACGTCACCCCCGGGCTCAGGTTCGGGCGGAAGTACAGCCCGGGCTTTGCCGTACAGTTCCCCGTCAGCGGTCCCAGCAGGGACGTCGCCAAGGCGGACTTCATCTTCGATTTTCAGCTCAGATTTTAAAGCGCTGGATCAGGTGAGGCATTTTATATTACCTCTATCGTACCCTTCATCCCTTTTTCAAGATGTGAGCCGAATATACCCTTCTTGTTGCAATAGAACATGAACGTTCCGGTCTTCCGGGGTGTGAACGTGACCGTGACGTCCTTGCCCGGTGGAATATTTTTGTGGACGTCCAGCCCCGAAGCAGGGTCGTCTATGGAAAAATCATGCGACACTATGGACGCAACGCTCCTTAACATTATCTCTACGGGCTTGCCCGCCGTTACGGTTATGTGGTCGGGTTTAAAGGAATAGCTGTCTACGACAATCTCGAATCTCTGAATGTTCTGCGCCGGCCCGGCCGTCTGCTCGGGACCCGCGCCGTAGGTGTAGCTTGAAAGGAGGACTGCGGAAAAAAGCAGGGTAAATGCGAACGGCCTCATGATTAACGCCCTCCGGTTATTTATTCCCGCTGTATTCAAATGTCGGAGCCTGCCGCGGCTTCAGCTCCCCTGAAACGATACGTAGGCCTCGACGTCCTTATCGTACTGAGCCTTCTGGCTCTGGCACCTGGTCTCGTCGCCGCCGCTCGCTTCCATGCACTTATCGAGAGCCCTGCGCGACTTTTCCACGTCCTGTCTCGCCTGGCTCAGGGACTGCTTGGTCCTCGACTCCTGGAGCGGATTGTCTATGGCCATTGTCTTCCCGGTCTGTACGGTGCTGCAAGCGACTGCAGGAAGTATAAGAGCGAACAAGAGAAGTATGGCTGTAGCGCGATTCAATCTGGCACCCCCGGGTTCAGTGTGTTTTCTGATCATTCCGGGAAATTATAATCGATTTTCATACGAGAGGCTAATACTCCTCCCCTCCGGATATCGTCCGATCCGGCGGAAGGCTCAGGGGGAAAAGATTCAGGAGACGTGAACGGATTCACGTCTCCTGAGCTCCATCATCACTCGATTTAATCTTGATGTAAGAAGTATTTCGAGTTGAGATTAGGCGCCGAATGCTTTGAAATATTCGCCGAACAGCGAGAAGGCCTTTTCGACGTTCTCACGGGCGGCCGCATGCGCGTCCTTCGCGAGCTTCTCAGTGGTCGTCTTTACAGACTGGAGCTGTTCCTTGCGATAGGAATTGTAGGTGTCGAGCTGCTCCGATACCTTCTTGAAGCCGCCATCGAACTGAAATTCCTTCGCGAAGGGCAGGTCCTTCGGCAAGTCCTTGTAGAATTCGCCCACGTTAGCGAGGAATTCTTTCTCGAGGCTCAAAATCTGATCGGCCTGGGCCGTGAGAGCCTTGAAATTCTGCTCGAAGAGTGAGAAGGAAAAATCGAGACCATTAAGGTAATTTTCCTTAACGAGACCGGAAAATTCCTTTGCGGGCTCGGTGAAGTCCTTCACTT
>CAZUDM010000095.1:0-4272 GCA_964618635.1 uncultured Spirochaetia bacterium
TACGTATGTGGTCAAGCAAAAGTAGGAATCCTTTTGTATTTGTTGTTCTAATTTTAAAACATGGATTCCCGATACAGGCATTCGGGAATGACATCGAGAGTTAATGCGCTATGAAGCAGTACCGAATTAGCTTTCGTGCAATCGGTCTATGGAGGCGGGCTCTCGATTCCTCGCTCGCTCGAAATCGTAGCTCCCACCCGTCGCAACCCCTGAGCTAAAATCCCCTTCCTCACTTCGTCGGAATACACACTACGTATATCCACAGACAATCGAAGTAGCGGCGCATTGCCATTTTTACCTGCCGCGCTGCCGGTGCATGAGCCTCCGAAGTGCTACGTCGAGAAACACACTACGTGTGCGCTAATTCATCCCGCTCAGGGTCTTCGCCACCCTGTGCGCGTGCTCGCGCGACCTGTGCAAAACACCGAACTCGTACCCCTCGTCCCCTCCGATCAATATGAGCCTTATTATCGACCGGGCCGTCAGCCATTCGGAAAGATACGCGAGCGAATCGTCGTCCGAAAAATCGCAGCACATTTCCGCGAGGTCGCCGTCGATGCTCGGCTCGCCGTACTCGTCCGTCAGAATGTCCTTAACCCTTTCGTATGCGCTCCTGTAATTGTGCTCCGTCTGGAGCGGCTCCCTGAAAGCGTACCCCGCCTCGACGAGCGAGCCTTCGAGGAAATGAAAGCCCACAATAGTATCCAGGCCCATAACCTCCTTCCTGTAAGTTATGTAACCCTCGCCCTCGCTCTGCGGAGTAACGTCCTCGGAATACCTGACGTCCCACTTCGACATCCCCCACCATGAGCTCCTGAAATCGTATTCCGGAGAGCTTTCCGCGGCCTGCGTGTTCTTCAACTTCATGACCTGCTACCTCCTTTCGAATATCCTCTTCTTTAATTCCCTTTTCTCGACTCCCTTCTTCCCGTCTCCCGGTCCGTGCGCCCGGCTCATCCTCCATGCGCCGGCCTGCTCGCCCCGCACAATCCTTGCATATACATTATAAATACAAATCGATAGTCGTCATCGTTGTCGACCCCTTGCATCGTCCGGCGATCACCAGGCGCCGGATTCGCTCCCTTACAGGCATCACCTCCCTTTCCTCCCCTGCACTCCGCCCTTCGACGCCCTGGATTTATCCCGCCCCCCGGCTCATCCGAATATGTTGAGCACGCTGCAGAACACCTTGCCGACGATCGACTCCGGCTCGAACTCGTCCCACGGCAGCAGGTGCTCGGGGTAGTTCTTGTTGTACGGCGTCAGCAGAAGCCCGCCGGGGCCCGAGTGGCATTCGCGTATGATGACCCCTTCGCCCGGCACCGAAATCGCGTAGAGGCCGCCCGAGACTATCTCCCTCGACCTCACGTCTATCACGACGCAGGCCCCGTCCATTATGAGCTTTTCCATGGCCGCCCCGCTGTTGTAAATAAATATGTAGCCGTCGTCGAGCCGCCCGTTCCCGTCGGCCTCGTCCACAGGTAAGAATTTGGCAAGTTCCATCACGCGCTCTTCTCCTCGAGTGTTTCTGTGACCGCGCTTCCCGCGCGGCGGGATTAACGGTTTCCGCGCTATGAAGAGGGGGAGCCGGCGCGAGAGAGAGGGCCGCCGTCTGGCCCCCCTTCTGCGCCATGAGTGAACGCTCCAGCGCGGGCGGCTTCGAGCCGGCCGCACCCCGCTGTCGCTCCCCTTCTCATAAAACGCGTGCTAATCAAAGCACGATATGATTATTAAAAAAACGCGAATTTATTTCAATCGGGGAAATCCTGTATTCGTATCAGGGTAGTTATGTATTTATTGAGCTTAACAGGCTGTAATTACAGGATAATAATTTTACGAAAAAATTTTCATGAGAATGAAAAAAGTTGGATTTTCGGGCCTTTTCGGGGGGTTTTCGAAGGGACCTCCGAGGCCCCTTCCGCAAAAATAAATGAATTACACCTATTGCGGGTACGTCCTGCCCTGCACTTTCGCTCTGACGAGCGTATATTTGACCTCGCCCCTCGCCGATGCATGCTCGTGCAATACGAGCCCGACTCCCCTCGCGTAAACGTCCCTGAACCAGAACGGTCCTCCCTCGGGGATCGTCACGACGAGAACGTCGCTGAACTCGCCCGCGGGCGTCTTTATAGTCTCCTTCGGATACTCAAGCACGACGTCGTCCGTGTAAAAGGGCTTCGTTTCGCCCTGGCTCGTCGTCATGATCTCTCCACCCGGAAGCACCTGCATGCTCACGCCCGACATGCCGAAAAATCTTTCGTACACCGACCACCCGCCAGACTCCGCAACTATGTTGTTCGTCAGCTCGGCGCTCCCCTTGGGAGACTCGACGGAGTAGGTCCATTCGTTCCCGCGGTCGAGCGGCAGGTAGGCCGCGACAGGATTGTCCGTCGTGAGGAGGACGTTCGTATACTTCGACCCCTGCCCGAGCGACGTCCCTGAAACAGTCGCCCCCCGGCTGCTTACGTCGACGAACCTCGCCGACGACGCGCCGGCGAGCCCCGAAGCCTTCAGCACTATGAACGGGTACGACGTTCCTCCCGACTCCGCCGCGGGACCCGTGAGGTTGGCTGTGTAGTAGACCTCCACACCGCCGCCCGAAGCTCCTGTCACGTCGCGTATTTCGACAACCCCGTCCGTCGGGCTCTCGGGCACGACGACGAGCACAGCATCTTTTGAAAAATCCACTTCCGGAAGGTTCTCGATGCCCAGCGATTCCGCGGCCCCGGCGAGCGTTTCACCGTCCTTGACGAGCGCGCTGCCCGTCCCCGGGTTTTCCGCCGTACGCCCCTCTGCGATGGTTTCGTACCCCGTCCCCTGTGCCCCGGCCATATACGCAGGAACGGCTATCAACAGTATTAAAAGGAAGGCTGGAATACGTAAAGGCATGATTCTTCTCCCGTGCGGCTTATTAATAAAATATTACCCCGCTCCCGGCGGAAGCGAAAAAAAACCGGCCATAAGCCGGCAGCGAAATTCAAACGCACCGCGCGCCCTTCTCACCCTGGCCCGCTCCCCGGCGCGTCATTCGAAATCCCTGATCACGTCCCTGAATTCCTCTATCTTGAAGGGCTTCGACAGGAACCTGTTACCCGTCTCTTCGATGAAATCGAGCGTTTCGGTGCTCGGGTCACCCGTGATGAAAAGAATCCTCCCTTCGAGGCCCGTGCCCATGGCCTTCAGCCTTTTGAAGAATTCCTTACCGTTCATCTGCGGCATTTTGATGTCGCAGACGACGAAGTCGTAGTCGATTTTGCCGAGCCTGGAGAGCGCCTCCTCGCCGTTCGTCGCCACCTCCACCCCGTAACCGTCGCTCTCGAGAATCCCCGTGACGAGCGCCGTGACAAGCTCCTCGTCCTCAACTATAAGAACGCTCCGGCCGTTTTTCGGGCTGACCGGCCCCGTCTGCAGCACGCTCTCCTCTTCCTTGTCGACGCCCAGGTAATCCTTGATGTCGAGCACGGGAAGCGTTATCGTGAACGCCGTCCCGCTCCCCGGCTCGCTTTCGACTCTTATATTCCCGTCGTGCTCCTTTATTATCCCGTACGATACCGAAAGGCCGAGCCCCGTGCCGACGCCCGTCGGCTTCGTCGTGAAGAACGGGTCGAATATCTTGTTCTGTATGTCGGCCGGTATGCCGGGGCCCGAATCGCGAAACGTCACCTCTATCATCCCCGCGTCGTTAAGGCCGCTCACGATCTCGAGCCTCCCCTCGTGCGGCCGCGCCGAGGCCAGGGCGTGGTAGGCGTTGAGTATGATGTTGGTGAACACCTGCTGTATCTGGTTCGAATCGAGCATCGTTTTCGGGAGGTCCGGGTCGAAGTTCTTCACGACCTCGATGTTTTCGAGGTTCAGCTGATAGCGCCTGAACTCTATCGAATTCTCCAGTATCTCGTTGACGTCCGAATACTCCCGGCGCGGCTTGTCCTTCCGCGCGAAGGAGAGAAGGTTCTCGACGATCTTCCTCACTTTATCCGCCGACTGGTGTATCACCTGCAGAAACCTGTCGCGCTTTTCGGTCTCGATGTCGGGCTGCGCGAGGAGCATCTGCGAGTATCCGAGAATCGGCGTGAGCGGGTTATTTATCTCGTGCGCTATGCTGGAGACGAGCTGCCCGAGCGACGCGAGCTTTTCCGACTGTATGAGCTGGTCCTGCGTCAGCTTGAGGTCCGTGTAGAGGCTTTCGAGCTCTATCGCCCTTTCCCTCGCCTCCTCGAGCATCTTCACCTTCGCTATCGCCGTCCCCATCTGGTTCCCGAGCGAAAGCATTAT
>CAZUDM010000096.1:0-3909 GCA_964618635.1 uncultured Spirochaetia bacterium
AGGCTCGTGCACATGGCGAGGCTCTTCTCTATCATCTCCTCGCAGCGCTTCCTGTCGGCCTTGATGCCCTTTATGCACTTGTCGACGAACACCTGTGAAACCTTCCCCAGGAGCTCTATCGACTGGAGGAGGTTGTGCCCCTTAACGGGCATCATAACGTTAAGCTCGAAGTTCCCGAACTGCCCGCCTATCGTTATCGTGAGGTCATTCCCTATGACCTGCGCCGCCACCTGACACACCGCTTCGGGGATCACTGGGTTCACTTTCCCCGGCATGATGGACGAGCCGGGCTGTACAGGCGGGATGAGGAGCTCGCCTATCCCGCAGCGGGGGCCGCTTCCGAGCCACCTTATGTCGTTTGCTATCTTCATGAGCGATACGGCGAGGGTCTTGAGCTGCCCGCTCGCCGAGACCATGGCGTCCTTTGAGCCCTGGGCTTCAAAGTGGTTGTCCGCCTCCCGGAGCTTCGCCTTCGTCATCGCCGAGAGCCTCTTCGCGACGAGCCCGGCGAATTTAGGGTGCGTGTTGATGCCTGTTCCGACGGCGGTCCCGCCTATCGCGAGCTCCGACAGCTCCTCGCGGGCGTACTCGACCCTCTTTATTCCGTGGGTGATCATGCTCGCGTACCCGCTGAATTCCTGCCCGAGCCTTATAGGCGTCGCGTCCTGGAGGTGCGTCCTGCCTATCTTCACTATCTTGTCGAACTCCTTCGCCTTGGCCAAAAGGGCCTTTTCGAGATTCTTGAGCCCCGGAAGAAGGATATTGTTTATAGCGAGTATGGCGGAGACGTGAAGCGCCGTCGGATAAACGTCGTTACTCGACTGCCCCATGTTCACATGGTCGTTCGGATGAACGCCCGACTTGTCGCCCTTTTTCACGCCCAGTATTTCGTTCGCGCGGTTGGCTATGACCTCGTTCGTATTCATATTGCTCGACGTGCCCGACCCCGTCTGGAAAACGTCCAGAACGAAGTGGTCCTCGAGCTTCCCGTCTATTACTTCGTCCGCGGCTTTCACTATCGCGGCGGCTGTCTTCTTGTCGAGGAGCCCGAGCTGCAGGTTCGACTCCGCGGCGGCCTTTTTGATCATTCCGAGCGCCTTCACTAAGAGGCTGTGCTTGCGGATGCCGCTGATCGGGAAATTTTCTATGGCCCTCGCCGTCTGAGCGCCGTAGTACGCGTCCGCGGGGACTTCCATCTCCCCCATCGAATCGTACTCAATTCTCGTATTCTTACTGCCCATGGTACTCCTCCTTGGTAAGCGGTTTTCGGGGAGATAATTATGCCATAACGGGGACATTTTTCTATTGCGGGCGGACAGCGTCCGCCGGCACCCGGCACGCTACGCTTGCAGGAAACCAACGAATTTGCCCGGCAAGGCCGGAGGCTTTATCCGGAGTGGTCTTTTCAATGTTGTCATTCCCGAATGCTTTAATCGGGAATCCACGTATTAGCGTTTTTGTATTCGGAAGAGTCTGTTCTTCAATCCGGCTGGTTTCCTCCGCATGCCGAAGCATATCTCACACGCTGAAAAAGAGCCTTATCTTTACGTCGTCTTTTTTGGAGGACGTCTCTATCTTGTCCGGATACACGCCCGTCAGGAACCCCTTTATGCCGTGCACGAAAGCGTCCTCTTCGAGGAAATGCTTCTTATGCACGCCCACCCCGGGGAGCGCGAGGAGCGTTCCCTTGTAATCTATGGCTATTTCCAGGTACACCTCGTCGTAGCTTGCCTCCAGATTCACCGGGCCTTTCAGAAGCCCCGCCTCGTTCAGGTGATTCACTACCTCTTCGACAGTAATCTTCGCGTGTTGTATGACCTCGTCGTCGAGCTTCCACTTCTTCTCGTTTCCCTTCAGGAACTTCACGAGAGAGTCGAGCGTCGGTGCAAGCTCCCCAGCCACGAACACCTCGGTCCTCCTGATCCCGAGCCTGAATATGAGGACGAGGATTATGGCCGAGATGAGGGCGATCGAAAGGGTAGTGTCAGTGATAATGAGAAGCCATTCCGGAAAGCTGTCGAAGTATCCGTGAAAAACCTTCCGGCCAATTCCCAAAAGGAGTGAGACGCCGATTACGTACGTCATCCTTGAATCGAGATTCCGCGTGGTCATTATTTCTATGCCGCCCGCTATCATGAACGCGCCGCTCACGACGAGCGACGCCCCGACGACAGGGAGCGGCAGCATCAGGAAGAGGGCGGATACCTTCGGGAAGAATGCGAGGATTATAAGCATTATCCCTGTCGGGAAGGCCATGTAACGGCTCGTAGAGCCGGCCGCCTGCGAAAGCCCGACTATCCCCGGCGTCGCGTTCATCCCCGGAGCGCCCATGAACCCCCCGAGCATGCACCCTATCCCGTCCGCGAGCATGCCTTTCTTTATGGGGCCATAATCGGGTCTTTTCCAGTCGGCGTCGTTTATCTTCTCGGCCGTCGTTACGACGCCTATTGTTCTGAGGGAAGCCGCTATCGCGGCCGTCAGGAACGCCGGTACGAGCGAGAGCTCGAAATCATAGGATATGAAAGAGACGTCGGGCAGAGCGAAAACAGGCGAATTCTTGAAAAGCTCGATGCTGTTTTCGGGAACTATCCCCAGGAAGAGAGCCGCGACGAACGCTATCGAGATTCCGGCGAGGGAGCAAAGGAGCCGGAGAATCCCCTTGAACCATATGCTGAACCCCATGATTATCCACAGCGCGATCATCCCCACGACGAGGTGCTGCGTGTAGTCCGGCTGGCCGTAGCCTCTTATGTACAGCATGTTGTCGAGCGCGACGAGCCCGAGCTCGATGCCGATGACGAGCACTATGAACCCGGCGACAGCCGGCGGAAAAACCGGTTTCAGCCGCTTTATGAATATCGACATGACGATTTCGACAGCCCCCGCGAATATGGTCATCGCAAATACCGCGGGAAAGCCCCCCGTCTTAACTGCGAGAACACAGGGAGCCAGGTAGACGGCCGAATAGACGGGCGAGGCGAAATACCCCGAGCCCACCGGCCCCTTCCAGAGCGACTGCAAAATCGTGGCGATTCCGATAGCTATCATCGCCATGCTTATCGAGCTTGCCACCGCTTCCGGGGGTACGGTGGTGTACTCCGACAGGAGCACGATATAGACGAGCGTTACCGATATGTAGATTACGAACTGGAAGCCGAGCGGAATCAGCCGGGTTATCGGGGGTACGTCGTTAACGCCGTATATAAGGTCGGAGGGCTTGGTGGCCAAGAGAGCTCCCGGGATCGGATCGAACGAGAATAAACGACTTTACATAAACGGGCGGCCGAATTCAACATGCGAAAGCGCCGGCGGGAGCGTGAAAATATCATGTTCCGCTCGTTTTTACGTACACTCCGCTCGCCGGCGCGAGAGAATGAAGACCGAATCTAAAACTTTTTCGGAACTCCATCGTATAATTATTCATAGACAGCTGACGGACGGGCGCCCGGTGTTCGGCATAAAAAAGAACAGCGACATAACAGACGAAGAGGCCATGAAAAAATTCCAGAGCGGCGACGAGTCGGGCTTTAACGTCCTTCTCGCGCGCCACGGCCCGGGCGTGCTCAGGTTTATAATGAAGATGACGGGCGCAGACAAGGCGCGCGCCGAGGACCTTCTACAGGAGATCTTTGTGAAGGTCATAGAGCGGCGCGGGAATTACGACCCCGGCCAGAAATTCACCACGTGGCTCTACAGCATCGCCCGGAACCACTGCATCGATTTTCTAAGGACAGAGAGCTTCAGGCGTCACGGCTCCCTCGACGCGCCCATATCGGCCGACGACGAAAGCGGCGCGGTAGTGATAGATATCATAAGGGGAGGGGAAAGGGCGCAGGACGATAGTGTATTCGACCGCGAGGTGAGGGACGTGCTCGACGAAGGTCTCGACGGCCTGAAAGAGGAATTCAG
>CAZUDM010000097.1:0-3890 GCA_964618635.1 uncultured Spirochaetia bacterium
TATAGCTTGAAAAAGACGGCGGCGAGGCCGAGGAAGGCGAAGAAGCCGACGATGTCCGTTACGGTCGTGAGTATGATCATCGACGACTGTGCGGGGTCGAATCCGAGCGTCTTGAGCCCGACGGGTATCATCGCCCCTGCCAGCCCGGCGATGACGAGGTTGATTATCATGGCGAGCCCTATGACTATCCCGAGCGTCGGGCTTCCCTGCCATATAAGCGCTATCAGCCCCGTAACGAGCCCTATCAGGACGCCGTTCAGAAATCCGAGCTTGCCCTCCTTCCAGAAGAGCTTCAGAAAGTCCTGCTTCGGAATCTCACGCATGACGAGCCCGCGCATGACGACGGCGAGGGACTGCGCCCCGGCGTTGCCGCCCTGGCCTGCGACGATCGGAAGGAACACGGCGAGGACGGTCAATTTAGCTATGACGCCCTCGAACATGGCTATGACTCCCGCCGCGAGAAACGCCGTCGCGAGGTTGATATTAAGCCAGGGGAGCCTCTTTTTCAGGGAGTAAAACGTGCTGGAGAACGGCCGCTCCTCGCTTCCCGCGCCGAAGAGGGTTTGCAGGTCGGCCGAGTATTCCTCGTGCGCGTCGCTTAAGAGCTGGCTCGTGTTGACTATGCCGACGAGCTTCCCGGTGTTGTCGACGACGGGCACGGCGAAGAAGTTACGCCGCGCGACTATCCTCGCGGCTTCCTCGACCTCCGTGAACGCGTTCAGGTAAAAAACGTCCTTTATCATTATCTCGCTGAGCCGTTTATCGGAGTCTTTTATGAGGAGGTCTCTCATCGTGAGGACGCCTGTCAGCATGAAGTCGGAGTCGACGACGTAAACGTAGGAGAAGGGCGTATTTTCCTTGAGCGCAAGGAGCCTTATCTTGCTTACGGCGTCGGACAGGCGGAGGTCTTCTCTCAGGGCGAGGAAGTTCGAGCTCATCATGTATCCGACGCTGTCCTTCGGATATTCGAGTATCTCTCTCAGCTCGGCTTTCTGTTTTTCTGTGAGGCTTTGCGAAATCCTGTCTTTGAGCGCTACAGGGCAGACGCCGACGATAAGGGATATCTTGAGCGGCTCCATTTCTCTCAATATGTCGCCGGCTTTTTGCGGGCTAAGCCTTCCGAGGAGCTGGGCTGCATACTCGTTCTGGAGGTTCTCGAAGATGGTTTTCGAGACGTCGGCCGGGAGGTCGTCGAAGACGCCGAGGCTCTCTTCGATGTCCATGGTTTCGATGATGTGCGCCGAGAGAACGGGGTCGTAATCCGAGAACTTTTTTATATAAAGCTCAAGCGCGCTGCCGTTGTCCATGGAAGGCCTCCGGGCCTCTGAAGTGATATTGAAGGATACATAATTCCGCGACTTGCGGATACATGAACAAATGTCTGTCTACAGAAATACAAGGGCTGTCAGACGGGCCGTAAAAGGGCGCGGGCGGGGGCTCCCTCGCAGTTGTCGATCTTGATCGGGAGGCAGACCATTTCGTAAAGCCCGGGCCCGGTGCGGGAGAGGTCGAGCCCCTCGATGACCCATATCTTCGCCGAGAGGATGATCTTGTGAACCTCGGCCATGTTGCCGCCGTACCCCCCTATGGAAAGGTAGTCGACGCCGATCGTGAGAACGTCTCTGTCGACGAGGTAGAGAGCGGCCTCGGTCGAGAGGAATACGTAAGACTCGTTAAAGGGCTTGCGGTCCCACCTTTCGCGGGAATTACGGGTTTTAAGGAGTATGCGCTCGCCCTTCTTTATCTTGTGGGCGCGGAGCTCGCCGGCGGTGATGGATACCGGATCGTCAATTTCTATCACGCGAGCGTTCCCCACGACGGCAGAGAGGGGCATTTTGTCTATGCCGTGCCTGAGCTTGGTGAAATGAGAAGGTGCGTCCATGTGAGTCGCCGTATGGACGGACATAGAAAGGGCCGAAAGGGTACAGTCGTCTCCGTCCTCGATGTCTGTAAGGCGGAGTATCCTGACAGGAGGGTCGCCGGGCCAGGTTACCATACCGTCGGATATGGGAACCGAAATATCCATCCAGTCGTCTGATTCGAGGCCCAGGCCGTTTTTAGTCCTGCCGGGAGATTTCGGGGAGCCGGCGTGCATATCCCTTTCATTTTAAACGATTTTAGGGATGTAGCAAACGGAGGCGCTATTTCGCGCCGCGGGAGGCGAGGAAGGTTACGATTTCGCCTGCTATCTCGGCCGGGGTTTGGCCGTCGGTGGCAACGATGGCGTCGGCAAGCTCGTAGAGGTGCGCGCGTTTCGAAAGGAGCTCCTTTACCGTTTCGAAGGGGTTTTCGACCTGTAGAAGGGGGCGGGTTTTGCTGTGCTTGACCCTTTCCCATATCGTTTCGGGGGATGCCTTGAGGTAGACGATGACGCCGCCGTTTTTCATGGTCTCGATATTGGCCGGTCTCATGACAGCGCCGCCGCCCGTGGATACGACCTGCCTCTCGCCCTTTGCGAGCGAGGCCAGTATTTCCGATTCGAGCTCCCTGAAGCCTTCCTCACCGCGTGCGGCGAATATTTCCGTGACCGTCATACCCGCTTTCGTCTCGGCTATCTTGTCGGCGTCCCGGTATTCGAATCCCGTTTTCCCGGCGAGCACCTTTCCCACGGCTGTTTTGCCTGCGCCCATGAAGCCAACGAGAAAGATGTTTTTTACGGGTGTGTCAGTCATCGGAAGGCTGGTAAAGGGGGTTGTTTCCTTTAGTTCCGCCGGAGAGTTTCTCGACGTACTTCGCTATTATGTCGCACTCGATATTTACGGGGCTTCCGGCGTCGAGATCGTCGAACGTGGTTTCCGCGAGCGTGAAGGGGATTATGTTTACGGTGAACTCGTTACCCTCGGAGGAATTGACTGTGAGGCTCACGCCGTCGACCGCTACGGAGCCCTTTTCGACTACGTACCTGGCAAGCTCCTCGGGGAGCGAAAATCTGAATACGTAGGAGCCGCCGGACTTCGTTTTCGAGACGACGCGTCCGACGCCGTCCACATGTCCATTGACGATGTGTCCGCCGAGCCTGTCGCCCGCCCTGAGGGCGCGCTCGAGGTTGACCCTTGCACCCGGGGCGAGAGTGCCCAGCGTCGTCCGTGATAACGTTTCGTGGGAGGCGTCGACCGTGAATTCTCCGCCGTCCAGCGTGGTGACCGTCAGGCATGCGCCGTTTACGGCTATGCTGTCGCCGAGCGCGGCTCCGCTCAAGTCCATGCGTCCGACCGAGATCGTGAGCGTGGATTCCCTGTCCTTTTTTTCGACGGATTTTACGACGCCCGTGTCTTCGACGATGCCCGTGAACATGCTACCTGCCCCGTTTGAGTATAAACGTGTCCAGTAGTATGAGTATAACACCCACGGTTATCGCGGAGTCGGCGATGTTGAAAGGGGGCCAGTGGAGGGAAGGGTCTCCGAACCAGTGAAAGTCGAGGAAGTCGGTGACGTACCTTAATCTGAACCTGTCTATGGAATTGCCTATCGCGCCGCCCAGGATGAGGGAGAGCGCGAAGACCAGAATCCCGTCGCCTTTTTCTGTCCGGGAGAGGAAATAGAATATGACCGAAACCGCCGCAATGAGAACGACGGCGAAGAGGGGCATACGCACCACCCCGGGGAGGTCCCTGAATATGCCGAAAGCCGCCCCGGGATTCTGGATGTGCGTGAAGTCGAGGAAGGGCAGGACGTGCACCTTACTGTAAAGGGGGATCGATTTCACGACGAGCCATTTCGACACCTGGTCGATTATGACCACGACAGAGGCGATGAGCACCGCGATACTGTATCTGTTCATATGAGGAACGTATGAGTATATAGGATTCAGATTTTACTTCAAGATTTTTTTATTTCCGGGCGTTTATGCGCCTGAGGAAGTCGTCGGCGTAGGCCTTGTCACGGGGACT
>CAZUDM010000098.1:0-3828 GCA_964618635.1 uncultured Spirochaetia bacterium
TAAAAACTCTACCCAGTTATATTTTTGCATCTTGGCAATATCGGAGATTAAAATCACGTGCACCCACCTGTAATTCCACTCTACCCCCTCACAACGCGGGTCTCCTGCGAGCAAAGGAGTATTTAAAAGTCCCCCTTAGGAAAAGGGGGATTTAGGGGGATTTAAAAAGTCTGAGGTGCGTTGAGACATTTACTACGTCGGATGTCTCAGGTAACTCGCCTGGAAGAAGGGCCCGGCCGGAGGAAGGTTCGCAACGACAGGCCGGGCCCCTGATTCAATACCCCAAACTTGATTCCGGATTCAGTGTCAGGGCCTGGCTTCGAATACGAGGTTGAACGGTGTTTCGGACGCACGCCTGAATCTCCTGAAGCCGCCTTTCGTGACGACGTCCCTGATCCTGGCTTCGCCCGCCTGTGCCCCGAGTGCGAGCCCGACTTCCTGGTCGAGCGACGCCGGGGTGCATATCAGCGTGGACGCGCCGTAGTAAGCCCTTCCGACAGGATTAATATTATCCTCAATTTTGTCGTTAGCATAGGGCTCGACGATCATCCACGTCCCGTCCGAGGCCAGGGACTTCAGCACGTGGGCGGAAGCGCCGACAGGATCGCCCATGTCGTGAAGGCAGTCGAAGAACGTTACGAGGTCGTAATCCGTCCCCGGGTAGCTCTTGGAAGCCGCGACCTCGAAGCTCGTGTTCGCGGAAACCCCGGCCTTTGCCGCGGTCTCGCGCGCCTTTTCGACCGACGGCGCGTGGTAGTCGTAGCCGATGAAAGTCGATTTAGGCCAGGTCTTTGCCATGAGTATGGTCGAAGCCCCGTGCCCGCAGCCGACGTCCGCGACGAGCGCGCCCTTTTCGAGCTTGTCCACCACGCCGTCGAGCGCCGGGAGCCAGCCCGTCGTGAGGTTGGCCATGTAGTTCGGGCGGAAGAACCGCTCCGTCCCCTCGAAGAGCCCGTGCTCGTGCTGGTGCCAGCCGAACCCCGCGCCCGAGCGGAACCGCTTTTCTATTTCGGGGTACGAGCGCAGGGACGACACCGCCACCTGGAACGCGCCAGGCAGAAACGCCGGGCTCGTCTCGTCGGCCAGGGCGAACGCCTGCTCGGGGGAGAGGCTGAATTTTCCCGTGGAAGAGTCGTAGGTCACGTACCCTCCCGCCGCCTCGCACGAGAGCCATTCCCTGACGTACCTCTCCGCCGTGCCCGTCTTCTCCGCCAGCTCCGCCGGGGTCATCGGCCCGCCCTCGTCGAGGGCCTTATACAGCCCGAGCTTGTCGCCTATAACGACGAGGCCCGCGTGAAACGCCGCCCCGAAATCCACCACCGCCCTGCCCAAAAGCTCGTGAAGCTTTGATTCATCTATAGACATTTTATTTCTACCTCCTCTTGGTTTTTTTCACTTATGACAGAGCATCGTGCATAAACCGTGCCGCATATCTGCAGAGAATAATGTGTAATAATTAAGGCTGGTTAGACGGCGCAAGTGTGCGATATGACACCGCGAAATCTGGCGGCGCGGGATATTTTAGCGGCCGCGACCGCGAAATTCAACGGCGGCAACGGGGGGTGACGAGGCTTTGTTTGTGAGGTTTCACGCCGCGTCACGGATAGCCGCGCTATCCCGGTTACGACTTTTTAATGCCCAGTGTTTTCATGCGCGAGCGGAGGGTCGAGGGGTTCATCCCCAGAAGCTCCGCCGCGCCGCCCTGCCCGTATATCCTGCCGCGCGCGGCTTCGAGGGCCTTTAAGATGTTGCTCTTTTCGAGCTCGGCCAGCTCTTCGAGCCTGTAGACCGGGCCCGGCTCTTTCGCGGGGGCGGGAGACGCTTCCTTCGGCCGGATCACGGTTTCCGGGAGCGCCCGCCCGAGGTCGAGCGTCCTTCCGGCGGAGGTGATGACGGCACGTTCGATGACGTTCTGAAGCTCCCTCACGTTGCCCGGCCAGTGATACGACCTCAGCCTGCCTATGCAGTCGTCGGTGAGCGGGTCTATCTCCCTCCCCATGCGCCTCGCGAACTTGTCGGCGAAGAAGCGCGCGAAGAGTGCGACGTCGTCGCCCCTCTCGCGGAGGGGCGGGATGCTTATCGGGAAAACGTTGAGCCTGTAGTAGAGGTCTTCACGGAACTCGCCCTTTTCGACGGAGCGCCTGAGGTCGCGGTTGGTGGCGGCGAGGACTCGGACGTCCACCCGCATCGTGCGCGAGCTGCCGACGGGCTCGAACTCGCCCTCCTGTAGAACGCGGAGGAGCTTCGACTGCAGATCGAGCGGAAGCTCGCCTATTTCGTCGAGGAATATGGTGCCGCCGTCTGCGGCTGCGAACCTGCCGACGCGCTTTTTCGTCGCGCCAGTGAACGCGCCCGCCTCGTGGCCGAAGAACTCGCTCTCGATGAGCGCCGCGGGTATCGCCGCGCAGTTGACCTTTATCAGCGGCCTACCGCTCCGCGGGCTCGCCCTGTGAATCGCGCGCGCGATGACCTCTTTACCCGTACCCGTCTCGCCGAGTATCAGCACCGTCGCGCCGGTGCAGGCGACCTTGCCGACGTCTTCGAGCACTTCCGTCATCGCGGGGCTCCGGCCGATGATTTCGTCGAAGTTCCCGAGCTCGTTGATCTCCTCTTCGAGGTACCTGGCCGCGTCCATGAGCGAGCTTATCTGCCGCTTGGCTTCGAGCCTTTCGTTAACGTTCCTGAGTATGAGCGTGTAGAAAACTTCTCTTTCGATTTCGAACGCCGAGAGCGTGGCCTCGGCCGCGAATTCAGTGCCCGTCGCCGTCACAGCCTGGAGCCCGCCGTGTATCCAGAGCTTCCGCGTGCCCTCGGGGAGACTGTGAAGCTCCTTCATGAGCTCCGTCAGCCTGACGCGGCTGTCCTTGGTGAGGAACCGCGTGAAGTCGTTACCTTCGAGCGCGCCCGCCTGAAAGCCGAAGAGCTTTTCGGCGGCGGAGTTGACGAGGTTCACCCTGAGCCGCGAATCGAGCTCGATGATCGAGTCCATCGCGGAGTCGAGGAGGCTCGACAGCTTTCCCTCGCGCTCGCGTATCTTCTCCTCGGCGCGGAGACGCCTGAGCTCGGCGACGGCCCTCTCGGCGAAGATGTTGAACACGCCCAGCAGCCGCTCGTCGACCGGTATTGGCCGCGTGTCGAGCACTGAAAGATAGCCGAGCGTCGTCCCGTCGACGTCCTTCAGCGGCGCGCCCATGAAGCTCACCGCCTTGAACGACTTCAGCGTGTCGCTGTGCGGGTATATGTCCATTATGTTGTCGGGGTAGTGGACGAGCTTGTCGGCGAGGACGACCTCCTCGCAGATAGTGCCGGTGAAGTCGTACTCGTAGTCGTCGAACCACTCGCCCTTCATCAGGAAGGCGAGCGCCTTCAGCGTGCGCTTTTCCTTGTTGAGCACGGTAACCCACGCGCCTTCCGTGCCGAGCGCCTTCGCTATATTTTCGACGATAGCGTAGAAGAACCTCTTTCCAGTGACGGACGACGTGGTCTCGATGAGGGTCCGGAGAACCCGCTCCTCGTCGAGCTCGCGTATGTGCTTCGCCGCATCCAGGCTCATACCCGCTTCCTTTCGCCCGGCTTGGTCACGAACGCCGCGGCTGTAGATACAAGAGAAAATTGTATCACAAACGCACCTGCGGAGACAACGCCCCCGCACACATCGACAGGTGCAACTGCACGTTGTATCAAATCATAATATTGCGAGCTGCCGCTCGTCGCAGCGAAGCCATGCGTAGCCGGACGCAGCGAAGCAATACACTCCCGGGACGGCGGACAGCGTCCGCCGGCATTCGCCGTAGCACTGGCTATGCCATAACCATCCCTCGCACGTCC
>CAZUDM010000099.1:0-3806 GCA_964618635.1 uncultured Spirochaetia bacterium
TTTCAGCCTCTCCTTCACCTATCCATTTTCGCTTTCCCTTCAAGCCGAGAGATCGATCCCGTCGAGCCCCTCCGGAAGCGGCTTCCCTAAAAGACTGAGTATAGTCGGGTAAATGTCCACGGTTCGGACGAGCTCGTCGGTGAGTGGCGCGCTTATGGCGAGCGGCACAATCATGTGATCCCGGACGAGAGAGCCGTGCGACGAGCGGTGCTCCGGATTCTCGTGGCGCGCCCTGAGGTCGTATCCCAGGTTAGCGCTGAGGACGAGGTCCCCCGCGCGCGGTGATTCGAGGAGCTGTATAAGCTGGAGCGGAGCGTCCGGATATTCCGTATCGAAGCTCGCGGAAAGGGCCTCCCGCGGCGTCATGCTCTTCGGCATGCCGTTATACCCGAATGGGTCGCCCGAGAGCTTCCTGTAATTTATCCTGCCATCCTCTCCTATCCAGGCGGATGCCTCGCCTCTCTCACTCTTGATTCTCACCTTCCCCTCTTCGTCCGTCCCGGCGACGACGTCCACCTCCGGTCTTTCGACGAAGTCGTCGACGAGCCCCTGCATCTCACCAAAAGTGGACCGTCTCTCCCAGCCGTCCGGGCTCTTGACGTAAATGTTCGCCATGGCGTTCCCCGATATGAGGCTCGCGGCGTCTGCGTTCATGAAGTGTTTGAACACGTTCGGGTAATAGAACGTCTTGTATCCCCTCGCGTTGAGAAAGCCGAGCGAGTCGAAATGCGAATGGGTCTGCGTGAGCCCGTGGTCGCTTATGATGACGAAAAGCGTCTCGTCGAGCCGCCCCTCCGCCTTGAGACGCGAGGCGACTACCCCGACCGTCTCGTCTATACGCTTGTAGGAGGCGAGCACTTCCTTGTGGAAGGGATGGTTCACGTGCGAGTAAGTATCGATACCGAGGAAAACCGTGAATATGAAATCGTGCATCCCCCCGAGCTCCTTTAAGAGGAGCCTTCTCGCCACCATGTCCACCTCGTCCGTCTTGTCCGTGAAGTGGCTTTTCACCTTATAGTAGAGCTTCGAGAAGCGTGTCTTGTCGTTCGAGAGCTTAACGCCCCGCGATAATTCGTTCAGTATGTTCCCGCTCCGGGGAAATATCTCGAATATGCTCGTATTGTCCGTCGAGGCGTCGCTGTTCATGAAGTAGGTTTCGAGGCCGATGTAGCTCCTGAAACGCCTGAACGAGAACAGCTTCCGCCTGTCGGCGTAGATCCTCCTGTCGAGCCACCTTATCCCGGGAAAATTGCACCTCCCCGGATACTTCCCGAAAATGTAGGGCGTGTAAGCGGGCCCCGTGGTCGAAGGGAACACCGAAACCGCCTCCCTGTACGAGCCCGGCTCTATGACGTAGCGCGATATGCTAGGCAGCTCGCCCGCTTTAAGGAGCTCCTCGAAAACGTCCGCCCGCGCGCCGTCCGCCATGAGAAAAATGCAGCTTTTAAAACCCTTGTTCATCCCTTCTCCGTCCGCCCGGAAAAATACCTGTTGTATATCTTCCTTACGACGCCCGTCTTCGAGGCGTATTTTCTCCTGAGCTTAGCGCCGTCCGCCCCCGGGTCGAGCTCCGAAGCCAGTTTCTCGAAGTCAGTCTCGTAGAGCTCGTTTATCGACCTGTCGTGAAGGAGCCTTAAAAGGTTCTCCATCTTCCGGAGGAACATGAGCCCGTCCGCGAGCTCCATGTAGTCGCCTTCCTTAATTATTCCGGCTTCGTGGAGCCAGGCAAGGGCGTCCGAGGTATTCTGTTTCCTAACCTCCGTGTGCTCCCCGCCGTGCCTCAGCTGAAGCATCTGTACGAGGAACTCTATGTCCACGATGCCCCCGCGCCCGGTCTTGATGTTGAGCTTCTCACGGCTCTCGGCGGCAAGCTCCTTCTCCATCCTCTTTCTCAGCCTGTTTATCTCTTTTTCGAATCCCTCGGGGAGCGGCCTTTCGTAAACGAACCCCGTCACGAGCTTCATGACTTTGTTGCCGACCTTCATGTTCCCCGCCGAGGGAGCGGTCTTCACGAGCGCCTGCCTCTCCCATATCTGCGCGCTTTCGGAGTGATATTTCCGGAAGGCGTCGAAGGACGTGACGAGCGCCCCGGAGCGTCCCGAGGGCCTTAGCCCCATGTCCATCTTGTACGCGTACCCCTCCCCCGTCGGCACGGACAGTATCGATATCACCTTCTGCCCGAGCTTCGAGTAGAACTCGTGCTCCTCTTCCTTCCCGTCGTATATGAATATCACGTCGAGGTCGGAGTTGTAAGAAAGCTCCTTACCGCCGAGCTTCCCCATTCCCATGACGACCATGCGCCGGTCTTTCTCCGAACGCTTCGCTTTACCGCCGACGATATCCCACGCCATGTCGAGCCCCGCTTCGAGTATGGCCTCGGCCACCATCGAAAGGTACTTGCCCACGTAAAACGGTCCGACCTCCCGGTTAAGGTCCCTGAGACATATCTTAAGGGTCTCGACGTGCCTGAACCTCCTTAGAACGTCGAGCCGGGAGCCGTAATCATCCTCCTCGGCGAGCGCCGCGCGGAGCTGCTCCAGCATCTCGCCCTTCGACGAATATTCCGCCCGGACATCCTTTAGCGTTATCACGTCCATGTACTCCGGGTGCCTTATCAGGAAGTTCGAGAGATACCCGCTCGTCGAGAAGAGCTTCGTCAGGAGCTGTATGATGTCCGGGTTTTCGGATAGGACGGAATAGAGCGACGTCCTCCAGCCTATTCCAGAGACGAACCTTTCGAGGTTGACTATGGCTAGGTCCGGGTCGGGCGACTTCAAAACGCTCGCCAGGAACGCCGGTATAACCTTCCTCGTCGCGGCCCGTCCGCCCTGAGTTAAACCGCCCTTTTTAGGGTCGAGCAGCTTCGACAGGAGATCGGCCGCCATGCCCGGATTCCTGAACCCGAGCGTTCTCAAATGCTCGATAGCCTCTTCCTCGTCCACATTCCCCTCCATGAGGAATCCGGCCGCCTTCCAGAACTCCTGCCCGAATTCCTCGGTCTTCTGCGAAGGCTCGTAAAAGAGCCCCTTGTAAACGGACGAAACGGCCTCTGTCTTCTCCCTGTAGAGCCTTTCGAGCTCGTCCCTGTCGGGCACGCCTACCCGGAGCGCGAGCTTTTCGAGGTCGTCCGGCGACGACGGGAGCTTGTGCGTCTGCCTCTCGTCGGCTAGCTGTATCGAGTGCTCCAGCTTCCTTAAGAATATATAAGAATCCGAGAGCGTGTGGCGTATCTCGGGGGTTATCATATTCACGGCCTCCAGCTTCCCGAGCGCGCGGAGTGTGTTGTTCTCGCGTATGTACTTTATCTCGCCGCCGTTCACGAGCGCGAGGGCCTGGACGAAAAACTCTATTTCACGAATTCCGCCCTTCCCGAGCTTGACGTCCCTCTTCTTTTCGAGCTGGTCGAGGCGCGTCTTCATGTCCTTGAGGTCCTCAATCGAGGAATAATCGAGGAACTTCTTGTAGACGAACGGCTCGATGTCGCTCACGAACTTCTCGCCGAGGGCGATGTCCCCCGCGACTGGCCGCGCCTTAATCATAGCCGCCCTCTCCCACGTATCCCCCCAGTAGAAATAATGCTCGAGCGCCCCCTCGACGGATACCGCGACGGTGCTCTTCCCGCCTCCCGGTCTTAAGCCGAGGTCGACTCTATAGAGAAAGCCGTCCTCCGTCACAGCGCTGAGCGACTTGGTCACCTTCTCCGCCAGCCTGAAAAACGGGTCCGGATCGCCGTCGTCCCTGTACATGTAAATTATGTCTATGTCCGAGCTGAGGTTGAGCTCGCGCCCTCCGAGCTTCCCCATGCC
>CAZUDM010000100.1:0-3738 GCA_964618635.1 uncultured Spirochaetia bacterium
GATTCCTTTCAGGTCTTTCGAGTATTTGCTGACATCGGGGAAGTCGAGGTTCATGATTTTTCCGTAGACGATGGAGGCTAGCTTAGTGATCCGCTCGTAGTCTTCCCGGTTTATGTCGAGCGGGAGGTCGATGAGCACGCCGTCGAGATGCTCGACGAATTCGAGCACGCCCCTGTTAACTTTATACTCCGCGTAATCCCGCGAATGCTCGACGAGTATCTTGTAGAAGAGTATCTGGTTCCTGTATTGGTGCATCTGTGTCGGCTCGTACTGACCGGTCCCTTTCCAGTCGGGCTTGGCCTTGCCCGTTTTGTAGTCGTGGACGACGGCCTCGTTGCCCGAAGTCACCATCTTGTCGATTTTTCCCGTGAGGCGCGCGTCTTCGACGACGACGCCCTGCGAGTCGAAGTTGAGCTCCGAGTGGTGCTCGGCTTTAAACCCTTCGAGCTTCTTCTCGAAAAATATCGTCAGCATATCTTTCCCGCGCCGGGAATATTTAGCGTAGTCCCTGTCGCCGAGCCTCTCTCCCCTGAGCTCCTCGTCGAACCGGTTCAGTAGAAACTCGACTGACGGGTAACCCCCGCCGTTCTTTCTCAGATGAAGGTGTATCTCGTGCATGATGCGGTGAACTGCCGAGCCGTACGATCCCGCCGCGCTCTTGGCCTGCGGGAATCTCAACAGGTTCTGCATGAAGAAGAGGCGCGGGCCGCCGTTCCTCACGTCGAGGAAATTATTAAGGTGCGTAACGCTGAGCTTGTAGTCCTTGAGTATCGGCTCGAAGACGGAGCTCTCGTCGAGAACTACCGGCGGGGCGTGGAACGCCTCCCACGACGCCTCCAGCACTTCCGCGTCGTCGGGAAGCGGTGCGATGTCGCTCACGCCCGCAGAGCAGGTCAGCATGGCGCGGAGCTTTTTCTTTTCCGCGTCGTCGATCGAAGGGGGCGTGATGAATCCAAGCCGCAACGATTCCTTGCCGCTGTCCTTCGTCTCGTACGAAGTGAGATAGAGGCTGCTTTTTGCACGCGTCACGGCGACGTAAAAAAGCCTCAGCTTGTCGTCGGTGTCGTCGCTCGCGGGCGTTATGGGGAGGTTGGGCGGGAACTGAAGGTTCGACGACTTTCCGGCGCCGGCCCATATGTCGTGCTGGCAGCTCAGTATGAACACCGTGTCGAATTCGAGGCCCTTGGCCCCGTGCGCAGTGAGTAGGCTCACCGCGCTTCCTGAATTGAGAAAGACGCTGTTGTCGATGAGCGGCACCCTGTTTTTCAGGTGAAGCTCGACGAACGTGGCGAGGTCGTCGACGCCTAGCACCTCGGCCTTCTTGTATTCCCTGAGCGCCGCGACGAATGTTCTCAGGCACGAGAGGAACCTCGTGTATTCGAGCTTGTTCTCCTCGAGCTTTTTCTCTCCGAAGTAATACTCCTTGAACGGCGATACGAATCTCCCGCCGACGCTCTCGTATTCCCCGCCGTCGTCGTCCCCGTCGTCGGGGGCCTGGGCCGGGTCAGCCCCCATGAGGAGGTCGAGCACTCTCTCCAGCGTGTCGTACCTGGAGACCTCGCCCACATATATGAAGAAGTCGGCGATGTCGCGGACGCGCCTGTCCTCGTGATCGGCCATCACGTCGAGCCAGAACCGCCTTCCGCGCGCTGCTTCCCTCGAAATTTTCCAGATTGTCTTTCGCCCGAGCTTCCAGAACGGGTAGCTCAAGATTTCGGGAAGGAGATCGTCGGCGTCGTCCTTTCTCTTCCGTCCGAGGCTGGCGGCGAATTCCGTCATGCGTATGAGCTGCCTTACGTGCGGCTCGTCGAGGACGTTGTTGAACCTCTCGTACGTGAGCGGGATGCCGAAGCTGCTCAGGACCTTAGCCAGCTCGGATAAGTCGTCGTGCCGTCGTGTTATGACCGCTATCTCCTCGGGCGACTTCCCGGCGTCCGTGAGGCGCTTTATCTCTGCCGCGACGAAGTGATACTCGTGAAGGCACGACGGGAAGGAGAGCGATATTATCCTGCCGGGCAGGACGCTTCCGTTGGCCGGGGTTATCTTCTTATCTATCTCGCTTATGCGCTTCACGAGACGGTTTTCCGCGCCTTCGATGACGTAGGCGGCGATGCTAAGCACGTCCTCCGTCGAGCGGTAGTTCGACGTTATGGTTATTATTTCCGCGTCGGGGTAGGTTTCGGTGAATTCGAGTATGTTCGCGAGCTCCGCGCCCTGAAATTTGTATATCGACTGGTCGTCGTCGCCGACGGCCATGAGGTTAGGCCCTTTGCCGTTCCCGCCTTCGCCCGCGACGAGCCGGAGGAGCTTCATCTGCGCGCCGTTCGTGTCCTGAAACTCGTCGACGAGTATGTACTCGTAGCGGTCGCGAATGCGCCGGGCGAGCCCCGGATTCTCTTCGAGAACCCTGATGGTCTGGAGAATCATGTCGTCGTAGTCGTAGTACATCATTTTATGGATGCGATCCTGGTAGCTCTCGTAGAGATCGGCCAAGGCGTAGAGCTTTTTCGTGTGCTCCGAGTTTTTATAGATGCGGCTCCCGTCGGCTCCTTCGATTGTGTGTCTCTTCTTCCATTCGGACGCGGGCGTCGCCGCTCCCGCACCGAGCTCTGAAAGGAGGCCGGAGAGCGAGTCGCACAGCGTCTTGATCACCGACGAGACGCCCTGGAAAGGGGGACCCGGATCGCACGCGGCCAGATCGCCTAGCATCTGCCCGAGATCGTCGGCTGTCTGCTTCGACACCCTGCCCGCGAACACGCGGTGTATGAGGGGGTTCAATACATCGTATGCCTCTTCGTTGTGTGCGATCACCTTCCTGAAATTGTCCGGCTCGAGGCCCGCCTTTTTCAGCTCGCCTATCGCCCTCGTCACGCTGTCGAGGTAGGCGTATCCGCCCTCGGGGTGATTCGACGAAAGGGGGTTGTCGTGAGGTAGTGCGCCGAGGAGGTCTTCGAGTATTTCGAGGCGCGTGACATCGTCAAGCGGATAGAACCTCGTACCGCCGTAAAAGTATTCGGGATAGCTCCCGATTATTTCGACGCCGAAGCTGTGGAACGTGTGTATGGCGAGCCTGTAGGCGTCCTGGCCTATGAGCCCGGAGAGCCGCTTCCGCATGTTGTAGGCCGCGGCGTTCGTGAACGTGAGGCAGAGGATGCTGCCGGGCGGGACGCCGGTTTTGCGGAGGATGTTGACCGTGCGAAGGCCGAGGATTTCCGTCTTCCCGGTGCCCGGGCCGGCGACGACGAGGAGCGGCCCTTCGATGTGATCGACGGCCTTTTTTTGTTTCTCGTTTAGTTTTGCGTAGCGTTCTTCGAATTCGCTCATAGCAATTCTGGCGGTGGGGTCTGTCTCCGTACCTCCGCCGTGTCGTGCGGCTGTTGCCGCACAGGGCAGATAAAAAGATTATGGTTTCGGAGAGCGCCAGTCAAGCGAGGGGGCAAGCAATATTATGATTTGGCCGAGGGTATAATCAGTCATCCTGAACTTGATTCAGGATCTAAAATCTTTTAAGGCAAAGGCATAAATCCCCCCTGCCCCCCTTTTCCTAAGGGGGAAATTAAAAGCAAGGACGAAAGATAGATTTCTCGCGTACTCTCGAAATGACAAATTCAAAGATGGGATTGCCGCGGTCGTGTAAGGCGCTCCCTCGCAATGGGCGGAAAGATGAATGGATTCCTGCCTGCGCAGGAATGACAGAAGTGCGGTGATTCCCCACTCCCTGGAATCGTTGCGGGGATT
>CAZUDM010000101.1:0-3640 GCA_964618635.1 uncultured Spirochaetia bacterium
TCCTGGTAATTGGGGCCGTCGTATATGTTGAAGAAACGCTGATTGACCCCGAAATTGTCGATCGGCATGCTTATCCCCTGGGCCGCCGACCTGCAGTGGTTGGCGTCGCCCGTGTCGCAGGCGAGGCCGGAAATTTTTTGGTTCGAGCTCTTGAGGGGGTTGAACGGCCCGGCATCGGAGGCGAGCGGGTTATCGTTCTGGGTCTGCCCGACGAATACGGACTTCGTCGCGAGCTGCCAGAGCCCCGGGATTACGCTCGAAAGCGTGTAGTCTCCCCCGGTAACGAAGCCGAGCCCGCCGTTCTGTGTGTCCGAGAGGAAGCTGTTTATGACGAGGTACCACTGGGGCCTGAGCCATATTGCCGCGAAGTTCTGCTGGGGCCAGTGGAACGACGATATGTAGCTATCGAGAACCGTGACCATGCACCGGCTCCGGTCAGTATTGCTGCACCTGTTCGGTATCGCGGTCGGGCCGCAGTCCGTGCCGTCGCACCTCGTTGCGAACCTTCCTCCGCCCGCGTCGACCTTCGGATAGAACGTCTCCTTGTTGACGTCGTCCTTGCCGCCCTGTGCAACGGGCACAAATGCCGGCACGGGAGCGAGCGTGTTCGGGAGGGTACCGAAGAAGTTTACCCCTATGCAGGAATCGGTCGCCCCGACGGTGTTGAAAGACATCATCGCCGAGCTGCACGAATTGCCTTTAAACGTTTTAAGCGGCGTCATGCCCGCCCTGCCGAAGTTGACTTCGTACGGGTCGCCGCTGCCCGTCACGACCGGGCCGCTCTGGAGCGACGCGTAAGATTCCCACTTCATGCCCTGCGAGAACCCGCTGTTGGCGCTCGAAAGGAGCCAGTAGCAGACGCCGCACCCGGTGGCGCCGACGGCCATGTTGTATTCGAAATCGTTCCAGCCGTTCATTATCCAGAATATTGTCGGATTGAAGATGTCCGAGTTGTAGGGGACGAGCGGCGCCGTAGGATTGCCGCTCCACGCCAGAATTCCCGGCACCTGCCGCGGATTCTGCGGGGTGCTCACCGCGGCCCGTGCGAGGATGCCTATGTTCGAATAGAGCCTGTTGTTTATTTCCGTACCGTCCTCGAGGTAGTAGCCGTGGCCTATGGACATGAACCCGACGTTCCTCGCGAGGAGCACGCCGTGCGTCGCGTGAACGGTCATGAAGCGGGTCATCGATTCCCATACCGTCGTGTCCTTGACGAAAGTGTCGGAAGGGGTCTCGCGGGCCATGTGGAAATGGACAGGATAGTGCCCGAGACGTCCGCCCTGCCCCATCTGATAGAATTCGACGCCCTGTATCTGGAGCTGCTTGAAGCCCTGCCTGGCGCTCGTATGCCCGCCGAAGTGATAATTAGCCGGCGAGCCGCCGAGGCAGTCGTACGCGCAGGTTGGGTTGGCGGTGTTGTACGTATCGCCCGCCGAAACTATCCTGATGCTGCGGGTGAGGAGAGCGACAGCCGCCCTCGTTTCTGCGGCCGGCTGGCCGTCGACGGTAAGCGTGTTGCCGACAGGGACATTATTCAGGGGGTAAGGCTCCCCGTTGTGCCTGTGCTGAAGCCCTCCCGCTATTTCCGCACCGGTAAACGCATTTATGACCTTGAAGTTAATAGTAGTATTGGTGGCCGTACTGCTGACAGTCGTTATTTCGAGGACCTCGTTGTTCGCCGGAAGGTAATCGGTAGTAGTAACGACGATCCTGTCGCCTGCTTCCCAGTCCACGACACGGTCCACTATGAGCTGCGTTGCGCCGACGTCGACAGTGCCCTTGAGACGGGCCCAGCTCGTGCCGGAGCTCGAGCTCGGGAGGCTATCGGGGAGGGTTGCGCCCTTCTTTCCGTAGAGGTTCAGCGTACCGCCGTACGATAACGCCAGGGTCTTGTATCCGAAGTAGGCGTTCGGATCGCCGGTATCGACGGGAAGGGTGTGATAATGGTAGAAATAGTCCGACACGCCGCCGGGCAGGGTCTGTTTCGAAGAGCCTTCCGAGTTCCATATAGCCTCCGGCACGCCGCACCTGACGTCCGTCTTGCACGCGACTCCGTGTCCGCCGTTCCCCTGGTCGTCGCCGTAGAGGTGTATGGTGAGCTTCCCGCCCGCCGCTCCTATCGGGGTCGTCGGCGTTCCGGCTATGAGGCTCGAATTGTTCTCTATAACTATGTTATACGCCCAGAAGTTTATTACAGCGTCCTCGAAAGTAAGCGACCCGCCGTTGTATATGTGAACGTTCCTGTAGTGGTAAGTACCGGCGGGTACCGTGCAGGCGGCGGTTACTTCGAGATCCTCTCCGTTTCCGGGAGCGATAGCCCCTGCGGTGCTGCACTGCGCCACTGCGGGCGTTTCGTCGAATATGCCCGATACCGAAACGAGAGAGCTCCTGCCCTCGGCGGATGAAAGGAGCGCTCCTGCCCCGGCGAGTCTCGTACCGGCGAGGTCGGCATCTTCGAGATTCGCACCGGCGAGGTCGGCGTTCTTGAGCCTGGCGTTTATGAGTATCGCCCCTGTGAGGTCAGCCCCGGAGAGGTTTGCACCCTCGAGGTTCGCCTTCGTGAGGTCGGCGTTCCTGAGACTGGCCCCGGAAAGGTTTGCACTGTTTAAGTTAGCGTCCGCTAAAATAGCGTCGTCGAGAATAGCCCCGTTCAGGTCTACTTCCCTGAGATCGGCGTCGAAGAAGTTCGCGCCGCTGAGGTTACATCCGACGCACCTGTCCGTTTCGACTATAGTGGACACGCTTTCGAGGGTCTCCTCCGGCGCGGTGCTGAGGACAGACCTTCCGTCTACGGGGACGATGAATACTGTCACGTTCTTGCCCGTATTATTGCCGTGGTAGAGGTACATGTCGTAATCGCCGGGCTCTATCTCTTTCGTCACGCAGTCCCCGTTGGCCGTGACTTTAACCGTTTCGTTGCCTTCGCCGTCCACGAGGGTCATATAATGAAAGGCCTTTTCGTCCGCATCCTGCCAGCAGAACGTCTGCTCTGTTCTTTCCGTGTATCTGTAAGGGATGACGTCGTGCCCTTTTTCGCCCGTGTCGCTGGCGAGGATCATGCAGTCGAGAGATTCAAGGAATACGGCCACGAGGTCTTCCCCCGGTATGGCGAAAATGTCCGGGTTGGAAACGAAATCGTTTTCCGTCCGGACGTTGAGCGTGCCGCTCGTCGGCCCTCCGACCGCCCTGTTAAGACTTATCGGTATTAGAATGAGAAGTAATATCAATGCGGGTGCAAGAAATATGTAGAAACGTTTTTTCCCCTTCAGCTTAGACATGAATATCCTCCTGATTCAATAGACATCTCTCCGTGCGCCTCAAGCCGCAGCTCCCCTGCTATAAACAGAGCAGGCGTACGGCCTGCGACATAAACTTATCGATCGCTACAACGACACTTAAAATCTTACAGCTCCTATTGTCTCCGGAATCTTCTCCTCGCTAAAATCACCGCGGGCGCCAGAGAATAAACCAGGAGTATTCCCGCAATACTCCCCATACCGCTTCCGGCGGGCGCAAGCGCGCAGTTGCTGCCGCCGGAGCCGCCTTCTTCTTCATCGTTACATACGTACGTAGTTTCGATTATCTCGTCCGGGTCCAGAACGCCGTTGCCGTCGATATCCAGTCCCGTCTCGATCTTCGT
>CAZUDM010000102.1:0-3541 GCA_964618635.1 uncultured Spirochaetia bacterium
CTTTTCCTGAGCGAAGACGACGTGAAGCAGGTCGTGACGATGCCGGACGCCGTCCGCGTGCTCGAAGAGATGTTCAGGCAGGACGGGCTCGGCGGCACTATAAACAATCCCCGGCAGAGGGTGAGGACGCCCTCGGCAATGCTCCACTTCCTCGCGGGTGCGCTGCCTTATCTGGGCGTCATGGGCTACAAGGCATACACGTCTTCGAGCGAGGGGACAAAGTTCCGCGTATTCCTTCACGACATTCAAACGGGAAAGCTCCTCTGCATAATCGACGCCAACTACCTCGGCCTGATGAGGACCGGCGGCACGACGGGCGTCGCGACCAAATACATGGCGCGCGGGGACATGAGTAACGTCGGCATAATCGGATCGGGGTTTCAGGCGAGGGGGCAGCTCATGGGAGTCGCCGCCGTGAGGGACGTCAAGCGCGTATTCGTCTACAGCAGGAGCGTCGAGAAGAGGAAAAACTTTTCGCGGGAAATGGAAGACACTCTCGGCGTGCCCGTTTCGCCCGTCGAAAATCCGCGCGAGGCGGTCTCGGGAGTCGATTGCGTAGTAACCTCCACCACCGCGTTCGAGCCTGTGCTCCAGGGATCGTGGCTCGAAAAGGGGACGCACGTCAGCGCAATCGGGGGGAACTTCCTCTTCAAGCGGGAGATAGACGAGAGGGCCGTCATGAGCGCGCGCATAGTCGCCGTCGAATCCAGGGAGCAGGCGAAGATCGAGGCCGGTGAGCTGCTGCCGTTAGTCGAGAAGGGGAGGCTCCAGTGGCGGAATTTCCTCGAGCTCGGGGAGATCGTCGCGGGAAAGGCCGCGGGAAGGATATCCGGGGAGGACATAACCCTCTTCAAGTCCGTCGGCATCGCCATAGAAGACCTGGCAGTCGCCGAGCACGCATACAGGGCCGCCCTATCGGCCGGGCTCGGGCGGAGTCTCGACATGCCGCCCAAATAATTTTCTTAATCGGATTCGGTTCAGTTATATTATCTCGCTTTCAAAAGGGCTTACCGGAGATTGTAAAAGACATGAAAACCATAGGAATCATAGGCGGGAGCGGGCTATACGCGATAGAAGGGCTCACTGGCATAGAGAAGGTGAGCGTCGATACGCCGTGGGGGAAGCCGTCGGACGAATTTATTACCGGCGAGCTTTCCGGAGCGCGGCTCGCGTTTCTCCCCCGGCACGGAAAGGGACATAAGCTACTTCCGTCTGAGATAAATTACCGCGCGAACATATACGCCATGAAGAAGCTGGGGGCGGAATGGATAATATCCGTGAGCGCCGTCGGGAGCATGAAGGAGGATATCGCCCCGGGCCACGTCGTCATACCTTCGCAGTTCTACGACCACACGAAATCGCGGGCGTCGACTTTTTTCGGGGACGGCATAGCGGCTCACGTGTCGATGGCGGACCCCGTCTGCCCCGAGCTTGCGCGGGCGCTCGAGAGAGCCGCTAGGGGCGAAAGGGCTACCGTGCACATGGGGGGGACTTACATTTGCATGGAGGGGCCGCAGTTCTCGTCACGCGCCGAGAGCGAAATTTACAGGAAATGGGGAGTGGACATCATAGGCATGACGAACATGCCCGAGGCCAAGCTTGCGCGGGAGGCGGAGATTTGTTATGCTACGCTCGCTCTTTCGACGGATTACGACTGCTGGCACGAAGGACACGGAGACGTCACCGTAGACGACATCATCGCAACCGTAAACCGGAACGTCGAGCTCGCGAAGAGGGTCGTCGCGAGGGCCGTAACCGTCATATCCGAAACAAGGGACTGTATCTGCTCACGCTCACTCGAAAACGCTATCATAACCTCGCCTGACGCGATTTCGCCGGAGGCCAGGGACAGACTCGGAATAATCATAAAGAGGTACGTACAATGAAACTGCTTGTTGTCGGATCTATGGCTCTCGACAGTGTGGAGACGCCTTTCGGAAAAGAAGAAAACGTCCTCGGGGGCTCGGCGTCGTATTTCTCGCTCGCGGCGAGCATGTTTACGGACGTCTGTATAGTCGCGGTCGTGGGGCAGGATTTCCCGGAGGAGCATCTCGAGCTCTTCAGGTCGAAAGGGATCGATTTAAAGGGCGTAACGAGGGAGAGCGGTGAGACGTTCAGGTGGGAAGGCCGCTACGGTTACGACCTCGGCGACCCGGAGACGCTCGGGACGTATCTCAACGTGTTCCAGGACTTCAATCCCGTCATCCCCGAAGAGTACAGGGATACCGAGTTCGTGTTCCTGGCCAACATCGACCCGGAGCTTCAGCTGAGGGTTTTAAAGCAGGTGAAGAAGCCGAAGCTCGTCGCCTGCGACACTATGAACTACTGGATAGAAAACAAGCCGGAGGAGCTCCGGGAGGTCATAAGGCACGTCGACCTCCTGATGCTCAACGACTCCGAATCGAGGATACTCGCGGGGAAGGCGAGCATAACTCAGGCGGCGAGGTACATTCTCGACCTCGGCCCGAAGGTGCTGATAGTGAAGCGGGGCGAGTACGGGGCGCTGATGTTTTCGAGAGACGGCATATTCTGGGCCCCGAGCTATCCGCTCGAAGACGTGATAGACCCGACGGGAGCGGGAGATTCTTTCGCCGGGGGGTTCATGGGGTTTGTCGCCGCGAACGAAGCAATCGACCAGGCGGCTCTCAAGACGGCTGTCGTCTACGGTAGCGTAATAGCCTCGTTCGCCGTCGAGAACTTCAGCGTGAGAAGGACTGCGCAGCTGAAAAAGTCGGAGATAGACAAGAGGTTCACGGCGTTCCTCCAGCTTTCGAGGCTCGACTGAGGCATTCGGGGTGGGTTTAGTCGGTACGAGACCGGTCTGGAGAGCGGCGCCTGGAGTGGAAAAGCCGGGCGTCGGGTTAAAGTGAACGGGGCACCTCTTGAATTCCTGTGCCTGTTCAGGCTATGGTATATAACCTGCGGTGCTTATGAAAAACCTTCTCCTCCTCTTTATGATGTTGACTATGCTCGCGGCCTCGGCCTGCGGAGGCGGGAAAAAGAAAACCGAGACCCCCGAGGACGCCCAGCAGAATTACGAGAACCAGAAGGCCCTCGCCATAGCCTCTTTTCGGCGCGGCAACTTCAAGCAGGCGCTTACGGAGATAGAGGAAGCCCAGAAGATGAACGACCAGGACGCCGAGGTCTATCTCATAAAGGGCGCCATATATTTCAAGCTGAAGGATTACCCCCTCGCCGAGGACGGATACAAAAAGGCGCTCGGAATAAATCCCTCGTACACATCCGCCCGTTTTAATCTTTGCGGGCTTTATCTCGTCGAGAAGAAATACCGTGAGGCCATTTCGGAGTGTGAGGCCGTCGTGGCCGACCCTGCTTACGACGCCAGGGCCAACGCCTACACGAACATCGGCATCGCGTATTTCAGCCTGGGGGATATGGTGAAGGCGAGGGAGTATTACGAGAAGGCGCTCCAGATGAACCCGTCATTCGTCTACGCGCGGAACGAGCTGGGGAAGCTCTACATGGCGACCGGAAGCTACGCGCAGGCGGCTACCGAATTCGAGCTGGCGATCGCCGGCTA
>CAZUDM010000103.1:0-3532 GCA_964618635.1 uncultured Spirochaetia bacterium
CCGTTCCCCTTTTCCTAAGGGGGACTTAAATAGATACGTCCCGGAAATGTGTTGATTCCCTGGAGCAGCGAAGCAATTTGGGGAAATAAAAGAAAAATGAAAGACGAGATCCTGAATCAAGTTCAGGATGACGGAAGTATGGTGTCGCGTCAGAATGTCGCGACAAATAATTGATGTGGATTCCCGATTAAGGCATTCGGGAATGACAGAAGTGGGGGTGATTCCTCGCTCGCTCGGAATCGTTGGGAATGACAGGAAATGAATGGATTCCTGCCTGGGCAGGAATGACAAAAAAGATTAGATCCTGAAAGTTTTGGTTTGAGTTGCTATTGAGCAGTACT
Source organism: uncultured Spirochaetia bacterium (assembly GCA_964618635.1). GTDB lineage: Bacteria > Desulfobacterota_D > UBA1144 > Nemesobacterales > UBA2774 > JADLGH01. Next base: position 342 of record CAZUDM010000103.1, read on the forward strand.
AGAAAGACTTTCTTGCAGTCAGCCAAGGGCTCTCGATTCCTCGCTCGCTCGGAATCGTAGTTCAGGATGACAGACTAAAAAGATTAGATGTTATTTCGATTTCCTGCGGGTATTGTCCGCGAGGCGCTGCCTGTCGCCGGCGGCGAGGCGGTCGCGCCGCCTCTTCTCCTTCATGTGCTCCTCGATGCTAACTGCCGAGATCACAGGCCGCTGCGTGTAGTCCGGCGTCATGCCGAACTCGAATTCGGAGTCGCGCGTTCTCTCGAATAGCGGCAGAAGGATGAGCGCTATGACGATAAACGTAAGCGTCACGTATAGCGTCCAGTTCACTTCGTACGGAGCGAGGAGCTGCCACAGGACCGGATGGATGAAAATGAGGGTGAGGAGCGAGAGCACGAGCGCGCCGAAGGCGATCCTCTTCGGCCAGGGGTGGAGAGGGTCGGAAAGCCACCACCTCCAGAACGGCGGCTTCAGCTTGTTCTTCCAGACGTTGACGAGCGTCCGCCGCGCGCGCGTTTCGCCCGACTTGTCTTCGCGGACACATTCGGCGAGGACGGCCACCGAGTTGTCGTAATACCGCAGCCTGTAGTAACAGTAGGCTGTGAAGTGCAAAATCTTCGCACGGAGAGAGAGCGAATCGCCCCTCGGCTGTTCGTGCCCCTGCATCATCCACGGCTGGCGGGGGGCTTCGTCCGGAGGCTCGTTTTCCGCGGCGAGGTTCCCGGCCTTTTCGAGGAGCGCGACGACGGACAGGAGGTTCTGCCTGAAGGCGGCGTCTTCGGCCCCCGGCCTTTCGAACGCGAGGAAACGAGAGTACGCCTGCCAGAGGAGGTGCTCCGGGTCGCCCGGGTCGCGGCCCGCCGCCTCCCTGAACGATTCCGCGGCGGCGCTGTAGTCCTGCCTTTCGAGCTCGATCTTTCCCCGAGCCGAAAGGAGCCCGGCGCTCCCGCCGATTTTGTCGACTGCCGCGCGGATCACAGAGTACGCGTTTTCGGTGTCGCCGAGCGTGAGATAAATTCCCGCGAGGCGTATGCGCGGCTCCCCCCACCAGCCTTCGAGCCGTATCGCCTCTTCGCAGCCGTCCATGGCGTCGTCGTAGCGGCGGAGGCCTGCGAGCGCGGCGGCCTTGTTGCTCCACGCGGCGGCGTTTTCCGGATTGAGCTCGATGGCCTCGCCGAAGGCCGAAAGCGCGTCGTCGTACCTTTCGAGATGGAGCAGAGCCGCACCCTTCGCATTGTGAGCCGCGCCGTCGCCGGGGTCGAGCGTGAGAACCTTCTCGAACGCTTCCAGCGCGGGGGCGAATTTGTCGGCCGCGACGAGAGACGCGCCCATGCCGTACCATGCGGCCGGGCTGCCCGGCGCGAGCTTTATCGCGGCGCCGTAAGCGTCTACCGCCTCGGCGTATCTCCCGGCTTCGTAGAGCGCGCCGGCGAGACCGAGCTGCGCCGTGAAGTCGCCGGGGTCGAGCACGGCGGCCTTGCCGAACGCCTCGGCTGCGCCGGCGGGGTCACCCGATTTCATGAGCGCCGTTCCCTTCCCGCGCCACGCCCCGGCGCATGATGCGTCTGCCGAAGCGGCCCTGCCGAAGGCGTAAGCGGCCTCGTCGTATTTCTTCGCCTGTAAAAATGCCTCGCCCATGCCGAGCCACGCGGGCGTATATTCCGACCTGACTGCCGCCGACCTCATATACGCCCCGACGGCGTCTTCGAGCTTTCCGAGGCGCGACAGCGCGTCGCCGATTCCGGCCCACGTCAGCGCGTCGTCGGGCTTGAGGGCCGCCGCCCGGTCGAGCGATTCCACCGCCTCGGCGGGCCTGCCCAGCGCGAGCAGAGCGAGGCCCTCGCCCCTCCACGCGGTGTGGAATTCCGGCCTCATCTCTATCGCCTGCCTGTAGAGCTCGACGGCAGGTATGTACGCCCCGAGCCCCGCGAGCGCGTCGGCCTGCCGCGTAACGGGGTAGGGGTCTTCCCCGTCGAGCGCTATCGCGGCGGAGTACGCCGCCGCTGCCGCCTCGTACTTCCCGGTTTCGTAAAGCGCATCGCCCTTTTTAATCGCGGCGCGTCGCTCGTCGGGCCTCAGCTTCAGCGCGAGGTCGTAAGCGCTCGCGGCGTCGCGGAACTTGCCGATCTCGTAAAGCGCGTCGCCCTTGCCCGTCCATGCGAGGTAGTAGTCCGGCCTGATCTTTATGGCGCTGTCGAACGACGCGAAAGCCTCGTCGTGCCTCCCGAGCCGCGAGAGGACGAGGCCCTTCCCGATCATCGCGTCGACGTAGGCCGGATCGATCTCGTTCGTTTTGTCGTATGCGTCGGCGGATTCCTTCCACCTCCCCAGCCCGGCGAGCGACTGCGCGTACATGTAGACCGCGTCGCGGTACGCGGGCGAGAGGACGGAGGCGTAGGCGAAGGACTCGGCGGCGTCGCCGAACTTGCCGAGGCCGTAGTAGGCGGAGCCCAGCCTGTACCAGCCGAAGTGGTCTTCGGGGACGAGATTCACGGCGCGGTTGTACGACTCGAGCGCGGAGTAGTAATTCGCGCGGCGCATGAAGGAGTCGCCCTTTCGCACCCAGGAGTGATGATGGCGCGAGTCGGCGGCCAGCGCGCAGTCGTAAGCTGCGACTGCTTCTTCGTCCCTCCCGATCTCGTAGAGCGCGTCGCCACGGCCGACCCACGCGTCAACCGAATCGGGCGAGAGCTTCGCGGCCTCGCCGTAAGCCTCCGCCGCCTCTTCGTGGCGCGCCGTGGCCGTGAGCGCTGCCGCCTTTCCCATCCACGCGGCCCTGAAGTCGTGAACGGCGTCTCCGTATTTTTCCTTTTCTTTATTGAGCTTTTCGAGCTTCTCTATGTAATAGGGCTGAAAGCCGTTTCCGCCCTGCACGCCGAGGTAAACCGGCTTGTACTTTACGGCCTCGTCGTATGCGGCCACGGCTGCGTCGTGACGGCCGAGGGCGGAGAGGGCGTTGCCCCTGCCGATCCACGCGGCGTAGTATTCCGGGTCTGCCGCGACCGCTGAGTCGTAAGCGGCGAGGGCGTTCGCATAATCGCCGACGGAAAAGAGCCCCGCCGCCTTCGCGTTCAGCTCCCCGGCGGATGGAGCTTCGCCCGCGGCCTTCCGGCCGCCGAACAGTGAAGCCGCGAATGAGTGTATGCCCCTTCTCGATGAAGACATTGGACCCGGTTCTATTTTACAAGAGC
>CAZUDM010000104.1:0-3454 GCA_964618635.1 uncultured Spirochaetia bacterium
TTTGCGGGCCGGCTCCAACGGCCGCGCCGACGCCGACGCCGAGTCCGACACCGACACCCACGGCTGCGCCTACACCTACACCGTCGCCCACGCCGTCGCCGACTCCCGATGCCGTGGTCGCTCCGTCTGGCGGGGATTACACAAGTATAGCCTCGGCATACTCCGCGGCTTCGTGCGGCGACCTGATATGGGTCAGGGATGGAACGTATAACATCACCTCGACGATAAACCTGAACAAGAATTGCAGCTCGGGGAACGAGATAGTGATTCAGAACTATCCGGGGGAGAGTCCGAAGGTCGAATGCACCGACCCGGACGCCGGGGGCGGAGCTGACAGGGTCGAAATGAACGGACAGTATAACGTTTGGGACGGCATCGAGATAACAAGCTGTTACGACGGAGTGAAGATTTATAACTCGAACAACAAGGTTCTGAATTCGAGCATTCATAACAACATGTTTGCCGGGGTTCAGGTAGTGCCACTTAGTGGCGTTATAGGCGGTATAGAAATTGCGGGCAATACGATCGAGGTGAACGGCTATGTGGAGAGTGGAGATTGTACCGTCGGCGTCGCGACGAGCTGCACGGGCCACACATTCAACAGTAACCCGCTCAGTCAGAAGAACGTGCAGCAGATCTACATAAGCAATTTCACGTGCAATAACGTGGACGGCGTTCACGTTCACGGGAACACGATTCGGAATTATGGCGGCAGGGCGTTCCAGATGAACGGGACGGAGGGCGGCGACGGCGCTCCTTGCCAGCCGGACGGGATTAAGAATGTCGTGTTCGAAGATAATGTTATTTCCGGCGGCTCCTGGGGTATTTCGGCGTATTATGGCGTGTCACAGATTTCTGTTTTGAACAACCAGTTCACACTCGACAGCTGGCCGACGACGAATGACACCGATCACACGTTCTTCGGGATTTGGTCGCTCAAGGATAGCGAGATAAGCGGGAATATGCTGAGCTCGACGAGCTCGTCGATGAGGGCGTTTAATTTTTACGACGACGATTCGGGGTGTCCCGAGAACCTGATTGGCGGGAACACGTGGGATATAAGCACGGATAACTGGATGTGGAGCGGGGGAGGGAGGAGTGATTTCGGCTCGGGGTTCGGGAGTGTGAGCGGGTGCGGGGGGTAGAAAATAAGATTTCTCACGTTCGTTCGAAATGACAACATTAAAGACGAGATCCTGAAACAATCCCGGATCGAGTCCGGGACAGGGCCCAGGATGACTGAAGTGTGGTAATTCCTCGCTCGCTCGAAATCTTAATTTCCGTCTTCGCTTCGGACTCCGCCAAGGCTTCCGACTTCGCTAAAGCTACGTCGGACAAGCCGACCGACAAGAAAGCTTCGCCGGGCAGGCAGGATGACGACAAAAACAAGGACGGATTGAAAAGCGGGATTGCCGCGGTCGCGGAAGGCGCTCCCTCGCAATGACAAAGAATTCCCGGTGGATTGCTTGTGGAAATGGATTTCCGACCCGGGTTCGTCTCGGACTTCGCTAAAGCTCCGACTGATAAAAAAGCTTCGACCGACTAAAAAGCTTCGCCGCGGCAGGTAAGCGTTCAGGAATGACAGGTAGGAAAGATTGAATCCCCCTGTTTTGCTTTGATTCTGATGATGCGCGGTACTGGATGAACATCGAGAAGCTAAGCAATGGCGTCCGGTTCTTGCGCTCGCTCAGAACCGTCCTCCGGCTCCGGCATGCACCTTTCAGGCTTCGTTAAACTACGCCCCGACAAGCACCGCGACAGGCCTTTTCCTAAGGGGGATGAAAACCAAAAGATTAAATGAATGGATTCCTGCCTGCGCAGGAATGACAGGTAAAAAGCTAAGGATTAAAACGAAAATTTGACTGTAAGGAAATGAGCCCGGGCGGGGAGACCGTACCGGGTTTTTTTATATAAAAACACGGAGGTATTACATATATGGGACAGGCATCAGGCTCCAGTGCGGAGATTTGGTACAAAATAGAAGCTGTGAACGGTGTGACTCCATCGGTCGACGCCGGCGCTTCGACGACCCTGGCGGCGGCTGTTAATCCGGGCGCGTCGTCGATTTCCGTCGTGAGCGGCACGGGTGTTTCCGCAGGCGAAGTACTGCGCGTCGGGACGAGTCAGAACATGGAGTTCGTGAAGGTGGACGCGAGTTACACATCGGGGACGACTATTCCACTCGACGCCAACACGAAGATCAACTACAGGCACGAGGCCGGCGAGGACGTGAAAGAGACGGACCCGACGAAGAACTGGTTCAAGCTCGGGAACGTGAGGTCGTTCACTCCCTCCGGAGGAAGGGAGCTTCAGCGCTCGCAGGCGCTTTCCGGTTCGCGAGTACTCTCGAACTTCAGAGAGGGCAACTACGAGGCGGGCGCGGACATGACTGTGGAGCTCGACATAGAGACCGCAGGTCTTTTCTACCTGCACGCGCTCAACAACGATTATTACAGCGTGGGCGCAACGCAGACGTCTTCGCCCGTCAGCACGACGCTCGACGGGGCTGTCGCAAAAGGCGCGACGCAGATCGAGCTCGACGACGCGACGAACGTGGCGACGGGAGTATTTCTCCAGATAGGTACGGGCGTCGAGGCTGAGATCGTGAAAGTCGGCACGTACGTGAGCGGCACTACTATCGACCTCGACCCGGACGCACATCCCTTGGGTCTCAGGAAGGCGCACGCCAGCGGCGATGCGGTCGTGGAGAAGATTAAGCCGTTTACGCATACAATTTACAGGGGGCAGACGATTCCCGAGGGGATTTCGTTCATCCTCCGGTTTACGGACATCGAGTCGCTCATGCTCATCAGGGGGAACAAGATTTCGAACCTGACGCTGAACGTCGATCCGAGTGACCTGCCGCAGCTTAACATGAACGTTTCCGGTAAGGCGTTCCAGGTGCTTTCGGAGAATATTTTCGGGACGCCGGCGTCTATCGAGAACATTCCGTACGTGCACTGGGAGGCGAGCGTGCAGGTGGACAGCGCAGCGTTGACGTCGAACCAGCTCGAGAACCTCAGCCTCGTGATAGAGAACACGATACAGGGGAATTTCGTCGTGGGCTCGCCTATCAAGGGCGCGATCACGCCGGGCGAGGGTTCTGTGAGCGGGTCGTTCACGTATCAGTACGGGAGCCAGCAGTTCGCCGAGAAGACGATCGCGGGGACGGAGACGCAGCTCGATTTCGTATGGACTTACATCGGTGACGATAATCACCAGGTGACGATGAGCGTGCCGAAGGCGAAGTTCGAGGGCAGCCCGCATCCGGGCGTGTCGTCGAAGGACCCGATAACCGACGAGAAGAGCTTCCTCGGGAGACTGGACCTGGGTTCCTCGCCAGCGACGGATGTGAGCGTGACTGTGAAGAACAATCAGCCGACTGTGGAGTGGATGGTGGAGTCTTAAGAGAGGATGGGGGTGAGTTGAACCCCCACCCCAACCCTCCCCCTAT
>CAZUDM010000105.1:0-3440 GCA_964618635.1 uncultured Spirochaetia bacterium
GGGCTCGCCATGAGCTCGCGTAACGCCTACCTCTCGCCGGAAGAGAGGGAAAGGGCCGTGTCGCTTTCGAGGGCGCTTCGGGAAATCAAAAGGAATTTCGACGGCGGGGAGAAGGACGCCGCCGCGCTTGTTGAATACGGGAGGCGCGTCATTTCGGACGCCTCGGCGGGAGAGATAGATTATCTGGAAATAAGAAAGGGAGAGACGCTGGAAGAAGTGAAATCGGTTTCACCGGGCGACGTCGCCGCTCTTGCCGTAAAGGTGGGCGGCGCGAGGCTCATCGATAATATAGAACTTTAATCGCTTAAGGGGAGGTAAAGCAGTAATGCAGAGAACGCTTTTAAAGTCCAAGATTCACAGGGTCACAGTCAAAGAGGCCGACCTCGAATACGAGGGCAGCATCACTATAGACAGGGACCTCATGGACGCCGCCGACATGATAGAGTACGAGCAGGTTCACATATTCAACGTGACCAACGGCCAGAGGTTCGTAACCTACGTCATCGAGGGAGAGCGCGGCTCGGGAGATATATGCGTCAACGGCGCTGCGGCCCACCTCGCGAAAGAGGGCCACTGCCTGATAGTGGCGAGTTTTTCGGCTTATAACGAGGCCGAGTGCACCGTTCACAGCCCCAAGCTCGTATATGTAGATGGGCGGAACAGGATCACCGGCGTAAAGCCGGCGGTCGAAAAGCTCAAACTGGCGAGGAGCTGAGCATTTGCGAAGAGAACGGAAAAACGGGAGCGATGGAGGGTTTCCTATAATATTTTTTACTCCCCGAATCCGGGAATATTCCGTAATCATTGACATTATCGCCCCCAAAAAATTTATGCGGGCCTGAAGCTTAACCGTATAAATTACATCAAAAATATTGACAGAGGGCGTTCTGGAGGTTATAAATGTTAGCTATAAAGGAGGAGAAAGGATACGTGAGCTGTATTCAGCGCATCCTTCCAATATCACTTCTAGCTGACATCAAATTCGAGCCTTCTGAAGTGGAGAACATACTATGAAAGCCGTCATACTTGCAGCCGGTAGAGGCAAAAGGCTTTATCCCTATACAAAATACATTCCGAAGTGCCTCCTTGATATCGGCGGCGAAACCATCCTTGAGCACCAGATAAATCACATCAGGGATTGCGGCATAGACGAAGTCGTCATAGTCGTGGGGTTCGGATTTGAAAAAGTAGAAAATTTCCTTAGAAATTACGACGGGCTGGGTATGAGGATAAAAACCCTCTACAACCCTTTTTACCAGACGACAAACAGCCTTATATCTTTGTGGATAGCGCGTGGTGAAATGGACGACGACATTGTCGTCATGAACGGCGACGACGTTTTCGAGATAGATGTACTTGAGCAGGCGCTCCGCATGCGCGACGAAAAAATCTGTCTTCCGATCAAGCGGAAGTCGAGCTACGAAGACGAAGACATGAAGGTCGTCATAAAAGAGACAAAAATCGTAGACATCAGCAAGACTCTCACGAACCGCGCATCCGCCGAATCCGTCGGAGTACGCGTATTCAGGGATACGGGCGTCGAGCTCATGAAACGCGCTATAGAAGAAGAAATGAGGACAGTCGGAGCCGAAAACAAGTGGTACATATCGGCCATACACAGGCTCATCAAAAAAGGATATAAAGTAAAATCACTCGATATTAACGATCTTTTCTGGATGGACGTCGATTATCCGAGCGACCTCTTCAAGGCCAGGTTCAACTCAAACAAGTTCATCAAGAAATCCTATCAGGAAAGGGTCCTCCGAGTTGTAGAAACAAGCTGAAACAATGGACCATGCAATACTCGTAGCCGCCGGCACCGGTATAGAAGGAGAAAACCTGAGCGCTTGCGGAGAGGTGAATTTCGGCTCTCTGCCACAGATAAAGCGGCTTGTCATAACCGCCCAGCGCGCGGGTATAAAAAGCTTCACGATAATCACCGACAGAATAGACTCTCCCCTTAAAGGTCTTCTCGCCGGCGACAGGCGTATAGAGAGCGACATAAGCTGGCACACGCTCGGCACGGATATCACCCTCGGCGACTCCCCTTCACTCATCATACAATCGAACCTCGTCACCACCCCGAAGGCCCTCTCCAATTTCATGGCGGAGGAGCCCGCGCCGGGCGAAATAGCCGTGCTGGTCGATACCTCGGGCGACGGGTGGATAAAGGCGAGCGGCGGGGAGATAACGGACCTTTACCCGAAGGGCGGCCGCGCCGTAGGCGCATTCATGGCCCAGGGGAAGCTCCTCGAAAAATCCATAATGGACTCCATGTCCGTAAGCGCATTCGTAAAGGAGCACATAAGCAGGGAAAAGGTGAGGCTCCGCGAATTCCGGGACAGCTACTGGATGAGGCTCTCTTCCGACAAGGACTCAGCCAAAAAGGCGGAAGAGCTGATATTCCGCTTCGTCGGCAAAACGGCGACAGGCTGGCTTGCGAGGGAGGTGAACAGCAAGATATCGCTCCCCACGAGCAAGCTCCTCGTCAAAACCCCGCTCACGCCTAACATGATAAGCGTCTTGATAAACGTCATCGGCGCTTTCTGCGGGATATTCTACGCAATCGGCCATCCCGTCATAGGCGCCCTCTGCATGCAGGCGGCGACGATTCTCGACAGGTGCGACGGGGAGATAGCCCGGGTCAAATTAATGGAAACGAAAAAGGGGCAATGGGTGGACACCATATCCGACCAGGTCACGGTGCTCTCCTTCCTGATCGGAGTTCCGGTAGGGTACTATTCCCTGACGCACAGCCCGGCGGCACTCGTCCTCGGAGGGATAAACCTGTTCATCTTCGTATTCTTCGTCGTCTGGTCGTTTTATTTCCTGAAAAAATACACCGACTCCGGAAGCCTCGTCGCCTACTTCGAGGTCGACAAGCTCGTGGAGAATAACAAGCCTTCCTTCATCCGCAGGCTGATAAAGATCGTCCGCCCGATGAGCAGGCGCAACGTCTACTCCCTCGGGTTCCTCGTCCTCGCCATAATCGGAGGCTACCCATGGGTGCTCGGATTCACCACGGCCGGCCTCATCCTGTTTTTCATACACCAACTGGAAGATATAATTAAATTGCGTAAAATTAATCCAGAGAGCAGCATCTTAAAATAACACCTCGCGGGAAGGAAGCTCACCATGGAAGAGAAGAAAAATGCAACCGAAGGCCCACAAAACGGCCAGAACGGCCCTTCGGCCGCCGATTACGAAGTAAAGGAGTACATGCCCGGCCTTATGACCACGGTTATCAAAGTGGTCGAAAAAACCAACGTGGTATTCGCGAAAAAAGGTAACCTGCCGATATATCCAAATTCGATGTTCCCCTGGGCGGCCGAAGTAGATAAAGACTGGAAGAAGATAAGGGCCGAGCTCGACGTGGTCATGGAAAGAAAGGACGAGCTCCCGAACTTCCACGACATCATGGACGAGGTCAGGACGATTAC
>CAZUDM010000106.1:0-3432 GCA_964618635.1 uncultured Spirochaetia bacterium
GCCGCGCGGCGAGCGCCGGCGGCCGCGTCACCGGGTATGGTCAGTTCGTATCGGGTATATCGAGCACGGGGCGGGGTGTGTCGGGGCCCACTGGCGGCAGTATCGGGAAGACGACCTCAGGCTGCTTTCCGGTGAGCGAGCGGAGGAAGTCCGTGATCTTCTCCGCTTCCTCGTCCGTGAGCTTCGTGCCGAGCTGCGCCGTGCCCATGACAACCACGGCCTCTTTCAGGTCCCACACCTTTCCGGAATGGAAGTAGGGCGGGGTGAGCTCGATGTTCCGGAGCGTCGGCACTTTAAACACGTATTCGTCGCTCTTCGTCTCGGTCACCGCGAAACGACCCTTGTCGCCAGGAGGCCTCACCTCGTCCGTCGGCTTTTCGACGAGGCCGAACGGGAAGTATCCCCCGCCGCCGACGTTAATGCCATTGTGACAGCTCGCGCAGCCCTTGCTCATGAAGAGCTCGAGCCCCTGCTTCTGACTGTCCGTCAGCGCAGTGCCGTCGCCCCCGAGGTATTTATCGAACGGAGAGTCGGGCGTGAGGAGAGTGGATTCGAACACCTCGATCGCCTTCACGGCATTGTCGAACGTTATCGGGTCCGCCTCTCCGGGGAAGGACGTTTTAAAGTAGTCCGCGTATGCGGGCATGCTCCTCAGCTTCCTGACGACGTTTTCAGGCGTGCTGCTCATCTCGACCGTCGCCTGCATCGGGCCCTTGGCCTGCTCGGCGAGGTCCTTCGCGCGCCCGTCCCAGAACTGGGCGACGTTGAACACGGAATTGAGGACTGTCGGCGCGTTCCTCGGCCCCTTCTGCCAGGCGTGCCCGACGGATGTCTCCTGGAGGTCGACGCCCCCGGTGCCGAGGTTGTGGCAGGTGTTGCAGCTGATGAGGTCCGAAGCCGAGAGCCTGGGGTCGAAGAAGAGCATCTTCCCGAGCTCGATTTTTTCGGGCGTTATCGCGTTACCCTCTTTTTCGGGGGGCGACGCGGGTATCGGCTTGAAAAGCGCAGCCGCCTTCTTCATGGTTTCGTCCTGCGCTTCGCCCTGCGCGTGCGATACGCCAGCAGTCAAAGCGAGAAGAGCTATAAGAGTTACGACCAGAATATTTCCTTTCATGTTCACCCTCACTTCTTGGTTATTGAAAGACAGCCATGCGGCGGTCTTGTTTATGCGCTGAAACGCAGCGCCACTTTCGAGCTACGAAACGATTCGGCGGAGCCAGGCACGCCCGTCAATCGACGCTCTTGTCCACCTGGCCCACGCCGGGTAACAGGTTCAGATTTTCCTGAAAAACTTTCGCCCGACGATTATGGCGACGGGCGCTGCGGCGACCGCGGCCGCGCTAAGCCACGAGTGCACCGCTACCCACGCGCCTCTCGTGTAACCGAAGAGGAGCGTTTCGTTCCCGCCGCCCGGAGAGTATGGCGCTATCCCGAGCATAAACCCCGTCCACACGGCGAAGACGCACGCGGCCACCAGAGCCGCAATGACGATATAGCCGAGGTACTCTGCGGAGCCGTGATATATTTCGGCGGCTTCTCTACTGCGGGTATTCATTCAAGCCTCCCTACAAGGCAGATTTTCATATCAATCTATATAGCAAAAGCGGTGCCGAAAGGGATTATCAAATGATAATAGTAACTATCTGCAAAAAGGGATTTTCTTTTGCTGTCCGAAATCCTTACATCGCACAGCACGCCGCGCGTGCCGGCACCCGAAGTAGCGGTGTCATTGCAATTATCACAAATCGCGCTTCCGGTGTTTATAGCATCCGAGCGTGCTACGTCGAAAGGCGACACTACGTGTCCGCGTGCATGAATCCGACGTCGCAGTCCCGCTGCGACTCCACTCTTCCGTCATCCTTATAGTCTGTCATTCCCGAATGCATTTACTTGTCGCGGCGAAGCCTGTGGACGAAGCCGGATCGGGAATCCAGCCTTTCATTCCGTCATTGCGAGCGGAGCAATCTTTCTTTTTATCCCCCCTTACGACTTCCAGTTCCTGCCCATCCACGAGTATATCGCCGGAAGAACGAGAAGCGTCAGCATCGTCGAAGTGATGATTCCGCCGATGACGACGGTCGCGAGCGGCCTCTGCACCTCCGCGCCCGCTCCTGTCGAAAGGGCCATCGGCAGGAACCCGACGGCGGCGACGAGGGCAGTCATCATAACGGGCCTGAGCCTTATGCCCGCTCCCTCGCGCGCCGCGTCTTCGGCGCTCTTCCCGTCTTTCCTGAGCTGGAGGACGTACGACATGAGCACGACTCCGTTCAGCACAGCTATGCCGAAGAGCGCAATGAACCCGACGCCCGCAGATATGCTGAACGGCATCCCGCGAAGGAAGAGCGCGAGCACTCCGCCCGTCGCCGCGAGCGGGACGTTCAGGTAGATGAGAAGCGCGGGCCGCGCCGCGCCGAACGCCGTGTAAAGCAGGACGAATATGAGGAAGAGCGCTATCGGTACTGCGACGGCCAGAGTAGAGCTCGCCCGCTCGAGGTTCTCGAACTGCCCGCCCCATTCGATCCAGTAGCCGGACGGGAGCTTCACGTCCTTCGCCACCTCGGCCTTCGCGTCTTCTACGAACCCCGCGAGGTCGCGCCCGCGAACGTTCGTTTCGACGGAGAGCCGCCTGTGCACGTTCTCGCGGCTTATCTGCGCCGGGCCTTCCTCGATGCGAATCTCGGCGAGCTGCGAGAGCGGGATCAGCTTTCCGTCGGGCGACGCGATGCGAATGTCCTTGATACGCTCGGCGTCGGCTCTGTCGCCGGGGGCGATGCGCGCCTGCATGGCGAAACGCCTCTGCCCTTCGAGAACCTGCCCCGTCTCCCTGCCGCCTATCGACTCGACCGCGTCCATCACCTGCCCCGCGTTTATGCCGTAGCGGGCTATGGCGTTCCTGTCGACTATCACGCGGAGGTAAGGCATTCCCGCGACCTGCTCGGCCTTCGTGTCGGCCGCGCCCGGGACGCGCGACACGGCGCGCACTACTTCGTCGCCCAGGTCTCTCAGCCGTTCGAGGTCGTCGCCGTAAATATTAACAGCGACGTCCGACCTGACTCCGGCAATCAATTCCTGCACCCTGAGCTCTATCGGCTGCGAGTAGCTGAACGACGTCCCCGGCACGGCCTTTTCGAGCTCCTCGTTCATCTTCTCTACGAGCCCGGCCTTGGTATCCGCCGTTACCCATTCCTTCGGGGGCTTGAGGATGACGTATATGTCGCTTATTTCGACGCCCATTGGGTCCGTCGCGATCTCCGGCCGCCCCGTCCTGGAAACGACGGTCTCCGCCTCGGGGAACTTCTTCAGCACCTTTTCTATCATCGTCGTATTGCGGACGGATTCTTCGAGCGACACACTCGGGAGACGCCACGCCTGGAGCGCAATCGATCCCTCGTCGAGCCTCGGTATGAACTCGGCCCCCATGAACGGCACGAG
>CAZUDM010000107.1:0-3406 GCA_964618635.1 uncultured Spirochaetia bacterium
TCGGGAATCCAGCCTTTGTCTTTCATCCTTTTACCCTACTTAGAAAAAAGGGTGAACGAGGGGGGATTTATAAATTCAGTATTCTGTACTAGTTATCAGTCCTCGAAAACCTCTATCGGCGCCTCGTTGAATTTCGAGTCGAAGTCTTCGAGCACCCACGCGCGGGCGTCGTTGTACTTGCCGCCGTTTATGGAGAAAATGAGATAAACCCATTCCGGCCAGGCGTTTACCCTGTCGGTCTCGGACGCTATCGAGGGATGGTCCGGGTGGGAATGGTAGATGCCCAGTATTTCGAGCCCCTCTTTCCTCGCCCATTCGTCGGCCTCGTTGAACGATACCGGGTCGAGCTCGTACCTGTCGTGGGCCCTTTCGGTGTTGAGGTTGCGGCATTCACGGAACTCCGTTATTTGCCCGTCGTTGCCAAGAAGGACGCCGCAGATTTCGTGCGGGAACCCGGCCTCCGCGTGCTTTATCATGCCGTTGTATGCCGACCTCTTTATCCTTACCACCATATGCCTCCGCTGAGATACCTGTAGCCCCCGTCGGGGAAAAGCGTGACGAGGACGCCTTCCTTCAGCTTTTTCGCGTACTCGAGCGTCGCGAAGGCGACCGCGCCGCCTGAGTGTCCGACAAAAATACCTTCTTTCTTGAGAAGGTCCTTCATGACGTCGTATGCGTCTTCGGTATGGACCCTTACCAGCTCGTCGGGATATGAAGCGTCGTATATGCCCGGCACGATCGAAGAGGGCATGTGCTTCATGCCTTCGAGGCCATGGAGCGCTTCGGCAGGCTCGACCGCGATGCCTTTGATTTCGGGATTGAGCTCTTTTAATTTTCTGGTCGTGCCCATGAACGTACCGCTCGTGCCGAGCCCCGCGATGAAATGGGTCACCCTGCCCTGCGTCTGCTCCCATATTTCGACAGCCGTCGAGTCGGAATGCGACTGCGGGTTCATGGGATTGTTATACTGGTCGGGCATGAAGTACTTGTCGGAGTATTCGGCCTTAAGCTTCCGCGCGAGCCTTATGGCGCCGTCGGAGCCTTCGAGGGGGTCTGAGTAAATTATTTCCGAGCCGAATGCCCTGAGGGTGTTTTTTCTTTCGATGTTGATGTTTTCGGGGATTACGAGCTCCACCTTATACCCGAGCGCCGCCCCAATCATGGCGTACGCTATGGCCGTGTTGCCGGACGAGGAGTCCATTATAATCTTGTCGCGCGTGAGCCTGCCCGTCTCTATGCCGTCTAGGATCATCCAGAGGGCAGGCCTGTCCTTGACGGAGCCGCCGGGATTGAACCATTCGGCCTTGGCGTAGACCTCTACGCCGGGGCCGATGCCGTCTGTAACGTGCGTGAGCTTTATGAGCGGCGTATTTCCGACGAGATCGGTTACGGATTGTGCCCTTTTGAGCCTGATGTTGAGGGACTGCTTTCGCGCTTCTACAAAATTCATTAACGACGCTCTATGAGGAGTTTGAAGAAGCTGCCCTCCTGGCTGACTGCCAGGATTTTGTGGCCCTCGGCCTTGACGCTCTTGGGAACGTTCAAGAGGGGCTCCCCGTCACGGAGAAGCACCTCGAGAACCTGGCCCGACGTCATGGTTTCGAGCTTCAGCTTGGTTTTAACATATGTCATGGGACATATTTCTTTCGTAATGTCTATCTGGTTATCTACCCTGTGCGTTTCCATCTTCCGAAAGTCCCTCACTACCCCTTGCTAATATTCGATACTTTGAAGGTTACCACAGAGGCCGCATCTGCACAATCCGGGGTTGCGCTCGATTGTGCCGAGTCTTTACCACCCTGGGAAGCGGTCATTTATCCTTGGGCGTTATGTCTATGACAGGGCTCTTGAACTCCTTTTTCCTTTCGGGCGGAGCGGCGACGCGTCTTCTGGATACGGACATCTTCCCGAGCCAGAAGGCGAGCATGATTATCAGCGCAAGAATGAGGAGCTTAATCATCAGGCGTCGGCCTTCATGGCAAGGATTTCAGCCCTCTGCCGCCTGTCGCGGCCGGCGTCGAGCCAGGAGATTACGGACTCGAATATGAGCCTGCCGTCCTCCCCGCCGAGCAGTTCCTCAGCGCAGCGCTCGGGGTGCGGCATCAATCCGAGGACGTTGCCCTCTTCGCTGCAGATGCCTGCTATGTTGTCGATAGAGCCGTTCGGGTTAGCTTCGGGAGAGGCTTCCCCCTCGGGGGTCACGTACCTGAATACGACCCTCGATTCGTTTTTCAGCGTCTTAAGCCCTTCCTCCGTCGTAAAGTAATTACCCTCACCGTGGGCTACCGGAATTCTGAGGACGTCGCCGACTTCGAGGTTGTAAGTGAAGGGCGTGTCGTTCCTTTCGACCCTTATGTCGACCCACTTGCATACGAACTTGAGAGAGGAGTTCCGTATCAGCGCTCCCGGAAGAAGACCAGCTTCGACGAGTATCTGAAACCCGTTGCAGATGCCTATCACCGGGCCGCCCTGAGAGGCGAAATCGGCGACGGCCTTCATAACGGGAGACAGGCTCGCTATCGCGCCCGTCCGGAGATAATCGCCGTATGAGAATCCGCCCGGCACTATCACGGCGTCGAACCGGGAGAGGTCTTCTTCCTCGTGCCACACGAATTCGCATCCCTCGCCGAGGACATGCTTGACGGCATGATAGCAGTCGTGGTCGCAGTTGGAGCCCGGGAACACTATGACGGCGAATCTATACATTCTTTTCTTCTACCTTGACCTCGAAGTTTTCTATGACTGGGTTCGAGAGGAGCTTCCGGCACATTTCGGTTACGCGCTCTTCCACGTTGCCGGCGCTTCCGTCCTTTATCGTGAGCTCTATGAGCTTCCCGATGCGGGCGTCCTCGACCTCGCCGAACCCGAGATTCCTGAGCGCCGAGAGTATGGATTTCCCTTGAGGGTCGAGCACTACGGGCTTCAGCTTCACTTCGACTTTAACTTTGTATTCTTTCATGAATCCAGGCTCTCTTTTAGTCCTTTATTTACTCTCCAGAAGGAGCGCTGCGAGCCTTTCGAGCTCGTCTGTGGAGTAGTAATCTATCTCGATTCTGCCCCTGCCGTTATTATATACGATTCTCACCTGGGTGCTGAGCGCGCGCTTGAGCTCGTCGGCGAGGCTCCGGACGTAGGGGTCTTCGTCATGCTCCTTTTCCTCTTTCTTTCCGGCGCTCGACATCTTCTTGACGAGGCTTTCAGTATTCCTTACCGAGAGCTTCTGTTTTCTTATCGCACTCAGGGCCGATTCCATCTCGGCCGGCGAGCCGAGGGAAAGGATAGCGCGGGCGTGCCCCGCCGTTATCTCGCCTTCCACGAGCGCCTTCTGCGCCTCTTCGGGCAGCTTTAGGAGGCGGAGCTGGTTCGTGATGGTCGACCTGTCCTTACCTATCCGTGCGGCGACTTC
>CAZUDM010000108.1:0-3344 GCA_964618635.1 uncultured Spirochaetia bacterium
CGAACGGGAGGAGCCTCCCTCTGGCGGGAGCCTACTTCGAGGAAAGCCACCTGGGTTACATATATTCACCGCTAGACCCGCATCTGGACAGGAACAGGCCGGGGAGCCCCGAGGCGGTGTATCCCGTGACGCTAAAGGGGTTCGTGAGCGAGGTGGAAAGGTGCGCCGCGAGGCTTGAGACCTACCTCGGGGGATGACTTTTAAATGCAGGTGCAAGAGAATTCACATCGCTTTTAATGAACCTTCCCTTAAAACGGACTGAATTTTGAGTTAAAAATTCAAAATTGCTGGATCAGCCCTTGAAAAGCGGGAATTAGTGCTTATGCTATTTGTGATAAACGTTTAAGGCATGGGGTGAATTTTTTATGATCAATACTGAAAATCTAGACCATACGGGAACGAAGTTCTCGCGAAGCATATACCTCGGGCAGATCAAGAAAACCACTCTCGATAAGCCTGTAGACGACCTCAGTGAAAAAGAGCAGGAGCAGTATTCGAGCCTTTCCCGGCAGATGAGATGGGGCAAGGAGAACGGATACAACCTCGTGCTTACCCGTGACAGTGACGAGATCGACTGCTGGATGATAAGGGATACATCCATGGACGACCTCAACCCACTCTTCAAAAAGACAATTCTGGAAGTTTTCTGATACCGTAAACGAAAAAATCAAAGAAGTAGTTATCCGCCGCCGATAGCAGGCGGAGGGAATCGTATTGTGTTTTGGATACGACGGTCCGGCGCGTAAATTCGTGCTTAATTAATTTTACTTTGCCGGGACGATTTGTTATTCTAGAATCAGAATTCAAGGGGGTTTGACGCTTGCGATGCCCGCTTGCGGAGTATTAAACATGGACGCATACGCTGAAATAATCGAGAATCTAAAGGCCAAGAAGATCGAGCTCGAAGACAGGCTCGGCAGAATAGAAAGCTCCCTTAGAAAGACCCACGACAGGGACTGGGACGAGCAGGCGCTGGAGCGCGAGGGCGAAGAGGTAGTCGAGGCCCTCGACGAGAGCATACGGACCGAGCTCGACCAGATCAACGTCGCGCTTTCTATGGTGGACAAAGGTGAGTACGGTGTCTGCGTCATGTGCGGCGACCCCATACCCATTGGCAGGCTCGAAGCCCTGCCGTACACAGACCGCTGCGTCGTCTGTGCCCAGGAATCCGAATAACCGACCCCGGGGCATAGCCCTCGCGGGATGATATCTCCGAACGGTTCGGACAACGGGCGAGGTCTGTCTAAAGCCCCGTAATGTTAAGCAGGAGTTAACTTTTTTGACTGCTACACGCTTTCGGTTTATAACCATGAGGGAGCGGCCGGCAGGGTTCTACCCCGCTCCGCCCGGAGGCTTAAAGATGGACATGACCGTCATAAACGCTGACGATGAGCTCACTCATGTAAAGCTGCGGGGGAGGGTGGACCTCGATACCATAGGGGACCTCGACCGCGAATTCACAAGGCAGACTGTCACCCGGAGAAAGGACGTTATCGTCGATATGTCGGACGTCGATTACATGGCGTCTATCGGCCTCAGGATGCTTATCACGGCCGCGAAGGCGCTCGACAAGTTCGGCGCCAGCATGGTGCTTTTAAACCCTCATCCGGACGTCGAAGACGTCCTCAGGACTGCCGGGTTCGACAAGGTGATGCCCATCGAGCACGACCTCGAGAGCGCCCGTGATGCTCTAAGGGCGCGGGCCTGAAAGGGCCGCAGAGGATATGGAAACCAAAGCACCAGAAACCGATAGCGCACAAACCGGCGCGCCTCGGGCGACGGTTCTCGTCGTAGCCGGCGACCCCGGGCTTAAACTTCTGGTAAGCCAGAAATTCAGAAGGGAGATAAGGGAGAACGAGCTCTCTTTCGTCTTTGCGGACGACGGCGCGTCGGCTTTGAGGACACTCGGCCGAAGCGACGTGGACGTGGTGGTAACGGACGTTCAGCTCCCCGGCACCGACGGGCTCACGCTCCTTTCCGACCTTAAGAAATACTTCCCGAATATACGATCAGTAATAATCTCGGCATACGGGGACATGCGCACCATCAGGCGCGCGCTTAATCTGGGCGCGTTCGACTTTTTGACGAAGCCCATAGACCTCGACGACCTCGGTGTGACCATACTGAAGACTGTGGAAGAGGCGTTGGCGCTGAAGCAGGCCGTCAGGGACAGGGAGCGGCTGGCCGCTATCAGGCAGGAGCTCGACGTCGCGCGGAGGATTCAGCTTTCGATGATTCCGAGGACGTTCCCGGCCTTTCCCGGAAAGAGCGAGTTCGACATATACGGCGACATCAAGACGGCCCGGGACGTCGGCGGCGATTTCTACGATTTCAGCATCCTGGAGGGCGACAAGCTCTACTTCGCAATCGGCGACGCTTCGGGGAAGGGGGTTCCGGCGGCGCTGTTCATGGCAGTTACGAGGACCATGATAAAGGCGGAGGCCGTGAAGGGGAACCCGCCGGACAGGTGCCTTGCCGAGGCCAACAGAATACTCTGCATGGAAAATGAATTTTCGATGTTCATAACCGCGTTCTGCGGCATATTGGATGTCGGGACGGGAGAGGTCGCGTATTCGAACGGCGGCCACAAGCTTCCGTTCCTCGTCCGCAGTGGGGCCGAGGTGGAAACCGTGCCCGGTACGGACGGGATCGCTCTCGGGGTTTTGGAAGGCGAGTCCCTTTATAATGTCGGAACGATGAAGCTAGGCCACGGAGACACCATATTTCTTTACAGCGACGGCGTGACGGAGGCCGCGAACAGGCAGCTCGAATTATATACCGACAAGAGGCTCGAGAAGGTATTGTCCGGGATCGGAGAGGGCCTTCCGAAAGACGCCATAAATGCCGTTCTCGCGGACGTCGAAACATTTTCGGAAGGTGTCCCGCAGGCGGACGATATGGCGCTTCTCGCCATCAGATATAATTAACCGATGCCCTCCGAATTGAATATCCGGCTCAGGAACGATTTCAGAGAGCTGGCCGGACTCAGAGAAAAGCTGAGAGAGTTTTGTGAATCGTGGCAACTACCACAGAGTAGCGCCTTTGCTGTCATGCTGTCACTCGACGAGCTCGTGACGAATATAATCTCGTACGCGTGGGAGGACGGTCTCGAGCATTCAATCTTAATAAGCGCGAAGTGCGGCGGCGGCGTTATGGAAATAGAGGTCGAGGACGACGGGATGCCGTTCAATCCTATCGACTATGCGCCGCCGGATCTGTCGTCCCCGATAGAAGAGCGCCACATCGGCGGGCTCGGAATACACCTTATTCAGACATACATGGACGAAATAGCCTACAAGAGGGAAGGGGGGCGGAACTGTCTCGTTATGAGGAAGAGGGTGTAG
>CAZUDM010000109.1:0-3259 GCA_964618635.1 uncultured Spirochaetia bacterium
GAGGCGCTTATTCCATTCGAATGGAATAAGGAGGGCGGTTATTCTAATAATTTGCAGGAAAATAGAATAAGCGATGCTCTCAGCTATAACGGGTTCGCTATAAGCCATTCGCTTACCACTTCTGTGAAGTCGACGAAAGTGAGCTCGCCGGGTTTTATGTGGAGCGTCTTTCCTATTTCGGGTAGCTGTTTCCTGAATCGTGAGTATCGCTCGTATATTTCCTTCCCACCGGGGATGCTCTTGCGTTTGGATTCCGTACTCAGCCATCCTCTTATTTCGCTTATGATCTTCTCCGGTGAGTTGTCGTGCGCCACTATGTCCTGACCCGCGATGTCTGAAATATAATTGCGATAGCGATATTGGTCCCGGTCCATTATCAGGCAGGCCTTGGATTTGTGCTCCTCGGAGCCGAAGTAGCAGCAGCCAAGGAATATTCCGAGCTCGAGCGGCATGTTGAAGCGCGGCAGGCCCGTTTTCGAGCCGAGGCCGGTCCTCGAAAGATCGTGGACGCCGTATTTACATTCGGTAATGATGTCTACAATTTTCTGAAGCCGGTTCCGCGCTGAATTGCTTACTTCGAGGGCGCATCTTGCCGTGAAGCCGCAGTCATGTATGGCGAAAACCGCAGCGTTACGGAGCGAGTTGTAGCGTGCATCGAATGGGCAGTTTATGAATACGTTGGTTTCGTAGGGGCGGGGCATTAGGTATGAGGCAGAATCTCGGACCGAATTGTCAAAAAAGAGGCTACTTGTTTTTCGCTACAACTTCTCTAACCGCTTCACGAATCTTTTCTCTGGGGATTGAAGTCTTTCCGGGGTGGTGTTTAACTATTCGGGTAGAAGCTCTCTTTTCGGATTTCGTGGGGGCTGCACTGCGGCCTCCGCTACTGGCTGTCTTTTTAAGAGTCTTCAATGGGAGTCACCTCTCGTTTGTCTGTATAAATTATATCATTACCTCCAATTCATAACAATTCCCGGCGTGACTTTTTGCTCATGTCCCTGCTCTCATACTCCATCATCTCGGCGGCGGAGCGGACGGCGTCTTCGCCGAGGAGGCGTCCGAGGATATGAAGGGTCATATCTATCCCCGCCGAGATTCCGGCGGAGGTGATTACGTCGCCTTCGTCGACGTAGCGGACGTCCTGAAGGACCTCGACGCCGGGGAACATCCCGCGCATACGCATTATGGACATGAAGTGCGTCGTCGCGCGGCGGCCGTCCAAGAGGCCCGCCTTTCCGAGGAGGAACGCGCCCGTGCAGACGGAGGCCGTGATCTTCGTCTCCGGCGCGCGCGTTCGCAGGAATTCGAGCGTGGCGGGATTGTCGTGCTCGGCGCGCTCGCCCGGCCCGCCGGGGACAATCAGCACGTCGAGCGGCGGGCACGTTGCGAAGTCGAAATCCGGCACCGCCTTCATCCCGCCCATTGCCGTCACGGGCCCGGTCGTCTCGGCGACGAGGAGTATCCGCACCGCGCAGGGGTCCGTAATCAGCGGGGCTTCGTCGTGACGGACGACACTGAACACCTCGAACGGGCCAGTGAAGTCGAGCACTTCGACGTTATCGTAAATCAGGATTCCAGCGGTGAATTTCGGGTCCATATTCATGAGCGCGCCGTTATCGGTGGTGCGGGGAAATGATAACTCATCCGGCTCGACGAGGGAAATTCTCACGATTTTTCCGCTTTTGTAATTTAACATAGACTTCTATATTTAATGTGTTATTGTGGATGCTAAGCAGTAGTCATCCATAATCAAAGCGCAAAGGAGGATGTGGCTATGAAAGGCTTTTCATTCTTTTTCGGCGTTTTACTGTTTACGGTTGTCTCCACGTATAACGCGGCGGCCCAGACCGAATTAACCAGCGACGAGGTGCAGTTCCTCGCCAATAATCCAGGCCTCCAGGTTCAGAATTTCTCCTCGGCCATCGTATCGCCGGGCAATGCCATATCGTGCTTTTCACCTGTCGACTCGACAAACAGCGACTGTTTTAACCCGGGCGACATATTACCGGGCATTCTGTTCCAGAACGGCCCGGTGCCGGCCGACTTCGGCTTGAGCGTCGCCGGGCCCAACGCGGCCGGAAACACGAACCCTGTGAACGTGTTGATAACGACTCAATACTCCGACGACTTCGAGATCGTTTTCCCCTCCGGCAATGTCAGGGCGGCCGGTATTCACGCGGGGTGCATGTTCGATTTTACCGGGCCCTGCTCGATCGTTTACGAGGTGCGGGTGCTCGGGGTCGGCGATACGATCCTGGCGGCTACGGACCTCCTCGTCTCGGACCAGTTCAATACATTCATCGGCGTCACCTCCTCGGAAGTTATAACGAAGATCGTACTGATCAATCTCGGCGGGGAGAGCTTCAAGGGCGTGAGTGAAGTTTTCTTCCCTGTTGCTGTACAGACGGCGAATATTCCGACGCTGAGCGAGTGGGGCTTAATTGCGATGGCAACCATTTTGGGAATAGTCGGATTCATTGTTATGAACAGAAGGAAGGCGTCGGCTTGAGCACGCCACGCGTGCAGGAAATCGGCGTTGCGGGGACGTGCTAATATCGGCCGATGCGCGAACGTTATTTTAATCACCGTCGGCGCTCGTAATTTAACCACACCCTTTATCCCTCTCCCCATTCATCTGGAGAGGGGTGAAATTAAGGAGTGGGGGATGATCGCGGCGGCCGCGGGGTTTGTTTTAGTCGGCGCGTTCTATGTGATGAGGAAGAGAAGGGCGTCGGCTTGATGCGGACCACGTCCGCGGGAAACCGGGCGTAGCCGGGATGGGGCAATTACCGCCCTTGGCGCGATGTCATTTCAAGCATCGTCGTAATAATGTAAAGGTACACCCCCACCCGTACCCCCCCTTTTTATTTTAAAGGGGGGAGAATTAAGGAATTGGGGATGATCGCGGCTGTAGATAAGTGACGCTACTATTTGTCATTCCCGAATACCGTTATCGGGAATCCGGCACGCTACGCGTGCATGAATCCGATGTCGCGGCACTCAGCTGCGACTCCGCCATCTGTCATCCTGCCTGCCCGGCGTAGCTTTCTAGTCGGTCGAAGCCTTTTTGTCCAACGAAGCTTTCTTGTCCGACGAAGCTTTAGCGAAGTCGGAAGCGAAGTCGGAAGCGGAGTCCGGAGCGAAGAGGGGAACTTGATTCAGGATCTAAAGACTTTAAAACTTTAACAGATAAATGCAAAGGCGAAAGGCTTCTACTTTTGCTAGACCACACACGTAGTGTGTCTCCCGACGTAGCAGA
>CAZUDM010000110.1:0-3222 GCA_964618635.1 uncultured Spirochaetia bacterium
AGCTCTACATGTCTACCGGAAGGTATGCGCAGGCCGCGACCGAGTTCGAGCTTGCGATAGCCGGTTATGACGCTTACGAGGAGGCGCACTATAACCTCGCGCTGGCCCGCCTCAAAGTGAACAACACAGAGGGGGCGTGCACCGAGTTCGCGAAGGTGGTCGAATTGTCGCCCTCGTCCGAGTTCGGGATAAACTCCACCCGGTATCTGAACACAGTTTGTAACTGATCTCGGACCGGTACCGCCTCGAGGTTCCCTCCGTTCTCTCGTCTTTACTTTTCTTCCGCACCTTTACTGATAAAAAATGGATTCCCGATACAAGCATTTGGGAATGACAGAAATGTGGTGATTCCTCGCTTGCTCGGAATCGTTGGAGTGACAAAATTAAATCCCCCCTAACCCCCCTTTTCCTAAGGGGGGATGAATGATTGAAGACTAAAAATAAAGGCGAGATCCTGAATCAAGTTCAGGATGACGGAAGGGTGGTGTCGCGGCTGATTGCCGCGACATCGGGTTCGTGCACGCGTGGCGTGCTGGATTCCCTATACAAACATTAGGGAATGACAGATTAAAAAGGCTAAAGATTAGATACTGAAACGAGTTTCCGTCTTCGCTGAAAGCTTCGCCGGACAGGCAGGATGACAGATTAAAAGCAGATTGCCGCGATCGCTGCGCTCCCTCGCAATGACGATAAATGAAGGATGAAAAGTGGCCGGGGGTTATTTTCTTTTCTTGCCGGGGACGTTTTTAATCTTCCGGGCTATGGACGACGAGGATAGGCCCGGGGCGAGCGGGATTATTTTCACTTCGCCGCCCGTTTCTTCGACGGCTTCCTTCCCAACTACTTCTTCTGGTTTGTAGTCGCCGCCCTTAACCAGCACGTCGGGTTTTAGCTCTTTTATGAGCCGAAGAGGCGTATCTTCGCCGAAGACGGTGACGTAATCGACGCAGCCGAGGGAGGAGAGGAGAGCGGCCCTGCCGCTTTCGGATACGAAGGGACGGCCCTTGCCCTTTAGCTTCGAAACGGAGGCGTCGCTGTTTATAGCGACGACGAGGACGTCGCCGAGCTTGCGGGCGTCGTTCAGCAGCCGGAGGTGCCCCGCGTGAAAGAGGTCGAAGCAGCCGTTGGTGAAGACTATTTTCCTGCCGCGCGCTCTCAAGCCCGACAATATCTTCGAAAGCTCCTTTCGGGTCTTCAGGCGTGACGAGTCTTCCTCGCCTGCAGCGCTGAAATAGGAGCGGAGCTCGCCCGGGGTTACGGACGCCGCGCCGCTCTTGCCGACGGTTATCCCCGCGGCCGCGTTCGCCGCCGTGACGGACGCCGGGAGGTCGCCCGTGGAGACGTAGGCGAGCGTGAATACGCTCACTGCCGTGTCGCCGGCGCCGGTGACGTCGAACACCTCCCTCGCGAGCGAGGGCACCGAGCCGTGCTCGCCGTCCGAGGAGAAGTAGCTCATTCCCTTCCCGCCCATGGTTATGACGGCAATGTGTGCGCCTGTTATGTCGAGGAGCCTCGCGGCGGCCTTCTTCAGCGAGGCTTCGTCGCGTATCTTTATTCCCGTAGCCGACTCGGCCTCGGAAAGGTTGGGGGTTATCGCGTCTACGCCGAGGTATTTTGAAAAGTCGAGCCCCTTGGGGTCGGCGGAGACGAATATTCCGGCCTTATCCGCGAGCCTGAGAATTCCTTTGACGAGGCTCTCCGTCACCGTTCCCTTGTCGTAGTCGGAGATTATGACGGCGTGTGGTTTGAATTTAGTAATGCTCTTTTTTATCGAGTCGGTGAGGGCCTTCTCCGTCTTTTTCGGAAGGGGCGAGGAGGTTTCCCTGTCCATCCGGGCTATCTGGGATGTGCCGGAGACGAGCCTCGTTTTCGTCGTCGTCGGCCTCTCCGGGACCGCGATTATCGATGCCGTCCCAGCGCCGCCGGCCCTTAACTCGCGAACGAGCTCGGAGCCTTCGGGGTCTTTGCCCACGGCGCCGGCGACTTCGACGCGCGCACCGAGGCCGAGGAGGTTAAGGGCTACGTTCCCGGCCCCGCCTGGAGAGGACGTTTCCTCGCGCACCTTCAAAACCGGCACCGGGGCCTCGGGGGATATTCTTTCGGCAGTTCCCCTGACGTAGCGGTCGAGCATGAGGTCACCCACCACGAGAATGCGCTTCCCGGCGATCTTCTTAAGAATCTCGTCTATCGGCATAGGATTAGGGCCGCCTTGTCCGCGCGTCGTTCGCGAAATGGACGCTCTAATTATAATGACGGCGGAAGTGCCTGTAAATTAAGAATAGTTTACGGCCCATAACTGTCAGATATAATTGTTAGAATGATAGACATACACTGCCACTTCCTCCCGAACATAGACGACGGCTCGAAAAGCTGGGAGGAAACCATGGAGATGGCGAGGATGGCCGTTTCGGACGGCGTCGAGGGCGCTGTCATGACCCCGCACTGGATACAGGGGACGACGTGGCAGCCCGCGCCAGGGACCGTGGTTTCTCTCGTCGCCGAAATGAACCAGCGGCTACGCGCCGAGGGGATAGATTTCACAGCCTATCCCGGCATGGAGATAGGGATAATCCCCGACCTCCCGCGCGTCCTTTCGGACGGGCAGATACTCCCCCTTGCCGGGGGGGATTTCGTCTTGATAGAGATACCGTTTTATTCGCTTCCGATGGGGCTCGAAGACGTCATATTCGGCATAGAGACGCAGGGCAAGAAGGCCGTGATGGCGCATCCCGAGAGAAACAGGGAGTTTCAGAGCTCGCCGAAGAGGATACTCGATTTCGTGAACGCGGGGGCGCTGGTTCAAATAACGGCAGGGAGCCTTACGGGCGGCTTCGGGGATTCGGCGAAGAAGTGCTCGATCGAGATGGCCAAGCTGGGGGCCGTGCATTTCGTCGCTTCGGACGCCCATTCGACGCGGCACAGGAATCCCGTCGTGTCGGACGGCCTGGCGGTCCTTAAAAAGGCGGTCGGCCAGGAAGGGGTAGATACGGTAATCGCCAATACCTACGAGATTCTTAGGGATAGCCCTGCGTGCGAGAAGGCTGTGACCGGTAAGTTGTGAGGGCCGTTATTTTTTGCCCTGTGTGTGCTGGACGTATTTCAGCCTGAGGTTGTAGAGTATGTCGTCGAGGAGCTTGTCCTCACCCTCGTCGAGGTTCCCGACGGTTTTTTCCTTCAAGAGCTCGAGGATATCTATGGTGTGCTTCGCGGCGGAGATGTCTA
>CAZUDM010000111.1:0-3145 GCA_964618635.1 uncultured Spirochaetia bacterium
GCCCTCGGGGCTTACGCCGTCCTCCGGAAGCAGAGTCTATTGGGGGACGCCATATCCCACGCCGCGCTTCCGGGCATAGCTCTCGCATTTCTTCTCACGGGGAGCAAGATGCCGCTCGTGCTTATAGTCGGCGCGGCGCTTGCGGGGTGGGCCGGGACGCTATTCATAATGAGCATAGTTTCGGCGACGCGCATCAAGTACGACTCGGCCCTCGGGATGGTGCTTTCCGTGTTTTTCGGTGCGGGGCTCGTTCTCCTCACGGTAATTCAGAAGCGCCCCGACGCGACGCAGGCGGGGCTCGACAAGTTCCTTTTCGGGCAGGCAGCCGCGCTCCTCGGGCGGGACGTACTCACCATGGCTATTCTCGGCGGGATTTCGCTCCTGCTCGTCGCCCTATTCTGGAAGGAGTTCAAGCTTCTTTCGTTCGATCCGGAGTTCGCATCGACGCTCGGCTTTCCCGTGAGAATTCTGGATATCCTTCTCACGACGCTCATAGTGATAGCAATCGTTATCGGGCTTCAGACTGTCGGCGTCGTGCTCATGAGCGCGATGATAGTCGCTCCGGCAGCGGCCGCGAGGCAATGGACGGACAGGCTGGGGGTTATGATCGGTCTCTCGTCGCTCTTCGGCGCGGTGGCGGGCGTTACGGGGGCCGTCCTCAGCGCAAGCGTGCCGAGGCTCCCGACGGGCCCGATAATAGTAGTTTCCATAAGCGTGATAGTTATCGTTTCCATACTCTTCGCCCCGCGCCGCGGCATCCTCTGGAGCAGGCTCCGGGACAGGCAGCAGAGGGGGCGGCTCAGGCTCGAAGCGATTCTCGAAGACCTCTATATTCTTGCGAGTGAGCACGACGACAGGGGGCACGCGCATTCCGTGTCGGTGCTCAAGCTCATGAGCGCGGGGATGGGCGGGGTCGAGAACAGCCTCCGTATACTCAGCGAGCGCGGTCTCGTCCGCCCCGCCGGGAAGGACGAATGGGCGCTTACACCGGCGGGAGTAACGGAGGCCGCGAGGATCGCGGCGACGAGGAGGGGGGAAACGGATGAGCCCTGAGCAGGTAGAGATACAGATTATCGCCGCGCTCACCGCCGCTGCGTGCGCGATACCCGGCGTGTTTCTCGTCCTCCGGCGCATGGCGATGATGAGCGACGCCATAAGCCACTCGATACTCCTCGGGATAGTGCTGGCGTTTTTCGTCGCGGGGGACGTGGCTTCGCCGCTCCTCATAATCGGGGCGGCCCTGAGCGGCGTTCTCACAGTGAGCCTCGTCGAGCTTCTGGCAAAGACAGGGCTCGTCAAGGAAGACGCCGCTATCGGGCTCGTGTTCCCGCTCCTTTTCAGTATCGGCGTAATACTCATCGCCCGCTATACGTGGAGCGTTCACCTCGACGTGCACATGGTGCTCCTCGGGGAGCTGGCGTTCGCGCCGTTCGACAGGCTCGTCGTGGGAGGGCTCGACATCGGGCCGAAGTCGATGTACGTCATGGGGACTATACTGTTCCTCAACCTTATGTTCGTTCTGCTTATGTACAAGGAGCTCAAGCTCGCGACGTTCGACGCGGGGCTGGCGGCAGCCCTGGGCTTCGCACCCGGACTCATACACTATCTGTTAATGGGGCTCGTTTCCGTGACGGCAGTAGGGGCTTTCGACGCAGTGGGATCGATCCTCGTAGTCGCGCTCATGATAGCGCCCCCGGCCGCCGCGTATCTCCTTACGGACAGGCTTTCGAGGATGCTGGGGCTGAGCGTCTTGATAGGCGTCGTCTCCGCTATTACCGGGTTCTGGTTCGCCATGCTCATAGACGCGAACATAGCGGGCTCGATGGCGTCCGCCGCGGGGGCTGTTTTCGTAATTGTGTACCTGTTCGCCCCGGAAAGGGGACTGCTGGCGGTTTACTCGCGGAAGTCTCACCAGAAGCGGGACTTCGCGGGAAGGATGCTCGTCATACACCTCCTCAACCACGAAGGAACGCCGGAGGAGAGGCGCGAGTCGGAGATCGCGCACCTCGAAGAGAGCCTCGGATGGAAGGAGGACTTCGCGCGGAGTGCCGTGGTTTACTCGACAAAAAACGGACTCGTCAGGAATGAAGACGGCAGACTTTCGCTGACGGAGAAAGGCAGGGAATTCGCGGGCAGGTCGCTTACGGAATTTACAGCCTGAAGCGGGGTTATTCGGAGAGCTCTTTTTTCTTCATGAGCTGGAGTATGAGGCCCATGAGGATTACGCCCTTGGCGCCGTCGTCGTCTTCCTTCAAAGACTGGATGTAGTCCATGTTGTCCTTGACTGATTCGTCGTCGGGCGAGATGCTGAGCGCGGTGCGGAGGACGTCGAGCGCTTCGTCGTACCAGCCCTTTTCGGCGAGTGAAAGGGCGAGGGCGTTGTAGGCGGGGATGAATTCCGGCGAGAGAGATATGACCTCCCTGAACTTGGCCGCCGACTCGTCTATCCATCCGAAGTCGAAGTAGCAGTTGCCTATGGAGAGATGCGCCCACGTGTCTGACGGGCAAAGGTCGATGTGCTTCCTGAATTCGGAAAGGGCCTCTTTTGTCCACCCCATGTCGAAGAAGCAAAGCCCAGTCTGGTAGTGGATTTCGTCGTTTATATAATCGACCTCGGTGCCCGAGGCGCCGCATTCCTGAAAATACCTCAGCGCGTCTTCGTAGAGACCGACGGAGCGGTAGGTCAGCGCCATGTGCCACTTGGCTATGACGTAGCCGGGATCGAGATCGAGGGCCTCGTGGTACGACCTTATCGACTCGTCGTGCATGCCCATGCGGGCGAGAGTGATGCCGAGCTGTGTCCAGATGTAGGGGTCTTCGGGGTTGAGCTCGAGGGCCTTTCTGAAGTAGTAGACGGAGGCGTGGAATTCCTCCATCGCGTCGTAAGTGAGCGCGAAGGAGAGATAAACGTCCGGATCGTCGGGCGCGATCTTTATGGCCTTTGTGAGCTCTTTAAGCGCGTCCTCGAAGCGTCCGGCTTCCTTGTAATCGTCGGCTTTATTTAAAAGCCTGTCCAGCCTTCCCATTCAATACACCGTTCCGGTTCTCAGAACCTGATGGTAAAGCATATTAGCTGAGGGGGGTGTTGTCAACCTCCGGGGGGCTTTATTGTTCATATTTGATCGAAATTCGGGCAGACACGCGG
>CAZUDM010000112.1:0-3132 GCA_964618635.1 uncultured Spirochaetia bacterium
GTATCGACGATTATCCCCGGAATCTTGTAGAAATTCCCGAGGACGACGTTCGCCGTCTTCCGCCCTACCCCGGCCAGCTTCGTCAATTCCTCCATCGTCGCCGGCACCTTCCCCCCGTGCTCGTCGACGAGCGCCTTGCAGCAGTTGACTATAGACTTCGCCTTGGCCCTGAAAAACCCGCAGGAGTGTATCTCCTCTTCGAGCTCGTCTCCGTCGGCGCGCGCGAAATCGGCCGCCGTCGGGTACTTCCTGAAGAGCCCCGGCGTAACCTCGTTCACACGCTTGTCCGTACACTGCGCCGAGAGTATGCATCCTATCAAAAGCTCCAGTGCACTCGTGTAATTCAGGTGGCATTTCGCATGGGGGTACTCCCCTTCCAGGATGGAAAGTATTTCGAGCGCGCGCTTCTTCTTCGCCGCCGCGCTCTCGGTGGATTTCGCTTTTGTCTTGTTCAACTGCCTCACCTCAGTCAAACGGGCAAAAAAAAGGGGACATGCCGAAGCACATCCCCTCTGGTTTTCAGATTTGTATCGGCGAGCCCCGCCTCAGTCCTTCTTCGCCGGCTCGAGCCCTTCCTTCCCCTCGAAGAAATCCTTGTTCTTGGCAGTGTACTCGCTCCACTTTTCAGGTATTTCGTCTTCGTGAAAAATTGCGTCCACCGGGCACGGGTCCACGCACGCGCCGCAGTCTATACACTCCTCCGGATGTATGAAAAGCTGATCTCCGCCTTCATATATACAGTCAACCGGGCACGCCTCGACGCAGGCCTTATCCTTCACGTCTATGCACGGTTCCGCAATAACATATGCCATTTCTATAATACCTCCGGAAGTTGTCTAACTTTAATATACTTAATGCATCCCGGGCGTTCAAGGAAGCGTCCCCCCGCCGGGCCGTGAAAGCCCCGGAACCATCCAGGCAGAACTTTTTATGATAGAAACCGTCAGGGGTTCTGCCCGGATTCGGGTGCGTTTCCGGTCTCAGGCGCGGCACCGCCGTCACCGGCAGGCGCATCCCCTGAAGGAGCGCTCTCCGTTCCGGTATCCGCGGGCGCGCTCAACGCGCCGCCTTCGGGAGCTTCCCCGGTATCCCCGGTGTTCGTTCCGGCGTCTCCGCTATCCGCGGGAACAGTCTCCGTAACCGGCGCCGGTATGTCGGATATGACCGACTTGCTTCCGCCGCCCATCGAGAAATACGCGAGCGTGAGCGACGTCAGGAGAAACAGCACTGCGAGCCCCCTCGTCACCTTCACCAAAAACGGCACGGCGCCGCTCGAGCCGAATATCGATTCGCTCGTCCCGCCGCCGAATATCGAGCCGAGGTCGCCGCTCTTTCCCGGCTGGAGCAATACCACCAGTATGAGCAGAACGCTCACAATTATATGCAACACCTTGACAGCCAATATTACTATTTCCACTTTCTATTCTCCTGCTTTCAGCACTATGCTCGTCATCGCGTCCGCCCGGAGGCTCGCCCCTCCCACGAGCGCACCGTCTATGTCGGGCTCGGCCAGAAGCTCTTCGATGTTGTCCTCGGTTACGCTCCCGCCGTACACGATCCTCATGCGGTCCGCAATGCCGCCCAATATTTTACCTGCTATTTCACGAATTGTAGCATGGACGAATTCGGCCTCTTCCGGGGTGGCGTTATGGCCCGTCCCGATGGCCCAGATAGGCTCGTAGGCTATCACGAGCCGCGACGGGTCCCTGATCTCGAGCCCCGAAAGCGCGCTCTCGACCTGCCCGTCGACGACGCCCACCGTCTGCCCGCCTTCCTTCTCCGCGAGCGTCTCCCCGACGCACACGATAACCTGAAGCCCCTCGGCGAGCGCGGCGTCTATCTTCTTACGCACCATCGCGTCCGTCTCGTGGAATATGTTCCTCCGCTCCGAGTGGCCGATTATCACCCACTCGCACCCGGCGTCCACGAGCATGGCCGGCGATATCTCGCCCGTGTAGGGCCCCCTCTCCTCCCAGAAAACGTCCTGCGCCCCGAGCTGAAGGCCCGTGCCCTCTATCGCATCGGCTACGACGTGCAGCGCGGTGAACGGCGGCGCGAGCACGACGTCCACCTTGTCCGTCACATGAGTAACGCCGCCCGCGACGCCCCTCGCAAGCTCCCCCGCCTCCTTCCCCAGCATGTTCATCTTCCAGTTGCCTGCAACAAGCTTTTTTCTCATTTAATCCTTTCTTCGAGCGCGGCGATCGCCGGCAGAGTGCCGTTGATAATGTATTCCACCGCCGCTTCTCCGCTCCGGGACACGTAACCCACCCGCCCCTCGGCGGCAATATTGTGGACGATCTGCGCGGTGTCGCGGCCTGTAACCGCCCCCCACGCGTCCGACTCCGCAATCGCCTCGGCCACGGCCTTCGAACCCTCGAAGAACCCCGGCTCCTCGCAAATGCCGAGCGGCCCGTTCCAGAAAACCGTCCTCGCTCCCGATATATTATTAGCGAATTGAGCCCTCGTTTCGGGCCCTATGTCGACTGTAGTCGAACCTTTCGGGATATTGTTGTCCGAAATTATATAGGAAGGCGAATCATTCTTCAAATCCCCGCGGACGGTTACGAGGTCCACGGGCACGATGAACCTTATGCCCCTCGTGGCCGACGACGAGATGAGCTTTTTCGCGTTGAATATCATCGTCTGGTCGACTTCAGACCTCCCCGTCTCCTTGCCCAGGGTCTTCAAGAAGAGATTGGCGACCGCCCCTCCGAGGAGGAACGAATCCACCCTGTCCATCAGGCTTTCCATGAGCGCGAGCCTGAGCGGCGTGCACCTCCCGCCTATGACGGCAGTGAACGGACGCTCGGGATTCACGAGCTTGCCCAGGTTTTCGGTCTCGTTCTTGAACGAAAGTCCGACGCACACAGTATTGAAGAACCCGGTAACCGCCGAGAGCGAGGCGCGCTTCTGGTTCGACACCGTAAACGCCTCGTTCACGTAGACGTCCGCGATCTCCGCCAGCCTCTTCGCGTAATCCATGCTGTCTTCGAGCTCTTTTTTGTGAAAGTCGAGATTTTCGAGAAGCATGACGCTCCCCGCGGGCATATCGACCGACACCTTTTTAACGGCGTCGCCGACCGAATCCTCGGGGAAATATATCTCGCACCCGAGGGCCTGCGAAAGCTC
>CAZUDM010000113.1:0-2982 GCA_964618635.1 uncultured Spirochaetia bacterium
CCCCCTTTAGGGCGTCAGGAATATTGAACGATATTTCTGACGCCCCCTTTTTTTGTGGATTGTAAAGATATGAAGTCAGGAATTTAGCCTTGGCTTCGTCATTCCCGAATGCTTGTATCGGGAATCCACTTCCGCCAGTAATCCATCAAGCGTTTTTGTCATCTCGAACGCATGTGAGAGATCTATCTTTTAAAGATTAGATTTCTCCCGTTGGTCGAAAGAACAAAGCTAATTTCACCCTCGGCCGGATCATAATATTGCTTTGCTACAAAGCGAAGCAATACCTTTCCGGGACGGCACGCCACGCGTGCAGGAAACCGAAGTAGCAGAGTCGTCGCTGTTTCGCCCGGCGCGCTACCGGTGCATGAGTTTCCGAAGGTGCTTCGTCGAAAAACACACTACATGTGTTTGCTACTTCTCATCAAGGAAAAGTAGAAGCATTTTAGCTCTTAGTTTTTCTGTTAAAGCATTAACAACGAGATCCTGAAACAAGTTCAGGATGACAAAAGAACAAGGATAAAAACGTGGATTCACGATACAAGCATTTGGGAATACAAAGATTAAATCCCCCCTATTATAATTTGATTGAAGTTCATCGCAGTACTGGATGAACGTCGAGAAGGTAAGCAGGGGCGTCCGGTTCTTGCGCTCGCTCAGAACCGTCCCCTACGCAAGGCTTCGCCGTGACAGGCCTTTTTCTGAGGGGGGACAAGATCAAAGAGAAAAATAGATTCTGAATCAAGTTCAGAATGACGGAAGTGTGGTGATTCCTCGCTTGCTCGGAATCGTAGTTCGGGATGACTGCTTGATTGATTGTTAAGGTACACCCTCACCCTGACCCTCTCCCACGAGGGGAGAGGGAATTGAATAAGCGAGGCCTGAGTTAAGAGCGTCTGACGCACGAAAGGTGATTATTGCGTCGGAAGTGCTATGTCGGCTTCCCGCGGGCGTGGCCCGCCCGCTATTCGCGTCTTATCGTGAACCAGGCGACGAGGGCGGCGAGGAAGGAGAGCGCGGCGGCCATGTAGATGACGAGGTCGAAGCCGGTGATGTAGGAGCTCTTCACCATGGCGGCGAGGACGGCGCGCGTCTCGGGGCCGACTGCAGGCGGTATCTCCGCCCCGGCCATTTTTATCCTCTCGCCGGCGAGCATCTCGCGCACCTCGGGCGCGATGCGCGCGCGGTCGAGCTCCCTGTCGAGGCTGACGTTGAACGCGTGGAGTATGACGATCCCGAATACTGCGATGGCTATCAGACCGGCCATCCTCGAGACGGCGTTGTTTATGCCGGATGCGGTGCCCGACCACCTGACGTCGACGGCGTTCATGACGGCCGTCGTGAGCGGCGCGACGCTGAGTGCCAGGCCTAATCCGAGCAGGGCTACTCCCGGGAAGAATGTCGTGAAGTAGCTGCCGTCGCCGTGAAAGAGCGCGAGGGCCACGTAGCCGAGGCCGCCCGTTACAGTGCCCGCGACGAGCAGGAGCTTCGCGCCGTATTTGTCGGTGAGCTCCCCTGCCCGGCGCGAGAGCGCGAACAGTATCAGGATTATCGGGAGCACCGTCGCGCCCGCCATAGTCGCCGAGTAGCCGTAGACCTGAATCAGCGCGAACGGGAGGAAGAAGAACACTGCGCCGAGAGCGCCGTACATGAAAAGTGTGACGACGTTCGCGCCGGTGAAGGTCCGCGAGGCGAACAGCGCGAGGGGTATCATCGGGTTCTCGGAATTTTTCTCGATGCGGACGAATGCCGCGAGAAGGAGTGCGCCGAGGACGAGCGAGCCTACGACGACAGGGCTTCCGAAACCGAGGTTCGCCGACTCGATGAGGCCGAAAACTATGCCGCCGAGGCCGAGCGTTGCAAGGGCAGCGCCTGTGAAGTCTACTTCCTTGTCGTGAGCGCCGCCCCTGGATTCGGGGACTTTCGCCGCGAGCACTGCCAGCACGGCGACCGCTATCGGCACGTTAATGAAGAATATCCACCGCCACGAGACGTGCTCTATCAGCCACCCGCCGAGCACGGGGCCCACGGCTGTAGTTATCGCGGAGAAAGCGCCCCACGTGCCTATGGCCTTTCCGCGCTCCGCGGGGCCGAAGTAGACGCTGATTATAGCGAGACTGCCGGGGATGAGGAGCGCGCCGCCGACGCCCTGGAGCGCGCGGAACGCGATGAGCTGGTGGACGGATTGGGAGAGGCCGCACATGATGGAGGCCGCGGCGAAGAGGGCGATCCCCGTGCCGTAGACGAGCTTTCTGCCGTACCTGTCGCCGAGCGCGCCGCCGACGAGTATGAGCGCCGCGAGGAAGAGGGAGTAAATTTCGATTACCCACTGCACCTGGGTTATCGTCGCGCCGAGCTTGTCCTGAAGCGCGGGGAGCGCGACGTTAATCGCCGTCCCGTCGATGTAGGCCATGCTGGAGCCGAGTATCGTGGCCGCGAGAACCCAGCGGCCCATGGCTTTGATGTCCCCGAGAGCGACTGCCTCTTTAAGAGTGGGCACCACGGGCGGCTTGCCGATCATTCCCATTAGCGGTTTATTAAAACACCGATTGATTGAAATGCAACTGCGCGGAGGGGTGATTTTCGGCGTAGCGAAGTAAGCGATATGGGGCGGTGTTCTTGCGTCGGGTGATGAATGCGGCGGGGCTGCCACAGGATTCCCGCAGGCGTGGCCCGAGATTGCCGCGGGTGCTGCGTACCCTCCCAAAAGATGACGGAAGTGTGGTGATTCTCGGCGTAGTGGGAGGGGGCTCGATGGAAAGTCTGCACTCGAAAGCCTTTACAAAAAGAACAACTTTTAAATCCCCCCTGACCCCCCTTTTTCTAAGGGGGAGAAAAGATAGATCTTTCACAGTTTTAATTCGAGGTCTTTCCGAGCAGTACCGGATATGCTTTCTTGCAATCGGCTCAGGGCGTCCGATTCCTCGCTCGCTCGAAATCGTTGGGGATGACAGATGCTCGGGATGATGGGCGGTTGCAGAATTG
>CAZUDM010000114.1:0-2897 GCA_964618635.1 uncultured Spirochaetia bacterium
TCCGGGCGTTTATGCGCCTGAGGAAGTCGTCGGCGTAGGCCTTGTCACGGGGACTGAGCAGGGCGAGCTCCGAGAATGCAGCAGCGGCGGCTTCGTAATCCCCCGACGCGTAGAGGGCCGTGCCCAGTAGACGGAGGTTCTCGGACGCGAGTCTTTCCGAGGGCAGACCGATGTAATGAGCGGTTTCAAGGTAGGGCGCGGCGTCCGCATAATTTCCGGCGTTAAAGAGCATCCTCCCAATGAGGTAATATGCGGGGGCGTAACCCGGCGAGCCCTGTATGGATTCTTCCATAGCGATGGCCTGAAGGGTCCTGTCGCGCGTGGAGAAGAATTCCCTCGCGCCGGCTTCCGCCGCGCCGCCTTCTTCGATAGCCGAAATCTTCACGTCGAGCTCGCGCTGGATGTCGTTCGGGAGATAATCCCTCTCGATGCCCCTGAATATTTCGAGCGCGGCGTCCACGTCGCCCGACTGCCAGAGGGCGTTGGCCCGGAGGTTCGAGAGTATCGTGCGGTCGACCTTCGAAAGCCCGTCCGGCTGCCCGGCGAGATCGGCGGCCCTTTCGTAGTCGCCGAGGTAGTAGGCCGAATAGGCGAGGCCGTTAATCAGCACGGGGTCCCTTTCGTCGAAGCCGCGCGCCTCGGAGAAGAGCTCGCCGGCCCTGTGGAAATTCCCTGCCGAGTAATAGCCGAACGCCTCTTCCTTGAGCGCCGCCACCTTCCTCGCGCAGACTGCGCCGAATATGCTCGGCGCGCCGAACCGGGCCCTGGCTATCGTGTCGGCCTCGGGGGGCGTGGGGACGGTTTCGAGGAACGCCTTCCATTCGGCGACGAGGTCGGGGAGGGGCTTTCCATATACCGAGAAGTCGCCGCTTCCGTAGACTTTCTTGTAATTTTCGATGCCGTACTGGTCTATGAGGTACCTTGAAAATGAGCCCATGAGTGTGTAGCTCGCGGCGGGCGGGGCGTACCAGAAGCCGAGCCCCGTGATGGATTCGATGTCGGGGGCGAGCCCGGCCTTTATAATCGCCTTCGACCACTGGTGGGGGGTGAAATCTTCTCCGCTCCAGTCGGTGGCCACGGCGAGCCCTTCGAGGAGCCCGATTTTCGGGCTTATTTTAAGGAACCGATCGCCGAAGTCGGCGGACATGACGTGGACCAATTCATGCTTCAGTACCTGATGCGGGTACGAGTCGTAGATCAGGTGTATCTCCTTATGTATGGGATTGGCTATGGTCGTGTCGCCTGCGCCGACGACGCGCTTCCTGGTTTCGGTGTTCGGGTAGATGTAGGAGCGTATCTTGTCCGTCGAATTCACGTTCAGATATTCGGCGAGCTCGCCGTACCTCCACTCGTGCTCGTCGGCGATGAGATTAATGCGCCTCGCCTCGGGAGCGCCTGGGTCGTAGTAGATTACGAAGTGTTCTGTTTCGACGGAAGCGGGGAGAACCTTTTCAGTGATGTACTCACGGGGGAAGCTGACGCCCAGCTCTGACCTGTAGACATGCGCCGCGACGAGGAGCGCGACGACAGAGAGGAGCTTCACGGCGTCCCACGCGCCTATGCGGCTATAGCCGAGGCCGTTCGCTATCGTGAGCACGACGAGAAACAAGCAGCCCCAGAGGACTGTGATCGCCCTCGACGCGACGAGGGTCGTCGTTACGGGGAGGACTGCGTCGTAGATTGGGCCCGGAAAGAATCCGAAGACGGGGTTGTAGACGAAAAGCGACGGCTCGCTGTAGAGGACGTAAAGGGAATAGATTATCGTTCCGATTATAATCAGCGCCCCGATGAGAAACCCGCGCGCCCTCAGGAGAAAGCCTGTCAGCATGCCGAGGGTGGCGGAGAAAAATACGCTCACGCACGTTATTAAAAGGTAGAAAACTATACCCTCGCGTATGTTGCAGTCGGCTTTTATCAACGAGCTGACGAGCCCGACGAGGAACACCACCAGGAGGAGGATGAGGTTGACCATGAATACGGCGGAGACGCGGTCTGAGAGCCGCCGGCCGGAGGAATAACTGCGGTAGTCCCTGTCCATGAGCTCGGCAGACATGAAGACGGAGATGAGGGAAAGGGCGAAGCCGGTTATGGCGGAGTATTCGAATCCGAGGACTCCCGCGAGGGGGAGGAACGTTATGAGCACGGCGACGAGGATTGCGAGCCCGAGGGGTATGAGGACGATGTTCGAGAGGAGTATGCGTTCGAAATTCATGTGCAGGGTTCCGGAGGATTATATTTTAACACCAGTATGGGGGAGAGTGTGGAGAGGTAGGAGAGGACTCAAAGGCAAAAGCAAAAAATTCGATCCCCGTCCCCCCTTTTTCCTAAGGGGGGATTAAGGAAAGATTTCTCGCGTGCGCTCGAAATGACAGGATGAGATTGCCGCGGTCGCGAAAAGCGCTCCCTCGCAATGACGGATAATTTTACTCTCGGCCTGATCATAATATTGCAAGCTGCGTAAGCAGCGAAGTAATACCTTTCCGGGACGTCGAAATTGGCGTTAAGAAAATCGAGTGGATGAGCGTTAAAAATCTGACCAGGGGGTGGGGTGGGTGGAAGATTTAGCGAAGACGCGAAGATTTTTAGCACAATTTCGCCCCGTCGCGGACAGCGTCCGCTGGCATTCGAAGTAGCAGCATTATTGCCACTATCACCTGACGCGCTTCTGATGCTTATAGTATTTGAATATGCTACGTCGAGAAACACACTACGTGTGTGGTCAAGCAAAAGTAGAAGTCGTTTGCTTCTAACGCTTTAAAAGATTTTTAGATCCTGAAACAAGTTCAGGATGACAAATATAAAAACTGGATTCCCGATACAAGCATTCGGGAATGACAGATTAGGGGGTGATTCCTCGCTCGCTCGAAATCGTTGGGAATGACAGACTTAAAAGACTA
>CAZUDM010000115.1:0-2858 GCA_964618635.1 uncultured Spirochaetia bacterium
AGGTGAGAGATCGTGCAGTTGGTGAAAATACTATTGATACCGCAACGTAGATTGTGAGCGGATTGTCAGCTTGTGCGTGCTAGAATAATTATATCCTTGGATAAGGGGGCGGAATGCGCTTCGGGAAGATTTACGTGATCGTGAACCCGGCGTCGGGGCAGACGGAGTCGGACGTCGGGCTGATAGAGGAGAGGCTCGGGGAGTCGGGCGCGGAGTACCGAATCGTTTACACGGAGCCCGACAGGATGCCGCGAGATATTGCGAAGGAAGCGGCGGCCGACGGCGCCGACCTCGTCGTGGCCGTCGGCGGAGACGGGACCGTGCTGGGCACGGCGGAGGGGCTCATCGATACGGAAGCGGCGCTCGGCGTCATACCCGGAGGGACGGCGAACGTGTTCGCGGCCGAGATGGAGATACCGACGGACACGGCGGCCGCGCTGGATTTGCTTTTAGGCGACGAGGTTGAAGTGAGGAAGGTGGACGTGGGCGTCGTCGGCGAAGAGCATTTTCTCCTCCGGGTCGGCATAGGGCTCGAGGCGGCGATGACTGTCCTCACCGAGCCCGGGCTCAAGAGCAGGTTCGGCGTGCTGGCGTATCTCTGGACCGCGCTCCATTACGGGAGAACGACGCCGCAGTCGACGTACACGTTTGCAGCGGACGGGAAGCGGCGGAGGATGAAGGGGATCACGTGCGTCGTCTGCAACTCGGGGAACCTGGGGCTCCCAGGCGTGAAGCTGATCCCGGAGATAGACCCGTCGGACGGATTTCTGAACGTCGTCGTGTTCACGCAGGCGTCGCTCCGGGCGGCGTTCGGACTCGTTTACAACGCGCTCGGCGGGTTCGTCGGAAGGGTCAGGCCGGGGAACGGAACGCACGTATGGGGACAGGGGAGGGACCTTACGATGTACAGCATCCCGGCGAGGGAAGTGATCGTCGAAGCGACGCCGGCGCAGGTCGCCGCACGGGACGGCGAAGAGATAAACGCCGGGTTTCCGCTCGAGATACGCGTATTGCACCACGCGATAAACGTCGCCGCGCCGGGGAGGAAGACGTCGTGAGCTTCACGGCCGAGATCAGACGGTTGTATCTGCATTTTAAGTACCAGGGGTTCCGGAAGGGCATGCTCGCGGCGTACGACAAGCTGGCGCGGTTTTACACGGGCGGGCCGCTGAGAAGGTACGCCGCCGTGACGAACGAGCTCTGGATCGGCGGGCAGCCGAGGGGAGCCGGGCTCGGCACGCTCCGGAAGAACGGGATCACTGCGATCGTCAACATGAGAAGCGAGTACGACTACGCCGAGCTGGCGAAGCTCAGGGAGATGAAGTATCTCCGTCTGCCGACGGACGACAACGGCGCGCCGGGGCTCGAGGATTTGAAGACCGGCGTGGAGTTCGTAAAGCAGGAGATAGATTCCGGCGGGAAGGTTTACATACACTGCTGGGAGGGGATAGGGCGGAGCGCGACGATGGCGGCGGCGTATTTTGTCAGCCGCGGGTGCAGGCCGCTCGATGCGTGGGACAAGATAAGGAAGGTTAGAAGCTTCATACGCCCGACGCTCCCGCAGATCGAGAGGGTCGAGGAATTTTACCGGATGTTGTAAGTGTCGCCCCGGCCCGGAAGGGGACAATGGAAAGGGGCGCACCCGCGGCGCGCCCCTTCGGTTCAAAGCTTATTTCTTTGTAGCCGTTTTCTTCGGAGCTGCTTTCTTTGCAGCGGCTTTCTTCGGCGCAGCCTTCTTAGGGGCGGCCTTTTTCGGAGCTGCCTTCTTCGGCGCCGCTTTCTTTGCCGCGGTCTTCTTCGGGGCAGCCTTCTTTGGGGCAGCGGCCTTCTTTGGCGCAGCCTTCTTAGGAGCCGCTTTCTTCGGCGCAGCCTTCTTCGGGGCAGCCTTCTTTGGAGCCGCTTTCTTCTTTGGCGCAGCCTTCTTCGCCGCAGCCTTCTTCTCTACAGCCTGAAATACCGTTACGTCTCTCTTCGACGTTTTCTTTACTGTCTTCTTTGCCGGCTTCTTTTCCGTCTTCTTGGTTGTCGTTTTCTTCGTTGCCATTGCTGATTTTCTCCTTAAAATTTGATTTTTACTGCTTATATTCCCAAAAATGAAATAATAGACTTATTAACCTGGTTGTCTCGCGGAGTGTAAAGTTACGGCGGGCCGCCCATAACCCCATCCGCTTGTAAATAACCCGTCATGCAACGACAACCCTGATTGCGATTGGATGACGGGGGTCTATTTTCTCATCTTTGTATCCTCCTGGCTAATGAAATTACTAGCATAATACATAATTGACAGATTTTTGTCAACACCTGTTACCTGTTAATTTATCTGTCAGCCCTGCTTGATTTCTCAATCAGGACGTTTATATTATGGAGTGACAAATCAGAGGGAGAGCGTGCGGTATGACAGAAGAGGACCGTGAGTCG
Source organism: uncultured Spirochaetia bacterium (assembly GCA_964618635.1). Taxonomy (GTDB): domain Bacteria; phylum Desulfobacterota_D; class UBA1144; order Nemesobacterales; family UBA2774; genus JADLGH01. Next base: position 2,419 of record CAZUDM010000115.1, read on the forward strand.
AAGTACAAGTCCCCGACGGGGGGTGTGGCAGCGGGGAAGACGAAGAAGCGGAGCCCTAATTATCCCTGTATAGATCTCGAAAAGGCGCTCGAGCTGACGTCGAAGATTTACACGATAGACAAGAGGGCGCCGATACCTGTGAGCATACTCGTCAACAGGTGGGGCCTGCCGAAATATAATAGTTATGTACGCCAGCTGATTGCGGCGCTTACTTACTACGGACTGATAGATTCCGCCGGGAAGGGGGAGAACAGGCGGGTGGCAGTTTCGGACAGGGGCTACCGAATCCTGGAAAACGCGCCCGACAGGCGGAAGCTTCTCCGGGCTGCGGCGCTCGAGCCGAAGATTTTCAACGAGGTCTGGCAGCACTACAAGCAGAAGGGGCTTCCGAGTAACGACGTCCTGGAGAGGGATCTCGTCTGGCAGAACAGCTTCGCGAA
>CAZUDM010000116.1:0-2853 GCA_964618635.1 uncultured Spirochaetia bacterium
TTCAGAATGACAAACTAAAGAATGTATTAAGGATGATGGAAGAGTGGTGTCGCGGCGTGACCGCGACGAGTATGTATACTTGTTTATTGATTGACACTTCGTTTGCAATCGTGCGATAATGGACTTTGGCAAACGATAAAAGAGCTCCCTCGTACCGGGAGAGTCAGGAGGCACTACTATGCATAATGAAACCGAAAAATTCACGGCCGCGGCCGTTCAGATGGCCCCTGTTTTTCTTAATAAGGCCGAGACGATAGGAAAAGTCGTCAGCCTCATAGAAGAGGCTGGCGGGAACGGGGCAAGCCTCATAGTGTTCCCTGAGGCCATTATTCCGACCTATCCATACTGGCCGAAGGACCTTGGATCGGCCGAGGGGAGGAAGCTCATCCTTGACGCATACATAGAGCTTCACAAGAACTCGATCGAGATACCGGACGCCGACACGGAGAAGCTCTGCAAGGCGGCGAAGAAAGCCGGCGCGTACGTCGTCATCGGTGTGAACGAGAAGGAGGGGGGGACGCTCTACAACACCATATTATATATAGACAAGAACGGCACGATACTCGGCAGGCACAGGAAGCTGATGTCGATAGACAGCGAGAAGTGCATATGGGGCATGGGCGGCGCCGAGGACATCGGGGTGTTCGACACGGAGATCGGAAAGCTCGGGGGATTTTTCTGTTACGAGCACCACATGACGCTCGCCAAGGCCGCGATGTTCCTCAAGGGAGAGCAGATACACGCCGGGCTCTGGGCGGGACACGGGTTCGTGAAGCCGACAATGGACTTCGCCAGCCGTGAATACGCATTCGAGGGACAGGTGTTCGTCATCGCCTCGGCTGCTTACATAACGGAGGATATGGTCCCGGACAGCTTTCCGTTAAAGAAGCATACGATCTGGGATTTCCCCGGCGGGACAGGGATCATAAGCCCGAGGGGGGATTACCTGGCCGGACCTATATACGGGAAAGAGGACATCGTTTACGCGGAGATAGACCCGGCGCTGATTATAAGGGCGAAGGCAGTCATAGACGGGGTCGGACATTTCTCGAGGCCCGATATTCTTAAACTGAGGATTAAGGGCTTTAATCCGGCTCGCGCTAAAAGGCGGGAAAAGAAGGCCGAGCCCGCCCCGGCAAAAAGGAACGGGTCGGCCAGAGCTGGCGAGAAAAACGCGGCGAAATAAACTCCGAAAGTATTCGAAGGAGCTTTTGCGCAGCGGAGCCCCTTTTTACTTCTTACCTTGTTTCTTTATAACCATCCTGCAATAAAAGGTGTGGCGAACGCTCAGGGAATGATTTTGGCCTCGGCGTGCTGGACCGACTCGATGAGGTCGTGCTTGAGGGCCCAGAGCTTTTCCGAGAGGGAGACGTGGTAGAAGTGGGGGTTCATTATACGCCTCACGCCCGGATCGAGCCGCTCGATGTCCGAAATCCTGCGGGTCCTTATTTCCTCTATCGTGGGCAGGTCGCAGACGAGCTTCCCCTCGTCGAGCACCTTTACGAGTAGCGGCTCTATACCGCTTATGTCTTCGCCTTTTAGAACCCTTGATTTGGATAAGTCCGACGGGTGGCGGAGCCTGAGAGCTTCCCTGCCGCGGACTTCGTCCTCGTCCACCGTCAGGAGGTCGGCCGTGGCCTTGCCCCTGTCGTCGTAGATGCGCCACGCCAGCTTGTTCCCGGGATTGAGGGTTTTTTTCGGGGTTTCGGATATCTTTATCGCGGGTACCCACCTATCGTCTTCCTTCACCGACACGAGCTTGTATACGCCGTCGAGGGCGGAGTCGCCCTTTGAGGTTATCAGCCTCGTGCCGACGCCGTAAACGAGCCTTTTTATCAGGCTGTCGGGCTCGACGCCGTAGCGCGGGGCCTCCTCTTCGATCTGAGTGATTATCTGCCATATGACGAGCTCGTCGAGCTCGTTCGAGAGGACGATGCTCGTATCCGGAAAGCCGGCCTCGTTAAGCATTCGCGCGGCCTGGATCGAGAGGAAGGCGAGGTCGCCCGAATCGAGCCTTATGCCGACGGGCCTGTGCCCCTTACGACGGAGCTCTTCGAAGACCTTGATCGCGTTCGGGACGCCGCTTTCGAGTGTGTTGATCGTATCGACGAGGAGAAGGCAGTCGTCAGGGTAGACCTCCGCGAAGGCCCTGAACGCCCCGAGCTCGCCCTCGCCGAGGGCCATGAAGACCTGCACCATGCTGTGCGCGTGTGTGCCCTTCGGGGGAAAGCCCAGGACCGCCGAGATGCCGACGCCGGAGGAGAAGTCGGCCCCGCCTATGAGCGCCGCCCGGACCCCCGCGTTTACGCCCTTGTCGTGTCCGCGGCGCATGCCGAATTCGAGTATGGGACGGCCGCGCGCAGCCTCTTTTATCCTCGCCGCCTTCGTGGCTATGAGTATCTGGTAGTTGAGCTTGTTGAGAAGGGGCGATTCGAGAATCTGGGCCATCGGGAGAGGGCCCTGGATCACCGTGACCGGGACGTTCGGGTGTATCACCCTTCCCTCCGGGATAGCCTGTACGGTTATGCCCTCGAAGCTGCCGTTCTTTTCGAGCCATTTGAGGAAATCGGCGCTGAAGATAGGGGCGCCGGAGCTTCCCTTGCAGGACCTTAAATATTCGAGCTCCTTTTCGCCGAAACGTACTTCCTTCATCCAGTCCACGAGCCATTCGAGCCCGGCGTTGACGCAGTAGCCGGATTTGTGCGTGCCGTAATCCGGATAGTTTCTGAAGAAGTGGTCGAACTGCGCGTGCATATCCTGAAGGCCGAACCTGTGGTAAAGCTGGGCCATGGTGAGCTGGTACTGGTCTGTAAAGAGTATTCCTTCTGCAAGGTTATCGTTCATGGACGGTCG
>CAZUDM010000117.1:0-2769 GCA_964618635.1 uncultured Spirochaetia bacterium
GCCTTCCACGACCGCGGCAATCTCATCCTGTCATTCGAGCGCACGCGAGAAATCTATCCTTTGCCTTTCTCCCACACACATTTATATTTCTCTACCGGAGACACAGCCATGACAGATCTGACCCGATCACTCGCCGCCGACGTCGACAAATACTACTACTATCTCAACCTCATCACGGAGAACGTCCGCAACAGCTACAACGACATGGTCCTCAAATACTGCGCCCTTTCGCTCCCTCTCATCCCCTCCCTCATCGAAAAAGCGAAGCTCGACTTCGGCGAATTCGACATCTCGACACTCCCCGCGTTAGAGCTCGGCGCAAAAATCTGGAGCTACCAGAGCCGCCGCGACAAAATCGACGAGCTCGCCTCCCTCGTGGCTTCACACCCCGAGCTCGCCCCGTGGCAAATCCACATCGACCTCGCCTACAAACGCCTCGCCGAAGCGGACAGTGTCCGCTGACATCCGACGTGGCACCCCGACCGCAATTTCACACTCCCGTCATCCTGCCCGTCCGGCATAGCTTTAGCGAAGCCGGGAGCTTGTCTCAATATCTCTACTTCGTCATCTCAAACGAATGTGAGAGATCTATCTTGTAAATCTGTCATTCCCGAGCGCCTTAATCGGGAATCCAGCACGCCACGCGTGCACGAATCCGACGTCGCGGCCCCCGCCGCGACTCCACACCTCCGTCATCCTTCTAGTCCGTCATCCTGAACCGAAGTCCCGGACTCGATCCGGGATTTATCAGGATCTTGTTTTATCTTTCGCTTTGATCTTTCATCCCCCCTTAGGAAAAGGGGGGTACGGGGGGATTTATCTTTTTGTTTTATCTTCCGTACAGGCGGGAATCCATTTCCTCCACTAATTGCCTTTCCCCGAACTTCCTTTATCCTTTTCCAATTATAAAAAGACGACAGGAGCGCACTGCCGCCAATGAAACGCCTCATCCTCCCGGTATTGTTACTTTTATTTACAATTCCCCTCCACTGCCTCGCGCAAACCGGGGGCAATCGGGCAGCGGAGCCTCTCACCCTCGATGAAGTCCTCGCGAAATACTACGACGCCATAGGCGGACTCGACAACTGGCAAAAGGTCGACACGATGGTCATGGAAGGCGTCATCCACACCCAGGACCAGAAAATCCCGACGGCCGCCGAATACATGCGCCCCGACAAATGCCGCGTCGAATACACGATCCGCGGCGAAGTAGTAATACAGGCCTACGACGGCTCGTCGGCGTGGGAGAAAAATCCGCATTCGACCTCACCCGGCCCCGTAAAACTGGACAAGGGCCGCACAGACTACCTCGGCGACAAATGCGACATCGAAGGCCCTCTCGTCGGCTACGAGAACAAGAATCTGAAAGTCACGCTCGACGGCAGGGAAACCGTCGGCAAAGTGAACGCGTACAAAATCAAGGTCGCCTACCCCTCCGGCAATCTGCAGTACTACTTCCTCGACCCCGAAACATTCCGCCCCCTCCAGGCGGTCGGCGTCTTCAACGTAGACGGCAGAAGCTCCACGGTAAAAACCCGCTTCGACGACTACCGCAGCGTCTCCGGTCTTTACATCCCCTTCCGTCTGCTGTTCGACAAAGAGGGCGACGCGCCGACGGAAGAGCTCCGCGTCGACTCGGTCGTCGTCAACTCCGGCGTCTCGGAAAACATATTCACTATGCCCACGAAATAGCGGCGCGCACCACTCTATGAAAAATAAATCCGAGCTCATAGTCCCCGTTCTCGTAGTCCTGCTCCTCTCCGGCGTCGCGCTCTGGGCGGTCGGAGCCTACTCCGACGACTACCTCGACCATCAGCGCCTCTACGACGAAGGCGAAGAAGCCGTCGCCGTGGTCGTTATGAAAGGAGTCGAGAGAGAAGGCGGCGAGCTCTCGCGGACGAGCGTCACAAACCCCTCCGACATCCACCGCGTCATCGTCGCCGTAGACGTCCCGAGGCCGGAGGGCGAAGAGCCGCCCAAATGCTCGTTCACAGTTTCAAAGCTCACGTACGACGTCCTCGTCCGGCGCGACAAGCTCGTCGTGACGTATCTCCCGTCAGACCCTTCCGTCTGCACACTCCCCGACAGCCTCTCCGCAACGCGCACGATCCTGATGTCGATGATGGGCGTCGCGGGCACGCTTCTCCTGCTCGCGGCAGGCTTCACCGTTCACGTCTACAGGTCGTTCCGGAAGCCCGCCCCCGGGAAACCCGTCGCGCTCACGACCGAGCTCGGCCTCCCGCCGGGCAAAGTCGACTGTCCCCGCTGCGGCGCCGAAATGACGGAAGGCTATATCCCCACCTCGGCCGGCATCCCCTGGCGCGACAGGGACGACCCCGTCGGCATGCCCACGATCTCGAGCGGCCTCCCCGGCACCATGTCGCTGATAAAACGCCCGAAGCTCCACGCCTACCGCTGCCCCGCCTGCGGCATAGTCACGTTCAAATACGGCACGGACAACGTCCGCGGAAAACCGGCATAGCACGTCTGGCACTATAATTCACCAGACGCACGACCCGTACTTTGAACCTCCTCACCCTCCACGTCGGAAAACACACTACGTGTGCGAGCGAGCGAGGAATCACCCCCACTTCTGTCATTCCCGAGCGCCTTAACTTGCCGCGGCGGAGCCTGCGGGCGAAGCCGGGTCGGGAATCCAGCACGCCACGCGTGCATGAGCCCGACGTCGCGGCGCTCAGCCGCGACTCCACACTTCCGTCATTCTGAATTTATTTCAGAATCTCGTCTTTAATATTGTCATTTCGAGCA
>CAZUDM010000118.1:0-2769 GCA_964618635.1 uncultured Spirochaetia bacterium
CTAGAGGAAGGTGGCGAGGAGGCGGGTGATGGGCTCGATCCGGCCTTCGCCCACGATATAGCGCGAGAGGTAGTATTCTGTCGGGGATATGGCGTCCTCTCCCCTTTTCTGGTTGGCGATCGAACAATAAAGCTCGCGGCCGTCGCCGCTCACGCCGTGGACAGTGCTTATCCACGCCTTGACCCCGACCGGGTCGGCGGCGACGCCGTCGGGGCTTATGACTATCTCGTCGGCGCCGGTGGTAAGGTCGATGCGGCGGACGGAGTCCCACCCGTAGCCGTCGTAGTTGCCGTTACGCTCCTCGACGCGTATGACGTTCGTGTAAATGTGATGCGAAGCGGGCGAGAGGACAGGGTCTTCGAAGCTGAGGGACGGATCGTCCGGCGTTACCTTGCCGTATTTCTTCTCGGAGATGCGCCTTCCCCAGAGACTTTTTATGCCGTATCCGTTGCCGATGCTTTTGTAGCAGTGAGCGAGAAGCGTCCCGGAATGGACGTCGAAAAACAGCTGCAAGAAGTTGTTCTCCCCCGATATCCCCACGAGCTCCCAATCGATTTTCATAGCGTTCCCTGTGCGGACGTAGTTTGTATGCCTGGCTTGTTGTGGGTTGACAGGCGCGATCGAGTGCCCCTTCGACGCCCCGAAAATCATTATGGAGACCGGGGCGGGGGTTGTAAAGTCTTAAATAAGTATGCGATTTTTAAATTCGAGATAAGACCATAATAAGACCTTTCGCTTAAAAGGCCCGTAAACACGGCCTCGAATGACGTATGGAAAAGAGTGCATGAAGGCGCGGGACGGACTGAAATTACACGTGCCCGGAGAGCCATTTTTGGATGACTGCGACGACGTAATCCCTTTCGTCGGGGGTGAGCTCCCGGCCCTCGCGCGGGATGCCGTGCCACTTTTCGAGACACTTTCTGCAGCAGGTGGCAGTCGCGTGCTGGGCGATGAAGACGGGGTGGTTACGCATCGGGGTCTGCCGCCCGTCGTTGGGGATGTCGGCGGGGGCGAGGCGCTCGTCGACGAATGTCCGCGCGTGGACGAGGACGGCATCCATGCCCTTCGACCGGAGGTATTCGAGCTCCTTCGGCCGGAGGCGGAAGCGCGAGCGGAACGTGGATTTTCCAAGCCGCTCGAAGAGACGGTCGAGATTTCGCATTCGAATTCGGCGGAGCCGGCTTCGGGCTGCATAGACGGGAAGCGGCTCCGGAGCTGGAAACCTGTTACGGAGTTATGACGACCTTTATCGCGTTCTCGGCCTTACTGTCCATGAGCTCGTAGCCGCGGGGGGTATCGGCGAGCGGCAGGTCGTGCGTTATCACCGCCGTCGGGTCGATCTTCCCGTTCTGTATGAGCGGCAGGAGCTTCCGGATGTAATTTTTCGCCGGGCAGACGCCGCCCCGGAACGTGAGGTCTTTAAGATAAAAGTCCAGCATCGGTATCGGGAGCTCCTGCACCATGAACCCGATGAACGATATCGTGCCGCCGGGCCGGGCTACCTTCATCGCGTCGAGGACGGCCTGGTTCGAGCCGATGCATTCGAGCGCGACGTCGACTCCCTCGCCGTGCGTCAGGTTCATTATCCGCTCGATGTGATCGCCGTTCTTGGAATTCAAGACGTGATCGGCGCCGAGCTTCTTCGCGAGGTCGAGCCTGAAACCGTGATGGCCGACGGTTATAATCTTCGCGGGTCCGAAAAGCTTCGCCGACGCCGTGGCTAAAAGCCCGAGCGGCCCGTCGCCGAAGACGACGACCGTGTTACCCGGCTTGATGTTGCCCCACTCGGCGCAGAAGTAGGCCGTCGAAAATATGTCGCCCAAGAATATGACGCTGTCGTCGAGGGAATCGTCGGGCACCTTTTCGAGTGTCGTGTCGGCGAACGGGATGCGGACGTATTCCGCCTGGCCGCCCCAGAAGCCGAGCGCCTCGCCGAAGCCGAAGCATCCGCCGCCGCCCGTGCACGCCGTGGGATAGCCGTTACGGCAGTTGGAGCAGCCGCCGCAGCTCACCCAGAACGGGGCTATGGCTCTGTCGCCCTTCTTGAAATGCCTTACGTCTTTGCCGGCGTCCTCGACGACCCCCATGAACTCGTGACCGACGACGAAGCCCTCGTCCAGCGGGATGTTTCCCCTGTAGAAGTGAAGGTCGGAGCCGCAGATCGCGCTCTTCGTGATTTTCAGTATTACGTCGCCGCCGCTTTTAATGACGGGATCGGCGACCGTTTCGACCCTTACGTCCCTCGCGCCGTGGTATACGTTAGCTTTCATGAGCTTGCCTCCGTCTGTGCTTTATCAAGATGTTAACCAATGGGATTGTATCTGCAAACGTAGCTTCGGCCGTATTCGCCCCGCCCTACCCGTCCATCTTCTCGACCCACTTCGAGCGCCACTCGGGGGCGTCGAACGGCTGGCTCCAGTAGGCCGTCTCGCGGGCTATCTTTCCGCCGCGGAATTCGAACACGAAAACGCACTTGTAGACGGCGTCGCCGCCGTAGTCGAGCGTGGCCTCGGCCACGACTATGTCGCCCGCGCTCAACATGCGCCGGGGCTTTATTTTGGGCAATCCCGGGAATGCCGCGTATATCGCACGCCTGTTGTCGCCGCCGACTATCCTCTCGCCCGACTGCGGCCAGTCCATCACTGCGTCTTCGTGGAAAAGCTCGTCCATTACCGCCACGTTGCGATCGTTGATGCAGCCGATGAGCCTTTCGACGACCTTTTCGTTCTCCTTCACCGCCATGGCTCTCCCTCCCTCGCGGGCCTGCAT
>CAZUDM010000119.1:0-2629 GCA_964618635.1 uncultured Spirochaetia bacterium
CCATAAACACGGACCCGCCGGAGATACACAGGGCCGGCTGGGGAGCGGACTTCCCCGACCCTCACAATTTCATGACGCTGTTTACGTGCACCTCGGGAAACAACAGAACGAGATGGTGCAACAAAGAATATGACGCGCTCGTTTACAAGGCGGCCGAGGAGCTGGAGCCTGTAAAGAGAAAAGAGCTCTACGACAAGGCCCAGACGATATTGACAGAGAACGACGTTCCGATCGTGCCCTTTTTCATCTCGAACCAGCAGAACATGATAAAGCCTTACGTGAAGGGGCTCGTGCCGAACCCGCTCGACCTCGTGCTGTTTAAGCAAGTCTACTTCGAGGACGGAGAAGCAGCGGGCGGAGCCGGGCTTTCGAATTAAAATAATCCCGCCACAATATGATTTACCCCCGCCTTTATCCTCCCCCTTTCAAGGGGGAGGAATTATTTATGCTCATGCCTGTAGGAATTCTTCCCGACCTCTCAGCCCTTGAAATAAGGGATGATGTCCTTGGCGTACGTTTTGAGGGCCTTTTCGGGGTCCGGGCTGAACCTGTAAAAGAGCACGAAGTGCCGGACGCCCTTGTCTATGTACTTTTCGATCTTGGCAATGCAGTCTTTCTTCGAGCCGGTTATCGTGAAGTCTATAATGGCCTCCCTCGGGAAGAACTGACCGAGCTGTCTGAATTTCTGCCTTCCCGCCTCGTCCTGCGGGATGACGTTGAAGTAGTTGAGGCCGTGGTACTCTTCGGGGATGTGGACGTCGTAGCCCGCCTTCTTGAGCTGGTCCTGCATTACGAGGACATATTTGAACGGCTCCAGCGATTTGTAGGCCTCGTCCTCGTCCTTACCGAGGGAGGTGAACACCCAGAGGCCGGGGTCTATTTCGGAGTGGTCCCTGCCGGCGATGCTCGCGCTCTGTCTGATGACGGCGAGATACTCGGCGTAGAGGGCCGGATTGAGGTCTATCGGGAGCCACCCGTCTCCGAGCTCGCCTGCGAGCTTGAGTCCCTTAGGCGTGTGCGTCGCGATGTACATCGGTATGCGGTTTCTCTTGTACGGCTTCACCTGGAGGAACGCATCCTGCAGGCTGAAGAATTCCCCTTCGTAATCTATCGGCCCTTCTGCGGCCCAGAGCTTCTGCATGACCTGCATCGATTCGCGAAGCCTCGCAAGGGGCTTGTTCCACTTGATGCCGTAGGCGTCGAGGTTCATCGATTCGCCGACGCCGAGTGTGAGCGTCACGCGCCCCTGGGAAATATGGTCTATGGACGCAAGCCTCTGCGCGAAGACTGCCGGGTGCATCCTGTGGGGGTCGGAAACAGTGCCCAGCTTTATGTTTTTAGTTTTCATCGCGGCAGCCGTCGCTATCGTCCACGCCTCGTGGGCTTCGGTCGGTGAGACGAATACGACGTGGTCGGGGTACCAGACAGTATCGAAACCGAGCTTGTCTGCCTGGACCGAGAATTTAAGTAGTCCGTCCATATCGGCGCCGGGCATGGGAGCCGACAGGCCGAATTTTATATCTTTACTCATCATTCACCTCTCAATGGTTAATATCTGGATTATAAACCTATGAATATCGAAATCGCAACGATTTTGTGTGGACGCGTCAGACGTGTAATTACATGTAAGTCGTCCGGCAGCGGATGTTATAATAGAGCGCAGGCTAAAGAACATTCAGGAGGAATCCCCATGAAATTCGGCATCGGACTATTCGGCATGCAGACCCACGGCGAGCTTCCATACAGCCACCCGGAGCTTTATAAAAACAGCTTCGAGCAGGTGAGGCTCGCCGAGAGCGTCGGTTTCGATTCCGCATGGATATCGGAGCACCATTTCTTAGACGATGGCTACTGCCCGTCGCCGGCTGTCGCCGCCGCTGCAATGGCGGCCGTAACCTCGAAAATACGAATCGGCTCTGCCGGCATAATACTGCCGCTTCAGAATCCCGTCCGCGTGGCGGAGGACGCAGCCGTCATCGATAACATATCGAACGGCAGGTTCGACCTCGGCGTCGTCCTCGGATACAGGAAAGAAGAGTACGAAGGCATGGGCGTATCAATGAAGCAGAGGCCTTCGAGGATGGAGGAGGGACTCGAAGTTCTGGGGAAGGCGCTTTCCGGAGAGAAGTTCTCGTACGAGGGTAAGAGGTTTAAATTCCAGAATACGACAGTGACACCGAAGCCCGTGCAGAAACCGATACCGCTTTATGTCGGCGCGTTCGAGGAGCCCGGGATAAGACGTGCGGGGAGGTTCGGATATCCGCTTCTCATCGGCCCTGGGAGGACTGTGAGCATGGTGAGGGATACGCTCGGGTTCTACAACGACGAGGCGAAGAAAGCCGGAAAGAACCCCGAGGCAGTCGAGCATATACTCCTCCGCGAGACGTTCGTATCGGGCGACAGGAAAAAGGCAATCGAGGGCGGAACCAAATACATCATAAATATGTACAAGTACTACTTCACACTCGGGGTGAAGATGTTCGTCAGGGGGAAGCAGCTCACCGGACTCGACGACCCGCTCTTCGAGCACCTCGCCGAGGACAGGTTTATTATCGGCACGCCGGGAGACTGCGTGAAAGAGATAGAGATGTACAGGGATACCCTCGGCATAAAGTACGTAGCCTGCAGG
>CAZUDM010000120.1:0-2554 GCA_964618635.1 uncultured Spirochaetia bacterium
GATTGCGCCGGGGTGATGCGGACGTGGTCCGCGCACGTAGTGTGGTTTTAGGCGTGGCGGCGGAGGAGATTCGAAGCGTTGAGCGCGCAGCGGGTGATGTTTGGGGAAGAGGTGCGTCAGTCGACTGTCAGCGTACACTGTTTCTTTCATTCTTGGGAGGAAGCTGGATTAAGGGCTCTCTCTGTATACCTGGCGAGTAAATCCCCCCAATCCCCCCTTTTCCTAAGGGGGGATGAAAAATGGAAGAGAGAGATTGCCGTGGTCGCGTAAGGCGCTCCCTCGCAATGACGGACTGAAGGCAACCCCCACCCTTACCCTCCCCCTGGAAGGGGGAGGGGAGATTTTGCACCATTCGTGCGTCGGGTGATGTTCGCTGCGGAGGTGCGTGCGTCGGGTGGGTGCCTACGGGCGTGGCTGACCCCTCCGGCTTCGCTTTGGACTCCACTCCGGACTTTGCTAAAGCTTCAACCGATAAAAAGCTACGACCGACTAGAAAGCTTCGCCGGACAAGTCGCCGCGACAGGCCTTTTTATAAGGGGGGATGAAAGGCAAAAGATTAGATTCTGAACCAAGTTCAGAATGACAGACTTAAAAGATAGATTTCTCGCGTGCGCTCGAAATGACGGAAGAGGCAAGATCCTGAAACAATCCTGGATCGAGTCCGGGACAGGGCCCAGGATGACGAAAGTGTTGTGTCGCAGCAGGGCCGCGACGAAGGCAACCCCCACCCTTACCCTCCCCCTGGAAGGGGGAGGGGAGATTTATTGTACTTTTCGCGCGTCGGGTGATGTTCGCTGCGGCGGGTGCGTGCGTCGGGTGTCAGCGGGCACTGTCCGCGTCGATGAATTTGTGGCAGTCGGGGACTGTGAAGATTTTGCCTATGACGTCGCTTTCGGAGCGGAGGAGGCTCGTGAAGATTCCGTTGTAGTCGTTGTCGACCTTGGCGTCTTCGACCTTCACCTTGCAGGTGCGCGAGTCGAGCGTGCCGTGCGAGCTGACGTAGACTGTGTGGTCGTAGACGGTGTATTCGCTGAGGACGTGGCGGTTCCGGAGGGCCGCGATGCCGAAGACGGCGTAATTGTTCTTGCCGATGGGCTCGAGGGTGAGGGTTTTAAGGGTGCCTTCGCTCTGGTTGCCGACACACCTCAGCTTGCAGAAGAGGGCTATCTGCTCGTCGAGGATCGTTTCCTTGACGACGCGGTCGCGTATGTCGACCGCCAGGGACGGGGGTGAACCCGCTGCGAGGAGAGCGGCTCCGGCGAGGATGAGTGAGACGGTGATTCGAGTCACGGACATGTGTACGGTAAAAGTGTAGCCTAAAGTTTCGGGAGCGCTACAGGAGATTTTCGTTGCAGGGGCCAGGGGGATTAAAGGCAAAAGAGAGATTTCCCGCTGTTTTAATTTGAGATATTTCCGAGCAGTACCAGATATGCTTTCTTGCAATTGGCCTATGGCGTCCGATTCCTCGCTTGCTCGAAATTCAGGATGACTACAAACATTAAATCCCCCCTAACCCCCCTTTTTCTAAGGGGGGAATAAAGGCAAAGGCTGGATTCCCGATACAAGCCTTGATGCTAAAGATGGTAAGTTGCGAGCGGTACTGGATGAACGTTTGTGCAATAGGTAGCGGCGTCCGATTCCTCGCTTGCTCGAAATCGTTGGGAATGACAGATTGGAAAAGAGAGATTGCCGCGGTCGCGGAAGGCGCTCCCTCGCAATGACGGACTGAAGGTAACCCCCGCCCTTACCCTCCCCCTAGAAGGGGGAGGGGAGATTTTGCACCATTCGCGCGTCGGGTGATGTTCGCTGCGGCGGGTGCGTGCGTCGGGTGGGTGCCTACGGGCGTGGCGTGTAAATCCCTGACCCCTCCGGCTTCGGCTCACGTCTCCGCCGCGACAGGCCTTTTTCTAAGGGGGTATGGAATAAAAAGGATTAACTGAATAGATTCCTGCCTGCGCAGGAATGACAGAAATGAGGTAGATTCTTTGCTCGCACACGCAGTGTGTTTTTCGACGTAGCGAAGCCGGAGATTCATTACACAGTCCGCGCGGCGGGTAATGTTTGCGACAGAGGCATCCGGTTTTTTAAAAGACTAAATCCCCCTTTGATTTGCCCTGATTACAGTTATGTCCGGTACTGGATAAACACTAAGAAGATAAACACGGGCGTCCGAATGGCTCGCTTGTTCGCATTCGTTCCCTCAAGGGAGAGGGTGAGAAAAAAGTGAAAGATGAAAAGAATGGATTCCCGATACAAGCATTCGGGAATGACACACAAATAGTCTGCGATTCCGCCATAGCAGGGGTTGATATGCAACGCACCGCTCGCGCGACTGGTGAATTGTAGCGTCGGACGTGCTATGCCGGTCTCCTGCACGCGTGGCGTGCTGGCGCCTTCACGATATTGTTCCACGACACCCCTCGCCGGATTCCTGCACACGTGGTGTGCTGTGGTAAAAGAAACTACGAGGGTTTTGCGAAACATACTATATGATTATACGGGGATGATAGGTTATAGTTTTAAATCAGCTTAACCGGGAGGGTTATATGATGAA
>CAZUDM010000121.1:0-2490 GCA_964618635.1 uncultured Spirochaetia bacterium
TAAGGTTTTCAAAGGGGGTGACGCTATGAGAACCGTTATACCGATAGTCTTATTGGCCCTCCTGTTCATGCTCCCCGCGTTCGTGGGATCACGCGCGGAGGACGACTACTTCAAGAAGGCCTTCATGCCTGAAGGGGCGGAAAACAAGTCGAGCCAGATCTATCCGGCGGACGATTTCGACGACGTGATTTTCACACGTGAATATTTCTATTCGCTGGAAGAGGGAATGCAGCAGATGGACCGCCCGGGCTCGGGTACGTGGAGCAACGAAATGGAGCTCGAATACGTTGCACCGCCTCCGCAGGGCGACGTCGAGCCCGTTGCGGAATGACGCGGACGGGCTGAAATCCCTCGCTTTTTTGCCTTCTTCGGGGAATTGAAAATAGTCCTTTGTTAATTCCCTGAAACGTGTATACTAGATTTTGAATATCCCCTTCTCTAACCCTCGCCCCTCGGATTTAGTAGTTAAGGAGGGGGGAGGGTTTTTTTTGCATCCCCGCTATTTACGCCGTTCTGTTCCCTCTCGGGCCACGGCACGACGGACCTGTTCTTCCACCCCCGTCTTCAGGTAAAATGGTAGCAGCCCTTCCGGGTCAAGGAGCGTTTATGCACGGGTTCGGCATGAAAGAGGCGGCGCTTGTTCTTGTCGGTATTGTGGTCGGCGCTTTGGTTGCCGGCGGGCTTTATTCGGGCGGCGAGAGGTATGACCTCGTCGCGTCTCCCGACGGCTCCGTCGTCCACAAGATAGACAGGCGTACGGGCGACGTGTGGGTCAAGAATTCATACGTCGAAATCGATCCGGACGGGCAGCCCGTGACGATATGGTACTGGGAGGAGCTCTCGCTCGACAAGCCGGGCGCGGCGGTTATGGCGCGCGACCTCCAGGACAGCGCGAGCCAGACGCGGGCGGCCGCGGAGGAAGCCGAGAGGGCCGAGGCCGAGAGGCAGGCGCGGCTCCGCGATGGGCGGCTCGACGAGATTCTCGGCGGCTGCGGCGAAGACACGGACTGCGTCGCCGACAACTGCTCCACGGGCCCTTCAGGCCTGCCCGACGATCCGGCGTGGCCCGCTTTCTGCACCGAGACGCTCAAGGCGCGCATATTCGACGCCGTGATCGGTCAGTGCAAGGGCGCCGCTTCGTGCATAAAGGCCTACTGCATAAACAAGTTCGACAATACCTACCCGGCGGTCAGCGACTGCATCAGCGAGATAAACCTTAGAAAGGTCCAGGCAGAGGCGGCGCGGCAGTGATGGTTGAGTGAAGCCTAATCTGTCATCCTGAACTACGATTTCGAGCGAGCGAGGAATCACCCCCTTTTGTCATTCCCGAGTGCTTTAATCGGGAATCCAGTCTTTTAAAAATAAGAAAAAACTAACGACTTCTACTTTTGCTTGACCACACACGTAGTGTGGTTTTCGACGTAGCAGTATGGGAAATATTTCAAGGCCAAACGAGATCCTGAATCAAGTTCAGGATGACAGCCTATAAAGGCTAAATCCCCCTTTATCCCCCTTTTCCTAAGGGGGAATAAAACGATATTCCTCGGTTGTTCAAAATCACAGTCACGGCTTCGTTCCGAGGCATCAATCCGATTCAATCCGTGGTTGCGTATACCTCTTTATAGAATGCGGTGTCTTCGCCGTGCCTGCGGAGCTTTTCTTTACGCTCCGAATCGGGAAATATGTTAATAGACCATCGATGGAGGATTCGCATGATCGCGCAAACCTGTAAGAGATTCGCCGCGCCGCTCGTCGTGATTGCGGCTTTGTTCTATCTTTCGTCCGCGCCCGCGCAGGCGCAGATCGAGTTCGTATTCCACGAGGATCAGTTCATCAACATGAACCCGGTTATCGAGATACAGGATTTTACGCACGGAGGGCCTCCGCCTAACGGCGACTTCCTTGAATGCGATACGCCCGTGAGCAGCGCGAGTAACGACGAATGCTTCCGGCCGGGTGACATACTCGAAGGCATATCTTTCACACAGAGCCCCGACCCGGACAACAACATTCTCCTGCTGGGGACGGATTCGAGGGGATCGCAAAATCCTCCCTTCGTGCTGACCAACAATAATTTCGAGAGCAATTTCGTGATCAATTTCGATCCCGCTGTAAACGCCGTCGGCCTGAACGTCGGCTGTGCGGAGGTGGACGGTCCCTGCAGCGCCAACGTAAACGTCAGGGTTTACGGAAGCAGCGCTCTTCTGGGTTTCACCACTATTTCGGTCACGAACGATTTCGATACGTTCGTCGGCATGATGACATCGGAGCCGATCGTGCGTGTGGTCCTGGAGCCCGCGGGAGGGACCCAGCAGGTTCGCGGCGTTCAGAACGTATTTTTCGGCCAGACCGATCCCGGCGCGGAGCCGGGTGGGCCGAGGGTTTCTAGTATTCCGACGCTCTCCGAGTGGGGGATGATGGCGGCAGCAGCAGGGTTTGCGCTGGTTGGTGCGTTCTATGCGGTGAGGCGTAAAAGAGCGTCGGCTTGAT
>CAZUDM010000122.1:0-2464 GCA_964618635.1 uncultured Spirochaetia bacterium
TCCGTCATTCTGAATTTATTTCAGAATCTCGTCTTTAATATTGTCATTTCGAGCAACGATTTCGAGCGAGCGAGGAATTGGACACCGCCACTTCACTGCACAAGCGTTTATCCAGTACCGCTCAGAACCTGCTCTCTTTAGTATCAAGCTTGTATCGGGAATCCAGTCTTTGCTTTTGTATTTCATCCCCCCTTTATTAAGGGGGGATTTTATCTTTAGTTTTGCCTTACGTGGACACAATCAATACGAATCCTCTATCCTCCGCGGGAACGTGAATATCGTATCCTCGAGCTCCGGATTAATCTCCACCGTCGAAACCCTGAACACCTCATTATCGTCGAGGCCGTCGAGGTCGAACTCGAAATAGTAAGGAATGATGATGCCGCCGGTGTCGATGTAATCGCCGACTGTCGTCGTCGAGTCGACTTCCTTCTCCTTCAGCATCGCCTTCCCCCTAACGAGGAACGGCAGATAGGTTTTCGTATCGAGGTAATAATAATCGACGCTTCCGGTCTTGTTCGTGATCTTGAGCTTGAATCCCTCGTGCCCGTTTACCGTCTCGCGCCCGAGATACTGTATCTTGTGGCCCTTCGCCTCGTGATTGATAAGCGGCCCGTCGAAGTCGCACGTCTCGATGAGGTCGTTCGCATCGTCCCCCTCGAGAACGGCGGGCTTGCTGCCGTCGGTCGGGTTGAACTTCCACGCCTCCTTGCCGTCGAAGGACTGGATGAAGTAAATGTGCCCGAGGCTGAAATCTATGCGGCACTTGTCCGGGCGCTTGTAAACGATTGCCGTCGCGAAAACCTTTCCCATCGAATTCATCTTGCCGGTGTACTTCATCGTTTTAACGTCGTTCCATTCGTCGGGGCCGCCGATAGCGTCGTAATAGCGCGAGAGTATGGTATCCAGGCTCGGGTCGTCGGGCGACGGCGGAACCTCCGCCTTGTCCTCATCCTTATCGGCCTTTTCGCCGGCGACCTCGTCCGTCGATTTATCGTCCGCGGCTTCGGGTGCGTCTTCTATAGATTCCGGGGCCGGGGTCTCTTCAGCTGCCGGCGTCTCTTCGGGGGCGGCTTCCGGCTCCGAGGGTGGAGCGGCTTCTTCGGCTACAGTCCCGTCCGGGGCCGCAGTCTCGGCAGCCGTGTCGGTTTTGCCGGCTTCCTCCTCTGTCGGCTTCCTGCACGAAAGCGCCAGCGGCAGGGCGGCCATCGCGGTTACGAGGAGTAAAACGGTGATGCTTCTTCGCATGAATATTCTCCCTCGGAGAGACTATTTTCCCCCCGATTTATGAAATGTTATAGGATAACTGAGGAATTGCAACCGGGGATTCGAGAGATAGCCGGCGCGCTCCGCAACAAAACCTCCGGCCGGCATACAGCTCCGCCCCGGCGTCTCGAAAAGCGCGCCAGGCCCGGGCTCCCACGGAATACCGGAGCCATGGCGCATCAACGTGTTCCCGGGAGATATTCAGGTCCCCCGGGAAAAGAATCAGTCGTCCGTGAATGTGAGTTTGAAAGTGAGAAACGGGCCGTAAAACGTACGAGATTATTCAGATGGCTGGTTCGCGAACCATGAATCGGAAGCTCTATTCCCCCGCCTTCAGGTTCTTCAAAATGGTGCGCTCCTGCTGCGCCCGCGCCGCGAAATCCTGGAGCGGGGTGACTTCCCATTCGAGCACTCCCCAAATCGGAAGCGACCGCAGCATACGATCCAGATCGTCGTGCGATTCCGCGTCCGCAACGAAGACGAATCCCCTGTCGCCCACGGGCAGCCCGCCGACGATGGTGCCCTCGTCTTCCAGCTCCTTGAGCTCCTCGAAAGCCGGAATGACGACGCTTTCCAGCACGTCGGCGGCCTCCTCGTCCGAACAGAAACCGGGCCCTTCAGACCCGATTACCAGGTATTTCATATATCCCCTCCTGACAAGTCAGAATGTTTTCTCTTCCGTACATTATAGGAGGCATTCGCACGCTGTCCAGTGAGTTTGTGATATTACACGCATGCGGCGGACGGGCGGGGAGACGTTTCAGAAGGGTTGCATCTGCATCAGTGCCCGGAATCTGTGTATCTGCACTTTGGACCGGCAGGCCGGGACATTTGAACGCCCGGGTTCCGGGGGTTTGACGCGAACGGGCCCAACAAAAAAATGTGCCGCCCCGGCATTTCTGCCTGAGCGGCACTAATCTGCCGCCATACGGGTTGCCCATTCCCTTATTTAGTAACGCGGCAAGACGTACTATTATATAACACATTTTATGTCAAAAATATTCACCTTGTGTGTAAATTTTTGCTATGACAGCTCTGTAGTGTTTATGACTACATTTGCGAAGACGGTCTAACGTCCGGTAAACATGCGATTTTTCACGGCTTTACTATTAATTCGAGCCGATCGAAGCTCCAAAAAAAATTATTCACAATTACATATCGCGCTGCACAATAATCCATGCAGATGCATTTCGCAGCG
>CAZUDM010000123.1:0-2444 GCA_964618635.1 uncultured Spirochaetia bacterium
GTGTGTCATTTCGCCGAGGAGCCGATGACGGGGTTTTCGCTGCTGAACGACATCGCCTACGTGAACCGGGCCTTGTATAACTGGTGCTCGCTCCTCGATGAAATACTCTACAGGCAGACGTTTTCGCAGCTCGTGATGCCGGAGGACCCGAAGAGTCCTATAAACGACAAGGCGCTCGGGACGGCGAGGGGGCTCGGGTTTCCGCCGGACGCGCGGCACGCGCCGCACTTCATAAGCCCTGACGCGTCGCAGGCGCGGGTCTTGATGGACCAGATAGAGCGCGGCATCGAGGAGATATACAGGCTGGCGACTCTCCGGGGGGCGATAGGCGTTACGGAGGAGTCGAGCGGGGTCGCGCGGTCGTACGATTTCATGATCACGAACAACACACTTTCGAGTAAGGCCCTTAACATGGAGGAGGCGGAGATGAAGGCGCTCCGCTACTGGGCGAAGTGGCAGGGTGTCGCCGAGCCGGGGCACGTCGTCGAGTATCCGGGGGAGTTCGAAGTAAGCTCGCTCGGGGAGGAGATGGAGAATGTTTTGAAGGCGGCGGAGATCGGTATCTCGGAGAGGTTTCAGCAGGTGATGAAGGAGAGGATCGTGAAGAGGATGGCGCCGAGGCTGCCGAGGGAGGATATGGAGAGGATTTTGGGGGAGATACGGCAGGGGTGAATGTGGAAAAGAGGTTGATTGATCACCCTCACCCTTAATCCCTGTTTTGGTTTTGGATAGTTCGAGCGGTATTGGATGAACTCCCATGTAGTTGGTCTGGGGCGTCCGAATGCTCGCTCGTTCGCATTCGTTCCCTCAAGAGAGAGGGAGAAAAAGGCAAAAGCAAAGGATATGAGGCTTCTGCTTTTGCTTGAGCAAAAGTAGCACACACGTAGTGTGCGTGTTTCGACGTAGCAGCGGAGGGGATTCATAGCGCCGAAGGTGCGTCAGGTTTCATTAGGGGATGAAAGGCAAGAAGAGAGATTTCTCCTTGCGGTCGAAATGACAGATCAGAAGAGATTGCCGCGGGTGCTTCGCACCCTCGCAATGACAAAACAACTTGATGGATTGATTGCGGAGTGGATTCCCCGCATGCGCGGGAATGACAGACTAAAAGATTAAATCCCCCCGACCCCCCTTTTTCTAAGGGGGGTAAAAAATGGAAAGGCGAACGATTAAAGACGAGATCCTGAAACGAGTTCAGGATGACTTCAAAAATGATGATGAGTGTAAAGATTGCAGTACACCCTCACCCCTGCCCCTCTCCCTTAAAGGGAGAGGGGATTCAAAGAACGCGATAAGTTTTTGGCTGGGGGCGTCCGATTCCTCGCTTGCTCGAAATCGTTGTTCGAGATGACAATATAAAGCGAGATCCTGAAACGAGTTCAGGATGACTACAAAAAGGATGATGGATTAAAAGAGGGATTGCCGCGGGTGCTTCGCATCCTCGCAATGACAAAACAACTTGATGGATTGCTTGCGGAAGTGGATTCCCGATTAAGACACTCGGGAATGACAGAAATGAGGTGACCCCCACCCTGGCCCTCCCCCTATGAATAGGGGGAGGAGATTTAATAATGAAGGATTAGTGGTACCCCCTCACCCTTAATCCCTGTTTTGGTTTCGGTTCCTTTCTAGCGGTACTAGACAGGTTTCCGTGCCGTCAGTCAAAGGCGTCCAAATGCTCGCTTGTTCGCATTCGTTCCCCATTGGGGAGAGGGGGTAAATGTAAGAAGAGGGGATGTTAGAGGAGGAGAGATATGAAGGTGGAGCTTAGGAGGAGTTTGGACGGGTATTACGAGGAGCTGGAAGCTGTAACGCGGAAGTTCCGGATAGACCTGCACGCTGTGAAGACGGACAAGAGCTTGAGCGGGTTCGGGAAGGAGCGGCGCGCCGAGGAGCTCCGGAGGGGGCTTTCCGAGAAGCTCGCGGAGCTTCGCGGGAAGTTCGACGATGACGTTGCCGGGAGGGTTTCGGGGATCGGCGCCGCGTTGAGACCCCAGGATGCGGAGAGGGGGCGCGTGAAGGAGATTCGCCGGAGGATCGCGGAGGGCGAGAGGTTCGTCGGGCAGGAGAGTTTGTTCTATGCGCTGATGGGTTCCATCGACGAGCTGCGGGAGGACATCAACCGGAGCACGTTCGTCGGCGCGGCGTCGAGGCTGTCGGGCGAGGACATGGCGCGGGTGTTCGGCGAGGCTGTGGAGCGTCGGGACGTGAAGCGGCTCGAATGGCTGAAGGAGGCGGCGGCGCTGACGGGGCGTGACGCGGGGGCGTTCGCGAAGAGCGTCGACGCGCAGATAGAGAGGATCGAGGAGGCGCGGCTGACGCCGGAGCAGAAGAGGCTCAGGGAGACGGCCGGGGAGCTCGCGAAGCAGAAGGAGCTCTTCGAGTATAGCGTCGAGAGGGCGCTTGCGGCGGAGGGGGAGTTTGTGGATTTGAGGGGGGAGGAGTGA
>CAZUDM010000124.1:0-2432 GCA_964618635.1 uncultured Spirochaetia bacterium
CTATTTAATTATTAATTTGCGACTGATATAATCAGTTTATTGAACCTTAAGGAGGATGCAATTATGGCTCGTATCGCAACTGCGGCTACGATTTTAATCCTTGTAATAGCAATTTCTTTTACCTTCAATTCCGCCTCGGCGCAAACTATAGTCAACGGCGGCTTCGAGACGGGGGGGTTCCAGGGCTGGACAGTGCTTCAGCAGCCAAATAGCGGCGGCAACTGGTCCGTTTACAGCGGAAATTTCATTCCCGGCTTGCCGTCTCCGCCCGTGGGTAATTTCGCCGCCGTCACAGAGCAGCTCGGCCCCGGCTCACAGGTGCTCTTCCAGGACATTCTTGTCCCCGTGGGAGAAAGGGCGCTCTGCTCCGTGATCGTTTACTACAACACCAACGCTTCCGAATTCGTGATAGGACCGGGGCTCGACTTCGACGCTCTCGCTGAGAACCAGCAGGCGAGGATTGACATAATCTCCACCGACGCCGACCCCTTCACGGCTTCGGCCGGCGTTCTTCTGAACATATTTCAAACACTTCCCGGAGACCCGCTGCAATTGGGGTATACGACCCTCAACTTCGACCTCTCGGACTTCGCCGGCACGACTGTCAGGTTCAGGGCCGCCGAGGTCGACACTATCGGGGAATTTAATTTCGCCATCGACGAGTTGACGTGCGACGGCGTCGTAATCCCCACGGGCATACCGACTCTCGGCGAATGGGGCATGATGGCGATGGCCGGAGTACTCGGAATAGCGGGGCTTTTATACGTACGGAGGAAGCGCGCGGCGATGCTTTAAGCCAGGTGTGCAAAAGATTCAAATTCAATAATTCTTCGAGGATGCCGGAATGAAAAAGATACTATATGCCTTTTCAGTTCTTCTTTTGGCTGTGCTCGTTCCCGTGCACCGTGCAGAGGCCGTTTGCGTCGAGGCCAACGGGCTCGACTGGTGTTACGACGACCAGGCCTGCGGCGAGGCGTGCGACGACGTTTGCGCGGCCCTCGGCATGAAGGTTATCGACGAGGACCAGGCGTGGTACGAGGCCCAGAACTCCGAGGCGAAGTGCCAGGTTATAAGCGAAGCGCTCGGCCTGGGAAGCGTCGTCGAATTCGGCCCCTGGGGATACGGCTGCCTCGAAGACGGGGGCGGCAGCCATACTGTGGGCGGGGGACTGCTCGGCCCGTTATACTGCTCGAGCGTGGAGAGCTGCCCATCCCTTCACAGGACAGTAATGGACCAGCAAGATATACCCTGCGGTCCCGGTTCTAGGCGTTCTATCTGTCCGTGCGCAATCGCGCCGCTCCAGTCTATCGACCTGTCACCCGATTCTCCCTCGGGCCCAGCCGGCTCCGGGCAGACTGTCACGGCTTCGGTCAGGAGTGACGGCGATCCGGCTCCCGGCGTTCTCGTAACGTTTGAAGTCGTTTCAGGTCCCGGCGCGGGGATAACGAGCGCTTTCGCCGGTACGTGCTCTCCGAACCCCGACTGCACGACAGGCCCCGACGGCGCCGTGTCGTGGACGTACTCTGTCTACGGCGTCGGCACGGACACGGTGACCGCTTCCTTCGTAAACACACAGGGCGCCGTTATAACCTCGGCTCCCGTGGAAGTGATCTGGGAGGTTCTGCCGATACCCGCGCTCTCGACATGGGGCCTCGTAGCCGCCGCGGGGCTTATGGGTATCGCGGGGTATCTAGTCGTCAGAAGAAGAAAAGCGGCTGCGTAGAGTAACGTACATAAAATTAACGGCTTATTCGGCTGTTTCCCTCTCCCCCTCCGGGGAACGGATGCGAGCAAGCGAGCATTCGGACGCCCTTAGCCGATTGCACAGAAGTTCATCCAGTACCGCTCGAAAGCCACTCAACCCAAAACAGGGATAAAGGGTGAGGGGGTACCGCTATTCTGTCATTCCCACCTTTACTTGTCGCGGCGAAGGCACGCACCGAAGCCGGGTCGGGAATCCACTTCCGCCAGCAATCCGTCAA
This sequence comes from uncultured Spirochaetia bacterium, assembly GCA_964618635.1. Taxonomy (GTDB): domain Bacteria; phylum Desulfobacterota_D; class UBA1144; order Nemesobacterales; family UBA2774; genus JADLGH01. The sequence continues at coordinate 1,983 of CAZUDM010000124.1, forward strand.
GTGCTTTTGTCATTTCGAACGAACGTGAGAAATCTTCTTTATCCCCCTTAGAAAAAGGGGGACAATTCCGAACGCGTGAGGAATAGGGGGATTTAATCCTTCTGTTTTTTCTTTGTCATTCTCAACGATTTCGAGCGAGCGAGGAATCGGACGCCTTTACTTTCCTGCGCAAACAAAACCGGAAAAATTAGATCCTGAATCAAGTTCAGGATGACGGAAGTGTGGAGTCGCGGCAGAGTGCCGCGATGGCTGATTGATTCTGGATTCTCATATTGTCATTCCCGAATGCCTTTACTTGTCGCGGCGAAGGCACGCACCGAAGCCGGGTCGGGAATCCAGTCTTTTAATCTGTCATTCTAAACTTGATTCAGAATCTCGTTTTTAGACTCTTTAAAAAACATTAACAGAAAACGGATTCTACTTTTCCTTGATGAAAAGCACACAAAGTGT
>CAZUDM010000125.1:0-2431 GCA_964618635.1 uncultured Spirochaetia bacterium
GATGATAGGTTATAGTTTTAAATCAGCTTAACCGGGAGGGTTATATGATGAACAGGTTGATTATAGCTGCGCTGCCGCTGCTCGCGCTGGCGCTTTCGGCGGGGGCCGAGGCGTCGCTGCGGACGGACGGGTTCGGGGTTCCGGAGGCGGCTCCGCACGGCGCTATCGAGCTTAGCCAGCACGAAGAGACGTACGGCGACGATAACTATTACGGCGACCAGGAGCAGACGGACGAGTATGCGGACGAGTACGGCGATGCGCTTCCCGAGGACCACGACCAGCCGGTCGAGGATGAGTATACGGACGAGGCGGCGGAAGACGAGTATGCCGACGAAGAGGTGTCCGAGGAAGAAGAATACGACGTCACTACCGACGACGATTATTACGACAAGGACCCTCAGTCCCTGGTTCAGCCCGGGGATACGTTCGACCCGTATGCGCCCCAGTAGGCGAGACGGCTGACTGCAAATACTAACGGGAGATTGTGAATGAAGAACGCGATGTTTATGTCGTTGATGGGAATCGCGCTGACGGTGGTGTTTCCGCTGGCGGCCGCGGCAGTGCCGGAGGGTGCGGTGCCCGGCGGGTTTCACGGGGGTGCCCGTGTGATCGAGAGCGCCCAGATTCCGCCGCAGGGGCCGGAGGATTTCGGGCCGTTTCCGATGGCCGGAGAGAAGAAGGGATGCATGGAGACGTGCAGCGTTAAGGACGGCGGGTATCACGGCAGCGGGAATGTGAAGGACCTCCCAGCGGGCGAAGGCGAAGAGAAGAAGGGCTCCGGAGAGGATTCGGGGATGGAGGATTAGAGGGAAAGCATAAAGATTAAATCCCCCTTACCCCCTCCGGCTTCGCGATGGCTACGCCGCGACAGGCCTTTTTCTAGTGGGGGATAAAAAAACAAAGGATGAATTTCTCCCTGCAGTCGAAATGACAAAAATGAAGACTGGATTCCCGATACAAGCGTTCGGGAATGACATATTTGAGGTGTCCCCCTCCTTTACCCTGCTTAATCTAAGTTGCGTGCAATCGGCCGGGGGGGCCGATTCCTCGTTCGCTCGGAATTGTTATGGGAATGACAGATTGGAAGACTAAATCCCCCTTTGATTTGCCCTGATTACAGTTATGTCCGGTACTGGATAAACACTAAGAAGATAAACACGGGCGTCCAATTCCTCACTTGCTCGGAATTGTTCCCCTTTTCCTAAGGGGGAAATTAAAGGCAAAGACGAAGGATAGATTTCTCCCATGACACACAAATAGTCTGCGATTCCCCATAGCAGGGGTTGATATGCAGCGCACCGCTCGCGCGACTGGTGAATTATAGCGTCTGACGTGCTACGCCGGTCTCCTGCACGCGTGGCGTGCTTCATTTTTGGGGACGCGGATTGTATAATGGTACGACCCAAGGGCTAACGGAGGAGATGGTGTTGAAGAGTTTTTTTTCATTCCGGGGGGCGGGGTTCGTGCTGATGATTTTCCTGTCGGCGCTCGCGGCTGAAGACACAAGCGGGAAGGAATGCTACGTGTCGGTGACCAACGCGGCCGAGCCGCACGACGGGACTGTTTTTCGAATCGTGACGGAATCGACCGGGTTCGATCCGTCGGTCATGGAAGTGACGGCGGGGGAGGGGTTCGGGAAGACTCTCGCCGAGGGGAGCGGTATGACGCTCAGGATGGACGTGCCGCCGGGATGGTATCTCGAGGGCACGGCGTGCCAGGCGGCGGAAGGGGTTTCGGTGACGGAGACGGAGGAGGGGATCACGGTCGAGTGCGGAGAGGGATCGGGCGCGGGCATGACGACGTGCGCGTTTACGAGTGTACGTGCGGAAGAGGAGGACGTGCCGGCGTTGGGCGAGTTCGGCGCAATAGGAGTAGGCATACTGCTGGGGCTCGTCGGGGCCGTGATCGTCTATTTGAAACACAGGCCGAGGCGGTGGAGATAGAGCGCCGCGGGAGCGTCCCATGCTCCTGCAAACAATCCCGGCGAAGGGTTTGATCGCGGCGGAACGTATCAATATAAACAGCGTCGGGACGGCTTCCGATGCCTGTACCAAATCCATTCGGGAGGCTTGGCATGAGGTCTGCTGCTTTCACGTTATTAACCGGGATTGTTTTTGCATCATTTCTGTCGTACGAGGCCGCTGCGGCTCAGTCGCGCGGCGATGTTTCGGGACCGGCGCACGGGATGTTCGAGCCGGAGGCCGTATGGCCCGGGTTATTCGAGCCGGGGGGCTTGCTCGGCCTGGAAGGCGTTCAAACCGCGAGGGTGGACGGGCAGTGGAAGGGGCTTGACGGCTCGTTCGACGACGATGACGACAGGTATGAAGATGACGACAGGTACGAGGACGACGATGACAGGTATGAGGATGACGACAGGTACGAAGATGACGACAGATACGAGGACGACGACAGGTATGAAGACGATTGAGCC
>CAZUDM010000126.1:0-2332 GCA_964618635.1 uncultured Spirochaetia bacterium
AAAGGAACGATGATTTTCAGGCGGACCGTGTCCGCTGACTTTCGAAGTAGCAGCAGTCTAGCTATACCACCGACGCCCTTCAAGTGACTTAGCAACTACAGTGCTATGTCGAAAAAGACACTACGTGTCCCCCGTCCCGGCGGGCAACGCCCGCAGGCATAGCTATTATCACCAGTCGCGCTTCAGATTCTATAGCTCTGGAATCTGCTACTTCGGGAGACACACTACGTGTGTGGTCAAGCAAAAGTAGAAATCCATTTGCTCTTTAATCTTTTCTGTTTTTATCCCCCCTTAGGAAAAGGCCTGTCGCGGCGCTTGTCGGGGCGCAGTTTAACGAAGCCTGAAAGGTGTGAGCCGAAGCCGGAGGGGACAATTCCGAACGAGTGAGGAGCGGACGCCCTCGCTTACCTTCTCGACGCTTATCCGGTACTGCGACTAACAGGAATCAAGTTAAACAAGTGGGTATTTAGTGTACAATATCCGCGGACGCCCGCACCGCATCCGAAAATAACCCCTCCTCCCGCAAAGTCGAGTGGTATACTTTTTCCGATTAAATCCCCAGGAGGTAAATCTTAAATGAACAAATTGAGAATGGCGTCTCTCGCGGCGCTCGTGATCGCATTTGGAATGATGCTCGCATGGGCGAACGAGTCCCGCGCTGCGGTCGAAACGAACAAGCCCGCGCCCGACTTCACGTTCGTCGACATAGAAGGCACGTCGGGAAAGCTCTCGGATTTCAAGGGCAAGGTCGTCGTCCTCGAATGGTTCAACCACGGCTGCCCGTTCGTGAGGAAGCACTACGACAGCAACAAGATGCAGAGCCTCCAGAGAAAGTACACCGAAAAGGACGTCGTCTGGATAGCGATCAACTCCACCGGCGAAGGCTACCAGGACTACAGGAACGCACAGGATTCGGTTAAGGACGTCGATTCCAACGGCACTTCGGCGACATACGTCGTCCTCGACCCCGAAGGTAAAATCGGCACGCTCTACGGCGCGAAGACGACGCCTCACATCTTCATAATAGACGAAGAGGGCACGCTCGTTTATCAGGGCGGTGCAGACGACATCAAGTCGACAGACGTCGCTGACATAGAGAAGGCGAAGAACTATATCGACGTGACGCTGACGGAAGTCCTCGCCGACAAACCCGTCTCCGAGCCCGAAACGAAACCCTACGGCTGCAGCGTGAAGTATAAGAAATAAAGATTTCATTCACCGTTCCGGCAGTAGGAGAAACCGAGAACCAAACATCCATCCACCAACCAATAAATCCCTCCTCCCCCTTTTCAAAGGGGGAGGATCAAGGTGGGGGGCACGCCACGCGTGCACGAAACCGACGTAGCAGAAAACAAGCATATTATCACCCTCCGCGCGAATCTTGCTATAAATCCTCAACCTTGCAATGTCGAAAAACACACTACGTGTGTGTCATTCCCAACGATTTCGAGCAAGCGAGGAATCACCTCCCTTCTGTCATTCCCGAGCGTCTTAATCGGGAATCCAGTCTTTGCCTTTACCTTTAATTTCCCCCTTAGGAAAAGGGGAACAATTCCGAGCAAGTGAGGAATTGGTTGTCCCTGCTTATCTTCTTAGCGTTTATCCAGTACCGGACATAACTGTAATCAGGGCAAATCAAAGGGGGATTTAGCTTTTTAGATTTGTCATTCCTGCAACGATTTCGAGCGAGCGAGGAATTGGACGCCGCCACTTCACTGCACAAACGTTTATCCAGTACTGCTCGGAGCCTGCTTATACATCGGGAATCCAGACCTATCCACAGTCGCGGCGGTGAGCCGCGACTCCACAATTCCGTCATTGCGAGGGAGCGTGTTACGCGACCGCGGCAATCTCATCCCCTCTTAGAAAAAGGCCTGTCGGGGCGTAGCACTGCGAAGCCTGATAGCCCACGGGCGAAGCCGGATCGGGAATCCATTCCTTTAATCCTTTTTTGTCGTCATCCTGAACTAGTTTCAGGATCTCGTCTTTGTCCTTACCTCATTTCTGTCATTCCAGCAACGATTCCGAGCAAGTGAGCATTCGGACGCCCTTTGCCGACTGCACTGAAGCTCATCCAGTACAGCTCCAAAGGGGCACAACCTAAAACAGGGATTAAGGGTGAGGGTGTACCTTAAAACAAATCAATCCAGGCCTGTCATTCCTGCGCAGGCAGGAATCTAGCACGCAATGCGTGCATAAATCCGACGTCGCGGCGCTCGGCCGCGACTCCACACTTCCGTCATCCTGCCTGTCCGGCATAGCCTCGGCGACGCCGGAAACTACGACTCCGAGCGAGCGAGGAATCGAGAGCCCTCGTCTGATTGCACGAAAG
>CAZUDM010000127.1:0-2242 GCA_964618635.1 uncultured Spirochaetia bacterium
CCGAAGACTGCGTAGAGGTAATGGAGGCTCTCGGCTTTCGGAAATTCTTCGTCGCCGGGCATGACCGGGGAGCGCGCGTCACGCACAGGCTCGCGCTCGATCATCCCGATAGAATAGAGGGCGCATGTGTGATGGACATAGCTCCGACGCACACGATGTTCAAAACGGCGGACAAGAATTTCGCCACAGGATACTACCACTGGTTTTTCCTTATCCAGCCCGGCGGCCTTCCTGAAAGGATGATAGGATGCGACCCCGAGTATTATCTTCGCGAGAAGCTCAGGAGATGGAGCGCGCCCGGAGCCGTGTTCGACGAAGATGCCGTAAAGGAATACGTCAGATGCTTCCGCGCGCCCGAAGCTATACACGCGAGCTGCGAGGACTATAGGGCGGCCGCGACAATCGACCTCGTCCACGACGAGGCCGACTTCGAAAAGAGGATCGAATGTCCCCTCCTCGTCCTCTGGGGCGGGAAGGGATTCGTTCACAGGACGTACGACGTCCTCGCCACGTGGAGAGAGAAGGCCATCGACGTGAGAGGCGGACCGCTCGACTGCGGACACTTCCTGCCGGAAGAAAAACCGGAAGACGTAATAAGCGAGCTCGCTTCATTCTTCGGTTCCTTATAAATGTAAAGAGCTCCGCCCGGTCGCGGGCTCGAGGGTTTTACGCACAGGCGCGAACGAACCCTGACACCCGGCTGCGCCCCCGCCCCGATGCAGAGGCGCCGGGACGGAAGCAAAGCCCCGTGTCACCCTTCGAGGCTAACCTTCACGGGCACCGGATTCGAGACTATGTCGAACACCGGCGAGCGTCTTTCGGCGAGCCTCACGAGCTCCTCTATCTCCTCCCTCGCGGCGTCGGCCTTGATCCTGACGCTCACCCTTATCTCGTCGTAACCGTTTCGCTTCGCACCCGGAAGCCCGAGGAGGCCCCTGAGATCGAGGTCGCCCTCGAAGCTCGTCTCCATCTCGTCTATCCTTATGCCTTTGGCCGCCGCATGATAGACGAGCGTCGTCGTGATACATCCTGCGAGGCCGTGTAAAACCTGCTCGACGGGGTTCGCGCCCCTGTCCTCCCCGAGAAGAACGGGCGGCTCGTCGTTGTCGAGAACGAACGGCGTTTCCCTCGTGTGCTCGGCGAGCGCTCCGTAGTAGCCGTTTACGAACGACCTGTTGAGCCCGCCCGAGATCCATTCGTTCCTGTTACGAAATTTAAATTTCGCGGCTTCGGGGGTACAGCTCATGAGAGCTATCGCGCGAAATATACCGTCGACGTTCACCCCGTTTAAAATCTTGTCCGCCGAATCCTTAACTGCTGTTTCCTGCGACATATTCCAATTCCTCCTGTGTGTGGGTTTTTGGTTTTCAATCCTGGCAGGCCCATGCGCATGGGCCGTGCCATATGCCGAAAATGATCTAAATATGCAGTGATTGAGGAGACATACGCAATGTTTTTGCCTATCTGAATTATTTAACGAAAATTCGCCAGTCATGAAATTTCGCCGGAGGATTTCGCGATTCCCGTTGCGTAGTGGAAGTCCGGAGAGAAAGAAAAACTGAGGCGACAGCTGAAACCTCCCTCGATCACATACAAATCCGCCACTGGCATATCTATTGCACAAAGTCCGGTTGCGGCGCCCGGCGCCGACAAATTCTAAAAGCATGGAGGTTTAAAGTTATGGCTACGACATGTCCGACAGGATTCGACGTCGATTACTTGAGAGAGAGGGTGCGCGAAACCTACGACCGCGTTGCGCGCGAGCCCGGGGGCAATTTTCATTTTCACAGGGGAGGCGATTACGCATGCGACTATCTCAAGTACGATAGAGATGAATTAGCCGCGCTTCCCGAAGAATGCGTCGCCCGGTTCGCGGGCGTCGCGAATCCGCTACGCATAGGAGGCATACTCCCCGGAGAGACGGTTCTCGACCACGCGTGCGGCGCGGGGATGGACCTTCTCCTCGCCGCGAGGCGCGCCGGGCCCGGCGGGAAGGCGATAGGCGTCGATATGACGAAAGCCATGCGCGACTCCGCGCTCGCTTCGGCTGAAAGAGCGGGCCTGTCAGGCATTGTCGGTATAAGGGAGGGCTTTTACGAAGACCTCCCGGTCGAAGACGAAAGCATCGACGTCGTTATATCGAACGGCGTCGTCAACCTCGCCCCCGACAAGGACAGGGTGTTCAGCGAAATCTACCGCGTCCTCAGGCCCGGCGGCAGGCTCTACATGGCGGACGTCGTCG
>CAZUDM010000128.1:0-2222 GCA_964618635.1 uncultured Spirochaetia bacterium
AGCCGGACGGCGAATCTATCACCGAATTTTTTCGCCACTACAATGGCTACGACTTCCGCAAAACCCGCTGGGGCATGACGCCGAATGAAGTCATGAAATCCGAGGATTCGACCATCATGACCAACTTCACGATCAACCATGACGGCACTCCAAATGAGGACGGGTCCATCACATACGTAACCAACATAGACAGCTATGGAGTAAAGATCTCTTACAGTTTCAAAATGAATAAATTAGCGGTGGTCTACGTCGATCTGAATAAAGATTCCTCATCCCGAGAAGAACATGCAGAAAATTACAACGATATCCGGGAAACGATTATAAAGACCTACGGTCAACCGATAGGAGAAGAAATTACGCCTGACGATAAGTCCAGATTCAAAATGTTTTCTTATTGGAAAACAAATCGGACTGTTATAGATCTTAGCCTATCTGATGTAGGGGATAAAGAATTCCTGTTTATCGTGACCTATGGCGATAGGGAATACCTGGACCGGAAGAAATAACAACTTGAGAGATACAAATGACAAACCGCAAATGGCACTACGAAAAGAACGGTAAATCCGAAGGGCCTGTGACGGAAGATGCACTCCGGGGCCTCATCGAATCCGGCGAAGTCGGGCCGGAAACATTAATCTGGTCGCAGCCCATGAAAGATTGGGCGAAGGCCGATGAGATAGAAGACTTGAAGGGATATTTTACAGACGTCCCGCCGCCTCTCCCTGAAAACGTCTGCGCCGAAGGCGAAGATGAAGAGCTTGCCGTAAACCCGTTCGCCGCCCCGCTAAATCCGGCGGCCGAAACCAGGGCAGAGCCGCCTCCCTGGAATCCGTATCCGGCAGAGAAACAAGCACGTAACCCCGAGCGCGACGCAAAAATCGCAGCAGCCGCCGTACCCGAAAACATGAGGCCGGCCCGCGCTCTGATGAGGTTCGGCGCACGCGCTATCGACACCTACATATTCATTATGGTCGCGCTCTTCGTTCTGGCATTCGTCATGGGACTCATGGCTGAGGACCGTCCGGGATATTCCGAGCATGCCTCTATCAAGCCACTCATTATGTTGCCTTTACCGGTTTTTCTGTGCGCTTGGGCTTTAGTCGAAGCGGTTTTCATAAGCACCTGGGGCAGAACGCTCGGGAAATTCATCTTCGGAATCAAGGTCACCGATGCCGACGGGTATCTGCTTTCAATCGGCGACGCGCTCGGGCGAAGCTTTAACGTGTGGATCAAGGGACTCGGCTGCGGGTTGTTAATAATACCTCTCATCACACTCATTTATTCATTTGTAAGTTTTCAGAATCGCGGGACGACTTCGTGGGACAGGGACGGCGGATTTATCGTTCAATACGGCACGTGGAAAACCTAACCGAGGCCGATCTCGGGGGTATACATCCCTCAAACGGCGGTAATACCTTTTACACTCACATTCTCTGGACAACCGAGCCCGGAAAAAGGAACACGAAGATGGAACGTAAAATCTGGCACTACGACACAGGCAAAAGGCCGCGCGGCCCATACACCGAATCCGAAATTGCGGGGCGTATTGCAGACGGCGAAGTAACGGGGCGGACGCTCCTCTGGGCGGAGCCGATGGAAAGCTGGCTCCCGGCTGCTTCGGTCGAGCCGTTCAAGGTACACTTCGCCGAGGCCGTGCAGGAGCACGTCGACACAAACCTCCCCGCCGGCCCGGGCTTCGTCTATGTGAGCCAGATGCAGCCCTGGGCGCGTTTCTTCGCAAGGCACCTCGACTACCTCACGTTCTACTTCGTGGCCATCGCCGTCTCGATGCTCACATTCTCCAGCGCCTACGAGATAGCCACAATGACGGTCAGCCAAACGATCATCGCGTTCATTCTGCTGACATTCATATGGGCCTTCGTCGAGGCTGCGCTCATAAGCGTTTACGGTACGACGCCGGGGAAGTATCTCCTCGGCATACACGTCGCGGATTCAGAGGGGCGCAGGCCCGGCCTCGCGCAGTCACTCCGCCGGAGCCTCGGCGTGTGGGCGATGGGTGTCGGCATGGCGCTCCCGATCGTCGGGCTCGTTGCACAATTCCTCGGCTGGAGAGCCCTCAAGCGGCACGGCGTTGCCCCGTGGGACAGGCTCTCGCACACGACCGTCGAGCATTTCGACTACCACGTCCTCTCGCCCATACTCTATTTCTTCACGGTCTCTGCGCTGATATTCCTCGCCGGAGTTCTCGGCGCAGCGATGGG
>CAZUDM010000129.1:0-2127 GCA_964618635.1 uncultured Spirochaetia bacterium
CGAGCGAGCGAGGAATCGAGAGCCCTCGTCTGATTGCACGAAAGCATATCTAGTACTGCTCCATAGTGACACAAACCAAAACATTCAGAATCTAATCTTTTGCCTTCCTTCCAACCCACCCTCCCCTGAAGGCGAGCGGAGATGCCTTCTTCTCTCTCATCGCAATAGCGGAAATAGACTCATGCCCTCCCCTCTCATCTACACAACCAATCTATCTATCATAAATATCCTATCAATAATATATATCCTTCATATTTTTACAATCCTCCCCCGAGAGACTCCGTCCCCAAACCCGAATCTCACACTAAAATGGGAATCCGAAATTGACGGTAAAAGCGTCGAGGTCCCCGAACCGGTAGCCTACGCCGATCCTCGGGTCCTCCAGGAACCATATCTTCTTCGGATTCGCGAGCCCGGCAGTCATCGAGATCTCATACTGATTCTTCACGATCAGCGGGTCGTGCAGATACCTGTCGAAGCTCGTCTTCGGAAGGAACCTGTACCACACGAAAAACACGCTCGCGTCCGGCTCATACCCCTTGTAAGTAAACCCCAGCGAGCGCCTCGCCTCTATGCCGTTTTCCAGAACCCCGAAATCCTGCCCTGCTCCGCCGCCGAACACGTCGTTCCCCGCCCAGGCGAACGTATTGCCGATGCTGAACCTGAACTGCTCCCAGAAAATCTCGTAAAGGCTCGTCAGCCCCGCCGCCCAAACGTAAATCAGCGAATCGTCAACCTTGAGCCCGCTCGGCGACGACTTGTCGTAAATCGACCACGCGAGCCCCGCATTCACGAACGGCTTCAGAGTCCAGTTATCGACCACCCTGTAATTAAGGGTCAGGCCCGGAATGACGCTCAGCACGTCCTGGTCGACCTTGATCCTCGTCCCCTCGGGCGTATGGCCCCTGAACCGGAATCTGCCGAAATACACGGGAGCGTCCACGACGAGGTCGAGCTTCTCGTTGCCCATAATTTTGCTGAAAGTGTATTGGAGTGGAATGCTGTACACCTGCACGTTGAGCCCGCCTATCGAGTACGAACCGAATCCGAGCTCGAACGCATATATGAAGTTCACGGCCACATCGGTATTGATCGTCTGCGCGCGTGCGCCGGGTGCGATGAACAGTGCGGCAAACAGAATGAGAAGGCCTGATCGGGGGAGCTTCATCAACAGCAAATTAAATACTGTTTTTCAGACGAATTCAAGATGCCATGATAAATTACGCACGCCGCGTCCGCCGCTCGTGGCGCGTTTCCGGCGCAGCGAGGCCGACGATCCATGCAGCAGACGCACGACGGGAGATTATAGCGGCGGAGGTACGTCCGCCGGTCTCCGCGCACGCAGCGCGTTGCCTTTTCCCGTCCGGCCTTTTATATTCTCACAATCCGGGCCGTCATGGAAACCAAGATCCTCGTCATCGTCTATGTCTCGTTCTTCGCCGCGGCGTTCATCAAGGGCGCGACGGGTCTCGGCTTCGTCAGCCTCTGCCTGCCCGTCATATCGAGCTTCATCGACATCCGCACGGCGATACCGCTCGTCATCCTGCCCTCGCTTCTGTCGAACGTCATGCTCATCGCCGAAACGAAGCGCTTCACCGAAAGCATGCGCCGCTTCTGGCTTCTTTACCTCTCCGCGTTTCCGGGCCTCTACGCCGGCATCTCGCTCCTCCACCACGCCGGCAACTCCGCCGCCAAGATCGTCCTCGGCGGGGCGTCCATCGCTTACTCCCTCTTTCTACTTCTCCGCATCGAGTTCACGATCGGCCGCGACGCCGAGCGACGCGTTACAATCCCCGTCGGCCTCGTGAACGGCTTTCTCAACGGCTTCACAGGCACACAGGTCATGCCGATGCTGCCCTATCTCATAGCCCTCGGGCTCGACCGCAGGCTGCTCATAAGCGCCATCAACCTCGGCTTCACATTCTCGACGCTCGTGCTTCTGATCCTCCTCAACGAATTCGACTTCCTCTCCGGCGACATATTCAAGGCCTCAATCGTCGGCGTCGTCCCGGTCGCCGCCGGCATCTACCTCGGCGGCAAGCTCCGCCACCGCCTTTCCGACGACAGGTTTCGCATCGCGATCCTCCTCATCCTCATGGTGATCGGAATCAACCTCATCCTCACCTC
>CAZUDM010000130.1:0-2109 GCA_964618635.1 uncultured Spirochaetia bacterium
TCATTCCCCCTGGCAATTCCCCGCAGCCACAGCATCCCTCGCCTTCTCGAGGGCCGCGTGCGCACTGGCCGTATCCGCCCTCGCCGCGTCCAGCGCCTTCTTCGCCGCCTCTTCTTTCGGCGCTATCTTGTTGTAATCGTCTAGCGCCCTCTCGCAGTAGTTCCCACCGCCCGCCTGGCACTTTGCGACTGTATCCGCGAGCGGCTCCTCGGTCCCCGCGTAAGTCCCCGAATGAAGATCGCTGTAATATTTCTCCCACTCCTTGAGCGCCTTCTTCTGCGTATCCCACGCCTGCTTCACTCCCTTCTCCGCCGCGTCGAGCGACGACATGAGCGCCGCGCAGTCCGCGCCCTGGGCGCCTGCTTTATCGACGCCCGCGACGGCGCCGGCCAGCGCCAACGCCCCGGCCGCCAGCAGCACAAAACCGTATCTCATTCCCATAGAAATCCTCCTTATGCGCTATCGTCACAGCCATACCTGCCGCTTTTGAATCTCCTGCCCGGCTACGTTATTAAAACACACTATGTGTGTGTCATTGCGAGGGAGCGCCTTGTGCGACTGCGGCAATCCCGTCTTTTGTCATTACATCCTGCCTGTCCGGCGTAGCCTTCTTGTCGGTCAAAGCTTGTCCGACATAGCTTTAGCGAAGTCGGAAGCGAAGTCCGAGGCGAAGACGGAAGCTTGTTTCAGGATCTATCCTTTCTCGTCATTTCGACCGCAGGGAGAAATCCGTCTTTTTCCTTCCCCGAATTGGGACTCTCCTCACGGCCCGGTGCACGGCACGTCCGGCGGCGCGTCCCATCCCATTAAAGACGTACACCTTTCGAGGTCCGCGCAGCTTATCTTGTCCTGCGTGCTGTCCGGGTTCATCGCCTCGTACGCCTCTATTCCGACAGGGATATTATTGCAGATGCTCGCGTCGAACCCGTCGTCCTGCTGCTGAGCGTTCTGCGCCGCGCACGCCCCCAAAACAAGCGCGCCCGCGATAATCAACGCACAAATACCCTTTCCCATCATACGGTCCTCCTGTAAGAATGCTCTTACCTGCTCCCCCCGATTATACACCCGCTGGTTGTAAGTTGAAATATAATACGGACTGGCGCACCACCCTCTCGCGCGTCCTTTGTCTTCAATTTTTTCATCCCCCTTAGAAAAAGGGGGAAGGAGGGGGATTTAATAGCTGACTTTAGTCCTACTCCGCCCCAATCTTCATCCCCGCCTGCGAATACGTCCCTATCTCCTGTCCCGTCGCATTGTCGTAAACAGTCACGACGTTCGCATTCCTGTCCTCGGTGATGTAGTACGACCATATCACGTTCAGGAGCGCCGCCTGCTCCTCTTTCGTCAGCCCGTAAAACGCCTCCATCACGTACACGAACGGCTCGCCCGACGGATTCTCTATCCTCTCCGCGATTCCGCCCGACACCATCTCGTCCATGATCCTCTTCCGCTGCTCCTGGAGATGCTTCGTCCTCTCTATATCCGTTTCGAGGCTCGCCGCCCCGTCAGTCGAACCGGCAGAGCCTCCCGAATCCTGCTCCGCCCGCTGCACCTCACCCGTAAGCTCCTCGTCCTCAGCCGCCTGAAAATTGAAGACATACGAAGCCATCGCGGCCAGCCCCAGCACTATCAAAACACCGTATATCAATCCCTTCCGTCTCATCTACGCTCCTTTAAAACACCGTCAGATTACAGGTCACCGTCAAATCCCCGAGGTCGTCGGACGTCTGCCTGAACGTCAGCGTCCCGAACGTGACGCCGCCAACAGTATCGATCCGGCCGTCTATGTTATCGAGAATCGCCTCCTCCAGCTCCAGCGTTTCGAGATCGACCTCCCTGCACTTCGTCTGCTCCCATACAAAATCTCCGGCGTCCGACCTCACACCCGCTCCGTCGGTAAAGAATGCGATGGTGAACACGACAATGCCCGCATTCACACACGACCACTCCGATTCCTGCGTCTCGGCAGTCCTGCCGTTCGTAAGCTCTACAAACCTTATGTCGCACGTGTCCCCACTGTTGCATCCCCCCGAACCCGACAGCGCCACGAGAACGATAACGAAAAGTCCGGCCAGCGATATACGAAGTCCCCTCATGTGATCCTCCTCG
>CAZUDM010000131.1:0-2074 GCA_964618635.1 uncultured Spirochaetia bacterium
ACGATCTTGACGCCGTCTTCCTTCATCCTGCGGAATACAGGAACCGTTTTCTTTCTCATGCGCACCGCCTGAAACAAAAAAAGCCGGATAGAGAGCGAAACTCGCCTCTACCGGCCTTCGTAGTAGTCAATTTATTGTGGGGTACGGACATCGTTCCGTCCCGGCTGTCCCTTTTCAAATTCTCCTCCGTCCCGGTCCCGAAATCAGGATCCAGGCGGCCCTGCGTTCGCTTTCGCGTAGGGCTGTAAATGCGAAAGCCTTATTAAAATAAAGAAAGATTATGAATTGTCAAATCTTTCTCCGTAAAACCCTTCGTGTATGCTTACGTAAATAAGCTTACGTTATACATTCGAAAACCCCAAGATTCCGGGCGTAATTTATAACGTGAGATGTCGGGCAAGGTGATTAACGTGAGGGCGGCACGTCCCTTACATTAAAGGAGCACGGTTTATGAATCTCGATATCTACCAGGTCGACGCGTTTACGGACAAGCCGTTTTCGGGGAACCCGGCGGCGGTGTGCATCATGACGGGGCCCGCCGGCACTCACTGGATGCAGGGCCTCGCGGCGGAGATGAATCTTTCCGAAACGGCGTTTCTCTATAGAGAGGACGAGGGGTTTCGCCTGAGGTGGTTTACGCCGACGACGGAGGTCCGGCTCTGCGGGCATGCGACGCTCGCGAGCGCGCACGTGCTCTGGGAGGCGGGATACATGGCCCCGAACGAGACGGCAGTTTTTCACACGCTGAGCGGGAGGCTGACAGCCAGGAGAGAGAACGGGCTACTGTTTATCGACCTTCCGGCCGATCCGCCGGTCGAAACCGAAGCACCGAAGGCCCTTATCGACGCCTTCGGCATAGAGCCGCTCTACGTCGGCAAGGGGGATTTCGGGTATATCGTCGAGGCCGCGTCGGAGGAAGAGGTCAGGAATCTCGCGCCGGACTTCGCGCTCCTCCGGACGCTCTCCGTAACGGGCATGATGGTGACGAGCGCGGCCTCTACGGAAGGCTTCGACTACGTCGCCCGCGCGTTCGCCCCCGGCTCGGGGATAGACGAGGACCCTGTCACGGGCGCTGCCCACTGCTGCATGGGCGCATACTGGACGAAGAAGCTGGGAAAGCCGGCGCTCCGGGCGTATCAGGCGTCTCAGAGGGGAGGGGTCGTCCGCGTCCGCATAGAGGGCGAGAGGGCGATTCTCTCGGGCGCTGCCGTGACTGTTTTAAAAGGAGCGATTTTCGTCTAGCGAGCGCTACCGCCGGCTGCGAGCGAGATTCATTAAGCCTATGCCGCCGTTTTCCTCCGTCTCAGAGCGAAGACCAGGCTGATTATTCCGAGCCCCGCGGCCACGGAAATCATACCCCATTCGGATATGGTCGGTATGCCGGCTGCGGATACGGGCCGGTTTAATATGGTGCAAAATGTGGATACAGGGGTCGCGCTTAAGCACCGAATCGTAAAACCGTTTTGTATTTCGGTTATAACTATTTCCGGATCGCCCACGCATTGGACTCCCTCGAATACATATCCGTGCTGAGGCTCTTCGGTTACAATGGTCGTTCTTCCGAAGCCGATCATGCCGTCGCCGACTGTGCCCACTTCCCCCGCAGTTAGCGTAAAATCGAAAAATATGTCTAGCTCTTCGCCATCGAACACAAATTCAAGGCCCTCTCCCCCGGGCGCAATCTTCAAGGCTTCCACGAAACACGGCTCCTGTGCGGAGCTTTTGTCAATTGGAAATGATGAAATCATCAATAGGGCAAATATAATTAGTACCAGGCTTGATGCCGTCTGGCGTGCGTTATGCATTATCCCCTCCTACAAATTAAGTGAAAGCTATTATATCAAAATATTTAAAAACGAACAACGGGAATTTGGGAATCGATTAATATTCCTCCTCCGCTCAAGCCGGAAGGATGTTTGTCCGAGGTATCGTCTCTCCTTGCCACACTCATTAATTTCAAACTGACCTACAATCTGTTCCTCGCTCGCTTGAAAAACGCGAAATGTTATTCATAATTTACAGTCCGAATAAAAGGGCGGCGTAGCCAAGTGGTAAGGCAGCGGTCTGCAAAACC
>CAZUDM010000132.1:0-1911 GCA_964618635.1 uncultured Spirochaetia bacterium
CCGTTGTGAGCCGGGCCGAATAGCCCTATAATTAGGCTTGAAAGACGAGGGAGCGCACGGGGTATGAGAGATTCATTATCGAACCTTTTTTCCTACCTGTTCATGGGAACGGTCTCGATAGCGGCAATTGCGATATTCGCCGCTCTCATAATATTCTTCAGAGCCTTCACGATGGAAATAAGCGGCACCGAAGAGGAGGCCGGTTTTATGTTTCTCTACATATTCATAGCCAGCTGTATACTCTCGCCGATATTCCTTTACACGTCGAACAGGCTTGAAAAATACAAGCGGTCGCCCGACGGTCTGTAGCGCCGGAAAAGACAAGAACCGCCGCCCCTTTTATCATGCGCTGATGACCGCGCAGCGACGCTGTCCACAGGAGCCGGAGATTCTTTCCCTAAAAAATAAAATTCCCCGCCGAATGCGTGTAAAATATCAGAAGGGTACAGGGTTTATAATTTAAGCAGATAGGCAGAAGCAAAAGGCGCTTATAAATGAACCGCAGGAAAGCGCCGTCCGTGCTGATTTACTCGGACGACGCCACACGAAAAGAAATCGAAGGGGCCATCGGCAGGCTGAAAGCGGATACGGCTTCGGCATCCTCACCGGCAGCTATAGGCGAGCGTTTGAAGGAGAGGTTCGTGAACGTCGCCATTATCGACGCCTGCAGCGGCTCACCCAAGATACCCGAAGCGCTGAACCGTATAAAGTCCGCCTCGCCTGAAACCGAGATAATTCTCCTCGTACCGGGCGGGAAGCCGCTGGAATCACCGGCGTCTCAGAATCTCGTCTATGCGAGCGTCGAAAAACCGATCAACAGGAACTTTTTATACACGATAACCTCCAAGGCCCTCGAAAAGCAGAGTCTTTCGAAGGCCGCGGCGCCTCCCGGCGCGGGGAATATTACGGGAGGAAGCCCCCTTCTCTCGGCGTCCGTCAACAGCCTTAACTCGGCCGTCACGATAACGGACATGAGCCTAAAGATCATATACGTTAACCCGGCCCACGTGCGGACGTTCGGCTACGCTCCGGATGAGCTGATGGGGAAGAAGAATTCCGTCCTCTATCCTTCCGACGACCCGTCGGGCGTCAGCGGAAAGATATACGAGGCGCTTCTGATGGTCGGCTGGGAGGGCGAGAGGCTCGCGCTCAGGAAGGACGGGAGCGCGTTCCAGGCGTACGAGAAAACGTCGGTCATAAAAGACGCCTCGGGGAAGCAGGTAGGCATAGTCAGCATTATCGACGACATCACTTCCAGAAAGAGGCTCCAGCAGGCGCTCAAGGAATCGGAAGAGCGCTACAGGTCGTTCGTCGAGACGGCCAGGAGCGCGATCATAGCCATGGACAGCGACGGGAAGATAATTCTATTTAACCCGGCAGCGGAAAAGATATTCGGATATCAGGCCGACGAAATGATAAATTCCGAGTTCAGCTCCCTTTTTCCGGCGGAGCAGAAAGATGCGCTCAGGCTCGAGCTCGGAAAGGGAAGCGGGGTCAGCGCCCTCAGGGGGACTACGGCGGAGCTCACGGCCCTTAACAAGCACGGAGAGGAGTTCCCCATAGACGTTTCCTTTTCGACCTGCAGGGTGGACGGGCGGCCTATAACGACGGCCATCATATTCGACATAACGGAGAGGAAAAGCCTCCAGGAGCAGCTTCTCCAGTCGGCCAAGCTCGCGGCAATAGGAGAGCTCATATCCGGCGTCACGCACGAGGTCAATAATCCGCTCGCCGTCGTCATAGGTTATTCCGAGATGCTGCTGTCCGAATCCGAAATGAATTCCGAGGCTAAAGAGGCTGTAAAGTCGATTCACGGCGAGGCCGAGAGGGCGAAGAAGGTCATACAAAACCTCCTCTCCTTCGCGCGGAAGCACAGCCCGCAGAAAGAGGTCATACAGGTAAACGACATAC
>CAZUDM010000133.1:0-1820 GCA_964618635.1 uncultured Spirochaetia bacterium
ACAAGGACGCCGCGATCGACATCATCGTCGAATCGCAGGAGCGTTACAAAAACAAAGGCAAGAAGAAAAAGAAGGTAAGTGTGAAGAAGAAGTCGGAAGACTGGCTGTGAGGCGGAGTGGATGAACAAGGTGTTGAGATGAGCTGTGATTGAAGCATGGCGCCATGGAAGAGGTCTTGCCCGCTATCGAGATGGGGCGCGGGCCGCTTCCCCGCTGTGCGAATGAGTTCCTTCCTGTAGTGGTTTCCGAGAGGGGTAAATTTCAGAGTGAGATGCATCGAAACCTGCCTATACATCGAGAATCCAATTTTGATGGAAGCCAGACTGAGCTTGATTCGGCATCTCGCTTTTAAAGATGCTGTTAACTGAATAAAGACAAAGGCAAAATACAATGGCTTCTACTTTTGCTTGACCACACACGTAGTGTGTTTCTCGACGAAGCACCTTCGGAGGTTCATGCACCGGTAGCGCGACAGGTGATGACGACAATACGCCGCTACTTCGAATGCCTGCGGGCGCTTCCCGCGACGGGGGACACGTAGTGTCTTTTTTCGACATAGCCCGGTTGTTGCCAAAGTCACTGGAAGCGCGTCAGGTGATAATAGCAAGACTGCCGCTACTTCGAAAGTCGGCGGACACGGTCCGCCTAAAAATCATCGTGTCTTCACTAAATCTTCTAATTTATCACCCCCACCCTGACCCTCCCCCTTTGTAGGGGGAGGGAAGAGTAAGGGGAGGCAGATTTTAACGCTCATCCACTCGATTATCTCGACGAAGCAAGGCTGGTTGTTTAATTGAACGTTCGTGCGAACCATGCTTTGAATTTCAGGCCATCCTACGTCGGACTCCTGCAGGCGTGGCCTGCCCAATTTTGACGTCCCGGAGAGGGATTGCTTCGCTGCGAGGCAGCTTGCAATTTGATGTTTTAAATACGTCTGTCATTTAGAACCCTTAGTAAGTTCAGCATAAACTCGCGAGAAATCCAGTTTTTAAAAGATGGATTTCTCGCGTGCGCTCGAAATGACAAAAAGAATTCTTGACGGATTGCTTGCGGAAGTGGATTCCTGATTAAGACGCTGATACTAAAGAAGATAGGTTCTGAGCGGTACTGGATGAACGTTTGTTGTATAAGGGAACGGCGCCCGATTCCTCGCTCGCACGGAATCGTTGCGGGAATGACAAATACTTGCGGTAACCCCCACCCGGACCCTCCCCCTAATAATTAGGGGGAGGGGAAATTAATGGATGAAACATTATGACAAAGACTCTGGATGGATTTCTGGTGGTAATAATGAATGGATTCCTGCTATTTTGTTTTTAGTCACTTTCGAGCGGTACTGGATGACCTTCCGCTTAGTTGTTCGAGGGCGTCCGATTCCTCACTCGTTCGGAATCGTTGCAGGAATGACAAACTAAAGGCAATCCTCACCTTAATCCTTCCTTCTCTTGCTCGATTGTCGCGAAGTCGGAAATTCATTGCACCGTTCGCGCTGTCGCCGATAATGGGCACGTATGCAGCTACGTCGGTTTCCGGTGGACGTGGTCCGCAATGTGTTCCCGAATGTGGCGAAGCCGGAGATTCGTTGCACCGTTCGCGCTGTCGCCGATAATGGGCACGTATGCAGCTACGTCGGTTTCCGGTGGACGTGGTCCGCAATGTGTTCCCGAGTGTGGCGAAGCCGGAGATTCGTTGCTCCGTTCGCGCCGTCGCCGATAATGGGCACGTATGCAGCTACGTCGATTGCCTGCGGAGGCGCTCCGCCTATGAGGTGAGGATGAGGTTGATTCCGATCACCATGAGGATGAGGAGGATCGCGATGC
>CAZUDM010000134.1:0-1483 GCA_964618635.1 uncultured Spirochaetia bacterium
GGCGGATATAGAATTAGTTATCATATGAGAAAGGCTTTTTGGTCGCTCACTCCCCGCTGGTTTTACTTTATCCCACTGGTATGTTTCACCCTTTTTATAAATAGCTGCGACGATAGTAATGACAGCGTCAGTCCGGGCGTAGAAGCCCTGATAGACGACGTCGTCGAATGCGAGATGCTGGAGAAGCAGGTGCCGGGCGTGTCCATATCCGTCGTCAGGAACGGGGAGGCGGTTTATCAGCGGGGGTATGGCAAGGCAGATATAGCGGCGGGGACGGACGTTACGCCTGAGACGATATTCGCGATCGGGTCGGTGACGAAGGTGTTCACCGCTATCGGCGTGCTCAGGCAGTATGACGCGGGGCAGGTGGACCTGGACGAGGCGATCGGGGCGTATCTGCCGGACCTTCCCAACGAGGAATGGAAGGAGCGGACTGTCCGGGACCTGTTGTCGATGAGCAGCGGGATTCCGGAGTATGCGTTCTGCAGGGGAGGGGCGAAGGACGGAGAGGCGTGCGAGGACCATCCGCAGGGCTCGCCGTTCGTTTTCAACCCGTGCGGCGAGGGGTCCGTTTGCGTGGGCGCGAACAGGGTGCCGTATCCGCAGTATCTCGACGGAGCGGCGCAGATACCGCTTCAGTTCCCGGGCGGCGACCAGTATTTCTACACGAATACGAATTTTATAATCCTCGGCGAGCTGATCGAAGCGACGTCGGGAATCGGCTACGAGGATTACATAAACGATTTCATTCTCGGCCCGCTGGAGATGACGAGCACGCGGCCGAATAATGTTCCGCCGCCCGTTATTCCGGGGCTCGCGGTCGGGTACGCGCACGTCGCGCCGGGGACGGAAGGCGCGGTGCCATGCGTGGAATTCGCCGATCCGCCGGATAATTGCTCGGGTGAGATACCGACGAACGTCGCGTGCGCCGTGATACCGACGGACGATCTCCGGCTGCCGGACCAGTCGTTCAGCGCGGGTTGGCTGATAACGAACCAGAGGGACTTCACGAAGTTCGAAAGGGCGCTTCACGCGCTCAGCCCCGAGCTGCTGGAGCTTGAGACCTACGCGCTCATGTGGACGAATACGGAGCTTAACGACGGGACGTTCGAGAGGTTCGGGCTCGGGTGGGACGTGTGCTCGGAGCTCGACGACGCGAATTGCCCGAAGCCGGTCGATCCGATTACCGGAGGGGAGCTTCTGCCGGGTGCGGAAGTTACGACGGGGAAGGTTGTCTCCAAGGACGGGGGCGTGCCGGGGTATAGCGCGGCCATCGTGCGTTACCTCGACGACGGGGTTACTGTGCTCGTGCTGGCGAATACTCTCGACACGAACGGGCCGCTTCAGTTTTCGCCCGTGGGGCTCGCGGCGGCGATTGCGGAGGTTGTGAGGGAAGGAGATTGAGAGGTTGGTTGACGACGGAGAAGTCTAAAGATTAAATCCCCCCTGACCCCCCTTTTTCTAAGGGGGATGAAAAGCAAAG
>CAZUDM010000135.1:0-1461 GCA_964618635.1 uncultured Spirochaetia bacterium
GAAGTCGTACTCTATCGCGACGGCGGAGAGGAGGAACGACGCTAAGCCGAGCGCGACGCCCAGCCCTGCGCCGAACGCGAGCGCCTTCCCGGCCGCACCGGGCGACCTCCCGGCAGTGAGGGAGTTGTAGACGACGGCGGTAACGACCCCGGCGGCAAATCCGTCGATTCCCGCCGTCAGCAGGGCTGCCGCGACGCTCGGGAGAGTTATCGGCACGCCGTACTCTGCGTAGCGGATTACGGTGTCGAACGCCCGGCCGTATCCGAGAAAGTCCCCCGCGAGGAGGACGATCTCCGTGAGCAGCCGGAAGTCGAGCTCGGTCCAGGAAGTGACGCTCCCGCCGAGGGCCGAGAGGACGACGAGTAGCAGCGAGGCAAGCGACCAGAAGATACCGGCGTGTATTCCGAAGCGGAGCGGACGCATCGAATGCAACTTACACTTTGCAGCGCCGGATGGCAAACGGCCGGACGTGAGGGGGCACCTTTCTGTCATTGCGAGGGAGCGCAGCGACCGCGGCAATCTCGCGGGCCACGCCCGCCGGAATTCGAAGTACCAGTATCCTGCTATAATCACCTTCCGTGCTGCCGATGCATGAGCCTCCGAAGGCGCCGCGTTGAGAAACACGCTACCTGTGCGTCATCTCGAACGTATGCGAGAGATCTTCTTTTGATTTCCCCCTTAGAAAAAGGGGAACGGTTCCGAGCGAGCGCAAGAACCGGACGCCCTCGCTTAAATCCTCGGCGTTCATCCAGTACCGCGCATCATCTTAATCAAAGCAAAACAGGGGGGATTTAGTCTTTATTTTGTCATTCCCGAATGCTTTAATCGGGAATCCACTTCCGCCGGCAATCAATCAAAAATTCTTTGTCATTGCGAGGGTGCGAAGTGCCCGCGGCAATCTCGCTTTTATACATCATGCCGATGTTCGCGCGGAGGCTGGTAATTGCATCACTCCAGCTCGTCATTGCCTTCTATCCCCCCTTAGGAAAAGGGGGGTAAGGGGGGATTTGGTTTTTAGCTTTCTCCCACTTCATGAGGGGGTGGAGAGGTCAAACGACGTAGCAACAATGGCCGTTCAACGCACCATTCGCGCGTCGATCAATTGAAGCATCGGCTATGCTATGTCGATTTCCCGCACGCGTGGCGTGCTCAGGCCGCCGCTCTTCTCTTCTTCACCGCATAGTAAACGCCGATGAGAATAAAACCGGCAGCAACCGCGATCATGCCCCATTCGGACAGTGTCGGAATTCCGAAGATTGGTGTAGGCATCGTAATCCTCCTGTCAGGTAGTATTTATCGAATTTTCACCGGCACACACTGCAATCATCTCGTTCAAATTCCCCTTCTCGCCACTGGAACGAATGCGAATAAGGAATCGGACGCCCTGCGCCGCCGGCGCCGGAAATCATCCGGTACCGCTGAAAACCAATATAACACAAAACAGGCATGGGTGGGGGTTTA
>CAZUDM010000136.1:0-1454 GCA_964618635.1 uncultured Spirochaetia bacterium
GCTGTCCACTCGGAATCCTGCAGTCGTTGCCTGCCGCGAATCCGGAGGGAGTGAAGATTCATATACATCATATATAATGACATCCTGTAACTTCTCCTCTGACCGGAGCGCGATTGGACAACGATACACGACCTGACGACAGGGAGATGTACCGGAGGCTGAGGGAGCTCGCCGCGCTTTTTCTCAGGCTCGGGATCACGGCGTTCGGCGGGCCCGCGGCGCAGATCGCCATCATGCACGACGAGGCCGTGCGGCGGAAGAAGTGGCTCGACGACCGGAGCTTCCTCGACCTCATAGGCGCCATCAACCTCATACCGGGGCCGAACTCGACGGAGATGGCCATACACATCGGCATGCTCCGCGCCGGGTGGCGGGGGATGATACTTGCAGGAGCATGTTTCATACTGCCTGCCGCGCTTATCGTGATCGGGCTCACCTGGGTCTACATGCAGTACGGCTCGACGCCGGAAGGGCACCACATCCTCTACGGCATCAAGCCCGTGATAATCATGGTGATACTCCAGGCGCTCTACGTCATCGGGCGGAAGGCGCTTATAGAGCCGGTGCCGATACTCGTCGGTATCGCGGCCGCGGTCTGCTATTTCCTGGGCGTGAACGAGATACTGCTCCTCCTGGGGGGCGGAGTTCTCGTGATGCTGTGGAAGAACGCCGGGATGCTCCGGGGGAATAACCTCTTTGGCTTCGTGTTTCCGCTCGTGGGGATAGAGCTTACGGCGGCGACTGAGAAGGGAGTGACGCTCACGTCGCTCTTCCTGATATTCCTCAAGATAGGCTCTGTTCTTTACGGGAGCGGGTATGTCTTGCTCGCGTTTCTCCAGTCCGACTTCGTCGAGCACAGGGGGTGGCTCACGGGGCAGCAGCTCCTCGATGTTGTGGCGATAGGGCAGATCACCCCGGGGCCGTGGTTCACGACGGCGACTTCAATCGGGTACCTCCTCGCGGGGGTGCCGGGTGCCGCCGCGGCGACGCTCGGTATCTTCCTGCCGTCGTTCATACTGGTCGCGGCGACTCACCATCTGATACCGAAGCTCCGGAAGTCGCCGCTTGCCGGCGCGGCGCTCGACGGCGTGAACGCGGCGTCGCTGGGGCTGATGGCTGCCGTGGCGATCGAGCTCGGGAAGGTGTCGTACACTGATCCGCTCACCATAATAATCGGGCTGGCCGCCGCGGGGGCGCTGTTTTTCCTGCGAGTGAATTCGACGTGGCTGGTTCTGGGCGGCGGGTTGGTGGGGCTCTTTTCGGGGATGGTGTAAAGGGGGCGTGGTGTGTTTCTCGACGAAGCACCTTCGGAGGCCCATGCACCGGCGGCGCGTCTGTGATATTACAACAACGCTGCTACTTCGAATGCCGGCGGGCGCTGCCCGCTAAATCCCCCCTAACCCCCCTTTTTCTAAGGGGGGAATAAAGGCAAAGGCTGGATTCCCGATACAAGC
>CAZUDM010000137.1:0-1434 GCA_964618635.1 uncultured Spirochaetia bacterium
GGCCGTTGTTGGCGTGACAGCTTTGACAAGAGTTGTTTTTATCGGGTCCCGAACCCGAATTGACGGGGGAGGGTGAGGTAACAAACTTTTTTTCATTGCCGGTGAGTGCCGGCCTTTTATTTTCCCTTTCCGTTCGCTGTCTCAATATGAAATTGAACATCGTTATCAATATAATAACGGACACGAAAATTATGTCAAGACACTTTATCAAGAATTCATAATTCGGGATAAATCCGCCCGCGCCGGCCGGGACGCTGTAGATTTGTATACACCCCTGCCCGTTTTAATACGTACAATCACAGCCGCCGCCGGTCTGTGATAAAACTTCCAAACCTCTCGTAACTTATTCTGTTCGTACGATATTTCCCGCTGCGTCCACCATGGCACGCACGTTGCACTTACATCCCGCAAGCAGTAAAAATCATGACGAGGTGAAGACTATGAAAAGATTAATCAACACTTCATTGGCTTTAGTTTTGGTATCGGCTATCGGATTCGCGGCAACCGGAAGCGCATTCGCCGCAGGAGATTTCGAATCTGAAATTGAAAGGGCGCCCCAGTCCCAGCAGAGCTTTTCGGGGTCGCAGAGTCACGGAATGTATGAGACTCAGCGCATGGAGTACATCCCCAGGAACATGGAAGGCTCCTCGGGCGGTATAGTGGGCGTAGTGACGCTGGTCGGTGACGACATGATAAAGCTCGTCGAGGCCGACACCGGCATCACCCACGAGATCAGGGTGACCGACGCACAGGAAAAGGCGCTGACGACCGGCTACATAATCAACGCCCAGCTCAGCGACGGCAGGCTCGTAAGCTACCAGGAAATGGGGATCCCGCAGGACGTTAAGGAAGTAGTTTATACGGCGGAGCATCTGCCCGACGTGAACGTCCTCGAGCAGCCCCAGGGTTCCAGGTTCCAGCAGCCCTACAGGATAGAGCAGCCCGAGCCCTATGGAAATTTCTAGCAGAACCGACAGCAACCCGGGAATAACGACCCGGACGTGACGACACATTGTTGTAAGAGGGCCGGAACCGTATCGCGCGATCGCGGGCCGGTCCTCTTTTTTGGGGAGGGGTGAATTCGGAGCGTAACTTATGTTTAATGAGCATGTTTATGAACCTATCGGATTCGTTCGTGACCATGCGCGGCATGCATGCAGGAAGCCGTCGTGGGAGGAGCGTATCATCAACGAGTCACCGCGTATCATGTGGCCCGATTCCGATTGGCGCGAGGTCGCGAACGCATACAGCGCACACGTAGTGTGTTTCTCGTCGTAGCATATTCGAAGTTCGTGCACCGTCAGCGCGGCAGGTGAGATGGCAACGGCTTCGCTATTTCGATTTCCAGCGGACAGTCCGCACCTACCGGAAAGGAATTGCTTTGCTGCCTGCGCAGGGCCCTATGATGTGGCCGAGACTATAATTTGTCATTGC
>CAZUDM010000138.1:0-1401 GCA_964618635.1 uncultured Spirochaetia bacterium
CGAGGATCGCCAAGAGGCTCCGTATATGCGAGGCCTTCAGGAAGTCGAAGAACC
Source organism: uncultured Spirochaetia bacterium (assembly GCA_964618635.1). GTDB lineage: Bacteria > Desulfobacterota_D > UBA1144 > Nemesobacterales > UBA2774 > JADLGH01. Next base: position 55 of record CAZUDM010000138.1, read on the forward strand.
GTCCCGAGTGGATGATCCTTACGAGGATTCCGGTTCTTCCGCCTGATTTACGGCCGCTCGTTCCGCTCGACGGCGGAAGGTTCGCGACGTCCGACCTCAACGACCTCTACAGGCGAGTCATAAACAGGAATAACAGGCTTAAGAAGCTCCTCGAGCTCGGCGCTCCCGACATCATAGTCAGGAACGAGAAGAGGATGCTCCAGGAGTCGGTCGACGCCCTCCTCGAAAACGGGAGAAGGGGAAGGCCGGTTCTCGGGCACAATCACAGGCCGCTCAAGAGCTTAAGCGACATTATAAAAGGTAAGCAGGGAAGGTTCAGGCAGAATCTTCTTGGAAAGAGGGTGGACTATTCCGGCCGTTCGGTTATTACCGTCGGACCGGAGCTCAGGCTCCATCAGTGCGGCATTCCGAAGCAGATGGGCCTTGAGCTTTTCAGGCCGTTCATCTACCAGAAGCTCGAAAAGTGGGGCGCTGCCGCCACCATAAAAATTGCGAAGAAGCTCGTTGAGCAGGAGGCCCCGATTGTATGGGACGCTCTCGACGAAGTGATCAAGGAGCATCCGGTGCTGCTCAACCGCGCCCCGACGCTCCACCGCCTCAGCATACAGGCGTTCGAGCCGATACTCATAGAAGACAAGGCTATACAGATTCATCCGCTCGTCTGCCCGGCCTATAACGCCGACTTCGACGGCGACCAGATGGCCGTTCACGTGCCCCTTTCGATAGAGGCGCAGACGGAGTGCAGGGCGCTCGTCATGTCGACGAACAACATACTTTCGCCGGCGCACGGAAAGCCGATAATCCTCCCGACGCAGGACATCGTCCTCGGCATCTACTACATGACGAGGGACATGGCCGCCGACAAGGGAGACGGCAAGATATTCTCGGGCATCGACGAAGTGCACATGGCGTACGACTCGGGCGAGATAGGCATACACGCGAAGATAAAGGTGCGCGTCAACGGCAAGCTCTACGAAACGACGGCCGGGCGCGTGATACTCTACAACATCATGCCGAGGGACATACCATTCGAGCTCGTGAACAGGGTCATGACAAAGAGGGCCATCGAGGAGCTCGTCGACACCTGCTTCAGGATGGCGGGCGGAAAGAATACCGTGATCCTGGCCGACCGTATGAGGACGCTCGGGTTCAAGTATTCGACCAAGGCTGGAATATCGATATCGATAGACGACATGAGCATTCCGCAGAGGAAGAAAGAGCTTCTCCAGAAGGCTCAGGACGAAGTCGTAAAGGTTCAGAACCAGTACTCTCACGGTCTGATTACGGACGGCGAGAGATATAACAAGGTAATCGACATCTGGGCGAGGACGAGCGACGACGTCGCCC
>CAZUDM010000139.1:0-1389 GCA_964618635.1 uncultured Spirochaetia bacterium
CTAACGAATGAAAGGGACTTCCCCAGCCCGCAAGGGCACCCGGTGCCAAGATTGAGTTTCCACACGCAATCTTTCAGGAGGGGAAGTCATGGGCAAGGTTACTACCGTGGGGATCGACCTCGCAAAGAACGTGTTCAGCGTGCACGCGATCGACGAGTCTGGAGCGGTGCTCTTCAAGCGAACGGTCAGCCGCGCACGACTGATGCCGCTGGTTGCGCAGTGGCCGGCGTGCCTTATCGGCCTGGAGGCATGTTCCGGGGCCCATGAGTGGGCTCGCCGATTCCAGGCTCATGGACACACGGTACGCATCATGGCCGCGAGATTCGTAGCCCCGTATCGCAGGAGCGGCAAGAACGACGGCAACGACGCGGAGGCGATTTGTGAAGCGGTGCAGCGCCCTTCGATGCGCTTTGTCCCGATCAAGAGCGCCGAGCAGCAGGCGGTCCTGAGCCTTCATCGCGTTCGCCAGGGTTTTGTCGAGGAGCGCACCGCGACCATCAATCGAGTGCGCGGTCTGCTTGCGGAATTCGGGGCCGTGTTGCCGAACCGCGCCGCCGAAGTGCGGCGGGGCGCGGCGAGCTGCGCAGAGCCGTTGCCGGTGTTGGCGCGTCAAGCGGTGTCGGATCTCCTGTCGCACCTTCAGGCGCTCGATGAGCGCATCGCCGCCTACGACCGCGAACTCGAGAGTCTCGCCCGCGCGAGCGAGGCGGCCAGCCGGCTCATGACGGTGCCCGGTGTCGGGCCTCTCACCGCGCTCGCCACCGTGGCCAGTGTCGGGGAGGCCCACGAATTCGAGAACGGTCGCCAGTTCGCCGCTTGGCTGGGGCTTGTGCCACGGCAGTGGAGCACTGGAGGCAAGACCCGACTGGGGCGGATCACCAAGCGCGGGGACGCCTACTTGCGCACGCTGTTGATACTCGGCGCCCGGGCGGCCTTGCAAATGGCCACACGACGCAGCGACAGGCTCAGCCGGTGGGCCTTGGTCCTCAAGGAGCGTGTGGGCTATCACAAGGCGGTGGTGGCACTGGCGGCCAAGAACGCGCGCATTGTCTGGGCATTGCTTGCCGGCGGGACGAGCTTCCGGGCGACGTGAAGCAACGCACGAACCAGGAACGCGGAAAACGGGAGGGCTGCCGATGGCGGCATGAAACAGGTCAGACCGGCGTTCGGAAAACCTGATCAACTCACGGGTCTCCTTCAAGACCGACTAACGATCGAGGACCGAGCGCGCGGCTTGCATTCGGGCCAGAGGGTGCTTCGCCGCCCTTTACATAAGGCCGTTTATAGACTCGCAGTCCGACCTCGTTTCAATTCGCGCCATTTCGAAGCAGCCTCGAAAGGAAAGAAGGATCGACAAAATTCTTGACTGAACGGGAAGTCCTTATAGAT
>CAZUDM010000140.1:0-1339 GCA_964618635.1 uncultured Spirochaetia bacterium
GGTAGTGTGCTGAGAGTTCTGCAAATTCGTTGAGAGAGGGCGGTCATGGCAGGCTGGTGATGCTCAACGTCACCGATTCCCGCGAAGGAACGCCGCCATGACCAAGACTGAAGGTAAGACCGCCAGCGCTGCCGTCAAAGACATTCTGCTTTCGAACCCGGACGGGCTGCGCGAGGTGATCCGCGCGGTGATGCAGGAGGTGCTCGAAGCCGAGATGGAAGAGGCCCTGGGCGCTTCGAAGGGCGAACGCACGGCCGAGCGGGTGGGCTACCGCTCCGGCCATTACGGCCGCACTCTGATCACCCGCGTCGGCAAGCTGGAGCTGCGCGTGCCGCAGGACCGTCAGGGGCGCTTCTCGACCGAACTGTTCGAGCGCTACCAGCGTTCCGAACGAGCCCTGGTGGCGACGCTGGCGGAGATGTATGTGCAGGGCGTTTCGACCCGCAAGGTGAAGGCGATCACCGAGGAACTGTGCGGCCATTCCTTCTCGGCCTCGGCGATCTCGGCCATCAACAAGCGGCTGGACGAGAGCCTCAAGGCTTTTGCCGAGCGCCTTCTTCATGAGCCCTTCCCCTATCTCATCCTCGACGCCCGTTACGAGAAGGTCAGAGAGGCGGGCGTCGTCACGAGCCAGGCGGTGCTGATCGCGGTCGGCATTGACTGGGACGGGCGGCGCCAGATCCTGGCCGTCGAGATGGCCGGCCGCGAGAGCCGCTCGGCCTGGAAGGACTTCCTGGTCAGGCTGAAGGGCCGCGGCCTGAAGGGCGTGGAACTGGTCGTCTCCGACGATCATGCCGGCCTCGTCGCCGCGATCGGCGAGGTCGTCCCGGAGGCCGCCTGGCAGCGCTGCTACGTGCATTTCCTCAGGAACGCCCTCGACCATCTGCCGCGCAAGCATGGCGACGATTGCCTACAGGAGCTCAGATGGCTCTACGATCGGCGAGACCTCGCCGAGGCCAGGGCCGATCTCGCCGCATGGCTGGCCAAATGGTCGGCCCGCTATCCACGCCTGACCGGCTGGGCGGAGGAGAACATCGAAGAGACGCTCACATTCTTCCGGCTGCCGCGCCAGCACCACAAGCACCTGAAGTCGACCAACATGCTGGAGCGTCTCAACGAGGAGATCAGGCGCCGCACCTATGTCGTGCGCATCTTCCCCAACTCACAGAGCTGCCTGCGCCTGGTCAGGGCGCTCGCCGTCGAAACCCACGAAAACTGGATGGAGGCCAACCGCTACATCAATATGGACGACCTGCGCGAGCACAAGAAGCTCGCTCTCCGCCAAGCCGCATGACCAGCTTCATGACCGCCCAATTTGCTGAACTTGACGCACACAACC
>CAZUDM010000141.1:0-1284 GCA_964618635.1 uncultured Spirochaetia bacterium
CATGACCGAAAACACGAAACAACCCCCGAAAACCCTCGACGAGGTGCGGACGCTCATCCACACGATCGGCGGGCAGCGTATCATGCTCGACGCCGACCTCGCCGCACTCTACGGCGTCGAGACAAAAGCGCTCAACCAGGCCGTCAGGAGAAATATAGAAAGATTCCCGGACGATTTCATGTTCGAGCTCACTCGTGACGAGTACCAATCTTTAAGGTCACAAATTGTGACCTTAGACACCGGCAGGGGGAGACATTCGAAATACCTGCCGCTCGCCTTCACAGAGCAGGGCGTCGCCATGCTGTCGAGCGTACTCCGCAGCAAGCGCGCGATAGAGGTGAATATCGCGATCATGCGCGCGTTCGTTCAGATAAGGCAGCTCGGCGCGCAGTATAAAGAGCTCGCCGCCCTCGTCGAGAAGATAGACAGGCGGAGTATCAAAAACTCCGAGGACATCGAGCTCGTGATCAGGGCGCTCAAGGAAATAATGTCGCCCAAGGCCCCGGCCGGCAAACGGAGGATAGGGTTTTGAAGCGGGGCGACTGGCGCATAAAGGAGAGGACGGATGAGACAGTATAGATACTCGATATATAGCGCTGCCCCCGGTGCAGTGCTGGCGATAATCATTGCTCTCGCCCTCTCGTCGTGCGGCGGGGATTCGCTCGAAGCGACTGTCGAGGGAATGCGCGACGCCGCCTGCCGTGGCGACGTCGAAGGGTTCATGTCTCATGTGGACAAGGATGCCGTCCTACGAAACGAAAGAAGGCAGGAAATTAGAGCGGCCAAAGAGAGCGAGGTATCTAAAAGCGACCAGAACTTGCCCGATGGAATATTGGGTGAAATTGTTCTCTTTATTTTTGAGAAGATGTACGTGTACGACTACTATCCTTTGATGAGTGAAGAAACGCGAAAGATTTTAAAGGATACGAGCAGGACGCTGGGAGGTTATTTCTGGGAGGACATCGAATCCGAAATCAAAGAAGGCAAAGACAGCCCGTACTGCAGCTTCACTGTGGCCAAAGCCAACCACTGGTCCGGCAACGTTACCATAAGATTCGGGGACACGAGCAAAGAAGCCATATGGGGATTCGAAAATAATTTCGGCAAATGGAAGCTCGCGAGGCTACCTTATTCTTACGAGGGTGTCGAAGCAGTATCCGACCCAGGCCCACTCCCCACACCTTCATCGGATAGCGATGCCATGGCAAATGCCGAGACCGCCCAGCCGGAGCCGGACGGCGAATCTATCACCGAATTTTTTCGCCACTACAATGGCTACGACTT
>CAZUDM010000142.1:0-1255 GCA_964618635.1 uncultured Spirochaetia bacterium
CTGAAAGCGGTTGAACCGCGGTGTGGAATATAGTACAATGCGAATAGCCAGGAGAGAAAAATTCAATAAAGGAGGCGAGGTATGGAGACGATCAGAAGATTGAGGGCCGCACTCGGCGGCGCGGCGCTGTGCGCGGTTCTGGCATGGGCCGGAGTAGCTGCGGCCCAGACGGGTCAGCAGGCGGCCGCTCCGGCGGGGCCGGTTTGCACGTCGCAGGAGGGTGTCTCGTGCTCGAACATGTGCGCGCCTTACGAGGCGGCCGTGGATACGGTTGCGGGCAGCGGAGTGAAGATTTATGAGATGGTCGAGAGCAGGCAGACGAGCATGGTGGCCGGGCTGCCGATCGATTTTAAGGCGACGTGTCCGCCGGGGACGTTCGCGCTCGGAGGCGGTTACAGGTTTATCGACGAGGGGACGACGATCAACGTGGACGAGCTCAGGGTGACGTCGAACTTCGCCGACAACCTCGACCCGAGCGGCTGGAACGGGTGGAAGGTTTCGGTGACGAGGAAGCCGGGCGCTGGGGCGGTGGACAACTGCCTCGAAGTTGAAGTCAGGGCGCTCTGCGTGCAGTCGAAGTAAGGGCTGCGTAAGCGGCGTGCGGGAGAGTGGTGCGCGCCGCTCAACTTTGAATATTAAGCGGGCTCCCCGTTTCGCTGTTTGGGGCGGAACGGGGAATTTTTGTTTGGAGGTGTTTTCAACTAAGTTCTCCTCCCTTCCTAAGGGGGATGAAATGAATAGAGGAAAGTATAAAAACGAGATCCTGAAAATTTTGGTTTCTGTCTCTGTGGAGCAGTACTAGATAAGCATTAGCACAGTCGGCCAAGGACTCTCGATTCCTCGCTCGCTCGAAATCGTAGTTCAGGATGACGAATCAAAAGATAGATTTCTCCCTCCGGTCGAAATGACAAATAAAAGACTGGATTCCCGACCCGGCTTCGCCCGCAGGCTTTCAGGCTTCGCTTCGGACTTCGCTAAAGCTTCCGACTTCGCTAAAGCTACGTCGGACAAGCCGACCGATAAAAAATGCTTCGACCGGCTAGAGGGTTACGCCCCGACAAGCGCCGCGACAAGTAAAGGGCATTCGGGAATGACAATCCTTGAATACCAAATCCCCCCCATGTCTCCCCCTTTTTTCTAATGGGGGAATTAAAGGCAAAAGCAAAGACTGGATTCCCGATACAAGTATTCGGGAATGACAGGTGAGAGATCGTGCAGTTGGTGAAAATACTATTGATACCGCAACGTAGATTGT
>CAZUDM010000143.1:0-1214 GCA_964618635.1 uncultured Spirochaetia bacterium
GCAGGAATGACAGAAGTGCGGTGATTCCCCACTCCCTGGAATCGTTGCGGGGATTGCGGAGTAAGAGAATAAATCCCCCTTATTCCCCCTTTTTCTAAGGGGGATAAAAAAACTGGATTCCCGATACAAGCATTGATGCTAAAGGTAGCAAGTGGCGAGCGGTAGGCAGCTCTACTTGTTAGATTTATATACCTCGGCGGCGCCGCGCGGAACGTCGAGTATCATATCCCTCGTGACGTATCCCGTTATCTGTATCAGCTTCGCGACGAGCCCCGTCCATCCCGTCTGGTGGCTCGCCCCGATGCCGGCGCCGTTGTCGCCGTGGAAGTATTCGTAAAATAGTATGTGATCCCTGAAATGCGGGTCGTTCTGGAACTTTTCCGTCCCGCCAAAGACGGGCCTTCGTCCGTCCTCGTCCTTCCTGAAGATCTTTATGAGCCGGTTCGTGATTTCGAGGGCCACGTCGTACAGCGTGATAAGGTTCCCCGAGCCCGTCGGGCACTCGACCTTGAAGTCGTCGCCGTAATATTTATAGAGGTGAAGCATGGCGCGGATTATGAGCGCGTTTATGGGGAACCAGACGGGCCCGCGCCAGTTGGAGTTGCCGCCGAAGAAGCCCGACATCGATTCGGCCGGCATGTATTCGACCCTGTATTCCTCTCCGTTGACCCTGAATATATAGGGGTTGTCCTGGTGGTAGCGCGAGAGGGAGCGTATGCCGTAGTCGCTCAGGAACTCGTTCTCGTCGAGCATACGCGAGAGCACGCGTCGGAGCTTGTCCTCGTTCAGTATGGACAGGAGATACCGTCCTGCGTAGCCCCTTTGCGCGGGCGGGTGAATGGTCGAAATGAGCTCTTCCATTCTTCCGAGCCGCCTTCGCATTCTTTCGGTGAACGTCGGAAATTTTTCGGCTACGCCGGCGTCGTACACCGTCGACGCGCAGAGGGGCAGTAGCCCCACGAGTGAGCGCACCTTGAGCCTCATCGCGTGCCCGTTGGGGAATCTCAGTATGTCGTAGAAGAAGCCGTCCTCATCATCCCACATCTCGTCGTGGTTGTGCCCGGCGCGGTCCATGGCGGAGGCGATCCAGAGGAAGTGCTCGGCGAACTTCACGGCCATGTCCTCGTATGTCGGGTCGTCGTGGGCGAGCTCGAATGCGATCTCGAGCATGTTCTGGCAGAACATCGCCATCCACGCCGTGCCGTCGGCCTGCT